>JAWXUL010000003.1:0-212482 GCA_044432725.1 Eubacteriales bacterium
ATCTTCTGTGGTATCTTCCACTGTTGTATCTTCTGTGGTATCTTCCACTGTTGTGTCTTCTGTGGTATCTTCCACTGTTGTATCTTCAGTAGTATCTTCTTCCACTGTTGTGTCTTCAGTGGTTTCTTCTTCCACTGTTGTATCTTCTGTGGTTTCTTCTTCCACAACGACATCATCTTCTTCAGTCCCATTGACTGGTTCGATGATTTCAAACTCTAATAATTTCTTGAAAACCACACAGCCTTCTACACGTTGGAAGGTTTCCCCTGTACCAAAAGCACCGTTAGAGCCTACCATCACTTTGTTGGCAATCACATCTAGCATATCTTGAAGCTGTCCTGTTGTGGCAAGTTCTCCTGTGCTTGGAATGTCATTGTATCCATCTAGCAAAGAAGCATCCCCAGTCAGGAAATCTCCCCCATCCATCAAACGAGCCACCACTGTGGCAACATCTTCACGGGTGATGGATGTCCCTTGCCATCCATCGTTCATTTCCACAACACTTTGACCTGTGCTTGTCAAAAACAAGCCATGCTCAATCAAGACATTTAAGAAAGCATCAGACCAGTGGTTAATTGTGCCTTCTGTATCATATGCACCACCAAAAGTACCATTGACCACAACCACAGCGAACTCGCCATAAGTCATTATGCCACCAGGATCAAAATTGTTTTCTCCTGCACCAATCATCAAGCCTGCCCCTACGGTTGTAGTGACAAAGTCTTTGCCCCAATGTCCATCATCCACATCGGCAAAACCACTTGCTTGAGTATGAAGTGGCAATGCAAGCATAAGCCCTGCCAAAGTCAAAGCTGTTTGGCTCCTCGTCTTTTTGAATGTCATCTTGTTTTTCATGATTATCCTTTCTTTTACCATAGCATTTAAAATTAATTTGCCTTTGTCAAACGAATCACAAGGACAAATCTGCTACTTGCAAACAAAATAATCAGGGAATCTTCCAAAACTTGCTGTTCCAGACTTTATCCCTATTTATTTGGTTTGATTCAAATTCATGTGATGCTATCCATCACGCTCATTTCTATCCCCAAGTCTACCAGAATCCACATTGGATTTTGTCAGAGCCAAGAGATCGTTTGTGTTCAGAAAGAAAGCACTGTGCCCCTTCCAGTCACCCCTATATTCTATATCTTCCCACAAAAAATGTCAATAGAGAAATTCCTATTTCTGACCTTACATTTGTTCCCATCTGGTAAAATGCTCTCTTCCTAAATACAGAAAATACCCAAGAGCCCCCAAAATCAAAAGCCCAATCCAATACCCCGCTCCCAAGGCACCTGTCCCAATCAAGGTTCCCAGCTGATACGTGACAAAAGCAAGGGCATAGCCCACAAAAAATTGAAGCCCCAAGGCGACCCCAAAAGAAAATTTTAATTCTTGATACATAATCTTCATTGCCACCAAACTTGGGGAAGAAAAGAGATAAAACATCAAAAAACTAAAAGCTGTCAGTGGAGTGAAGATTTGATACAAATCATTGGAATGAGAAAAGACGAAAATTTCTCCTGCATACAAAAAGGACAAAGTCGCCAAGGCATTTTCTTTGGTAAAACAAGAAGCCATACACAAAATCACCACTTGCCATGCTCCCAAACCAAGTGGCAGAAAAATAGGAGAAAAAGCACTGCCCAAAAGTTCTAAAACACTTCTCCCACCTGTAAAGGAGATGGATTGTAAAATCCATAAGATACTATTCCACAGCAAAATAATCACTGTGGCATTTTTTAAAAATGCCACTGTGCGTCCCATCATTTGTTTGAAAATCAAAGAGGGTCTTGGATAGCGATACTGGGGTAACTCCATAATAAACAAAGTATCCCCCTCAGCCCCAAACAGCTTTTTTAACAGCAGCCCCTCTGCGAAAAGCAATGCCACCATTATGAGAGTCATAATCAGGATAAACGCCCAGCTTCTTTGAAAAAAGACAGCTGAAAACAACAATAATAAAGGAAGCTTGTCCCCACTAATCACCAGTGGCATCATAATGCCAAGTCGCTTTGCCTGACCTTTTTCCTCCATGGCTCGTGTGGCAAGAATCCCCGAGGCTGTGTTCCCTCCACCCACCACAAGTGGCAAAATGGCTTTCCCTGTCAGTCCGATTTTTTTGAAGTAACAGTCCATTAACACGGTGACCCGTGCCAAATATCCCGAATCTTCTGCCACAGAAAGAAAGAAAAATAAAAAAAGCATCACTGGCAAAAAACGTAGCACCACTGCCAATCCACCAAAAATCCCCTCCACCAAAAGTCCTCCCCAGAAATAAGGGAGTGAATATTCAAATTGAAGGAGCAAAGGAGTCAATCGACTGCCAAACAGCCCCTGAATCCACTGGGCAGAAAAGCTGTTGAGCTGATGACACAAAAGCATAAGGCTCATCACCAAGCCCATATACAAAGGCAGTCCAGAACCTTGTGCCATAAAGATCTTGTCCCATTTCTCTCCTTTTCTGCTCTTTTCCCCCTCCTTCTTCTGGCAGACCTGAGCCAAAATCTCTTGGATATAAGCAAAACGCTGGGATTCTTCGGTGATATGCTTTCGCTTGGCTGGCTTGGAGGCTGTGGCAGAAAGTGTCACCATCTCCCGCAAGGCATCCCCTCGCTCAGCAGAAATGGGAATCACAGGACAGCCCAAAGCCAGTGCCAAGGCACGTGTGTCCACTTCCTCTTCCATAATATCTATTTTATTCAATGCCACAATCATTGGAATCCCTAATTCCAATAACTGGGTGGTGAAATATAAACTCCGTGACAGACTGGTAATGTCCACGATATTCACAATCACGTCACTTTTATCTGGGTTAATATAACTTAATGTCAAGGATTCCTCTTGGGTATATGCGTCTAAAGAATAAGTACCGGGCAAATCCACAATAGTGGCAAAGCCATAATCAGTCTTCATCTCCACTTCGCTGGCTGTCACCGTAACACCAGACCAGTTCCCCACAGATTCCTCTTCCCCTGTCAAAGCATTATAAAGAGTGGTTTTCCCACAGTTGGGATTTCCTGTCAAGCTAAGTCGTAATCTCATCAGCACTTTCCTCCTTTGGGATCAGATGAATTTGCAAAGCAAGTGCCTCATCTATGGCATAACGTCCATCTTTCAGCAACAAAACAAAGTTTATCTTGCTTTTCCAAACCAGTTCCAAGGTCTCCCCAGGAAAAAGCCCCAAGCTTAACAGATAGTTTTGCACCTTTTTGTTGCCCTCTAAAGATGACACCCAATATTCTTGCCCCAGTGTGGCTGTTGTCACATTTAACATCATTCGTTCCTCCCTTGTAGGATTCTTTGCTATCATAGCAGAATTCTGCTTTTTTGTCAAGAAAAGACAAAGGCAACACCTCACAATCCCTCATTCTCGACTTTAGGAAAAATAAGCCCCTCAAATTCGCTAAAAATCTCGGCAATCCACCAAGGATGACACTCAATTTTTAACTTTTTGAGGAACTGATTTTCCTCAAAATTCAAAAATGGGAATTATAAGGTATTGCCAAAATCCTCAGAAAACAGAAATATCTGGATAAATTTGAAAAAAACACTTGAAAAAATATTATTTGTGATATATAATATTTGAAATGCAATTTGTGAACATTCTGCAACGGCAGAGATAGGAAAGGGATATCCCAATGAATAAAACAAAAAAATTTAAATCAATTCAAAAAGTATTGCTAGGACGGATTCGTCTTGCCCTGATTTCTTTAAGTTGTATGCTTTTTTGTATGATTTTATCTACAGCATCTATTTTGACCCAAGATACTTTAGAAATCACCATGAAACAAATGGCAACAAACTCTGCTGAACATCTCACCTCTCAAGTGTCCATTTTCCAAGTCACAATGAAGGAAATCCCAAACTTTTCTGCCTTTGAAGATCCCCAAAGAAATCGGGAAGAAGTAATCGAAATTCTCAATGCTAAATCAGCAGAATACTGGTGCCTCACCTCTTTTGTAGACTTAGACGGCAACGATTTCATCACAGGCAATAATGTCAGTGGAGAAACCTTTTTCCAAAAAGGCATTGGGGGAGAATCCTATATCTCTGCTCCAGTGGTCGCCAGTGATAACTCTGTCTCTTACATTATTTCTTGTCCCACCATTGTGAACGAAGAAGTGATTGGCGTTATGTATATGACACCTGATTACGACTATCTCTACAGCCTTGTCACAGCAAACTCTGTGGGGGTTTCTGGTCATACCTATATCATCAGCACCCGTGACGAAGTCATCATGGATGAAGACATTGTCACAGGTATCAAAGTCGGCTCCACTGCCCACCTGAACAAACACGAGACCCATTTGAATTTTGAACAAAATGCCAAAGACAGTGTGGGAGATGGTGGCATAGGCTTTGGTAACTTCTTTGAAAGTGGCACTGTGCGAGTGGGTGGCTATGCCCCTGTGCCTGGCACCGATGGCTGGGTTTTAATCACCACAGCCGAAAGTTTTGAATTTTTAGAACTTCTGCCCACTGTAGTTTTTGGTGCCCTTTGCCTTACCATTCTGATGACTATATTTTTTGGCACCATCTTATCCACTAGCATCAACAATGTCATTGTCCCCATTAACAAATGCATCGAACGGATTTTATCTCTGGCAAGTGGTGATTTGCAAGCTCCTGTTCCAGAAATCAAACGAAACGACGAAGTAGGACTTCTGGCTGACTCTACCAAAACCATTGTGGACTCCCTCTCTAACCTCATCGAAGACGAGCAACTGGTTTTAGGGGAACTTGCCCACGGAAACTTTGCAGTCCACAGTCGCAATCCAGAAGCATATATTGGAGACTTCGCCCCTCTATACCACTCTTTGCAAAGAATTTTAGAGAATATGAATCAAACCATGTCACAAATCAGCCAAGCTTCTGAAAAAGTAACAGATGGTGCCAAGCAAATGGCAAGTTCTTCCTCTTCTCTGGCAGAAGGTGCCACCACACAAGCCACCTCCACCAAAGAACTCAGTAGCAACCTTGATCACATCTCAGAGCAAGTTGCCACCTCTACCCAACGTGCCACTGACGCCCGAGCCCTGTCTGAACGGACTGGAGAAGAGGTGCGTTCTGGTAATGAATTTATGATTCAACTGCTACAAGCAATGGATGATATCGCTGTTTCCTCTCAAAAAATTGAGCAAATTATCAAAAATATCGAAGATATCGCTTTCCAAACCAACATCCTAGCCCTGAACGCAGCCGTGGAAGCTGCCCGAGCAGGTTCTGCTGGCAGTGGCTTTGCTGTGGTGGCAGACGAGGTCAGAAATCTTGCCAATCGCTCTGCAGAAAATGCAAAACAAACTGCCGATTTAATTGACAGCACCTTGCTTGCTGTTAGAAATGGTACTGGCATCGCCAACAAAACAGCCCAAAGCCTAAGCAATGTGGTCGTAGGTGTGGAAGAGGCAATCGTTGCCATTCACGACATCGCCCTTGCCATGGAAGAGCAATCTGGGGAAATCGAAAAAATCACTGGCAATATGGAATCCATCTCAGGGGTCATCGAAGACACCTCTGCCACCTCTAAAGAAAGTGCCCACACCAGTCACCAACTCTCTGCCCAAGCAGACTCTTTGCGTGAACTGTTAGAGCATTTTAAATTGCGAGACAATCAGGATCATAAATTTTAAATCTTAAGAATATGCAAAAAACCAGTGCTGAAGTTTCAGCACTGGTTTTTATAATATACAGGGATTTTGACCACCATTTTTCTTAATTTATCTGGTGTTTTACTACAACATCCTGTTTTATGCCCATCATGAGGCAGTACCAAACAAAACATGCCTTCTTTCACCACCACAGGACATCCTGTCCCCTTCATATATTGGATGTCTTTCTCTGGATTATACTCCTCTAAAGGAGAAAGAAAGCGAATATCTTCATATTCAATGGTTTCTTCCCCTGCTAGGGTGATGTGCACATCTAAATACTTTTTATGCAATTCGTATCTCTTAGTATCTAAAGGCACTGTCTCCATCTCTTGGATCAGGACAAAATAATCCCCTTCTTCATATCTCCCCACTGGTTTCTCTTGCAAGGACAGGGCAAATGCCATGGCTTTGGAAAATTGTGGGTTCATCTTGTCATAATGTTCCTTGTTTTCTAAATAATCTAAAATCATTTTTCCTTCTCCCTTATCTTTATTATATTATTTTAAATGATGCTTTTTTGTTTCTTTCAAAGTTCTGCTAAGCTTTGGGCAGAGAGGCAGCTGCCACAGATTGCCCCACCCGTCTGGACTTTTCATCCGGCAAAGCAAGAGAAATTTCCACCTCTGGATACTCTTCTGCTAAGACCTTTTTCCCAACAGCAAGGATGATGTCTCCACCCTTTCCAGACATCACTCTCCCCAACAGTAGCACATGGGCAAAGTGATAGAAATGATGATAATACCCCAGACTATGCCCCAGATATACCCCAATGGATTGGAAGATTGCCTTTGCTCTTTCATCCTCCTCTGCCATCAAAGCTTGCACCACTTTCAACTTTTCTGCTGGAGAAAGCCCCTCATCCAAGGTAATCCCAGCCTTTGGTGCCAGTTTGATCACAGCATCTTGGGAAAAATATTTCACGCCACAGCCAATATCCCCAGACCATTCATCCACCATGGCTGTGGGAGAAGCATCCACAGGCACAAAAGCAAGCTCGTTGAGCCATCCAGTAATACAGCCATTCTGATCCACAAATCCCACTGCTTCACTGGTGCCCATGGCGATGCCCAATACATTATCCTCGCCCAAACTCATAGCGCCTGCCAAGGCTGACACATCTCCGTCATTACAAACAGCATAAGGCACTTTCCCAAAAGAATCTTCCACAGCCCTACCGTAAATGTTTTTCACCTTTTCAGCAAACAAATCAGGGGGAACTTTCAGGAAGAGAGAAGCACTCTTGCACTGATTATCCAAATAAACTCCAGCAGAGGAAATCCCCACAGCGTCCACTTTGGGGAGATGACTGGCAGCTGCTTTCAAGGCAGAAACAATGCCATCATAGTGATAGTCAGGGTCACTTTGTGTCTTTGGATGCCAGACAACTTCTTCAGAAAACAGAACCTCGCCATCTTTCACCGCAGAAACCTTTCTGTCAGATCCACCGGCATCAAATCCAATGCGACAGCCCTCTAGATGTCTCCCTATGGCTTGTGCATTCCCCACTGCCTCTGGGACTTTATCACAAGATTGAATGGCAAAAGGATGCTCGAAAATATTCGCCATATAGTCCCAGTCAAATTCTTGGATCCCGCCTTTGGAAAAATCTTCTGCCATCAATGGCACCATATCAGGACAACCTGACAAATAAAATTGATATCCACCATAAAGCCACAGCATGGTTTTCATCAATCGTCGTAAATAATATCGATCTAGTTCTACTTTCTCTTTCGTGCCATATAAATGACTATGGTATACAGCCATCTGCCCTGACAGTCCCTCTAGTGCAATGGAAAAAGGTACCGTTGCCCCTTGCAGAAAGGCAGTATTAAATTTTCCCATGGGAATAAAATCAGGATCTAAGGAAGGGGTGTTTGCCAAGGAAATGGATAAGCCTAGAAATTCCATGTTTTTTCCTCCTTTTTTCAGGTAATTTTAAGAATTGTTCCAGATAGTTTTTAAATATATCACAGTAATATCATAAGGCATGATGAAAAAAACATCTCTTAAAACAAAATCTATATCTAAAGTATAACAGAACCTAGGGAATAGTCAAGTTTTTTTTGTTTCTTTTGCACAGAAAAATCCCCTTGACATTATTCGACAGATTTGTTATAATTAACAGTACATTGTAAAAATGTGGCTTTTCTGAATAAAGCTTCGTTTTTGGAAGGTTTTTCTCCCTTTTCATGAAGAAAACCTGACACAATTCGAAAACACTAGTCGGATTTCTTTTGGCTTTTCAGCAAAATGCAGATTTTTAACAAATTTTTAATCTAAAGGAGTTTTTTATGAGTTTATTTTGTAGTAACTGTGGCACCAAAGTAGAACAAGCCGGTGCCTGCCCAAACTGCCAACAAATGATTGGTTCAGCCCCAACTGCCCCTCAAGGAGGTTACGCACCTGCGCCCCAAGCAGCAGCACCTGCTGCCAATGCTGTCAATGCTGACTCTTTAAAAAGTAGCATGAAAGACAGTGTTCCCTTTGCAAAAGAATACGTTGCAACCCCAAGTGTTGCCACACGTACTGTGGTGGACAACGAAAACATCCCCTTAGCTGTGGTTCTGTTTGCTTTCTTTGCCATTACCCACGTGTTGACATTCTTCTTGTCTTACAGCAAAACCTGTGAATATTTCAACGATATGGCTTCCATTGACATGAGCGTTTCTATCGTCTCTGTGATCCTTGCTGGTCTGATGTATGCTGTGGCCATCGTTCTTTTGACAGTGGGCTGTAACTATGTCGCTTGTCACCTTTGTAATGGTTCTGCTGATTTCAAAGAAATCCTGATGGCTGTCTGTGTCAACACCATTCCTTTAACCCTTTGCCAAGCTGCTGTTTTTGTATTCTTGTTCCTTGGTTTGGTTAAATTCGCTTTTTATGTCTTCGCTTTCCAATTTGTTTTGTGGATTTTACTGCTGATTTTGATTCCAGTGGAAGTCTTTGAATGTCGCTATTCCAGTGTGGCTTGTGTCGCAATGGTTGCTTGCATTATTGTTGCAAACCTTGCTTATAACAAAGTGGCACTAGAAAGCAATGTCTATATCCTTGAAAACATTGATGCAGATGGTAACGAATACTACATCAAACAAATGACATCTACCTTAGATGATGTATCTATGTCTGAAGTGATGGACGAAATGTTCGACAGCCTAGAAGAAATTTTTGGTTAAGCCCTAGGTTTAAAACCTTAAAAAATAATCCAGAGGACTCCATGGAAATGGGTTCTCTGGATTTTTTTGTCTTCCCCTTTCTTGCTTTTCCCTTCACTTTATGTTATAATATAGCAACTTGAAAAAAGTGTTGCCATTATGCAAGATTCCCTCCAAGAGAAAGAAGGTCTATCATGCCCCAAACCACACAAGAAACCCTCAGTGAAAACTCTGCCACGACCCATCTTCCCTATCTGGATCACCTTCGTCTCTTTGCCACAATCTCTGTCATTTTGCTCCATGCCACCTCGAAACAATGGTACATCGCCCCCATTCATGGCTTTGACTGGCAAATATTAAACATATATGATACCTTAGTGCGATTTTGTGTTCCTGTTTTCTTTATGATTTCAGGCACCCTTTTTTTAAACCCAGAAAAGGAGTTTCCACTGAAAAAATTATTCGGAAAACATCTCCTACACTTAGGGACTGCCTACCTCTTTTGGGCAACGTTCTACATTTTCCTTTCTGCTTATCGGAACAAATCCCCCCTAAGCCTTGGGGGTTTTGTATCACAACTCTTATCTGGTCACTATCATCTCTGGTTTTTGTTCGCCTTAGGAGGACTTTATCTCAGCTTACCCATTTTGCGAAAGATTGCCCAAGACAAAGGCACATTAACATATTTCCTTGGACTGTCTTTTGTCTTTGTCCAAATCGCCACCACACTGCAACTATCCCCTAGCACAGGAAAGTGGCTAGAAATTTGGCAAACCCGTGGGAATTTTCACTTGGTTCTTGGATACAGTGGTTTCTTTTTGTTAGGACACTATCTCCACTGTTATCCCCCGAAAAAAACATCCCTGATTCACTATCTCGCCCTTGTCTCTCTGTGGGGGACAGCCTTTGGGACCCATCTTTTATCCCAACGTGATGGTGGAGGAAATTCTGCTCTGTATCACTACCTCCTCCCCAATACCTATCTGGTGGCTGTCTCTGTCTTTCTCTTCTTTCAGCAAAAAAGTTTCTCTCCCAAACTGGAACAATGGATTCAGAAAATCTCTCCCCTCACCTTTGGGATTTACTTAATCCATGATTTTTATCTGGTTCTCTTCCTCGTCGACTGGCAATGGATGTCTTTGGGTATCCCAGCCATCTTTTCAGCACCACTTTTTACCTTGGCTGTCTTTCTGGCAAGCACCTTCAGTGCAATGCTCTTACAAAAAATCCCTCTATTGAAAAAATGGATCATGTGAAAGGACGATATCATGTATTTTTTACAAATTTCAGACAGTCACAACCTTTGTGACTACAGCAAAACCACAGGACTCTTCCAAGAAGCTTTCCAAAACCTCCATCCCCTAAAAGAAAAACTGGAAAAGCTAAAAGAAGAAATCTCCCTCCCCTTAGATTTCATCTGCCATTGTGGAGATATCGCCCACAGCGGTGCCCAGCTAGCAGACGTCACAGCTGTGAAAGAGAGCTTAGAGCGTCTTTTCCCCCAAGTCCCTCTGGTGGTCACAGCTGGAAATCACGACAACAGAGACTTGGTGCAACAAAGCTTTCTGGGGAAAGTCTCCCCTCCTTTTGTCCAAGAACACAGCTTTGGGGACTTACGAGTGCTATCTTTTGACAGTAGCAATGGGGTTTTTAATTCTGGGGAAATCACAGAGGAAACTGCCACTTGGCTCTTGGAAAAACTAGAAGAACCCAAAGACACCCTTTTAATGAGTCATCACCATCTCTTAGACTGTCAATCTCCCATGCCTCCCTTGGTTTCTCACCCACTTTTTCAAAAAGTGTTGGAAAAGAATCATGTTCTGGCATATCTCACAGGACACAGCCACCAAGGATATGAGGGAAAGTTAGGGACTATCCCTTACTACACCGTAGGTTCTTTCTGCTTTTCCACAGAAGATTTAGGGGGAGGACAGCATTTAGTGAGAGAATCCTCTGCCTATCACCTCTTCTCTTACGAAAAAGGACAAATCACCTTAGAAAAATCAGGAGATCTTGGCTTTTTACAAGAATTAGGCACCATACAAAAATAAAAAAATCCAGAGAGCTCCATTTCCATGAGTTCTCTGGATTTTTTTATATTCTGGATTTTTTATATTATTGTTGTAGCCTATCCTCTTTGGTGATGGGACGAAGCACAGTGCAAGGATTCCCCACAGCCACCACATGAGAGGGAATGTCGGTGGTCACCACGCTGCCACTGCCAATCACCACATCACTGCCTATGGTCACCCCTGGAAGTACCTGTACCCCTCCACCAAACCAGACATTGTCCCCCACAGTGATTGGCTTTGCATATTCTAAACCTTGGTTACGCAAGTCAGCATCGATGGGATGTCCTGCAGTATAAAACCCACAATATGGTGCAATAAATACATTGTCGCCAAAAGTCACTTTTGCTGTGTCAAGAATGGTCAAGCCATGATTGGTATAAAAATTCTTCCCCACATGGATATTATATCCAAAATCACAATAAAATGGACTTTGTACTGCCAAAACGCTTTTGACACTGCCTAATAATTGACGTAACAGAGCCTCTCTTTTCCCATATTGGCTTGGTCTTAGTAAGTTGAATTCATAACAAAGATCCTTACATTCATTCAACTCTTTCATCAAAACAACATCAAAATTGGCATCATACAGAAGCCCTGCTTCTCTTTTTTCTTTTTCTGTCATAATAATTCCTCCCCAAAAACTTTCTTTTTTCTGATTTGATAGAATCATCGACCTGTTTCAATGATAATTTAAGGTTCATTTAAAAATAAATTCACTTTTATTTTATCATATGACTGTACACTTTGACAAAAATCTGCTATAATATAGTAAAAACTAAACTCAGAGGAGAAGTCAGAATGGAAGACAAAATACAAAACGGGAAAAAAACAGCATCACGCTTAGACTTTCAGGTGATTATCTTAGTTGCCTTGTTCACCTTGTTTGCTGCAACAATATCAGCAATGATGTATTGGCACCATTCCTTTCAAATGATGATGACTACTTATGAAAATCGAGCCATGGCTCTTTATACATCTGTGGAATCACTGGTGGATCCTCTTTCTTTCCAAGACATCAATGGACCAGAAGATATGGGCTCTGCCCTATACCAAAACACCCTGAATACCCTACTTACCCTGAAGAATAGTTCTGGTGTTATGTATCTCTATACTGCGAAAATGAATCAGGAAGGCAATCTGGTCTATGTGGTCGATGGCTTAGAAGCACATCTGGATTTCCGATACCCCAACGATCCCCTAGAAGCAGAAATCCTCCCCCAAATGCACGCTGCCTTAAATAATGTCATGGTTTTTCCTGAAGATATTCTCCACACAGACTGGGGGGACATCTTTGTTGCATATCTGCCAGTCCATAATCCAGAAGGCGAAGTCATTGGGGTCGTTGGCATTGAATTTGATGCCAGTTATACCTATGACACCTTGCAAAATTTGCAGATGTTTACCATCATATTAGCAGTATGTCTCCTATTTCTTGCTGGGATTCTTTGTATTCGTATGTTTAAACGAGTGTCAAACCCTTTATATCTGGACAAAAACACAAAAGACCTGCTCACTGGCCTGAAAAATAGAAACGCCTATGAAGTGGATATGGAAAACCTAAAAGCAAGGAATAAAACAGAAAATCTAGGCGTCGTGGTTGCTGATATCAATGGGTTAAAAGCTGTGAACGACCGTTTGGGTCACTTATCTGGGGATAACTATATCAAATTAGTGGCAGAAGCACTGAAACTCCACAAAGAAAAAGACATGGTTCTTTACCGTACTGGTGGAGATGAATTTGTGGCGATTTTACCGAACACCACAACAGATGTTTTGGATAAATTCGTCAGAAAAACCGCTGCACAGGTGAAAAATCAAAAAGAATACAAAGAAATGCGCTGTTCTGTGGCTTGTGGATATGCAGTCTATGACCCAACACAAGATGAAAATTTAGAAGCCACCTATCAACGTGCTGATACACTGATGTATCAGGAAAAAGAAAACCAAAAAGATAAACAAAGAAGATAAACGCTTCACTGATTCCATGATAAAAACCAAGAAATCGCCTTTTCCCCTCCCAAGGCAGAGGAAGACTGCCTAAGCTAGGATGGAAAAGGGCGTTTTTTTCTTGTTTAGTCGGCAAAATTGCAATGGAAAGGATTTTGTTTCTTTTCTTTTTCATCAGAAACTTTGACCTTTTCAGAAAGGAGGAACTATTTTTGGACAAGCGATTAAAAGAGCATCAGAAACATTTGACAAAATGCGTGGAGAACAAAGATTGGAAGGAATTAAAAGAAGCCCTTTCCTACATGAATGAAGTGGATATTGCCGATTATTTAGAACTGCAAAAGGTAGATCTCCAAGCTGTCATTTTTCGCATCTTGCCCAAAGAAATCGCAGCTGGTGTTTTTTCTTATTTCTCTAACACCAAAACCCAAGAAAAACTCATCGAAGCCCTCAGCGATATGGAGCTAAAAGAAGTCTTGGAAGAGCTTTATCTAGATGATACTGTGGACATCATCGAAGATATGCCCTCCTCTGTGGTGACTCGGATTCTCCAACAATCCAATCCAAGCACAAGAGACAGCATCCACCAAATTTTAAACTATCCCAAAGATTGTGCCGGCACTGTGATGACCACAGAATTTATCCACCTAAGTAAGGACATCACCATCAAAGAGGCATTTCAAAAAATACGTTCTCTTTCTCTGGAAAGTGAAACCATTTACACCTGTTATGTGGTGGAAGAAAGACAATTACTGGGACTTATCACAGTACGACAGCTTTTGATGGCAGAAGAATCTGACCCTATCATCGATTTTATGGACAGTAATTATCAATTTGTCCATGCCCATGATGATAAAGAAGAAGTCGCTCTGCTCTTTAGCAAATACGACCTCTCCGTGGTTCCTGTTGTGGATGGAGAGAGACGCATTGTGGGCATCATCACAGTGGATGATGTCATGGATGTGTTGCAAGAAGAAACCACCGAAGACTTTGAAAAAATGGCGGGTATCTCCCCTTCTGACAAGCCATATCTCCAAAGTTCTGTGTGGGAAACTTGCCAAGCACGCATCCCTTGGCTTATGCTTCTCATGCTATCTGCCACCTTTACTGGACTGATTATCTCACACTTTGAATCAGCCCTTGCCACCACTGTAATTCTTGCCTCCTTTATCCCCATGCTTTCAGGCACAGGGGGCAACAGTGGCTCACAAGCCTCTGTCGCTGTCATTCGTGCCATTTCTTTGGGAGAAGTGGGCTTTGATAATATTTATAAGGTCCTTTGGAAAGAAATCCGAGTGGCTGTCTTTTGTGGCATGGCATTAGCCACAGGGAATTTTATCAAAATGATGGTGGTCGATGCCTTTCTCATGGGCAACCCCGAAGTCACCCCTGTTGTGGCATTTGTGGTCTGCGCCACCTTGGTGCTCACCGTCTTATGTGCCAAAGTCGTGGGCTGTATTCTTCCCATCATCGCAGATCGTTTTGGGGTAGACCCTGCTGTGATGGCAGCGCCTTTCATTACCACTGTGGTGGATGCCCTGTCTTTGCTGATTTATTTTACCATCGCAACTCATTTTTTACATTCTACGTGATAAAAACTCGGTCATCCATCTAAGGGGAACCGAGTTTTTTATGAGGGAAATCCCCCTCTCTTATGCTTCTGTTTTTACGCTCTTCCCATAAGAAAAGCCATTTCTTCCTCTTTCTTTCACCTTATAAAGTTCTTCATCTGCTTTTTTGTATAAATCTTTATACGTCATGCTTTCATGGAAGGTATAAGCCCCTATGCTCAAAGTAACAGCGACTTCTCCCTCGACTAGGCGTAATCCATCTAAAATAGACTTACTTTTCGACTCAAACTCCTCTTGTTCACAGGGATATTCCAGAAAAATAATAAATTCATCCCCTCCCAAACGTGCCACGATGTCATTGGTCCGAAAATGTTTTTTTAATTTTTCTGCCACTGCTTTAATCACAGTATCACCTACTTGGTGACCATAAGTATCATTGACATCTTTGAAATAATCAATATCCATCAAAATAAGACAGCCGTTTTCCAGTTTTTTGATCTTATTACCCACGTAATCATGGAAATAACCCGCATTGTATAGTTTCGTCAAACTATCTTGTCTTGTTAATTTTTGTAGTTTTTTTCCATTGAAATAAAGCAAAATTGCCACAACAATCACAACCAAGGTGATGATCACTAAAATCCGACTGGTATTTTCTCGTAGAAAAGCTTCTACTGTCTGCCCACCCTGTACATTGAGATTATGGTAAAGGATTTCATCCATGACAAAGGGATCCACGTGCAAAAGAGCGTGATTAATCAGTCCAACCACTGTTTCATTTAAATGTTTTCCGATGCCAAAGCAAATTTTTGATTCAATAGATGTAATGGTTTGCATTTCTACATTTTGAATCCCCAATTTTTCTACTTGATACTGTGCCATATAGGGGTCTGCAAAAAGAGAAATCCCTCCCACTTGAGATAATTCCAGCAATGTTTTTTCAAAATCAAAAACTTCTACCAAGTCTTCGTCTGGAAAAAAGGGAATATTATCAGCCAAATAGTAAAAATGTGGGATGCTTTCCCTTGTTTCATTTTGATTGTGGAGCCAAGTGACTGCAGTGGTGAGATAGGGCTGTGAAATCACCACATCAAAAAAATAGGTCAGTTCATAATCTGAATCATAAGGCACCGTGGAGCATATGTCGATTTCCTGACTTGCAATTTTATCTCGCATTTCTTCCCGAGATTCCAGCCAAACATAGCGAAATTCCACGCCGATAATCTCAGAAAGTTCCTCTAAAATTTCCACTGAAATCCCTTGGGGCACAGCTTCGTCATCACCATTGTAAAATTGATAGGGCTCTCTCCCTTTTAACAAGCCCACTGTTAAGTAAGGAAAATCTGCCAAGGCTTCTTTTTCTTTTTCCGTTAAAATAATTTTTCCTGTGTGAAGATGACCGAAATACCGATCCACCAAAAGCTGAGGATAGGAAAATTCTGACAGTTCTAGTTTGGCAATGGCTTCATCTAATTCTGCTAATAAGTCCTGATTTCCTTTTGTACTGGCAAAATATAAGGGGGATGGGGTGAGAGACACCAAATCCACCAACACCTCGCCATAATCGCTGACATCAGTGGTCATCAGTGCGTCCACTTCGTAATCCAACAACAAAGCAACGCCGTCCCCTTCTGTTTCCACATAAGTGATTGCTATCTCAGTATCTCGTGAAAGACCAATCAGTTGCAAAGCGTTGTACGCTTCCATATCATCTTGGACCACTGCCACAGACAAATTCTCTTGTAAAAAGTAAGTGTTTTCTGTGATGGTGGGGTTATTCCCCAAAGCTGACAAAACATATCGGGAAACAGCATAATTTTTCACACCAAATTGAAATTTCTCTTCATTTTCTGCTGTCCGTGGCATAGAGCCCAACAAATCTATCTCCCCATTTTCCAGCATTTTCATGGCGACTTCCATCCCTGTCTCTGTGCTGGTCTCTGAAATCACAACAAATTCATAGTTCCAATCGGTATATTGGGCTACTTTCATAAGATAATCATAATTATACCCTGAATAACCACCATTTATTTCCATTGTGTAAAAGCTGTTATTTTCAATAAAAGCTACTTTCACTGTCTTTTTCTCTGTTGCAGAAGCAGTGGAGAAAGTAAAACTCACAAGAATCCACAATAAAACAGTAATATGCCACCCTTTTTTCCAATTCATAGAAATCTACTCCATCGTTATCATTTATTTGATTCAAGTTACGATTAGTTTTTGATATTTCCAATCAATTACAATGATACCACACAATCGTATTTTTGGCAAGGGAAAACTCTCTTCTCCTCTTTCTGTCCAGAAATAAAAGATAGCGTGACTTTCCTTTGAAAATGTAACTATTTTCCCTCTTTATAACTTCCAAAATAGAACGTCGACAAGAGGAAGATTTCCCAGAATTCTCTTGACAATTCTGGCTTTGTAGAGTATGATAGTAATATATGTATGTACTGGTGATTCTTTGTGAAAAAATTCTCTCCCTCACGAAGGAATTTCATGGAAGGACATGGTTCAAAAGAAAATTTGTACTGTGGCAAAAAATTGCCTTTACCCACTCTGAAAAAGGAATGGTTATGATATTATTATGACAATAAAGAATAAAAGAAAAAAAGCAAAATCTCTTTCTTACGAAGTGGTAAGAAACATAAGTATCATGCTTTTTATAGTCAATTTAATCGTGATTGTAAATATCGCTGTTTGGGTCACCTATAGCATTGAAAAAGGGGAACAACAGTACATGAATGAAATGATCAAACGTTTGTCTACAGAAATGAATTACGAGGTGCAACGATATATCGATGCTGCCTATGGCATTTCTGAAAATGCAGTGATCAAAGAATATTTAGAAACAGTCCCCACTGTTGGACTCACCTCCAATGAACCTTATGATACCAGCGCCAGAGATGAACTGAATATCATTGCCCACTTGTTTGGTTCTTCGGTCTTACATGCCAGCGTGGGCAGTGTCCAAAGCAACAATATCATTGATCACACTGGAAGTTCTGGTGGTGCTGGCTATTCCCTTTCTGATAGTTCTTTTTATAGCGCTGTCACCCAACAGCAATTAGTGATTTCTCCGGCTTATTCTGACACCAACACAGGGAAAACTGTGGTGACCATCGCTGCACCTGTATTCGGTGACTCTGGCAATGTTTTGGGTTTGGTGGCTCTTGATTTGCTGGTAGAAGAACTTTCTGCATTTGTCACCAATACCTCTTTCGGGGACACTGGGACAACTTATATTTTAGATCAAAATTTTAATGTCATCGTCCACCCTTCTGCCTCTCACTTAAATCTCAATGTGAACGATGTGGACTATGACGGTGATGATTTAAGCGAGCAGTTGAGGAATCCAACAGGAGAAATTATTAAATATGCCAGCGACGGTGTGGAACGAATGGGTGGTTTGTCCCTGATCGAAAACACAGGGTGGATTTTAGTTTCAGCTGTTGATATTTCTGAATTCCAAGCACGAGCCACCTTAGTGGTAGGTGCACTGAGTGTGTTCCAAGTTGTTTGTTCCCTGTTTGTGATTTTTATTTGTGGTAGATTTATCACGAAAAAGCTTAGACCCATTAAAATGATTCAAAATTATATGCATGAAATTTCAAGTGGTGACTTAGAAAGCCAACTGAATTATCAATCTGACGACGAAATGGGTGCATTGGTTCATGATATCCAAGTCATGGTCTCCACTTTACGAAGCTATATCCACCATATTTCTCACACCCTGCAAGATTTTGCCCAAGGAAAAATGCAATTTGTCGATGATGTGGAATATCACGGAGATTTTATGCCAATCCATGACTCTATGGTAAATTTCGTAGAACTAATTTCACAATCACTTTCTGAACTAAAAATGTCAGTAGAAGAAGTGGGAAGCGGTGCTTTTCAAATTTCTTCTGGTGCCAATATCCTATCCAACGGGTCCCAAGAGCAAGCCACAAGCGTCGCAGAATTAAATGGTTTAATCGGACAAATCAACAGTGAAATCAGTGAAACAGCTGTGTATTCCGAAAAAATTTCTGTGTATGCCGGAAGTATCACCAATGATATTGGCAAAAACAATGAGAAAATGCAAAGTCTTGCCACCAACGTACAAGAAATCAAAAATCACAGTGACGAGGTAAAACGAATCATCAAAGTGATTGAAGAAGTGGCATTTCAAACAAATATTCTTGCTTTGAATGCTGCTGTAGAGGCTGCTCGTGCGGGAGAATCAGGCAAAGGATTTGCCGTTGTGGCTGATGAAGTGCGGAATTTATCCCTCAGAACATCTCAAGCTGTGAAAGACACCACAAAAATCATCACAGAAATGGCTATTTTGGTGGAAACCAGTACTGATTTGGCACAACAAACTTCTCACGACTTACAGAACATTGTGACACAAGCAGAAGGCTTTTCTGCTAATATGGAAAATATCAGCCACTCTACCAGTGACCAGTCCAAAGCAATCGCAGAAATTCACAAAGGAATCGAAGAAATTTCTAATGTAATCCATCAAAACGCTGCAATCAGTGAAGAATCTTCTGCCTCTACAGAAGAACTTTCAGCACAAGCGTCTATGATGACAGATTTGATACAGAAATTTAAACTATAGTCCTTTTAACATTGATAATTCTCTATGATTATGAAAAAAATAGTCCTCACCCATCAGGTGGGGACTGTTTTGTACTCCTTCATATTCTTCTTTCTTTTGAATATACCCACACATTTACCCTTTCAAAATTACACCCCCGTCACATTGCATAATAGTGTTAATGATGTTCAAAAAACATTGTTCATTTCCACTACAAAAAAACTTCTTTTTTTTTTGAAAAACCCTTGCATTCTTATTTTCTTTGTGTTATAATAATATTGTTGTGAAGAGATACTATTAACAACAACACTGGTATGCGGCTTTAGCTCAGCTGGATAGAGTACTTGGCTACGAACCAAGGGGTCGGGGGTTCGAATCCCTTAAGCCGTACCAAATCACCCATAGACGAACCTAAGTGTTCGCCTATGGGTATTTTGTTGCTTTCCCTTTTTCTCTACAACTTAACTTGTAAAATAAAAAAATAGGACAGCACTTCCACTTAGGAAGTACTGTCCTTTTAACCTCTATAGATATTTCATTCTTAGGAAAAGAAAAAGCTGAAAATATTGTCCAACATACGTGTCAGCCAGTTCCCTCTACCAGTATTACCGAATGCTGGCGAGGCGAAAGCCCCTTCTGGCATTGGCTCCCCCTCTGGATCAAAAGCCTCCGTCAAATCAACTATATCCTCTGCCACGACGTAGTCACCATTTTCATCCATCACATATTCATAGACCATCCCCTGAGGAATTTCATCTGCCCCAATATCATTGCCTTCCTCATCATACAAATGACTGAGATCACAGTCGAGAGTAGGTGCAACAGAATACATCAATTCTGCCTGAAAATTTTCCTCCACAGATAAGAATAATTGAAGCTTTTCCAGTTCCTCCTTCACATTACCAGAGTCTTCAGAACAACTTGCCAAATAGACCAAGTAATCACCAGAGTTAAAAATCTCCTCCAAAGAAACAATCCCTAAATCTTTTAGTTTTTCTGTTAAAATCCCATCAAAACCGCCGTCAGTACTCAATAAATACTGATTTTCTACAACATTCACCCCTTCAAGAGGTAGATTACATGCCATGTCTGGCAGAGCAGTCCCTTCGTACACATCCAAGGGTAAGCCACACTCTATAGGACCCTCTACAGCAGAGGAAGTCATTGACATGGTACCAAGGGCAAAAACCGTTACCAGTCCTAATTGTAACATTTTTCTATTTTTCATCCAAAACACAACCTTTCAAGTCTCTTTTCTGCTGCAGCTACTTGAATAGACGGCATTCAAAGAAAAAAGTTCTAAGAAATTTTCTCCAGCCTTCAGATTTCTAAAAAAATCCTTTCTAATCAAGAACACCTCAAAAATAAATCGTGACAAACACCCCAAATAATGGTATAATACATTCAAATACACCAAGGAATCCCATAGGAGTGAGTGAAGATGAAAATTCTACTGCAGATAGGAAGAAACTTTTTGGTCATGGTATGCTTCGTCTTCATGTCCCCTTTTATTCTCTATGGAATCGTCCAAGTAATATGGAACATCTATTGCACCATAGAGGATTTTATGGAAGATACTGCCATCGCTTGGGCTGCCTCCTCCATCGAGCAATTTCAAGTAGACAATCAACACTACGACATCGCCACAATCGTCTTTGGGATTTCTAATAGCGAAATTGAATATCGTTATGATGGCACACAGTTTGTCATAGAAAATTTAGCATATAAAATGGGCTCAGGGGTCTTTGACCACAAATGCACCCAGTTTCTCCGAAGTCACGACAAAGACAGCAACGACAAACAACTTATAAACGATATCTGCCACGTTTTAAACCAGTATGATTTAGACTATCAATATATCGATCCTTACGATTATAGAGGCTTTTTATATGGTGATACCTATGTCTTTGGTCAATATAGTGAAAGTTATTTAAACGGGCAATACTTAGAAATCTCCTTAAGACCCATCCAAGGGCCCAATACCATCCTTCGTTTTGATTTAGAACTCAGCTCTGATTCTCTGGAATATGACATCATCAACGATTTAAAAGCCATTGATAATGTAAAAAATGAAAGCCTAGTCACTTCTGTTCACAACTTACTGGGGCTTATCAACACTGTGGAGCATGAAAATCTATCCTAGTTTCCAAACGCTAACACAAACCGTCTGGCTGTCCCAATACTGCCCCTATGGTTTCTTTTCTTCTGTTTCATAAATGTTATGAAGAATTTCTTCCCCTTTATCCTCAAAACTAGCGAAAATATAGCATAAAAGGAAGCACCTATTGTCCCTAGGTGCTTCCTTTTACCATTTCACATATATTTTTTAGAGGATAAAGCGAAACAAAAGACATCAATCCCCTAATAATTTTTTGATTGCTTGCATCATTCTTTCTTGTTTAAAGGGTTTCACGATAAAATCCTTTGCCCCTAGTTTTAATGCTTCTTTCACCATGGATTCTTGCCCCATAGCAGAACACATTAAGATGGTAACTTCCTCTTCGATTTTTCTGATTACCTTAATGGTTTCAATCCCATCAAAAGCGGGCATTGTAATGTCCATGATAATCAAATCAGGTCGATGTTCATTGAACATTTCCACTGCTTCTTTGCCACTTCCTGCTTCAATTAAGTCAGTATAATTATGTTCTATGAGCAAATCACGTATTACTTTTCTCATAAACAGTGCGTCGTCAACAATTAGAATTTTACTCATACTAATTTCCCCCTCTTTTTCACCAGCTTAAACTGAATCCTTTTCAAAATTATCTCTTCTTAAAATAGAAAAGCTACAAGTTGACATATTTCTCATAAAATTCTTCATTCGGGATAGGTCTGGAATATAGATACCCTTGCCCCAATTTACACTTTGCTGAGCGCAAAAATTCTGCTTGCTCCTCTGTTTCTATCCCTTCAGCAAGAGTATGGGTATTTTCTAATTCATTGCACATCAAAAGCATATTTTTTACAATAATACGATTTTTGGGATTGCTGATGAGATGATCAATTAAACTTTTATCAATTTTCACTTCGTCAAACTCGATTTGTGCCAGAGTCACAATATTGGAATAAGCACAGCCAAAATCATCCAAAGATAATTTAAATCCATTCTCTTTAAATTCCTGTATCAGAGAAGAAGCCACGTCATTTTCAATCAGTCCAATCCGTTCTGTGATTTCAATGACAATTTGCTGATGAGGGATGTCATATTCATCTAATATTTCTGTAATTGTTTTCACAATCCCATGTTCCATCAAAGTGACACGGCTTAAATTGACGGAAATAGGCAATTCCTGATTGACCAATTTCCAAGATTGTATCATTTGACAAACTTTACGAATCATAAAAAGGTCAACATGACGAATAACTGACTTTTTCTCATAAAGAGGGATAAACATATCAGGGAAAATCATCTTATTTTGGCGCTTGTCAAAACGACGTATCAATGCTTCTGCCGCCACCACTTGTTGGCTTTCTAAGTCAATTTGTGGTTGAAGATAGACCAAAAATTCCTCTTCTGTAATGGCCAAAAACATATCTTGCAACATTGTATTGGTAATCTTCTGAGAATTTTTGATAGAATCAGCATAATAGGATTGCTTATTAATGACCATCACAGTATCTGCTATTTTGATCATGTCTGGCACAGCAAAATTTCCACTTTCCCAACACTGCCCCAAGGAAAATGCAGCATCAATATTTTGCATTTTCAATCTTTCTTGCAATGAGGTCACTGTATCTAAAAAGATTTCTTCTTCGCAGTCTGCTACAAAACCCACAAATTCATCCCCATTGACACGATAAAATTGACAACAAAAATACTCGGTCAAGGTAGAGGCAGTTCTCTTGATTAACATATCCCCTTCGTCATAACCAATATACTCGTTTGTGGCACGTAATCCATTCACATTCACAAAGAGAACCCCTAAACTTTTGGGAGGATTCTCCTCTAATTCCAGTAGCTTTTGGGTATATTTATCCCGATTGTAAAAACCTGTCAAAATATCAATATCGTTCAAGTCTTCCAATGCTTCTTCCATGCTTGACTGACTGAATTGCTCCATGACGAAATGAGAAACAGCTTGCAGCAATCTGTCATCGTACATCAGTTCCGAGCGGTTACTTAGCCCGACCACGCCCTTTAAAACACCATCTTTGTCCCAAAGTTTGCTCAAAGTAATATTTTCAAGATTATATTGCGTCAAAATTTGACTTTCAATGGAATGGGAAGGATATTGATAAACATTTTTGTCCAGATTGATGATGCTTTTATTATCCCCTGTGTTCAGCCAAACAACAAAACGCTCCATGGGAAGCCCGCCTGTGATTGGGATGTCACGATTGTCACATGACCACACATAACTGCTTGCAAGGCTGCGTTCCTCAAAATCAAACTCACAGATATATGCAAGCTGACAAGAATAAAAATGCCCTAACAATTCTAATAAAGGTACAATGGGAGAAGGGGCTGACAGATCCCCCAAAATTTCCAGACAACGAGCAATGGCACGTTCAAACAGATTTTCTGCTTCTTTTTGCTTTTCTGTGGAAGGGGCAAGGAAATATTTTGTTTGGATGAATTTCCGTCCACCTACAAAGCGAATCCCTGTTTCTGAACGCAAATTTGCATTGAGCATTTCGCTTAAAAAGACATCACTGGAATATTCTTCATCTTTCAGTGCTTTTTTATCTCGAAATCCACAGATATCATCGTAATAAGGAATCATATCCCTTGCTAATTTTCCACTATAGTCATCAAAAATTTGAAATTTCTTTGCCATAGCTCCATTCAGATAGACAAGCTCACCTGTTTCATAATCTGTGAAAAAGACAGGATTACTACAGTCGTTGGCATCTATCTCAAAAATTTGTCTGATTTTTTTCATATTCATTGGGAGTCATCTCGTTTCTTGTATTGGTTTCACTGCCCTTGTTTCCTTCAGAAAACAAGATTAATGAAACTTGCGTCAACTATCAGAAAGATTTTTTGCTGTCAGAGAAGCCTATGTTGATTTCAAAGCCCATTGCTTTGATGTATTCACAAGAAATTCTAATTCATCTGCTGGAATTTCGTCATTTTGATAGTCACCATTCACCAGACTTTCAATATCCTCTTCCAATAAAACAGCTTTGGGATCAAAGCCCATGGCACTGATATTTTCAATCAATTCCATATTTGCTGTTCTGTAAATTGTAATCGGATTTCTGTGTACAATCATAAAGGGTACTGCTTTTGTAGAATCGTCATACACTGCATAAAATATAGAAGCCATTCAAATCACCTCCTTTTCCTTTTCTTGGGCAATGCCTCTTATCCTAGAAAATTACCCTATTTTTTCAATTTTCCGGCGAGATAACAGCCGTTGTCTTTCCTTGAAAATCCTTCATGCTTCCTTTGCAAGAGGGGCTTCGTTGATCTGCACCATACCCTCTCGGTGGAATAAGACACGAACACTGCTGCCAACTAGTCTAATTATTATATCGGTATTTTTGACAGAAATTTTTAGATGTTTTCGAAAAATTCCTAAAAGAAAATCTGCCAAAAAATCTCGCCCTTGTTGTTCGAATTGTTTCAAGATTCCCCTCTCGGAAAATCTATAAGCATAAATGGAGAGACCCTTCCCCAGAAATACGCAGAGATTTTTTTCTGATTCATTCCTTGCACCTTTTTACAGATTGACCAAAGATGATGTTGTTTTAAAGTTTCCTTTCATTATACCTTAAATTAAATTAAAAATCAATAAGTTTATTCAATTTTTTTTTAGAGTCTTTCAGTCAACAGCCCACCATCCCTTGACAGTTGATACTCCTTCTGATAAAATAAAAAAGAGGGAATATGAAAAAACTGGAATCCTTTTAAAATTTTTTTGATTCACCTACTCTTTCAAAGGTTCGATTCAGCTAAACCACAAGGAATCCGTGCTTCCCCATTTTTAGAGTTTTAATAAAAAAAGAGGTAACAACATGATGAATATTTTTGATTTAACAGGAAAAGTTGCATTAGTCACAGGAGGTGCCCATGGCATTGGCTTTGCCATGGCAGAAGCTTTGGCTCAAGCAGGCGCCACCATCGTCTTTAACAGCAGTTCCAAAGAGAGCATGGAAAAAGGAATCCTTGCCTACCAAAGGCAAAATATTACAGCATATGGCTATGTTTGCGACGTGACAAAAGAAGCAGAAGTCACCGAAATGGTAGCAGATATCGCTGAAAAAATTGGCAGTGTAGACATTTTAGTCAATAATGCTGGGATTATCAAAAGAGTTCCCATGTGTGAAATGGCAGTGGAAGATTTCCAAAAAGTCATTGATGTGGATTTAACAGCGCCCTTTATTATGGCAAAAGCTGTTTTACCTGCAATGGTCGCAAAGGGACATGGAAAAATCATCAATATTTGCTCTATGATGAGCGAATTGGGGAGAGAAACGGTATCAGCCTATGCTTCTGCAAAAGGCGGTCTGAAAATGCTCACCAAAAACATTGCTTCGGAATTTGGCGAAGGGAACATTCAATGCAATGGCATTGGTCCAGGGTACATTGCCACCTCTCAAACAGCACCCCTACGTGAATTGCAAGAGGATGGAAGCCGTCACCCCTTCGATCGCTTTATTATGAGCAAAACTCCTGCTGGTCGTTGGGGAAATCCAGAAGATTTGGCAGGTCCCACTGTCTTTTTGGCAAGTGCTGCCAGTGATTTTGTCAATGGTCATATTTTATATGTAGATGGTGGAATCCTCGCTTATATTGGTAAACAAGCTTAATAAAAAGGCAAGTCCTTTCCAAGTGGAAGGACTTGCCTTTTTTTGATTGCTATGATGCAATCCCATACATCTTAATTCAAAGAAATTAATTTTCATCAGCCTTGAGGGATAAGATAAATAAAATCTTTTCCGTTTTCAGAGTCTGCCACACTTCCGATAATGACATTATCCTCATCTCTGATAAAAGTACCTTGCTGCAACAGATTCACACTATGCAAAGCATCCACATCCGTGTTATTGGTCACTGTGATATTCAATACCCCCACTGCAACAGCGACAGAGTTTGCCTCTTCTTTCGCAGTGATTTGCACTTGATAACGTCCTGCTGTCAAGCCATAAGGGATCGTAAAATGAAACAAAGCATAAGAATCAACCACTCTACTGGTATACGCATACTCATTACCCAGATCATCGAAAATACTGGAAATACCACTCACAATCCCTTGGCTACCTGTACTATCCGCTAAGTTGAAGTAAATTGCGCCTGTGGCTTCGTGATGGGGCAAAGAAAAATAAATGGTTCTAGGGTCTTCGGTCAATGTGCCAATATCTGTAATACCACCAGCGATATAGTTCAGATTTGTGGAAAGCTGTGCCCCTGTTATCCCTGCATCACTCTCCCAAAAAGTAATATTACTGGTCGCAGTGGATCCAGAATCTCCAGAATCATACGCTGAAAAAGGAACAATGGTGGCTAAGGTATTGACAAAAATCTGTGCATTTGACAAAGTATCATTGATAGTCACATTACTATAATAATAATTGTTTTCTTGATACACATACTGAGCGTCTGCCAAAGAAATCGTAAAAGGATAATTTTTGAATTTTTCACTATTTAATTGATTCAGATTTGTATTAGTCGAAGAAGATAAATTCCCACTTGCACTGTATATTCCACCATAAAATGGGAAATTATCTTTATCTAAGCCAGAATCAATCACCAAAAGATTCCCACTCCAACTTAGATAGGAACTGACAAAACTATGACTGCCTGCTGTCATTTTCCCAGATACAGCCCCAGACCCCAGCACCAGAAGATCATATTTGTCATAAACATCTGAAACACTGAAACCATTTGCCACCATCTCGTTAAATTCATTCACAGACACAGAATTCACAGTAACAGAAACATCTTCAGACATTTGCTCTGAAAAATGCTCTCCAGCAGATATGCCCAATAGCTGTTGATACAGGTCACTTTCTTCCATATTCACTTCTAAACTGTCATAAACTTGCAAAATAGCAACTTCTTCCAAAGTTTTTGGAATGACATAAGTCAGTGCTTTATACTCTGACGAAACAGAGGGGTTAGACTGGGATGTGATGGAAATTTTCCAAGGGACAATCCCTTGTATCTCAGTTGCCAAATCAACAGAAACACGATAATATTGATTTTGCACTAATTGATTATATGCCACATCGATCTCTCTGATGGGTTGACTTCTACTATCCAAAACCAAATCCCCATTACCATCTGTTTGTAAACGAGAAATCTTGAAACTGCTGTCATAATTACATAAAAGAGCGAAAGCACCACTACCATCCAAATCCAAAGAAACTTCTACAGAAAAAGGACTGGCATCTTCATCCAAACCAGAAATCTTAAAGATATACTCTAGGCTTGTGCTGGAACTTCCTGTGCTTAAAGTCATAACAGAGAAAGAACTTTCATCATATGCAGAAGGCATACTGGAACTTAAAGTTGCAAATTCAATGGCAGGGCTAGGAATATGCACAGCCTTTTGGCAAGCCTGATGGAACGCACCATCATCACTGTTCCCAAGGACACCATCTTCACCCACAATCAAAAGGTCTTGACGGAAAACAGAGGAAAGCCCAGAAATTTTGTTCATCAAACGATAAAGATTACTATTGCTATCCACTGTCATAGAAGATGGCACATTATTGATTGTTCGATAATTCAAGCCTCCACAAAGATAGGGTGCCAAAATCACAGGTCTACCTGCCTCTGCAAAAGCAAGAATTTCTTGATATTTGGTCACAGAAATATCATTGTCTAAGGCTCTGTAACTATAGGATGGTGTCTGGAGATCCTCACCCATCACAGCAAAATAACTCTGACTGCCTTCACTGGCATAATTTTGGTTCCCACGATTGAAAATATCACTTTCCCCGTAAACACCATAAGTACTGGCAGAAATATCATTGCCGATATACACCAGGTCATAAAGTGAAATCACAGATTCACTTTCCATGGAAAATTCCTTTGCTGTCATCTCGATCACAGTGATATTTTCTCTGGAAACCCCTGTCCAAGCCTCTAATAAAGACCAAGAAATCTGGTCACTTAAAATAGAAACTCTGGGGTCAGAAGGCAAACCGACTTGTGCTGTGACTGTTGGCTCGTCAGTTGTGAACTTTTCGTGAAAGCTTTCAGAATAACGTGCAATATCAGAAGCATCCCCTGGTTGGATGGAAAGTACAGTCACATTTGCCTTACTTTCCTCTGCACTACCTTGATTCCCCGCCCCAGTGATCAGATATTGAATCACACGAGCCATGGTGAGTTCCTCTGAAATCAAGGTTTGCCCCGTCATCAAACGCTTCGTATTTTCACTTTTGATACTGTCCATCACATCAGCAAAGGGGCCATATTCCCCCGTCATACTGGAATCAAAGGGCGTATTAAACTGAGGCGTCACCAAAAAACCTTGATTTGTATTGCCAACAATCCCCAAAACACTGCCATCATTCAAAGTGACAGCATTTTCTCTCTCCTCTCCAGAAGCAAGGGAAGAAAAATAAAAGACAGGACCATAAACACCAGAAGATGTTGTGATAGGGTCGCCCTCTAAAAGCACTTGAAACAGTCGGCTGGTTTCCAAACCTGTGACATAAGCACGGCGATCTAAAATAAGAGACAAATCCCCCTTGGTGGCAGAAATAATAGCATCCACCACTGCAGGACTCAAATCCTTACTTTCGCTATATGCCATTGGTGACACTGTGGCATCAGGATAATAAAAACCACCAGAAATAATCACCATATCTGCTAGGCTGATATGGGCTTCTGTCACATATTCAGGAGAAACTGTATTCACCTTGATTTCTGGTGCTGTTTCGCCTTCGTTCCAATCAAGGACATAACGCAAAAACCATTCGTTGTTCTCAAATCCACCAGAAACAACGCTTCCGTTGGCAGAAACTTTCCCCAAATAGCCCAAAATACTCAGAGAAGGATCATTGCTTTCTCCTTTGCCAAGGAGATAATTCTGTGTTTGTAACATGTCTGTGATTTCTTGATACTTATTCACATACATATTGGTTTCTGAGCTATAAGCACTGCTTAATTTTCTGCTATTCACAGCCTCGCTACCACCCACATACCATGCAAAAGCCCCCTGACTCATGTCTGGTACGATTTCCAGAATTTGATATTCTGATTTGGTGTTTTTTAAAGTTTCTATCCCTGACAAGCTTTGAGATGCAGCCACCTCTTGGGTATCAGAAAAAAAGAAAACCGAAATAACAGCAACCACCATGACAAAACAAAGTAGTACTGCGATCATTCGATTTTTAAGTTGAAAATTGTTCATAGAAAACTCCCTTCTCCTATGATAATACCAATATTTTTATGAAAAGAAGCAATCATGCTCCCTAGTCAATCAAGGAAATTCCGTTTCCTGACTTAATTTATTTTTCTACTTAGAAAGAGAAATCCAGAATCCTGACTCAGGATTCCAGACCTCTCCAAGAACCAGAAAGGAAACAGATTCCTTCCCCCTTAAATCTAGTGACAAGCTAAGGAGTTGTGGTGGTCGTTTCAGCATAAACACCAATAGACCCAATCACAATATTGCTAGAGGAACTGTTCTTGATTTCCAATTCATTCACCATTGGCTTATTCCGTAACAACATCACCGAGTTACTGCTATAAGATTGGCTACTTCTCTCTAAAGACATGGCAAAACTAATATCTGCTGTGACAACTCTGTCAATAGAATGTTCATAAGTGATTCTTGTTTTTTCCGTCTCTAACACCACATCAAATTCATTGATGTTTTTGGTCACCAATTCCTTTGGAGAAACCACAGCACCACTTAAAGCAGCATCCAAAGTATAATCATAATACAACATAGTAGAGGATGTCGCATCCACTGTCAAAGTACCATCATCCTCGAAATAGCCATTGACAGCTTTTCTAGAGCCACTTGCTCCTGAGATGTAATAATAATACAGTGATCGAGCAGTAGAATCATACTCAAAAATATGGACAATACACTGATCAGACCCTAAACTCCCACTATAATCCTGATTATTCACGATATATAAAACATCATTCGTATCATCAAAAGCAACCATACCACTACATTCTACTAAATATTCCTCGATCAAACCCAAGGCAACCTGTGACTCTGTGGATAAGTTCACAGCATTATTCACAGTAGAGCTGACAGAGGCAGCTGTAGACATATATTGCATCAAAGCGATAGAGAAAATGGAGAAAACCAACACAGACACCAAGAGTTCTACTATGGTTACGCCTGCATTACATTTGGCACAATCTCTTAGTCTTTTCAATCGATTCTTCATATCTTTTCCCCCTTAAACGTTTCTATAATGGCTTCCTGTCGTAGGTCCTATTTCAATGAAATACTCCACAGTCCCACCTCGCACATAAATTTTGTTGCAATAAGTGTTACCTGTCGCAGCATTGATGGTATGGGGATTCCCCCGACTGCCAGCAGTCAAGGCTGCCGCTTCTGTCAAGGTAAGAAACCCTGTGGTTCTTCTGTCAAAAGCAAGCACTAAAGATTGATTTGTCCCCAAAATGGTTTCCGTGGAACCAGTCGTAGTAAGATAGCCGATTTCTACAGCACGAGTGGTCAATACTTCTGTTTCTTTCATCACATCGTCTTCATAATAATTCAGTGACACAGTACCTTTACTATCAATGTGAACTTCCATGTAAACGTCCCCTGTTTTTGCCAGAGAACCCACCTTTGTCCGTGAAATCATGGCATCCACATTAGCAACCACTTTTTTTGCCTCGGAAGCAGGGGTGATGCTAAGAGAAAAAGCAGTAAAGGTGAACAATACAGCCATAATACCCAACACAGCAAGCAATTCAATGATGGTAAGCCCTTGGTTATTGTGTTTCAGTTTCAAAAATGTTTGTTTCATCATAATTACCTCCTCTTTCATTCGTCCTGTTTCCAAGATCTATGTATCACAATTCTCCTCCAAATCGGAGGAGAATTGTCTGATTTTCTCTTTCAGAGAAAAATATTAGTGTTTTTCCCAGTTTTCGAAATAAACAAGGTCATTTGCACCCCAGTTTACCAAAACATCCACTTGGGTAGCACCAACATTGATGGTAGGATCACCCAAAGAGCCAGTTGTATAAATCAAATGATCAAAATAGGAGGCAAAAGGCACTCTCATTACCACATATTCATCTGCTGTTGTTATAAAGGCTGGAGTACACTCCACAACTTCCAAATAAGTCCAGTCAATATTTCTTTCCTCTAAGACATCTTTGAATTTCACGCCATAAGCTTCTAAACCAGTATAGGTTGTGCCATCTTCTGTATAAGTGAAGGTATCATCATATTTCACATAATAACGCCAATAGTCATTTGCAAAACTCCCAGTTGACCCAATCAGGGACTCATCCACAAGGACGACCTGTGTTGTTGCGGTCAAAGAGGACATAACCTTAGCCGAATTAGAGATAATAGGAGAAACAATGGCTACACCAACACTGGACATCACCAATCCTTCATAGGTAATCTCATTCCGTACTGAGTCTTTCAGAGAACCATCTGCATTATAAGCGGTCCCTGGGTCAATGGTTGCTTGTAAGTTGATACCACCATTGGCGACAATCATGGAAACATGTTCATAAGTTTCACTTAAATGTGCAACACCAGTGGATTTCCCATACCAGTTCACACCACGACCACTATAAAGACCCACCATATGACCAGAAGTATTATAAAAACTTAATACATAATTCCCAGGAGATACCACAGCAGAGAGTACATCTTGTTTCAACAACTCTGTCTTCACGTAATAATCATAAGGATTCATCAAATTCTCATCATTATTCAAGACCCCTGCATACTGAGGATCAATGGGAATATTTGGACTTAACGTCACAGAGGCGTTTTTAAACTCTTGTGCTTTTTCTGCTGCTTCTGCTTCAATGTTTAACGCATCTTGAGTACCGATACGAATACCATCACCATCATGAGCATAGACTTGACCTTTTGTATTAACCACTGCACCTTCTAGTGCTTCATAGGCAACCTCGTCCATACTGACAAAATAATTAAAATAATTGGTGAAAGTACTACGATTGGCTTCAACATAATCAGCAAAATACTGATTATTTGTATCTGTATCTTTGAAATGATAGAAATAATAAATCAAAGTATAACCAGTGGTATAAGGCACAGAAATACTCACAAGAGGGTCACCTGTCGTAACATAATTACCGATGGTTTTCCCTGACCACAACTCGTAATTTTGATTGACACTGACCGTTGGTCTAGTATCTTCACCAGAAACTACCACAGCTGGGTTAGAACTCACCCCAGTCAAAGCGCCCAAAGGAACCAAATAAGCTAATTGGTCTGGGAGAGTGGACCAACTTTGTCCCAAGGCATACTCAGAACCCACAACCCCTTCTCTTCCACTTGGATTCAAATAGCTGGTACCCGCAATGGTCAAGCTCACCAACTTTGTTTTTTCTTCACCATCAGTCCAAGCTTTGCCGTCATTAGTTGGATCATAAGACAAGCCCCAATTCACACCAGACCCGTCAATGAGAATCGAACTGTCTTTCGCCGCTGTTCCACCAAATCCAAATCCGAAATAATCGCCTGTTAATACGAAATCAGTTTCATTTCCTTCTAACCCACCATAAACTCGTAAGTCACCAGCAACATTCACTCCACCATAACGATCCCCAGAACTGTATGCCCAGTCATGGTCTCCGTAAGAACCTTGCAAAATCATGTCGCCACCTTCGTGGACATTCACACCAGAAACCCAAATTTCAGAGTCACTTCTGGTATAGAAAGAAGTACCATCATAAACTTCAAATCCAATCAAGGAATCTTTAATAGTACCAGTATCGAAGTTATTAAATAAATCGTTGTTTGCTGAAGTAGACGAATCTGACTCGGTACCATCTGGATCAGGTTTGCTACCTTCTGTATCTGGGGCATCATCAATGGCATCTTTCGTAATTACGCCTGTATAGGTGATCAAACGCCCACCACCATGAGAGAAAATAATATTTTCTGAATTGGTAGAGTTTTCATTATAGATAAAGAAAACACCGCCATACAAATCCCCTGTAATGAGCAATCCATCTGTAAATGCTTTACTTGTTTTGACCCAGTATTTACCGATAGAAGCAACGTTTTCAAAAGGAACGCCGTCGAAAGTAGTTTCTTCATAAGTGTAACCTGTGTCATATTCCCCATTGTGGACAAAGTCAGGCATTTCAATGACAATATCAGTGGTAATGTTGGTCAAATAACCATTTTCTTCAAAAGTAATGGTGACACCATGAAGGACCAAACGATCCCCTGCAATACCATATTCCAAGGTAAAATAACCATAGCGATCATCTTCCAAAGTATCTTTGATACTACTATTAGTCAAGCAAACAGTCACAGGCTCACCAGAAGTCACTGTCACACCAGTACCAAACTGTAACATTTCTTTTAATGCAGAGGCATTATAGATCCCCCAAGAAGTTGTGGTGGATTCTGTTTTTGTGGAAGAAGAGATAGTACCATTGGTATTTCTTGTGTACACTTCTTCATACACAGTGACGTTAAAGTCCCCTTTGTCACTAGGTTCTACAATCTCAGCAACAGAAAAAATTCCTGTGCTAGGAACACTCACACCAAAGCCATCTGGATAGACAAAATCTGTCGGATAATGTTCAAACTCCAGAAAATCACTGATATAAGTCCTTTCTCCTGAGGGCGTGGTGGAAGAAGATACATCTTTGACAAAATCAAAAACTTGCTCCACCACTTCTCGACTGGCTGTGGACGTAGCCCCATCAAAAGAAACTTTGCTCAATTCTTCGCAGAAATATTTGTTGAAGACATTTTGTGCTTCGGACAAAATATCATCTTCGTCACTTTGAGATGCTTCAATAAAAGCATACTCTGACATTGTTTTGGTATAGGAATCTCTCAAAGCTGCACTGGAAAAGTCCTGTACCTGTGCTCTCATTTGATCTAGCACTGTTTCTGTGGAATAAAAGGTATCCAAACCTTGACGGTCTACCAATTTCACCAAATGACCACTGTGACTGGTAAACAACACAGAAGAACCCATTAAAACCACAAAAGCTGTTACCAACAATACCATGAGCAAAGCAGCACCCTTTTGGTTATGCTTTAACTTGTTACATTGTATCATGTTTTTCATTGTGAACACTCCTTTTCAAAATTTGTTTTTCATTTTATTTTAAAAGTAAACTGGAACACTCTTGTAGGACAAGAGATTTTTTCACAGATTATTCTAAAAAGTTTCCAATCCTTAGTAGATTTTTTGCTAAGAGAAGGTATTTTCTAGTTCAATTTAATAGAATTCATCTCTGTTACAAGCTCTCCAGTCGCAACAGTTCCAGTATATACTTGCACTTCAACAATAGAAATTCGTCCACCACTGGTTTCAACAACAAGTCCATCAGATAAAGTAGTGGTGGTTCCATTTTTGGTGTATATAAAATTGGCTGGCGTCAACGCTACACCAGTATAAGCATTCAGATGAATGTTGGCATGAAGTGCCAAGCCATCAGTCCCTCCGCCATCATTTAAAATGACTGTACAAGCATAATTTGCATCTACTGCAGCACTGGCACAGCCAGCACAGTCTAGCACCCCAGAAGCGGAAACCTCTTCATAAGGGTTAAAAGTAGATGATGTACAATTAATTCCATGTGTCGCTCTTTTTTGCTTGATCAAAAACAAACGCACATCGTCATCTGGCATTTTGGTACCATAGGTGATGTCAATGGTTTCTGTACAAAGGGTTGAATTGTTATTCAGTGGCATATAAACCAGTTGCAAAGCAACAACATCATCAGCTCCTGCTGGTACAGCACCTAAAAAGGCTGTCAGCTCGATAAACGCTGAAGCTGTGCTACCATAATGATAGCGATATTTCACTTCGTAATGCAAATATTCTTCGCTCGCATCCAAAGCCCAACCATTGGCATTCAGCTCTGTTCTTAAGGTAGCATCCACATAATTTAAGTTGACTAATATGGTTCTTTTCAGCGTGGACCAATCACTAAATCCTTGACTTGCAAGTTGCTGATACGCCTTGGCATCAAAGTCGAAAATCCCCAAAGTGCCATCCACTAGCCTTGCACCAGCTTGTTGAATCAAGGACAAATCCATATCTGTATAGGTGGACAAATCCGATGTATTCAGCGAAGCCAGAAGCGCACCATCCAGTGTGGGATCTGGGTCTCTCATGGTCACCACGATAGTCTCTGTGGTGGTGGTGCCGTCTTTGAATTCCACTTGATAGACGTCACCACTTTTTGTGACATCAGCTGTTGAAAAATAACTTCCCAACGCCGCTTCAATATTGGTGGCACTGGCACTTTTCACCACTTCAACAGCATTCTCTGCCAAATCCGTATTCCCACCATAAATCACAGAACTTTGGGCAGTATTCGCAGCAATAAAGAAGGAACGCATCAATGGTGTCATGATAACTGCCAAAACCATTGTGGCAATGATCAGTTCTAACAAGGTGAATCCACTATTGTTCTTTTTTAACTGTTCTCTCATTGGTTACCTCCTTCTCTTCCATTACTCCTGTGGTAATTGTTGCCCTTCTGCCAAAGTGCCAAAAGGATTATCGTTTCCTGTTGCAATTGGTGGAATTTCTGGTGGTACATACACATAAGAAGGTGTTGTGATGAAATATTTATAAATCACAGTACTCCCAGACAAATGCCCTGTCCCTGCATTATAAGCAACGCTCACATTGTTAATCACAGTGCGATAATCGTCTGCATGGACATATTCAATAAAGGATTTTAACTCGTTATAACTAAAATTCCAAGAAAAGCCCAATGTTGTCATATACGCCGCAATGGGTGTTTCTACATTATTTCCGTCTATATAACGCATAATATCCATCTTGCTCAGCAAGGTAGGTGGCGCAATATTCACACCACTCAGAGTCATAATCAAATCATCTTCCAAGTCTTGGGCATACATCATAAATGTCTCAGGAAGAATATCCTCCGGATACTTGCTCAACTCGTTTTCGACAATTTTACGATTTTCTTCTGTCTCTAACATCAATACGTCTTTTTGTGCTTCCACTGCTTTCAAACGTGCTTTTTCCGCTTCTGCTGCCTCTATTTCAATGGCCAAGGCTTCCATTTCGATGGTCAAGGGATCGTGGACTAAAAAATGGGAAGCAATGGCTGCCAACACACCAATGACAATAATTAACATTTTCAGTTCATTTGGCTTCATTTTCACAATGACATCCTCCTAAGGATAAATAAAACTCTGTATTATAAGCTTTTAACCCCTTACTTTGTAAAGGTTAGACTTTTTTCAATCAATAGCAATTTCCAATTTTTACAATATTAGAAAGAATAGATTGCCATTATGCTGTTGGCTCTTCAGGCGCATTTAAAATCCCCAAAATATCAGCATAAGGATGAATCCCACCTGTGTAAACATTGGTACCATAGGTACAAACCACAGAGAAGGAAACTTCTCGGAAAGGATCAGAAGTTTCTGGATTTGCACCATCTACATAGACATCATTCAAACCTAAACTGCTTACTTGAAGCGCACCGATAGATTCAAAACTCCGTAGCTGAGAAACCACTTTAGCAGCAGCAGGGATAGACCCCACTGTCATATTCATATTCACCATAGTACCAGTACAACTAGCAGATAAAAGCAAAAGCTCTGTTGGCATTTTTGCCTCTAGTTCTGCTAAAAATGCAAGTAATTGTTCATTGGGGTTTTCTGTATTTTCTGTGAAAGTCAACAAACTTGTCTTGCTGGCATCATAGCTTGCGTGGGTAGCTGCAATTCTATCCAAATATTCCATGTCGATAATCTCTTTGTTCAAATGGGCAAGTTCTTCTTCCATTTGTTGATGTTGTAATGTGGCAGAATATGCCCAATACACAGCAAAAACCGTTAAGAAAAGACTAATCAAAATAGCTGTGGGTAAGTCAATTTCCATGGCACCCTTCGCACGTTTGCCTTTGTTTTTCTTGGGGTCGAAATCCACTGCAAAGTTCAAGCCCCGTTGCCCTGCATACATACCTGGAATATAATATGCTGGTGCTTGGGAAATGCTTCTCAGTTGCGCCGCTGTACTCAGCTGAGCCATTTGCAAAGTAGCAAAGCCAGTGGCTTCTTCTACCATGACCTCGATGCCCAAAAGATTTCCGCAAGCACCTAAGAGCACCACCTGTGACACTTCGCCACTTTTATTATTCGCAAAAAAGGATACACCACGAGAAATAGCCCCCACCAAAGGATCTAGCAAATCTCGAACATCTTCTTCTGTCAAACGTCCACGGATATTATCCTCAGCACTAAGATTACTCAAATCCTCTAATGCTTGGGCATAACCGATTTCACCACCACAAGCCTCTCGATATGCCATGATCATCTCTTCCCCACCATAGTCCAAAGACCGTTGCAGCAAAAGTTCTGTTCCTCGCATAAAGACAATTTGCGTCATGGTACATTCCACTTGGACAAATGCTGTGATCTGAGCTTGTCGCAAAGTGGCAACACCATCTGCCAAACTACTACAAATTGCGTCAACGCTCTTCAGCCGAAGCTTCAGACCATTACACACTTGCGAGCAAGCTTCCATGATGGAGTTAGGCATAGCAATGACTAAAACATTACTCCCTTGCTCACCTTTTTTCTTATTCCGAGAAAGAACACGGAATAAAACTTTATAATTTTCCAAATCTGTGGGGAAATAGTCAACCTTATTATTTTCCACCACACTGGCTATTTTAGGATCTGTTATCACAGGCATCGCTACCTCACGGGTAGCAACCTTACTAGATGCAACTGTAAAATGTACCTCTTTTGCATCAGAACAGCCGTTTGCCTCGATATTTGATTTCAGCACCATGGCAAATTCTTCAGGATCTGTAATCCCTCCGTCTACCACAATCCCATCAGGGGTTTCAAAAAAGAAACAGGATTTCACCTTACGCTTCTTCTCTGTGCCCAAACAAACACTTACTTTAACCAGTCTATCGCCGACTTCGATACATAAAAACTTCTTCGCCATGTTTCAAATTACCTCGTAAATTTCTAGAAATTTATTACATTGTTTGCCCCAAGACATCTTGGATATACCAGATCAAAATATCTGTCCCCCAAAGCATGCTCACCAGCACGCCCAAGGATAAATAGGGGCCCAAAGCCAAACGATTATCCACGTCTGCAGAAACTTTCATCCGCAAACTATGTACAATACCACCTGTCATACATCCCAACACAAAAGCAAGGAGTATATACTGCCATCCAAGGACAAGCCCACAAGTAGCCATCAATTTCACGTCGCCTCCGCCCATGCCTTTGCCGTTTGTAGAGACAAACACCAAAATCAAAAGAGAGCTAACCAGCACCATACCGATAATATGATCCAGAAAATTTTCTCGGTCTAAAATGGTAATCACAACACCTAAAATCAAAATCCCCATATTTAATTGTGGGGCAATCTCCATAGTGCGCACATCAATCACAGAAATAGCAAGAAGCAAAGATGCCACCAAAGCATAGCATACACTAATAAGCGAAAAGCCCGTTTGCCAAAAAATCAGCAACCACAACAGACTGTTCGCTCCTTCAATCAGTGGATACTGCACAGAAATACCTGCATAACATCCACGACATCTTCCTTTTTGTATCACATAGCTGATAATAGGGATCAGCTCATAAAACTCTAAATGCTTCCCACACTGTGGACAGTGAGATGGTTCTCTCACAAAATCCTCACCTTCTGGGATACGTAAAATTAAAACATTTAAAAAACTCCCAAATAATACACCAAAAATCAGGGCAATGACATAATACAATAATTCCATTTTACCTTGTTTTCCTTTCATACTTTAGAGGGTTAGTAAAAAACCACTGGCAGAGGCATTTCTTAAACAACGATCCCCATTTTTGATTAAATTCAAGAAGTATCTTTAATAGATTTCCAGAGCCATAACAAAAATAAGCGATCAAATGAAGAAATCCCATGCAAGGGCTTTTTTCAGATTCCCATACAGAGTTTTTTAACATTTATCAAAATAGCACCATAGGCTAAGGGAGAAATTTTCCCCCTCAGCCCTAGGTTTTTATCACTCACTCAGTGAGTCATATTCATTCAGTTCGATTAAGAATAGTACAAGCCAACTGCTTCAGCGAAGTCAGAGTTTGTGCAAGTGATGTAAGGAACGCTAGTTGCAGGATCAACAAACACGCCGAACACGATTCCGCCAGTACCAGCAATGCCTTGAGCCCAAACAGAAGTAATGCTTGCTGTTGTTGTACCAAGAGTAGAAGTGATTTCTTTGTCATAATCACAACCATCAAGTCCAGCTTCAGCAACAGTCAATGAACCGTTAACGCCCCAGGTTACTTTAAGAGCTTGATCCAATTGTGGTTGTGTAGAAAGTGCGATTGTCATAACAGATGCGATTTGGTCGCCAGCTGTTTTGTCAGCTTGTTCACGAGAAGATTCAACGAATCTCAGGTATTGAGGAGCAAGAACACCCATCAACACTGCCATAATAGCAACCACGATGATAAGTTCGACTAGGGAGAAACCTTTGTTGTCTTTCATGCCGTCACGTACAGCATTCATTTTGTTTGCGATGAAGTTTTTCATAATTTTTGCCTCTTTCCTTTAATAAAAAAATATTATTTCAAACCCACCAGAGCTATTCTCCAGTGTAGGTAGTGAAACCGAAGTAAGTATCGGAAGCCTAGCTTCCATGGGTTTCGGACTTGCTTTCGTCCTCATTTGGACTGTCATTAGTATATCACAGCTTGTTTTCTTTGTCAAGAGTTTTTTTAAGTTTTTTAAAAAAACTTTACCAAGTTGTTACAAGAATGTGAACTCCTTTGACTTGACCTTAGTTTATCACAGTCGCTGTAACTTGTCAAGAGTTTTTTGAAATATTTTTAAAAAACTTTTTCTAAGTTGTTACGAAAGTGTGAACTTCTTTGACCTGAGATTAGTTTACCACAGCTGTAACCCCTTGTCAATAGCTTTTCGAAAAAAAGATGAAATATTTTTTTCGAATTTGTTACAAGAGTATGAACTAGAAATTACAGGTTCCCTAATTCTTCGTACATCTTCGCCATAGGTGCCATAACAGAACCGATGATACCCCCAACTAAAACAGCCATTACGATGATGGTGGCAGGCTCTAGCAATGCCATCACAGCCTCAGTGGCAGCTTCCACCTCTTCTTCATAATACCCAGCTAAGGTGTCAAGCATTTTATCTGTTTTCCCTGTTTCTTCCCCAATGCTTACCATATGATACATCAAAGCTGGAAAAACCCCTGTTTCTTTCATGGTGTCGCTCATCTGATTCCCCAAAGCAACCTCGTCAGCCACGGTATACACAGCTGCTCGGAACACCAAATTGGTCATGGTGTTTGCCGTGGTCTCGATAGAAGGAATCAAATCAAGCCCTGCGCCTTGCAAAGTAGAAAGGGTTCTCGCCATACGAGCACAAGCGGTCTTGCTCACCAAGTTGTTCACCACTGGGATTTTCAAAGTAACAATAGACATGGTACTCTCACCCAAAGGAGATTTCAAAAACTTAACCATCAGCAAAAATCCACCGATCATATAAGCCATAACCATATACCATTTATCTTGCAAATACTCCGAAACGCCAAGGACAAACAAAGTAATCCCTGGCAAAGTAGTACCCATGTCGTTAAACATCATTTCAAACTGTGGCACCACGAAAACCAGCATAACAATAACCACTGCGATCATAACCACAAAAATAACGCAAGGATAAACACCGGCTTTTTTAATGGTAGAAGCAAGTCTTGCTTCCTTTTCAAATTGAATCGCCATCCGTAAAAAACTGTTTTCCAAAGAACCAGATGCCTCACCTGCTGCTGCAAGTGTCACAAGCATCTTCGGGAAAGTTTTGGGGAACTGTGCCATGGCTTCAGAAAAGGTTTCCCCTTCCAAAATCATTCGTTTACATTCAGCCAGACCATAGGCAAGCTGCTTATTCTCCGTTTGGTCAATCAACATATCCAAAGTGGAAACCACAGGTACCCCAGCTTCAGAGATAGAAACAAATTGTCTACAAAAAACGGCAAGCTCTTTGGGTTTGGGCTGACGTCCGCCGCCCCCTTTGTCATTACCCCTTGAGCCTACGCCTCCCATGATTGCATCTTCAATGGAAAGAACCGTACTTCCGTTCGCTTTCAGCTGTTCCACAGCGTCGGCACGATTGTCGCAGTTCATAGTGCCCTTCACACGCTTCCCATTGGAATCCGTGATGACATAAGTGTATGCAGCCAATAAAAACACCTCCTTATGATGTTGTGTCTTATTTATCGTCCATTTACGATTTTTATTAAGAGGGAAAACCTCTTTCTCCTTAAGTCGTAGAAATTGGTATTATCTCACCTTAGATGCCATTGCTGTTTGATCTTGGGCATAGTTAATGGCAACATCTGCTGTGATTTCTCTTGCTTTATAGCGAGCAAAAATGGCATCATCCATGGTAATCATACCAGCACGTTTCCCTGTTTGCATAGAAGAAGCAATTTGGCTGATTTTACCTTCTCGAATCAGATTTCGAATGGCGTGATTGGCAATCATGATTTCCAAAGCTGCCACACGTCCTTTGCCCCCAGCTCTTGGCATAAGCTGTTGTGAGCAAACACACTGAATCACTTCTGCAAGCTGAGCACGCACTTGTGGCTGTTGGTGAGGAGGAAAAACGTCCAACACACGGTCAATGGTAGCAGCTGCCCCAATGGTATGAAGGGTAGAGAAGACCAAGTGTCCTGTTTCAGCTGCAGTCACAGCTGTCCCGATGGTTTCAAGGTCCCGCATTTCTCCCACCAGCAACACATCAGGATCCTGACGCAAGGCTGCACGTAGTGCAGAGCCATAACCACCAACAGAATCCACGCCCATTTCACGTTGATTCACAATACAGCGCTTGTGGTGATGTAAAAATTCGATGGGGTCTTCCATGGTGACAATATGTCCTGGCTCATCTCTGTTGATGATACCTAAAATAGCTGCCAAAGTCGTAGATTTACCAGACCCAGTAGGCCCTGTCACTAGCACAAGACCACGTTTTAAACGAGTGGTGCCCAAAAGTGCTTCTGGAAGCCCAAGTTTCTCAGGATCAGGCACTTCTGAGTTGATCAAACGAGCCACCATGGCATAGTTCCCACGTTGGCGAAAAGCATTGATCCGAAACCGTCCAGCGCCATCAACACCGAAAGAAAAGTCAAGCTCTCCTCGCTCTTCCAGCTTTTCCATCTCAGAAGGTGGCATCACAGAACGCACGATTTTTTCCGTATCCTCACCTGTCAAAGGCCAATAGCCTTCCATACGTAAAATACTACCATCCACCCGACAAGAAGGCTCTACATTCACACTGATATGAATATCAGAAGCACCAAGCTCCTTTGCCTTCTTCATCATCTCTACTACATCTACTTCCATTCTCACGCTCTCCTAATCTAATCAATCTAATGGGAACCTCTAAAAAACCTAATGTCCACCAGCGGTGAGACGTTGCACCTCGCTGACTGCTGTAATTTTTTCCTTTACCGCTGCGATAACGCCTGTACGTAAAGTTCTCATGCCATTCTTCTCTGCAACTGCCTGCATCTCCTCCGAGGTAGACCCTGAGGCAATATGTCTTTTCAGTTCGTGGTTCACTTCCATGATTTCATAAACACCCATCCGACCTGCAAAACCTGTATTACTACAATAATCACAACCCACAGGCACACAAACAGTCAAACGCTCCCCAGGCTCCATGCCCAAAGCCATCAAATCTTCAGAAGAGGCACGTTTTTCTCGTTTGCATTTATCACAAAGACGACGGACAAGCCGTTGAGCGATGACGCCCACAATGGCGTCAGCAAGAAGATAAGTCTCAAGACCCATATCTGCCAAACGAGAAACCGTTGCACAAGCAGAGTTTGTATGCAGAGTAGACACCACTAAATGCCCTGTGATAGACGCTTGCACAGCAATCCGAGCCGTTTCTTCGTCCCGAATCTCACCAATCATGATGATATCTGGATCTTGCCGCAAAATGGATTTCAAAGCTGCAGCAAAAGTTAGCCCAGCTTTTGGATTCACGTGCACTTGGTTCAACCCTGGAATGTTCGCTTCCACAGGGTCTTCCACCGTGATGATATTTACTTCAGGTTTGTTCAGTTCTGACAAAGCTGTATACAAAGTCGTGGATTTCCCCGACCCAGTGGGGCCTGTCACCAACATAATTCCATTGGGACGTGAAATAATACGGTCGAATTGTTCCATTTCATGGTCACGCAAGCCCAAATCTCCCTTTGGTTTGGTCAACATAGAGGAGTTGGCAACCCGCATAACGATTTTTTCTCCGTAATAAGAGGGAAGCATGGACACACGCACGTCATAATCTTGTCTATCAAGGGTAAAACTGATCCGTCCATCCTGTGGTTTCCGTTTTTCAGCAATGTCCATCCCACCCATGATTTTAATCCGAGTAGACAAAGCTGGCATCAAGGAAATATCATACTCCATTTGCTCTACCAAATCGCCGTCGATTCGATAGCGCAAACGGATATGCTTTTCCGCTGCGTCAAAGTGAATATCCGAACAACGAGAACGAACAGCCTGTTCTAGCACAGACCGAACCAAGGCAACAATGGGTGCATTTGAATTGTCATTTTCCTGAACTTCTGGCTCATCTTGTTGCATCAAAGCAATCTTTTGCTCACGTTCCTGAGCATATTGCTCTGCCGCTTGCATTGCCGTATCATTCCCGTAATGACGGTCAAGCATAGAGTCAATCTCACGGGTGGTGGAAATCCTTGGCGAAACACGATAATTTGTGATAATACCAATATCATCTTGGGCAAGCAAATCAAAAGGATTGGACATAGCAAGAACCAATTCATTTTTTGCCTTGTTGATCTCCAGTGGCACCACGTTATGCTTCCGTAAAACAGAAACACTGACTAAATTCATCAGTTCTGGAGTCATACGTTGTCCACGCAAGGGGATATATTTAATACCTGATTGGGTTTGCAGGACTTTCACAATGTCTTCTTCAGAAACAACGCCTTCGCTGACCAGATATTCCCCTAGCTTCATCTTTGTTTTCTTTTGCTCTTCTAGCGCTTGGAGCAATTCTTCGTCAGAGAGAAGCCCCTCTTTTACCAAGACATCGCCAAAACGCATCTTTTTCCTTGTAAAGCCCATGCAAACCTCCTTCCCTCAAGTATAACTAGAATTTATTTTTGACACTCTGCTTGCAAAGCAGCCACACGATCAGTTTTTTCCCAACTGACACCCAAATCTTCACGACCCATATGACCATAAGCCGCTGTTTGTCGATAGATAGGCTTGCGTAAATCTAAATCTTTGATAATCGCACCAGGACGAAGGTCAAATACTTTTTCAACAGCCAAAGATAGGGTTTCGTCTGACACAGATCCTGTACCAAAACTATCCACCATCACAGAAACAGGTGCTGCCACCCCAATGGCATAAGCAAGTTGCACTTGGCAACGTTTGGCAAGCCCTGCTGCCACAATATTTTTCGCCACCCAACGAGAGGCATAAGCAGCCGAACGGTCCACTTTCGTAGGGTCTTTCCCAGAGAAAGCACCACCACCATGAGGCGCAGAGCCACCATAGGTATCCACAATAATTTTGCGGCCAGTCAAACCAGAGTCACCTTGAGGTCCTCCCACCACAAAACGTCCTGTTGGATTGATGAAAATCTTTGTTTCTGCATCCATTAACTTGCTGTCAATGGTTGGCTCGATCACAAGGGCAATCAAATCCTTACGAATTTGCTCTAAGGTCACTTCTGGGCTGTGTTGTGTGGAAATCAAGACTGTCTCAATACGCACAGGTTGATTATCATTATCATACTCCACAGTCACTTGGGTCTTTCCATCAGGACGCAGATAATCCACAACATTCTTTTTACGAATCTCTGTCAATTTCTTTGCCAACTTATGAGAAAGAGAAATGGCAAGAGGCATAAGTTCAGGGGTTTCGTCACAAGCATAACCAAACATCATCCCTTGGTCCCCTGCGCCACCATTCAAATCATCTTCTTGCTTGCCTTCTCTGGATTCCAGACATTCATCCACCCCTTGGGCGATATCAGGGCTTTGCTCGTCAATGGAAGTGGTCACAGAGCAAGTCTCTCCGTCAAAGCCATACTTCGCACGGTCATAACCAATATCCATCACCACTTGACGGGCGATTTTGGGAATATCCACATAACAAGAAGTGGTGATTTCCCCCATGACATGGACTTGTCCAGTGGTCACAGTGGTTTCACAAGCCACACGAGCCATAGGGTCTTGTCCAATAATAGCATCCAGCACTGCGTCAGAAATTTGATCGCAGATTTTATCAGGATGCCCCTCGGTGACAGATTCAGAAGTAAATAATTTTTTGTACATAGTCTTTTGTTCCTTTCGTTTTACAACATCTCTTCGTTTTGTACGACGGATTTAGCACCTTGAAAAAATTTCTTATTTTTTTAGGTTGCTGGGTTTCACAGGGCCGGTCCCTCCACCTCTCTCGATATAGCAATCAGAAAAATGATTAAACCTATGGGCTTAACCATTTTGATTGAAAGATTTCCTTTCAATCTCTGTGATTTTTTCAAAAAAATCACAGTCAAGTTGTCTATTGAGCAAGTAGAAATCAGGACTGCGTCATGATTTCTAAAAAACAACAGCATAGCGGTTGTTTTCCAGTTTGACAGGGTCAAACTGAATTAAAATACCAATAAGGTATTCAAATTGTTGAAACGACACAGGAAAGGAGATGATATACCACCCCAAATTATACCTAGTCATTCTATTACATTTTAAACTATTTCAAGAATTTTGTCAAGGGTTTTTTCCTGTGTATGAAAAAATTATGAACAAAAATTGGCATAAAGCTACACGAAAATTGGCACAAAAAAGAACACCTCTCCCAAAGGAGAAAGTGTTCTTTTTTTCATATTATCCGCCAAAAACTTTAATCATAAATCCAGCTGCCACAGCAGAGCCGATGACCCCTGCCACATTAGGACCCATAGCATGCATCAGCAAGAAGTTGGATGGATTTTCCTTTTGTCCTACAGATTGTGCCACACGTGCTGCCATAGGCACAGCAGACACCCCAGCAGAACCAATCAAAGGATTGATTTTCCCACCAGAAAGTTTGCACATAATTTTGCCAAAAATCAAGCCAAAAATAGTAGAAAGCATAAAGGCGGCCAAACCTAAAATGATGATTTTAATGGTTTCCATAGAAAGGAATTTTTCTGCAATTGCTTTGCTTCCGACTGAGAGACCCAAAGGAATGGTCACAATGTTAATCAAGGCATTTTGTGCTGTGTCAGACAAACGATCTGTCACCCCACATTCACGGAACAAATTCCCAAGCATTAACATACCAACCAAAGGTGCTGTATCAGGAATAAGTAGCACCACAAAAATCGTCACAGCAATGGGGAACACCACTTTTTCTGTTTTAGAAACAGGACGAAGTTGCTCCATTTTAATCATACGTTCTTCCTTTGTGGTCAGCCACATCATAGCAGGTGGCTGAATCAAAGGAATCAAAGCCATGTAAGAGTAAGCCGCAATGGCAATGGCAGGCAGCAATTCCACTGCCAGCTTTGACGTGGTCAAAATCGCCGTAGGACCATCTGCACCACCAATGATGGCAATGGAAGCTGCTTGTGCAGGTTCAAATCCCATGAATATAGCAGCAAGAAACGCTGCAAAGATCCCACCCTGTGCCGCAGCGCCAAGGAATAGAGAAGAAGGTCTGGCAAGAAGAGGACCAAAATCCGTCATGGCCCCCACGCCTAAGAAAATCAAAGAGGGATACACAGCATATTCCACTCCTTGATAGAAAATCCATAAAAGTCCATAAGAACCATCTGCTCCGTCTAAAATCCCTGTCAGTGGGAAATTGGCAAGCAACACACCAAATGCAATGGGCACCAAAAGAAGTGGCTCGTATTTTTTCACAATCCCTGCGTAAAACAGCAAACAAGCAATAAAAATCATTATAATTTGTTTCGGATTATTTGCAAGAGCTACAAAGCCAGAGCCTTTTAAAATTTCTCCAACTACTTCAATAAAAAAATCCATCTAACCTGTCCCTCCTATCTTTTTTCTTCTATGCTGGTAATGGTAAAATCCTCTGGATTTGCTTCCATTTCAGCCGCAATGGCTGCCACCAACACTGCCACCAGTTCTTCGTCTTCCTGTGGATTAGACGCAGCTGGTGCTGTTTTCACTTCTGCCACTGGGGCAGGTTTTTTATTCGCTTCTAAAGTCGTAATTACTTTTGCATTGATTTGAATCAATATCGCCAAGCAACCCAAAACCAAAAAGACAATGACCAAACCAGATAAGGCAATCATCATAGATTCCATGGCGCTTAGCTCTGTCACACCTGCAAACATATTCTTTGCCCTCCTATCCGATGGTCAGCAAGACATCCCCTGTGTTCACAGAAGAGCCCACAGATGTACCGATGCTTTGCACCACACCACTTGTGGGTGCGTTGACTTCGATTTCCATTTTCATGGCTTCTAGTACCAACAATACATCCCCTTCGCTGACCTGTTGCCCTTGGCTACAGACCATCTTAAAGACATTACCAGGCATAGGACTTGCAACAGGAGTCCCCGCTCCCCCAGCACTAGGTGCAGGCGTTGCTGCTGCCACAGGTGCTGCGCTAGACGCAACTGCTGTGTCGCCCACACGCTGAACCCCTACGTTGAATTGCTTTCCATTGACAGTGATATTATATTGCATTTTGATTCCTCTTTCCTTCCTTTTTTGGACATTTTTTGTGACAAGATCTATCACAGGCATCGCCTTTGCTGATGATTTGTCTCTATTCTATTGTTCCCTTTGCTTTTTGACAAAAAATAGCATAATCAAATATCAGTATACCACCACCCACCACCCCTGTCAAGTCTTTCTAAGGAAAGAAAAGTTGAGACAACACCTCATAATCCCTCGTTCCCAAATTTCTGCAAAAAATGTTCCACAAATTCCCTGAAATTTTCGGCAATCCACACAGGATTACACTCAATTTTCAACTTTTTGCGAAGCATTTTTTCTTAAAATTTGAAAACGGGAATGACGAGGGATTGCCTTAAAAATTTCATTTGCATTTTCTGCAAATTCATGTTATGATATTTGTGTATGTTCAGGCAAGGGGGAAAAGCTGTGGAAAAGCCCAATTACACCATTGAAAAAAAATATCACCCCCATTGGGAAATGCCAAGATTTCACTTTCACCAAGCCTGTGAATTTTTTCTTCCCCTCCATAACCATGGCACTTTTTACATCGGTGAGCACAGCTTCCCCATCACCGAGCACAGCCTTTTTTTTCTCCCATCCAACACCCTGCACCGAAGCGAAACCCCAAAAGCACACCGTCGCTTTGTCCTCCACCTCGCTCCCCAAACTTTAGAAAGTCTGTCCACAAAGCAAACAGATTTTACAAAACTGACCCAAACCCCTTGGCAAAGCCTCCTCCTCTCTGGAGAAGAATTGGCACAAACCCATCTTCTGTTCCACAGCCTTCTAACCCAAGAAAATGACGGCAGTTTTGGCAATGACCTACACCAAACCACTGCACTTCTCAATCTACTCATCTTCCTCACCCCCCTCTTTCCCATCCCAGAAAAAGAAGCCCAAGGGAAAGACCAAATCACCCCCATTATCGACTATATCCAAGAAAATTTAGCCGAGCCCCTCTCCCTAGATAAAATCTCTGCCTCCTTCTATGTGAGTAAATTCTACCTTTGCCGTATCTTCAAAGCCTCTACTGGCTTTACCGTCATGGAATATATCATCGCTTGCCGTATCGCCCAAGCCAAAACCCTCCTCCTACAAGGCTACAGCGTCCAAACAGCCGGAGAGCTCTCTGGCTTTTCTGATAACTCCCATTTCATTCGCACCTTTGGCAAACTATCCGGCGTCTCCCCAGGGCAATACGCAAAGCAGTACAAAGATAGCCAGCACATTACATAAGGCACCACATAAAGCAAGCTCTATTCCCCATAAGCTATAAAAATGAAAGGAAAGAAGCAATCCATGAAAAAACTCCTCCCCCTCTCACTTTTACTCTTTTGTCTTTCAGGCTGCTTCTTTCAACCAGTGGAAGAGCTTTATCACCTTCCCATGCAATCTGTGGAATATCAACAGCTGATTCAAGAAATCGAACTTCTCCGCAGCGCTTTGAACAGCAGTAACCCAGGGGTGGAATATGCCAACATTCTCTCTGGAGACAACACCTCCACCATTCAATTACAAAATTTAACTGACAAAGACGAAGTGGACACAGCCATCACCTTCCTTCGTGCCCCCTCTGCTGATGACCCTTTGAAAATTTTTATCCTCTCCCTAGATACCCAAGGAAATTTCGTCCCCCACTCTGTTATCGAAGGGCAAGGCACCTCGATCCTCTCGGTGGAATTTGCTCAGCTTAACGGCATGGGCAAAAAAGAAATTCTGGTCAACTGGCAAAACAACCAGCTCAGTGTTTACACCCTAGATGATAACCCCACCCCCACCATCGACCCTACCTCTGCTCTCCTAGCGCAAATCCCCCTTGCCACCGAGCTTCTTTCCACCACCCACAACGCCTATGCCCTTACCAACATGATCCACAGTGATTCCATGGATTTATCTGTTGTCCGTCTGGACACAGCAGGGCTAAACAGCTTTATCGAACTTTACCACTGGAATGAAGGCGCTTTTGTCTCTCACAGTATTGCTGCCCTCTCCAACAATATCACCAGCTTATCCAATCTGCGGGTCAGTTATATCAGTGGCAAAATCCCTGCCCTTTATGTCTCCTCTAATTTGATGGACAACAGTCGTACCACAGATATTTTTATTATTAAAAATGAGCGACTGACAAACCTCACCCTAGATGCTGACACAGGCATCAGCACCGAAACCCTTCGGGATTATCGAGACATCGGACCCACTGACATCAACGGAGATGGTATTCTTGAAATACCAGACCCTGTGGCATTGCCCTCTTACACAGAAGAGGATGGCGCTGGCACAACCCCGCTTCCCTCCACCTCTTTCTGGCTCATTGACTGGACCCAGTTCAACAGCGAGGGAAAATCCTCCTTGGTCTTTTCTACCTATCACAATATCTCTGATGGCTGGTATCTCACCATTCCCTCCCACTGGCGAGACCAAATCACTGTGACACGAGATGACAGCATCAGTGGACAGAGAACCGTTATCTTTTCTCTATGGAACGGCTCCTCTGCGCCCCCCACCCCCTTCCTTGCGATTTACAAACTAACAGGACCCAATCGCTTTACCCGAGCAGCCCTCTCAGACCGTTTTGAACTGGGAGGAGACTCCACCACCATCTATGCCGCTACTTTTTACGAGGACAGCTGGGATTGTGGTTTAGATCAGCAAGATATCCTTCAAAGTTTTAACCTGATCATCTCTGCTTGGTCATAATCACAGAAAGGACGTGTGCCCCTTGAAACAAGTACTTGTCTTAGAAGACGAAGAAAATATCCGTAGCTTTGTGGTCATCAACCTGAAACGAGCTGGCTATGTCACCATCGAAGCCTCCACAGGAGAAGAAGCCCTCAGCCAGTTAAAAGCAAATCCCAATGTAAAAGTTGCCCTCCTTGATATCATGCTACCCGACATCGATGGCTTCGAAGTGTGTCGCCGTATCCGTGCCATGGACAACAAAATAGGGATCATCATGCTCACAGCCAGAACCCAAGAAATGGACAAAGTCACAGGACTGATGACTGGCGCTGATGACTATGTAACAAAACCCTTCTCCCCTGCCGAGCTGACTGCCAGAGTGGATGCCCTCTTCCGTCGAGCCGGTGGAGATGCCCAACCAGATTCAGGAGAACTGTCCCAAGACCCCTTCCTCCTGAACACCCGAAATCGCACCCTAGAGAAAAACGGCGTCCGTATCAAACTGACCCAAGTGGAATATGGCATCATGAAGCTGTTCATGGAAAACCCAGGAAAGGCCCTTTCTCGGGAAGAAATCCTAGATGTGGTTTGGGGGAAAGACTATATGGGAGAATTGAAAATCGTAGATGTGAACATCAGACGACTGCGTATCAAAATCGAAGACAACCCCACAACCCCCACCTTCATCAGCACAGTCTGGGGCTTTGGCTATAAATGGGGGGTATGATGAAAAATACCAAAATTCGTGGTCTTCGTCTCCGTTGGTTGATCCAAAGTTTAGGCATCGTGGTGATTTTGCTCCTTTGTACTGCCATTGTCCTTACCCTCTCATTGTGGAGCTTTTACCGTAGTAGCATGAGCGAAAATCTGAGAAACCAAGCCCTGACCATTGCCTCTTCCTTTTACAACTTCACCAAAGACACCTATACAGCCAATGCCCAAGAAATGGTGAATAACTATGAATATCGTCACATGGTGGAAATCCAATTTCTGGAATCAGATGGTGCTGTCCTGTGTACTAGCTTAGGGCTTACCTCTGGCACCTTCCCCAGTACCCCTGATGTCTCCTCTGCCCTCAGCGAACGTAGCACCCAAGTCTGGGTGGGCAATGACCCCTTCAGTGGAGAACGTATCATGGCTGTCTCTACCCCCATTATCTATCAGGGACAAACTGTGGTGGGAGCTGTCCGTCTGGTCACCTCCCTGTCTGTGGCTGACCAACAACTGATTCAAAATGGCATCACCATCGCCATCATGGCACTGGGGATTTTACTTCTAATCTACTTTTCCAATCTCTATTTTGTCCGATCCATTACCGAATCCCTTGGCTCCATCACCGAAACAGCAAAGCAAATCTCTGAAGGAAGCTATGGTGTCCAAATCGAAAAGCAATATGATGACGAAATCGGTGACCTCACCGACACCATCAACACCATGTCCCTCACCATCATGCAATCAGAAAAAACCCAATCAGAATTCATTTCCTCTGTGTCCCACGAACTGCGTACCCCGCTCACAGCAATCACAGGTTGGGCAGAAACTCTGCAATCAGGAGAGCTGAAAGAGCAAGAGGACATCAACAAAGGGATGGACATCATTGTCAGCGAAACAAGACGGCTCTCTAACATGGTGGAAGAACTCCTTGCCTTCTCTAAAATGCAAGATGGCAGATTCACCCTGTCCGTAGAACCACTGGACCTGAAAGCAGAAGTAGAAGACGCTGTCTATACCTATCGTGAATTCTTTCGGAAAGAATCCATTGAACTGGTCTATCTAGAAGGCTCCTTGGATTTGCTCCCTGTCACAGGGGACCCTGACCGTCTCCGTCAAGTATTTTGTAATCTACTGGACAATGCAGCCAAGCACGGAGGCAGCGGAGGGCGTATCGATGTATCAGCCTTTCAGATTTACGAAAACGCCACAGCGGCTGTCACCATTCGTGACTATGGCAGTGGCATCCCAGAAGTAGAACTCCCCCATGTGAAATATAAATTCTATAAAGGTAGCTCCAAAGCCCGTGGTTCAGGCATCGGTCTTGCTGTCTGCGAAGAAATTATACTCAGACATGGTGGGGAGCTGATTATTGAAAATGCACCGGAGCGGGGCTGTCTGGTGACGATTTTATTACCCATGGAAATAACTTAACGTTTGTAAGGAGTCACAATGAGCAAAGAAAAAAAGGAATTCAAAACCCTTTGTGGTGGGCAAGCACTCATCGAAGGAATCATGATGCGAGGTCCCAAAAAACAAGCCATCGTCGTGCGAAAGCCTGATGGCACCCTGTCTGTCCAAGAAAAAGAACTGAAACTCATCAAAGACAAGTTCCCTCTCTTGGGACTCCCCTTTCTCCGTGGTGCTGTCACCTTTTTAGATGCCCAATTTTCTGGCATCGCTGCCCTGATGTATTCCGCTGAATTTATGCCAGAGGAAGAAGAAATCCAGCCGTCAAAATGGGAAATTTGGCTGGAACAGAAACTAGGAAGCCAAGGTCTCACCAAACTGGTCACCTATTTTGCTGTTTTTTTAAGTTTCTGCCTGTCTATGGGACTCTTCTTCGTCCTCCCCACCTTTCTTGGCTCCATCACCCTTCAATTCACCGAGTCCCAATTAGTGCGAAACATCGCAGAATCCACCATCAAAGTCATTATTTTCATCGCATACTTGGCTTTTTGTTCCAAAATGCCCGATATTCGCCGTACCTTTCAATATCATGGTGCCGAGCATAAAACGATTTTTTGCTATGAAAAAGGACTGCCCCTCACCCTTGAAAATGTCAAAGAGCAACCCTGTCACCACCCTCGCTGTGGCACAAGCTTTCTCTTTTTCGTCATCTTTATCTCCATCCTCATCTCAGCTGTTGTATACCATTTCTACCCTGTCCATCAGCTTCTCTTCCGATTGGGTGCTAATATTTGTATGCTTCCCTTTGTGGTGGGTATCAGTTACGAGTGCAACCGTTTTCTCGGTCGCCACGATAAAAATCCCTTTTGCCGTTTCTTTATGACCCCTGGACTATGGCTACAAAACTTCACCACTTACGAGCCAGAAGATGGCATGATAGAAGTGGGAATCCACGCACTGAAATTAGTCCTCCCAGAAAAGGAAGGGGAGGACAGTTGGTAACCATGACCTATCAACAAGTGACAAAAGAGCTTCGCCTCTCTTTAGAAGAAGCACAAATCAGCGACGCAGCCTTTGAAGCCCAAGAGATTCTTTCTTTTGCTTCAAATTTCGATAAAAATCAGCTTTTCCGTGACTATCTCCAAGATTGTCCCAGAGAAACAGAAGAAAAAGCAAAACACTTCGTTGAAAAAAGACGAGAGGGCGTCCCTCTCCCCCATCTTTTGGGACAGTGGGATTTTTATGGCCTCACCTTTTTTCTCAATTCACACACCCTAATCCCTCGCCTTGACACAGAAGTCTTAATCGAAACTGCCTTGTCCCTGGCACTCCCCAAAGAAAATCTGAATATCTTAGATTTATGTGCCGGCACAGGCTGTATCGGCATCACTTTGGGAAAACAGTTTCCCAAGTCACAGGTGATCTTAGGAGAAATCTCTCCCCCAGCAATGGAAATCTGCGAAAAAAACATCAAACAGCATAATCTATCCCAAACTGTCCAAGTAAAAGAGATAGATGCCTTAGCCCCTCCCACTGTCACAGGATTTCATCTTTTGGTCTCTAATCCGCCTTATATCTCCCTAGAAGAGATGAACAAGCTTTCCCCAGACGTGAGAGAACAAGAACCCCACCTTGCCTTATACGGAGGCGAGGACGGCTATGACTTCTATCGTGGAATCCTGAAACACTGGGTTTCCACCCTCCTGCCCAATGGCTACCTCCTCTTTGAAGTGGGCTTTGCCCAAGGGGAACAGGTGGCAGACATGATGAGAAGGGCAGGCTTGAAAGACGTACAAATCCACCGAGATACCAACGGCAACCATCGAGTGATTCAGGGGAAATGCCCCTGTTCATCATAATACTAATCTTTCACAAACAATTAGTATCACATAATATAAAAATCAAGGAGAATCAACCATGGCAGAGAAGAAAAAAAATTCAGTTGAACAAGCAGCCCCCGCAAGCGACAAGGACAAAGCCTTGAAAACAGCCCTAGAACAAATCAACAAAAATCACGGCAATGGTGCCGTTATGCGTCTTGGGGAAAAACAAGAGCAATTTATCGACTACATTCCCACTGGATCAATCTCGTTGGATCTGGCTCTGGGCATTGGTGGTGTCCCCAAGGGACGTATCATTGAAATATATGGCCCTGAATCCTCTGGTAAAACCACCTTGGCACTCCACATCCTAGCTGAAGCACAAAAACAAGGGGGAGAAGTAGCATTCATCGACACAGAGCACGCCCTTGACTCTACCTATGCTCGTGCTCTTGGTCTGGATACCGACAGCCTGATTTTCTCTCAACCAGACAACGGCGAACAAGCACTGGAAATCTGTGAATCTCTCGTCCGTTCTGGCGCACTGGACGTGGTGGTGGTGGACTCCGTGGCTGCCCTTGTCCCCCGTGCAGAAATCGAGGGAGAAATGGGTGATACCCATGTGGGGCTTTTGGCTCGACTGATGAGTCAAGCACTGCGAAAACTAGCTGGTTCCATCGCCAAAACCAACTGCGTTGTCATCTTCATCAACCAACTACGGGAAAAAATCGGTGTCTCCTATGGTAACCCAGAAACCACCCCAGGGGGACGTGCCTTGAAATTCTATTCCTCTGTGCGTTTGGACGTACGCCGAATCGAAACCTTAAAAGTGGGAACAGACATGACTGGGAACCGTACCCGAGTGAAAATTGTGAAAAACAAAGTCGCTCCCCCCTATCGAGAAGCAGAATTTGATATCATGTATGGAGAAGGTATCTCCAAAATGGGCGAATTAGTGGACTTAGGGGTGAAACTAGACCTTGTGAACAAAAGTGGTTCTTGGTTCTCTATGGGAGAAGTTCGTTTGGGACAAGGGAAAGATGCTGCCAAACATTACTTCCGTGATAATGGGGATATCGCCAAGGCTTTGGAAGAGGAAATCCACAAAAATGCCTATAAACTCATGAGCAAGCAATCCCTCATCGCAGCCCAAGCAGCAGGGAGAGCCCCCATGAACCCCACTGAAGAAATCGAAGAAGAGGATGACTTGGACGACGAAGGATGAAAATCATAGAACTGAAAGCCTCTACCAAGGTAAAAGGTCGCTTTCTGGTAAAACTGGACGAAGGCACCATTCTCCGTGTCAGTGAGCAAGAAATTTTAAGCTTTAACCTCTATGAAGGAAAAGAAATCTCCATAGAAGAAGCAGAGGAACTAGAGCACTCTGGCAGTACCTCTGCCCTAAAAACAAAAGCTTATGACCTCATCTCCAGAAAACCCCTCTCTCGCCACGATCTGGAGAAAAAATTACAACAGTGGGAAGCCTCTCCAGAAGAAATCGAAGAAATCTGCGACAGATTCCAAGAACTCGCTTTGCTCAACGATGAAGAATATGCCAAAATGTTGGCTCGCCACTATCATCGCAAAGGCTATGGAGAAAAGAAAATCACACAGGAATTTTTTCACCATGGCATTGACAGAGAATTTTGGGAAGAGGCACTGTGCACCCTCTCCCCCAATGACCAAGCTATCGACAAATTCCTTTCACAAAAAGCCAAGGGCAATCACCTAGAGGAAAAAGAAGTGAAACGACTCTCTCAGGCTCTGGCAAGACGAGGCTTCTCTTGGTCAGAAATCCGAGAGGGCTTGCAAAGATATGACGAAAATTTAGAAATAGAACCAGAATAACCGAAAGGGGCACCTCCCCATGAAAAAAATAGCCTTTTTATCCCTTGGCTGTGCCAAGAACTTAGTGAATACAGAACAAATGATGTCCCTCTGTGCCGAAGCTGGCTATGATGTCACATCTGACCCACTTTGTGCCGATGTAGCAATCATTAATACCTGTGGCTTCATCGACTCAGCCAAAAGCGAAGCCATCGACCACATTCTGGACCTTGTTTCCCTAAAAAACGAAGGACAACTGGGGAAGATCATCGTGGCTGGCTGTCTATCCCAACGATATCGAGATGAAATCTTCTCTGATATCCCCGAAGTGGATGGTCTCATTGGCACAGGAAGTTATACTGCTGTGGTAGACGCAATCCGTCTGGTGCTGTCTCACCAAAAGGCAGACATCTTCCACGACATCCACCACACCGACGAAGAGGGGGATCGTATCCTTTCCACCCCCTCTTACAGTGCCTATCTGAAAATTGCCGAAGGCTGTAACCACAGCTGTGCTTTTTGTATTATTCCAAAGCTTCGTGGAAAATATCGCAGTCGCTCTCTGGAATCCCTCATTAAAGATGCCACAAAATTAGCCCAACAAGGCACCAAAGAGTTGATTGTCATCGCCCAAGACACCACACGCTATGGACTGGATCTCAAGCCAGCCTCTTCTCTGGCACAGCTACTCACAGAACTGGTAAAGCTAGACTTCCACTGGATTCGTCTCCACTACCTCTATCCAGAGGCACTCACCGACGAATTGATTGATGTCATCGCTTCTCAGAAAAAAATCCTTCCTTATTTGGATATCCCCATCCAACACGCCAACAACGAACTCCTCGCCTCTATGAAGCGAAATAGCACAAAAGAAGGAATCATTGCCCTCTTTGATAAATTAAGAGCAAAAATCCCAAACCTTGTGTTGCGTACTTCTCTCATTTGTGGACTACCAGGGGAAAGCAAAGAAGCCTTTGAAGAACTTTGTGACTTTTTATGGGATCAAAAAATTCAACGTGCTGGTGTTTTTGCTTATTCCAGAGAAGAAGGCACCCTAGCAGCTGAAATGGAAGACCAAGTGGATGACCATGTGGCAGCCCACCGAGTCGAGCTTCTGGTGGATCTTCAATCTCGTATCATGGACGAATTTTATGATAGTCTTTTGGGGCAAACCATGGAGGTCCTTTGCGAAGGCTTCGACGAAGGAGCGGGCTGTTATGTAGGACGAAGCTATGCCGACTCCCCTGACATTGATGGACGTGTCCTCTTCACTGCCAGTGGCACCATTCCATCAGGGACTTTTGTCAACGTCCTTTTGACAGAAACCAGCGAAGGGGACTTATTAGGAGAAATTGCAGAATAATAGTGAGGTAATTCTATGAACTTAGCAAATAAATTAACCATGGCAAGAATTTTTATGATCCCTGCCTTTTTACTGGTTCTCTATCTTGTAGAAGATTTTGGAAACATCTACGCTTTGGGGATTTTCATCCTTGCCTCTCTCACAGATTTTTTAGATGGCTATGTGGCTCGAAAATTCAACCAAATCACAGATTTTGGCAAGTTTATGGACCCTCTTGCTGATAAAATGTTGGTTGTGGCTGCCATGTGTTGGTTTGTTGAGATCGGGCAAATGCCTGCATGGGCGCTCTTGATTGTTTTGGTGAGAGAGTTTGCAGTCAGTGGTCTGCGTATGATTGCATCAGACAAAGGCAGAGTCATCGCTGCTGGTTGGTCAGGGAAAGTGAAAACAGCTGTGACCATGGTTTGCATCATGATCATGCTCTATCTCCCAGAAATTATGTGGCTCAATCAGGTGAATATTGCCCTCATTGTCTTGACAACCCTCTATTCTGGGATTGAATATTTTTCCAAGAATAAAGATGTACTGAAAGAAGGTGGACTCTCATGATTGACTTACCCCTCCTGAAAAAACGTGCAGAAAGTTTGGACAAAAACATCGCCCAATCTCTCCACATCCTCCAACTTCCCCTTGGGGAACTGGAAACCTATCTCAGCGAAGTAGCAGGAGAAAACAACATGCTAGAAATCTCTCCCCCAGAAAACCCACTCCTCTTCTACGAAATTCCAGAAGATTCTTGGGTGGAACAATTCTTTTGGGGAGATCGTAGCTATTGGTATCACAACAACCATTGGTATCAAGAAGAAATCCCAGGCTGGTCAGAGCAAAATCCCCCTCCTGTCTTGAAAATAAAGGGACAGTCTTTCACAGCCCAACTCATCGACCAGCTACGTCGTAGCCCAAAAGTCCCAACAGAATTCCTCCCCCACTGTATCTTTTTGGCAGAATCTCTGGATGCAAAGGGCTATTTTGTCGAAGATTTGGAAAAAGTGGCAGAGCTGATTAAAATCCCTTACCCCACAGCAGAACAGCTTCTTTTCATCCTACAAGAAATGGAACCCTGTGGCGTAGGGGCAAGAAATCTACAGGAATGCCTTTTGCTTCAACTGGCAAAATCTCCTTATTTTAATCAATACACCTTAAAACTCATCTCCCAAGAACCCCACTGCTTCCAACCACCAGACTTCAAGTGGATTTCTGGATTATTGGACTGCTCTGTCCCCGATGCACAAAAATATTGGCAGATGGTACGTGGCTTCAACCCCATCCCCTCTTCTGCCTTTGCTCGCCCCCCTTGTATCCCAGAAGCAAAAGTGGAAGTGGTAAAAGAAAAACTACAGCTCCATTTCCTCCCCCAAGGCAGAGCCACCGTCAGTCTAAACCAAGAACTTGCTGATTCAGCCAAGAAACAGCGAGATACGATTTTAACATCCTATCTACAAATCAATCAAAACTCTGCTGAAAATATCATTTCTGCCCTAGAAGAAAGACATCATATCATGGAGTCTCTCATCTCTTACGTGGTGGCTTTTCAACAAGACTATTTCTTAGACCTAGGACCTCTCCGTTCCTTGGACTTAAAAGATTTAAGCTCAGCCTTAAACCTCTCTCCCAATCATCTCAGTCGTGCCATTTGTGACAAACATCTTCTGGCACCACAAGGGATTGTCTCTCTGAAATCCCTCCTAACACCAGAATCCACAGGAGAATTGGAAACCATAGAGCGAGACAGTATTCTCAGTCGCTTACGCATGCTGATTGCCGGAGAAAACAAAAAAGCCCCCTACAGCGACGAAAAATTAAAACAGCTTTTAGAGGGCTTCTCCATTGATATCTCTCGCCGTACTGTGGCAAAATATCGTGATATGCTCCATCTCCCCAACGCTTCTCAAAGAAAAAGAAGATAAAAATAACAAACCCTGTCCCTCCATAGGAAGGACAGGGTTTGTTTGAGCAATGAGAGGGGTATGAGTATCATTTTCTTCATGAGAGGGCATGAAGAGTATCATTTTTTCCTAAAGTTTTATCCTTGATTACATGGGTACCACATATTTCACAAGGAACAAAGCAGTAATCACCCAAGTAGCTGGTTTAATTTCTTTCATTTTTCCTGTGCAAGCCTTGATGATCACATAAGAGATTAAGCCAAAACCAATCCCGTTGGCAATACTATAAGTAAGTGGCATCATGGCGATGGTCAAAAAGGCAGGGAGTCCTTCTGAAATATCATCAAGCTCTACCTTCCCAATGGAAGTAATCATCAAATAACCCACATAAATCAGTGCTGGTGCTGTAGCACAGGCTGGAACCAAACCAATAAAGGGAGCAAAGACAAGTGCCACCAAAAACAAAGCCCCTGTGACTAAACTGGTCATCCCAGTTTTACCACCTTCATACACTCCAGCTGCAGACTCCACATAAGTGGTCACAGTGGATGTTCCCAAACAAGCCCCCGCAGTGGTGGCAATGGCATCGCACATCAATGCCTTTCTCATGGCTGGCATTTGTCCGTCTTTGTCTAGCAAATTTGCCTTGGAAGCTGTGCCGATAAAGGTCCCAATGGAATCAAACATATCCACCAAAGACATGGACACAATCAACACGAACAAAGAAGATAATGTGGCTGTCACATTCCCACTTGCAAAAATGGAAACGAAGTCCATTTTGAACAAAGAGACATCCATAAAGTTTTGCCCTTGTGTGGCAATATTCATAGAGAAATCAGAAGGCATCACAGAATGTCCCACAAGATAAGATAAGACAGTGGTTGCCACAATCGAAATTAAAATAGCACCATTGATTTTCAAACAGCTTAAAACTGCCAAAAGCATCAAACCAAACAAGGCTAGCGCAGCAGAGGCACTGGCGGCATAATCAGTGAAATTCACCAAATCCACCAAAGTAGCTGGACTAGATACCACAATGCCAGCATTTTGCAATCCTAAGAAAGCAATGAAAAACCCAATCCCAGCACTGATAGAAAGCTTGATATTGTTGGGAATGGCTGAAATAATTTGTTCACGCAAGCCCAAAACAGTGATGACAATGAAAATAATACCAGAAATCAGCACCAAACAAAGTGCCATTTGATATTGTTTCACAAGATCCATCTCTGGATCCCCAGCCATAGCAGCAAGAGCTGGCATAGCTGTAAAGGCAAAGAGTGCATTCAAGCCCATGCCTGGGGCTTGCGCAAAAGGAAGATTTGCCAGAAATGCCATCAGCAATGTGCCTATGGCAGCTGAAATACAGGTGGCGAAAAAGACACCATCAAAAATTTGTTCATTTCCATAGCTGAGCATAGCTGGATTGACAAAAATAATGTATGCCATGGCGAAGAACGTGGTAAAACCAGCATAAACCTCGGTTTTTACCGTTGAACCTCTCTCTGTTAAGTGAAATGTTTTTTCTAATTTACTTACCATATGAATTTCCTCCTTTACATAACGAGCGAACAATAGCGAACGGACGATAACGAACGGACGGAAACTCTGAATCATTCCAGTAATGAAGAATTATTCAGAGATCCCATTTCTACATAGATAGATACTCTCCTGAAATCACATCATAAACCCCTCTGGTGGTCAAACGCAAGGTGGGAATCACAGGCAAACTTAAAAAGGATAAGGTCATAAAAGGGTCATTCTCTGGAGAAACCCCTTGGGCATAAGCGACCTGTTTTGCCTCTTCAAGCTGCGTTGTCACCTGTGACACACTTTCTTTGCTCATAATCCCAGCCACTGGCAAAGGCAAAAGGGCCTTCACAACACCTTGATTCACCACGACAATCCCTCCCTGCATGGAAATCAAGGCATTCACAGCCACAGACATATCTTCTTCTGTCACACCCACAACAATAATATTATGGGAGTCATGGGCAATACTACTGGCAATGGCTCCTTCTTTCAAGCCATAGCCTTTCAAAAATCCAATGCCTCGATGCCCTGTCTGGCGATGTCTTTCTAATACAGATATTTTCAAAATATCCTTCTCCACATCCACCTCTTTGGCTAAATTACAATGAGTGGTTAAAATTTCCCCTGGCACAATCCCAAGGACACCACATTCCTTTATATTGATAAAATCTTCTGGGGCAGTGGGGGAAAGTTTGACTGTGTTTTCTGCCTTAGCAAGCAGTTCAGGAGAAATTTGGTTTGGCACAGCTGGCAATACCTCTTTCCCATTGCTGTTATAAACCAATTCACCTTTTTTATACACAGACTCTACTTTAAAATCAGTAAGATTGTTCACAATGATCATATCTGCAATATAATTCGATGCAATGGCACCTTTTTCCTTCATCCCAAAATAGCAAGCAGGACTAAAAGTCGCCGCTTTCACAGCCAACACAGGGTCAACGCCCAAGGAAACTGCCTTTCGTAAAATCATATCTATGTGACCTGATTCCACCAAATGATTGGGATGTTTGTCATCTGTACAGAACATACAACGATGCACTGTCTGTGGGGTAATCACAGGGGCAAGAGCATCCAAATTCCGTGCAGCAGTCCCCTCTCTGATCATGATATGCTGACCAAAGCGAAGTTTTTCCTTCGCCTCCCATAAATGGACACACTCGTGGTCAGATGCAATGCCAGCTGCAATATATGCCTGCAAAGAGCGTCCTGTCAGAAAAGGCGCATGACCATCAATGACACCACCTGTTTCCTGTGCACCATAAATTTTATTCATGGTGCCTTCTTCCCCTGAGATCACACTAGGGTAATCCATCATCTCTGCCAAGCCCAAAACCCTAGGATTCTGGTAAAAGGGCTTCAAATCTTCTGCGTGTAACTGGGCACCAGACTCGTCCACTGAAGAGGCGGGCACGCAAGAAGGCAACATAATCGCCACATCCACAGCAATATTTTCTGTGGCTTCTAACATCAGCTTAATCCCGTCTGTCCCCATCACATTGGCAATTTCATGGGGATCTGCCACCACTGTGGTGGTCCCGTGGCACAAAACCCCTCTGGCAAATTCTTCTGGCATCACAAGAGAACTTTCTAAGTGGATATGACTGTCAATCAAGCCAGGGAGCAAAAATCTGCCAGCCACATTGACTTCAGTTTCCCCTTTGTAAGAGCCTATGCCCACGATATATCCCTGATAAATTGCCACATCACCATGATCAATCTCACCATTAAACACATTGACAAAGCTGGCATTTTTCATCACCAAATCAGCCAGACGTTTTCCCTTTGCTACTTCAATCGCTTCTGCTAAATTTCTCATACTTGTTTCTCCCCTTATCAATCAAAGATGTTGCCTCATTCTTGCAAAATAGCCTAATATCCCTCTCTGATCAGAGTCCTTGGTTTTATTAAGAACGAGTCAAATGGTAATGCCCATGGTCCTATCGCAACTTGCTCCTCTGTGATATTTCTGGAAACAATATCCTTGATTTTCCTTGGATAAGCAAGTGAACTGACCAAATTTTATTATCTATAGTATACCACAGTTGACCCATAAACACAAGTTTTTTTTACCTTAAATTTGTAAATTTAAATCTGCGCTGAAACAAAAACGCCCCACCAATCTCTTTGGACAGCGACAAATTTCATAGACAAAAATTTTCCAAATGTGTCATAATAAGAAAAAAAACTTTTGTTCTTTCCATCACTTGAAAGCTTTCAAAAATCTTCCTGTCAAAGTATGCACTGACAAGGAAAAAAAGCCCTGATTTATTTTCAGTGAAAATCTGATACTAGATGTACACGACAAAAATTTTTTGTGGTGAATTTCATACTCTTTCTATTGAAAAACAACAGTGAAATGATGGAACGAGTATCATAATGACAAGGAGTGGATTTGTTGGGGAAGTATGGAAGGATTTTGTTTTGTACCCTCTTATTATCAACGATGATTTCAGGGGTACAAGCAGCAGAACTACCAAAACAAGTGGTTCCATTGGGGAGAGCTGTGGGAATCAAGCTTTTTTCTGATGGTGTTGTGGTGGTAGGAATGTCCCCTGTGGAAACCATCGAGGGACAGTTGCAACCAGCCAAAGAAGCAGGACTAAAAGTGGGGGACATTGTGACCAAAATCAATGGAACAGAGGTAGACACCATTGAGAATGTCCAAGAAATTTTGGAAGAGGCACAAGATAACCCTCTTGCTCTGGCAGTGGTAAGAAGTGGCAAGGAATTGCAAATCACAGCTGTAGCTGTGGAAACCCCAGAGGGGGAGCACAAACTAGGCTTATGGCTTCGGGATTCCATGGCTGGCATTGGTACACTCACCTTTTATGACCCGGATACCCAAGTATATGGTGCTTTGGGGCATGGGGTGAATGATGTGGACACAGCACAGCTGATGCCCTTGGAATCAGGGGCAATTTTATTTGCAGAGGTGGCAGATGTGCGAAAGGGACTCTCTGGCAGTCCTGGCGAATTGCAAGGCTCTTTTGACGTAACAAGAGAGCTAGGAGACTTGCAAATCAATTCAGAAATAGGGATCTATGGGAAACTAGAAGATTTGAACATGTGGACAGGCATGGCACCCATTGATGTGGCAGAAATGGAGGAAATTACCGTGGGAGAAGCCAAAATTCTCGCCAATATTTCTGTTGGCATGGTGGAAGAATTTTCGGTGAATATCGTCCAAGTATATCCCCTAACCCTTGGAGAAACCCGTAATATGATGATCGAAGTCACTGACCCCAGATTATTAGATGTGACAGGTGGCATTATCCAAGGAATGAGTGGCTCGCCCATTTTGCAAAATGATAAAATCATCGGCGCTGTGACCCACGTCCTTGTCAATGACCCCACCCGTGGTTATGGCACTTATATCGGTAATATGTTAGAGGCATCAGAAGGGGTATAAATCTTAGACTAAGGCACCCCCTCACAAGGTGACATGAAAAGGGCTACAACTGATGCACTCAGTTGTAGCCCTTCCAAAAGGTAGGACAAGTCATAAAAAATGAGTTTTTCTACCCAGCTACCTATTGATTACAGGAAAGATTTATGGTATAATGTAATTCACACTGTCCTGATAAGGAGGATATAGATATGGAATTAAAAAGAGAAAATTTACAAAAATATGAAGATTGGTATCAACTCGCCATCTCATTACCTGGATTTTCAGTGCCAAAAATCTTAGAAGAAACAAAAAAAGCCCCCAGTTGGATTCATTTCGGTGGAACTGACCTATTTCGTGCTGTTCTGGCAACCATGCAACAACGTCTACTGAACAAAGAATTATCACAAACAGGGATTGTCTTGGTGGATCGGAAAGAAGTATTAGAAAAACTTTATCTTCCCCACGACAAATTATCTTTGTCTGTGACTTGCCATGGAGATGGCGTGCGTACAACCGAAGTCATCGCTTCTGTTGCCTATGTATTTGATGACCAAAATCTCCCTGGACTACAAGGGATTTTTGCACAGGATAGCCTTTCCTTTCTCTCACTGACCATAGGGAAAGAATATTACGCTTGGGAAAAAGAATCCATGGAAAAGTTATTCCCCATGAAAAAGCCCAACCATCCTTTGGGTCTCCTTGCTACTTTGCTCTATCATCATTTCAAGGAACAAGGCACAGCCTTAACCATTGCAACCCTAGATGATTTGCCCAAAAATGGGATAACCCTCAGAAATGCACTGATGGAAATTGCCCAATTCTGGCTGGAACAAGAGCAAGTCACCCAAGAATTCTTGGACTATTTAGAAAACGCCATCCTTTACCCTTGTTCTGTTCTGGATAAATTTGTGCCTCCTCCCTCTGAAGCCATCAAAAATTGCCCAGAGGTAAAAGCCTTGAACTTATCCACAAAAACTGTACAGGAAGAAGAGAGAGCTGCTTTCTTTAACACTGAACGGCCTCAATATCTCTTTTTTGAAAATAAATTTCACGAGAATTGTCCCCCTTTGGACAAAGCTGGGGCTTTTTATGTAAAAAGACGTGATTTACGTCTGGTGGACGCATTAAAAAACAACTATGTTTGGGGTCCTTTAGAAGTGTCAACCTTCTTGTTTTCCCAGTTACTAGAACTGTCCTCCATGTCTGAAATTTTAGAATCCAGAGACCTTCTGACTCTGTTACAAGAACTTTTGTATGAAGAAGGACAAGCAGTCATGCCTGAAATCAAAATATTTCATGCCGAAGAATATATTGATGAAATTTTACAAGTTCGCTTGAAAAACCCTTTGTGGAATGTCAATCCAAAAATTTACGGAGAAAATCTTTCCCAAAAGATTCCTCTGTCTTTGGGCGTGATCTTAAAACGTTATAGACTAGACGAAAAGGATACCAGCAGTTTAGTGGCGTTGCCTTTGGTCATTGCTGCATGGTTTCGCTATCTATTAGGGGTAAGCGACCAAGGGAAAGTATATTTTTGTGCCCCAGATCCAATGCTAGAGGCTCTGCAACAAGATTTAAAGACTGTTTCTTTCGGAAAACCAGAAACTTACCAAGGACAACTGGGTCCCTATTTACGTGACCGTCGTCTCTTTGGTGCCAATTTGGAGAATATTGGTCTTGCCAACGCAGTGGAAGCGAATTTCCAAAAAATGATTTTGCACAACGGCGCTGTGAAAGATCGTTTGTTAGACGAAATGAATCCTTTTGCCGTATTTTAACAAAAGAATCCAGAGAACTCTTTTTCCATAAGTTCTCTGGATTTTTCTCTCCTTTAAGTAAGAAGGAGCGCCAGCAATATTCCCGATCCTTGAAACACCACCACAAGAAGGACCAGTGCAATGGTAAAAATGAAAAGCTTTTTATACAAAGCCATCATAGGGCTGCCCTTGTGAAAAAAATACCCAGCCACAGCAAGTGAGACCACAGCAGGGGTCAGGACATACACACCAAGAAACCAAAAACAACAGGTGAAAAAAATGCCAAGAATGGCAAAAAGACAGCTATATCTCATGGAAAGTTTTCCATTGAAAGCCTTGACCTCTTCAGGGTGATCTTTAAAAATAGGGGTGCCATCGTCATCTGACTGCAATTCTTTTGAGTCAATGGAAAAAAGCTCTGCTAATTTTTCCGTCATTTCTTTGTTTGGGTCGGTGATATTACTTTCCCAGTTGGTTAATTCTTTCAAGGGGATTTCTAATTTCTCTGCCAAATCACTTTGGGACAAGGCTAGTTTATTTCGATTCATTGATATTTTTGCACCTAATGTCATAATTGTCTCCTTCTCTTTGCTGAAATATTGACTCAGTCCTTGACTATTTTTAAAATTTTGTTATAATGAGAGAAAGCTCTCTCTGCCCACGGGGAACAAGATGCCCCCGTCTGCCTTAGTCGAAAAAAATTTGGAGGACATACCATGAAAATCACAGAAAAAAATTTAAACGCTGATGTCAACGCATTTGTCTTAGAAAATTCCAAGGGATTCTCTGTAGAAATCTGGACTTTAGGGGCAATCATCCAGTCCATCAAACTACCCTCTGGGGAAGATGTTGTCTTGGGCTATGATTCTCCAGAGGCATATCAGAAAGAATCCTGCTTTTTTGGCACGGCTGTAGGCCCCTATGCCAATCGAATTTCTGGGGCAATGTTTTCTTTGAACGGAAAAACCTATCATTTAGAGGACAACGATGGAGGCAATAATCTGCACAGTGGCTCTACTGGACTCCATACCAAGATTTTCACAGCAGAGCTAGTAGAAAACGCCTTAGTCCTCTCCACTTCCTTACCCCATTTAGAAGGGGGCTTCCCAGGAGAGCTGTCTGTAAAAATCACTTATGCTCTCTCAGAAGAAAACAGCCTTTCCATCCTGTACACAGCCACAAGCACAGAAGATACCATCGTCAATCTGACAAATCACAGTTATTTTAACTTAGACGGTCATGATTCCCTTTGTTTAAAAAATAAATTGCAAATTTTTGCAGATGAATTTACATTTAATAATGAAAATAATGTTCCCACTGGAGATATTCTCGCTCTCAATGGAACTCCCTTAGATTTCAGAGAAATGAAAGAAATCGGTCGGGATATCGGGGCAGAGGACATCAATTTAATAAACGCAGGGGGTTATGACCACAATTATATCATCAACGAGGAAAAAGTACTAAAAGAATTCGCTGTGGCAGAGGGTTCCTTGGCTGTGATGCGAGCCTTTACAACTTGCCCCTGTGTCCAGCTTTATACAGGAAATTTTATCGGTACCCATCAAGGGAAAGAGGGGGTCACATACAAAAAACACAGTGGTTTCTGTTTGGAAACTGGGGTCTATCCCAATGCCATCAACGAACCCAATTTCCCTTCTGCTGTCCTTCTTGCTGGGGATACTTGGCAACATGAAACAGTCTTTCAATTTCAAATAAAATAACTCCACTATACGCCTTCTACTAAAAATAAGGAAATTCCTTGTCCATAGAAGAGGGAATAAAGAAACCTACCGACTAGACTTAGAACACCATCTAATGACTTGTCGGTAGGTTTTTTTCTTTGCAAATCAGCTGAAAAAGAAAGGATTCCTTTGTGACTCCAACACTTTTTCAGGGATTAAATCACTCTCAAGACTGTTTCAAAAAAGAAAGTACCATTTCTTTGGTCAAGATGCCCTCTGTTCTGGCGACCACTTCACCGTCTTTGAACAAAATCACAGTGGGAATCAGATTCACTTGATACTCCATCGCCAATTTATTTTGTTCATCCACATTGATGCTTCCATAAGACAAACCCTCGGTTTCTTTTGCAACTTCTTCAAAAATAGGTGCAAAGGATCTACAGGGTCCACACCATCCAGCCCAAAACTTCACCAGAACTGGTTTAGCGGATTTTGTTACTTCTGTTTCAAAGTTTGACACAGTTAATTCTTTTATCATGTTTTCTTCCTCCACTATGATTCTTTTGTATGATTCAGAGTCTATCCAAAGGCTATGCCTAATTTCCATCTACCACAGCTGCACAGCGTGGGCAAAGGGTAGGATGTGTGCTATTGCTCCCCACTGCGCTGTCATGCTTCCAACAGCGTTCGCATTTTTCTCCTCTGGCTGACAATGCTTTGATGAAGAGAGTGGGGTAAATTGTCCCAGCAACCCCTTCGTTGCCCTCGCCTCTGTCTACTTGAGACACAATGAGATAGTCATGAAGAGGGAATTTACTCAAAGAATCCAACATTTCCTTCATCTTCTCATCTGAAGTAGACAATAGGACAGAAGCCTCCAAAGCCTTGCCGATTTCTTTGTTTTTCCGTGCTGTTTCTAAGACACCATTCACATCAGAACGTAGGGCAATCAGTTGTTCAAACTGCGCCAAACTTTCCTCTTCCAATGCGTATTCTGTAAAGACTTTATTTCTTTGATTCAGCAGAATATTTCTTTCATCATCGCCCTCTCTATGTGGCATAGCAAGCCAGATTTCATCACAAGTAAAGGCAAGTATGGGTGCAAACACCTTAGCAAGAGTATCCAAAATCAAGAAAAGAGCCGTTTGTGCAGAGCGACGCTCAGGGGAATTAGTTCCCTCACAATACAATCTATCTTTAATGATATCCAAATAGAAGGAAGACAGTATCACCACGCAAAAATCATTGATGGCATGGGAAATAACATGAAATTCATAGTTTTCATAAGCCTTTTCACACTTTTCCATCAAAACATTGAGAGTTGTCATTGCCCATCTGTCCAGTTGGTCCATGTCTTTTGGAGCAACCAGATTGTTAGGGTCAAATCCTTCTAAATTCCCTAAGCAATAACGTGCTGTGTTACGGAATTTCAAATAACTTTGAGAAAGTTGTTTGAAAATATTATCAGAACAACGAACATCCACTCGATAATCAGAAGAGCCTGACCAAAGTCGAATCAAATCAGCCCCATATTGCTTCACGATATGAGCAGGGTCTACCCCATTGCCCAAAGATTTGTGCATGGCTCGTCCTTCTCCGTCCACAGTCCAACCATGGGTGAGACAAGCTTTATAAGGAGCTTCCCCTTTTCCTTTTGACGCAACTGCTGTGAGAAGAGAGGATTGGAACCAACCACGGTATTGGTCAGCACCTTCGATATACATATCAGCAGGCCAGAAGCCTTGGTCTTGCTCCATAGAAGCAATGTGAGTGGAGCCAGAATCAAACCAACAATCCAAAGTATCTTCTTCTTTATAGAAATGATCCTTCCCACAATGTGGACAAGTGGTGCCTTTTGGGATGATGTCCATGGCTTCCATGTCATACCAAGCATTGGATCCCTTTTCTCTAAATAAGTCAGAGACTGCCTTTGTGGTTTCAGGGGTACAGACAGGCTTGTTACAATCGCTACAATAAAACACTGGAATCGGAAGTCCCCATTTCCGTTGACGACTGATACACCAGTCATTACGCTCGGCAATCATAGAGACCATACGATCTTTCCCCCAAGCAGGGAGCCATTGCACATCGTCACAAGCTTTGATGGCATCCTCTTTAAAAGACTCCACAGAGCAGAACCATTGAGGGGTGGCACGGAAAATAATGGGGTTTTTACAGCGCCAACAGTGGGGATAGCTGTGAGTGATATCTTCTTTGGCAAATAAGGCACCTGTTTCTGCCATATCTTCTAAAATCGCCACAGAAGATTTTTCATAATACATCCCAGCAAATTTCCCAGCTTCTTCTGTTTGAATCCCACGGTCATCCACAGGGACAATCAGGTCAATTTTATATTTCAAGCAAGTTTGATAGTCATCTGCACCAAAGCCAGGGGCAGTATGCACACAACCAGTACCACTATCCATGGTGACATATTCTGCATTGACCAACACAGAATTACGATCCAAGAAAGGATGCTTGGCTTCCATAAATTCAAGGTCTTTCCCTGTGAATTGTGCCACTGTTTCGTAATCTGTGATTTCTGCTTTTGCCATGGTTTTTTCCACCAAGGCTTCTCCCACAATATACTGCTCGCCATTGGCACATTTTACCAAGACATAGGAATCTCTTGGGTGAAGAGCAATGGCAAGGTTCCCTGGCAAAGTCCATGGAGTGGTGGTCCAAATCAAAGTGAAGATTTTTGATAAATCACCATATTGGGACAGCTTCCCTTGATCCTCCACCATTTGGAATTTGACATAACAAGTGGTACAAGGAGCATCTGAATATTCGATTTCTGCCTCTGCTAGGGCTGTCTCATCGTTGGAACACCAGTAAACAGGCTTCAATCCTTTGTAGATATAGCCTTGTTCATACATTTTCCCAAACACTTCAACTTCAGCAGCTTCAAAAGAAGGATTCATGGTTTTGTAAGGGGTATCCCATTCTCCCAGAACACCCAAACGCTTGAAGCTTGTTCTTTGTTTGTCAATGAAATCATCTGCAAAGGCATGACAAGCACGACGGAAATCAGAAGCTGACATTTCTTTGTGTTTCAGTTTATTTTTCTTAATAATGGCAGATTCAATGGGCATACCATGATTGTCCCAACCAGGGAGATAGGGGGTGAGATAGCCACTCATTGCCTTGCTTCTGATGATGAAATCTTTCAAGGTTTTGTTCAGGGCATGACCCATGTGCAAATCACCATTAGAAAAGGGAGGTCCATCATGGAGATTAAAACGTGGATAATCTTTATTTTTTTCTAACAGAGCATGGTAAAGATCAAGTTCATTCCAGCCCTCTAGCATAGTGGGTTCTCGGTTGGGAAGACCAGCTCGCATGGGGAAGTCAGTTTGTGGTAGGTTAATGGTTTTATTGTAATCCATGGAAAATACTCCTTATTTTTGTAATCATTTTTGGGAACTTTAATAGGCATTGAACGTCTAGGATAGTATACAGTATTTTACTTGTTTTGTCAAGGAAAAATTCCTTGACAGTCCAGTGATAATCAGTTACAATAAAAAGGAAGTATGAAAGATAAATCAATCAAAAAGTATGGACGACACGAAAGGATTCTCATTCTCACACCCCCAGAAACAATGCACTTCTAAAGATCGAAGTTTCCCGAGAATCAGGGAGATATCTTCAGATTTTTCTGTGTATTATTTTAAAGTGAGAAGATGAGCCTTACCAAAGTGTTGCATAAGAAAAGAGGAATCGTATGCATAAATTTGAAACCAGAATCCAAGAACTAAAAATTTCTGTGCTGACAGAAATCGCCAAACTCTGTTGGGAAGACAAGCTATCTGCCTCCAACCAATTACTGGACATTCCAGAAAGAATCATCCCCGGAGAAAAAGCAACCCTTCGTTGCTGTGTCTACAAAGAACGTGCCATTGTACAAAATCGTATGAAACTTGCTTTGGGAGGGGAAAAAACCAATCCAAGCATTGTAGAAGTCATGCCTGTGGCTTGTGACGAGTGTCCTGTGACAGAAATTACGGTCAGCCCTTCCTGTCGTGGCTGTCTGGCACAGCGTTGTCTCAACTCTTGCCCCAAAGATGCCATTTACATGCAAAACCATCGTGCTGTCATTGACCAAGATAAATGCATCAGCTGTGGTCGCTGTATCTCCATGTGCCAATATGCAGCCATTTCCAAAACCCAACGCCCTTGCGAACGCTCTTGCCCTGCCAAGGCAATCAGCATGGACGACAACAAAAAAGCACAAATCGACCCAAATGCTTGCATTTCCTGTGGGATTTGTGTGACCCAATGTCCTTTTGGTGCCATTCAAGATAAATCATGGATCACCGATGCCATCAATATGATCCGTGGCTCTCAAACTTGGGGATACAAAACCTTCGCTGTGGTGGCACCCTCTATCGCAGGACAATTTATCCCTGCTACTTACAAACAAATGGTGGCTGGCTTAAAAAAATTAGGCTTCCATGGGGTGTACGAAGTTGCCCTGGGAGCAGATATGGTGGCAGACCACGAAAGTGACGAACTTTTAGAGAAAAAAGTCCTTTCCTCTTCCTGTTGCCCTGGATTTGTGGGCTATGTTAAGAAAAAACATCCAGAAATCGACGATTTGGTCTCTCATACCCCTTCCCCTATGGTGATGATTGGACTCCATATCAAAGAAAAATTCCCAGACGCTCGTGTGGTGTTCATTGGCCCATGTATCGCCAAAAAGAAAGAGGTTCTTTTGGGACGTGCCATGCAGTCCATTGATTGCGCCTTGACTTACGAGGAATTGTATGCCCTCTTCCTATCCAAAGAGGTGGATTTGACCAAACTAGAAGAAGTGGAATTGGACGAAGCCAGTCCCTTTGGCAGAAATTTTGCTCGTTCTGGTGGTGTGGCACAGGCAGTGGCAGAGATTTTGAAAGAGAAAAACGCTGATTTCGACTTAAAACCTCTACCTTGCAGTGGTATTTCTGAATGTGAAAAGGCTTTGGTACGCTATAAAGCGGGCAAACTAGAAGAAAACTTCATCGAAGGTATGGCTTGCGAAGGTGGTTGCGTCCAAGGAGCGGGTTGCTTAATTCGTAGCCCAAAAAATAAAATGGACGTGGAAAAACACGCCAAAGAAGCCCAAGGACGTACCATTCTGGCTGCTGTGGACAAAGCAAAGGCTTTTGATGCAAGCATGGTACCTCCTCATCCTGAAACGGAAGAGAAACCATCCAAGAAGAAATAAGAACAAAGGGCTTGGACTGATGAATGCGATGTCCCCACAGTCCAAGCCCCTCCCACAAAGGAAAATGCCATGGAATGGATTACCAAATATCAATATAGCATCTTGTTGTTTCTTTTATCTTTTTTTATTGTCCTGTTGGGGGTGATTCCCACAGGTAGCAAGTTGCTCCAACGTTATCTCCTCTCCCCTGACAACTATGGAGAGGTCAGGGGAGTGATATCCACCATTTCCCCCCATCCAAACGCTGGGAATTTTGTTTCCTATCCTGTCTATGTGACTTTTTCAGTTCCTTCTCCAGAAACAGGGGAATTGACAGAGTACACAGCTCTTTTGGATCATTATGCTTCCTATATGGAAGAGGGGATGGAGCTTTTGCTGATTTACAACAAAGAAAATCCCCAAGCTATCACACAAGAGTGGACACAGCTTCGGGATTTTTTGTTATTTTCGTCTTTTGCTGTTCTTGGCTATCTGGTGGGGATGATGATGACCAAACCAGCCTCTCCAGAGATCTACGTAAGACCACAAAAAACCTTACGAGAACGACTGGAAAAGTACTAGCTGCTCCCCTAGGAACCCACCAACATCTCTCCCAAACGGAACACATCCCCAGCCCCCACAGTCAGGATCAAATCCCCCTCTTGTGCCAAGTCTTGCAATACCACAAGACTTTCGGGGAATCCCCCAGTATACTGAGCTTGGGGGATTTTATCTGCTAACATTTTAGAAGAAACTTCCCCTGTATCTGGCTCACGGGCTGCATAAATATCCAATAACAGAACTTGGTCCACTTGCAAAAGCACTTGGGCAAAGTCCTCTAAAAATGCCTTTGTTCTGGTGAAGGTGTGGGGCTGAAAGGCACAGATGATTCTCTTGTAATTTAGTTTTTTCACAGCAGTAAACAGCGCCACAAGTTCTGTGGGATGATGGGCATAGTCATCCATGACCACAGCACCATGATACTCCCCTTTATGTTGCAAACGTCTGCCCGCCCCTGTGAAAGTCTTCAGCGCTTTGCTGATGTCTCCCATCTCTACCCCGAGAAACAGGGATGCACTGGCTGCCGCTATGGCGTTCATCACATTATGAAAGCCAGGCACTTCCAAAGAGATGGTCCCTTTTTTCTCTCCCAAGTAAATAAGATCAAAAGTGGGCAATCCATTGTGCCAACTAAGGTTTTCTGTGTGAATGTCCCCAGTGTAAATGCCAAAACTGAGATGAGGCAGATCTTTCACTGCATTGATGGCGTTTTCATCTTCTCCACAAACAATAATCATCCCATTATCAGGGACTTTTTCGCCAAAAGTGTGGAAAGAAGCTTTGATTTCTTTTAAATTATGAAAAAAATCTAAATGATCTTCTTCCACATTTAAAATCACAGCAACTGTTGGAAAAAAATGGTGAAAGGAATTGCAATATTCACAAGACTCTGCAATGATGGTATCCCCTGTGCCAATGTGATGCCCCGCCCCCAAAGAGGGAAGGACGCCTCCCAACATAATGGTTGGGTCTTTTTCTGCTTCCAGAAAAATGTGGGAACACATGGCTGTGGTGGTGGTTTTCCCATGGGTTCCTGCAATACAAAGGGAGTTTTTGTACTCTTTCATCAGCTCTCCCCAACCTTGGGCACGTTCGTAAACGGGGATATTCAGCTTTCTGGCTTCTTGCACTTCTGGATTGTCATCATGCACAGCCGCTGTGCGGATGACAAAATCAGGCTTTCCCAGATTTTCCTTTTCATGTCCGATGGAAACAGAAATCCCCAAAGCTTCCAGCCGTGCTGTTTCCAGACTTTCCATACCGTCAGAGCCTGTGACCTGAAGTCCACGGCTGTTTAATACTTGCGCCAGAGGGGACATAGAGACCCCCCCAATACCGATCATATGGACTTTCGTCCCTGTTTGATTTAGTTTCATACTTTCTCCTTATTCAGTGGATATGTGACAATTATACAATAGTTTAACAGAATGTGCAAGACATAATTTATTTTATGCGATTTTTTGTAAAAAGTGAAAGAAAAAGAAAGGGAGATACAAATGAATCTTTGTGATTTAGAAGAAATAAAATACCTACTACGTGGACATGGCTTCCAATTTTCCAAGTCTATGGGGCAAAATTTTTTGGTGGAAAACTGGGTGCCCGAAGACATCGCCAAAGTATCAGGGGCAGATAAAAACACAGGAGTGTTAGAAATCGGCCCTGGAATTGGCTGCTTGACCCGTGAACTGGCTCATCTTGCTGAAAAAGTAGTGGCTGTAGAGCTTGACAAAGCACTATTGCCTATTTTGGCAGTGACTTTACAAAGTAGCCCCAACGCTTCTGTGGTATCAGGAGATGTGCTACAACTGAATTTACCCCAATTTGTAGCAGAACAATTTGGCGAGAAAAAACCTATGGTTTGTGCCAATCTCCCCTATAATATTACCTCTCCCATTTTAACCACCCTCATTGACAGTGCTTCCTTTTCCAAAATCACTGTCATGATTCAAAAAGAAGTGGCACAGCGTATCGCTGCCAGTGCCGGAGATTCTGCTTTTGGTGGATTTTCCATCTATTGCCAGTATCACTGCAAAGCAGAATTGCTCTTTGACGTGCCAGCAGATTGTTTCTATCCAGCCCCAAAAGTAACCTCAGCCGTCCTACAACTCACCCCCCAAGCCCCTCCCCCAGAGGTGGACGATGAAAAACACTTTTTCCAAATCGTAAAGGGAAGCTTTGCCCAACGACGAAAAACACTACAAAATAGCTTGTCCTCTTCCATGTCTCAGTACAGCAAAGAGGATGTAGTCAACGCCTTAGAAATATGTGGTTTACGGGCTGATGTCCGTGGGCAAGCATTAAGCATTTCAGATTTTGCAAGACTTTCTCGCACATTAAGAGGATTGCCTCTCACAGTATAGACCATATTGCCAAAAATAAAACACCTTTGCCCTACAGCAAAGGTGTTTATTATTCTTGTTGAGGTTTTTTGTCCTTGTTTCTCTCGTCCATCAGACTGTTTCTTCTTGGGGATAGCAATATTTTTTGATACCATAAAAAGTGAGGAAACAGTTGATAAAATTCATAAAAACAATACTAAACAAGATCACAGGGAAGATACTCACAGGATAAAACCATAGATGAATAAAACCAATCACAAGCCAAAGAAGACTTGCCAAAAGAGTATATTTCCCATTTAAAAAAAGCAACAAAAAGCTATTTTTGAAAATATGAGGGATTTTTAACTCGATAGAAACCATCACAGGGGTAACATACATATTCACTAGGGCAAAAAGAAAAATCAAAGACCAAATGAAAATTTCTAGTATTTGATTTTCCTCTCGATAAAAAAGAAGATTCACCCCAAGAACAACAGCCACCAAGACTTGTAACAAAAAGACCAAAGTACTTTGTTTGAAGTTTTTGCCAAACTCTTCTCTAAAATCTCGAAAAGCATCCACTGGCTGATCTCGCACCATACGTAACAAAAGGGTATTCATGGCTGCGTAAGAAGCCCCAATGGTGAAAAGAGGCAAGGAATACACAAGAAAAAGAAAATTAAGCCATAACATCGCCCAAAACTCACGGAAGATAATGTCCAAAAACCAAGCAAAGCCTGTTTTTTTCGGGGCGTTGGGGTCAATCCCTTTTCCTTCTTTTTGAAACTGATAGAACATCTTTTTTCTCCTTATTGCAAAACAAGACCTGTGATACAGGTTGCAGAATCTGAGAGGTCGAATCCTGTCACAAAGTATGTTGTCTAATCCTGTAACAAATGCCCCATATCGTACAGCCCTGGCTTTGTCACCTTTGCCATAAATTTTCCCGCTGTCACAGCACCTTGGGCAAAAATTTCTCGTGATAATGCAGAATGTTTGATTTCAATCACTTCGTCATGTCCTGCAAAAATAATCTCGTGCTCTCCCACAATGGTCCCCCCACGCACTGCAGAGATACCAATCTCCTTCTTGTCACGTGGACGTCGCACAGAGGAACGGTCATAAACATACTGGGTTTCATGCTTGCAATGAGCTTTTGCCACATCTGCAATCATCAAAGCAGTGCCACTGGGTGCATCCACTTTTCGCTTGTGATGTCTCTCTACCACTTCGATGTCATAGCTATCCCCCAAGACTTCGCTTGCCTTTGCCACCAAATTCAATAACACATTGATGCCCAAAGACATATTGGCAGAACGAAAAATAGGCACCTCTTGTGCTGCTGCCCCAATATCAGCTAGCTGTTCTGGGGTATAGCCTGTGGTGGCTAAAACAAGAGGAATCTTTCTCTCTCTTCCAAAAGCAAGGAGATTTTCCAAAGCAGCCGGAGAGGAGAAGTCAATCACCACATCCCCTTCTCCGGTGAACATACTAGGGCTTGTGAAGACTGGATAGTCCTTCTCTGCTGTGCCCAAAAGATCGAAGCCAGCCGCCACAGAGACATCTCCATCTTGGTGACAAATACTTTCCACCACTCGCCCCATATAGCCATTACAGCCAGAAATAATTATCTTTTGCACTGTTCACCCTCCCTATTGCAACAGATTTTGTCGCTTCATTGCTTTCTTTAGTATTTCTAAATTTCCCTCTTCCATATCGCACAAGGGTAAACGCAATACCCCCACATTCATCCCCATCAAATTCATGGCTGTTTTAATGGGAATGGGGTTCACCTCGATAAAGAGAGCGTCAATCAAATCCATGTAATCTATTTGCAACTTGGCTGCTGCTTCGCAATCATTGGCAAGGCAAAGACGATTCATCTCCACCATCATTTCTGGCAAAATATTACACGCAACAGAAATAACACCCTTTGCCCCCAAAGCCATCATAGGCACCACTTGGTCATCATTTCCTGACCAAATATAAAAATCATCCTCACACAGATAGCGAGTATGTGCCAACAAAGAGAAATTCCCACTGGCTTCTTTCACCCCATTGATATTAGGGTGCTTGGATAGATGATGATAAGTCTCTGCTGTAAAGCTGACCCCTGTACGACTGGGTACATTATAAAGTATCATGGGCAAGTTGACACGCTCTGCAATATGCTCGTAATGTTTAATCAGCCCAGTTTGGCTTGCCTTGTTGTAATAAGGGGTCACAGACAATAAGGCATCAGCCCCAGAGCCTTTGGCACATTCAGACAAATACACCGCTGCAGAAGTATCATTACTCCCTGCCCCTGCAATCACCTTCACCCGACCATTCACTTGTTTCACAGCAAATTCCACCACTTCAATATGCTCACGCAAACTCATGGTGGTGGCTTCTCCTGTTGTGCCACAAACACAAACAGCAGACACCCCAGCCTCTATCTGGCGATCTAATAATTTTGCCAACGAATCAAAATCAACACTTCCTGTGGAAGTAAAAGGGGTGACCACTGCAGGACAAGCCCCCTCAAAAACTGCTTCTCTCATAAAAAATCTCCTTTCCTGATCTAATACAAAATCTTCTTTCCTGAAGTTTATACAGCATTTTGAAAAAAGGTTCCACCTTTTTGGAGAGAAGGATTTGCCTTCTCTCCAAGAGATTTTCAAAGAAAATCTCTATCAAAATGTCTATAAGCGAACTTGAATCACAGAAATGCACAGCATTTTCTGTGGAGAGCAAAGCTCTCAATCCTTGACCATGGGTCAAGGATTATTCAAGTTGTTATACTAATTCTATTTGAAATTAGTACTAGATATAGTTTTCTGCACAGAGTAACTCAGCAAGCAACACTGCCCCACCCGCTGCACCACGGAGGGTGTTATGAGACAATCCCACAAATTTATAGTCAAACAAACTATCTTCTCGCAAGCGTCCCAAAGAAATCGCCATACCACCTTCACAATTACGGTCCATGTTGGCTTGTGGGCGATTGTCCTCTGGTAAATAGTGTAGCAACTGTTTGGGGGCAGAAGGCAGATTCAGCTCTTGTGCCTTCCCTTGGTATTCATTCCAACAAGCAATGATGTCCTCTTTTGTTGCCTTTTCTTTCAAAGAGAAGAACACAGCACCTGTATGACCATCAGCCACAGGCACACGCAAACATTGGGCTGTAATCAAAGGATTATTGGCAGGCACAATCTCCCCACCTTTCACCTCGCCCCAAATACGTAGTGGTTCTTTTTCGCTTTTTTCTTCTTCCCCACCGATATAAGGGATAATGTTATCCACCATCTCTGGCCATGTTTCAAAGGTTTTCCCTGCGCCTGAAATGGCTTGATAAGTGCAAACTAACACCTTTTCTACCCCATATTTCAGATGAAGGGGGTGCAAAGCAGGGGCATAACTTTGAATAGAGCAGTTTGGTTTGGCTGCGATAAAGCCTCTCTTTGTGCCCAAACGTTTTCTTTGTGCTTCAATCACTTCTAAGTGATGGGCATTCATCTCTGGCATCACCATGGGGATATCAGCTGTCCATCGATTGGCAGAGTTATTGGATACCACAGGACATTCTGCTTTGGCATAGGCATCCTCTAAAGCAAGAATGGCATCTTTCTCCATATCCACTGCACAGAAGACAAAATCCACCATTTCGGCAATCTTTTGAACATCTTTTTCAGCATCAAAGATAATCATCTCTTTCACATGATTGGGCATAGCTGTTGCCATTGCCCAGCGATTCCCTACGGCTTTTTCATAGCTTTGCCCAGCAGAGCGAGCAGAAGCAGCCACACACACCACAGAAAACCAAGGGTGATTTTCCAACAATGTGAGAAAACGCTGTCCCACCATGCCTGTTCCACCAATAATTCCAACTTTATATTGCTTCATTTTTACTTCTCCTTGTTTTGTAACTTGTCAAAATTCCTCCTTGCAAAAAGAAAAGAATTTTGTTATAATAAGGGGGATCTCTAAAAACTCTTAAGGGACAAGAGTACAATTTTTTCTTCTCTGATGACTGAAAAAGCGTAGACTCCTAAGTGAATTCTGCACTTTTCCATAAAAACCAGAGGCTCGTAATTGTGCCTGTTGCCTTTACTGGAAAACCCCCATAATCGACATGACTATGATATCACGAGAAACGAAATCTGTCAATCATACAAAAGGAGAATCCCATGAAAAAAATTATCCTCTCCCTCCTCTTACTCAGTCTTTGTATCCTGCCTGTCACAGCCACAACAGTCACTGCTGATACCATTCGTGTAGGGCTGTATTACGGAGACAGCAAACTCACCTCTGCAAATCTGGCAAGTAGCAATGGCGCTGGATATGAATTTGGCTATTACCAAAACAAGACCTCCTTTGTGCCCCTTGCCTATACCACAGAAACTGAAATCACCATGGTGATTGGTAGCACTGTCTATCTCTCTGGCAATCAATTTTCCACCTCTGGTTCTGGCTCTGTCTTAGGAGTCTATCATGCCCTTCACTCAGCTGGCTATGAAAACTTTGAAGCTGCGTTCAGCGTTGCTGATACACTGGCACAAGGGTTTGTGGCTTGGATTGATGGTGATTTCCAAGTGCGTTCTGGTCATTTCACCAGTAGCAGCGAAGCCACAAGCCACGCAAACGCTGTGGGAGGACTGACTGCCATCACTGGCACCAGTGGCTATTCTATCAATATTGTCAAAACGGGTACTACAGAACTGATTTTTCAATTTGATGGTGGTTCTTCCAAAAGTTTAGGGGTAGAGCAAGACTTAACAGGGGATGCAGACCCCCAAGTCTGGTTTAAAAATATCCTATATCGTGGTGGCTTCCAGTACCAACGCATCGGGCAAGGGGATATGGTCGTCAGCAACATTCTCCCCATTGAAACCTATCTCCGTGGTGTGGTTCCCTTTGAAATGTCAGGCTCTTGGCCTTTAGAGGCGCAAAAAGCCCAAGCCGTCTCTGCCCGCACCTATGCCGTACTCCAAGCCACCAGAGTCACCCACAGTGGTGAAAACTTCGATCTTTGTAACACAGCCCATTGCCAAGTCTATTACGGCAATGGTGGTCCTGTCACTGCAACCCCCACAAGTCTCAGCGACCAAGCCGTTGCCGAAACAGCCCATACTTATCTTTGGTATGGCACAAGTCTTGCTGAAACCTATTACTCCTCCAGTCATGGTGGTGCCAGCGAAGCTGTTTCTAACATTTGGGGTTCTGACCAAAGTAAATATCCTTACTTAACTGGTGTGATAGACCCCTACGAACAACTGGCAAGTAGCATAAACTCCTATTCCGATTGGTCCATCTCCTTTACAAAAGGAGAACTCACAGCCCTCCTCCAAAACCAAGGCATGGGCAGTGGCACCCAAGTCAAAGCACTGGAAACCACCTATTCCGAGACTGGAAATGTGATTAAACTCGCTGTTTATTGGGATAATGGAGGAAAAAACACCCTAGGACCCACGGAACTCCGCTATTCAAACTGGCTTGCTCTGCCCTCTATTCACTTTGTCATCAATGACAGTCTCCCCACGGGTGGAAGTACAGGAGGAGGAGGAAGTAGCAACAGTAACGGCAACATCGCCACCCCCTCCTTTGATGACATTTATGGTATCTCTTCTGCTGGGATTCACACCATTTCTGAAAACCCCTATGTCATCACAGGCACAGGGACCATCTCTCCTCTTTCAGAAGAAAGTACCCCAGACGAGACTCCTGACCAGACACCTGACAGCAGTGATAGCACAATCCTCCAAGGCTCTCATTACGTCGAAGGAAATACCTACAGTTTCAACGGCTCTGGTTGGGGGCATAATATCGGTATGAGTCAATTCGGTGCCTATGCCATGGCATATTACGAAGGCTTTACCTATGACGAAATTTTAGAATTTTATTTCCCCGGCACAAATGTCGCCAGAAGTACCTAATACTCATACCACCTAAAAACAAAAATAGACAACCATTTCATTGCTTATTTTACACAGAGATCCCCTAAAATAAGTATAAAGGAGCAAGCCATTGAAAACATCGGATTTTTTCTTTCATCTTCCCCCTGAACTCATTGCCCAAACCCCTCTAAGCCAACGAGACAGCTCTCGACTCCTACGACTGGACAAAAAGACAGGGGCAATCTCCCACGAAACCTTTCACGACCTCCCCTCCTTTCTCCAAGAAGGTGACTGCTTGATTCTCAATAACTCCCGTGTCCTCCCAGCCCGTCTTTTGGGACAACGTGCCCAAGGGGGGAAGGGCGAACTCCTGTTGCTCAATCAAAAAGACAATGCAGAAGATACCATCTGGGAATGTTTGGTGCAACCAGGGAAAAAACTGCGACAAGGTGCCACCATCTCCTTTGGCAATGGGGAATTAACAGCCGAAATCATAGAAGTATTGGACAACGGCAACCGTTTGGTCAAATTCAATTATCAAGGAATTTTCTTAGAGGTTTTAGAAACTCTGGGGAAAATGCCCCTCCCCCCCTATATCAAAGAAGAACTGGGGGAAAAAGAGCGTTACCAAACGGTCTATGCCAAGGAAACAGGCTCTGCTGCTGCCCCTACTGCTGGCTTGCATTTCACCCCTGAACTATTAGAAGGATTAAAAGCCAAAGGAATCAACATTGGTTTTGTCACCCTCCACGTTGGTCTGGGCACCTTTCGCCCTGTTCAAGTAGAGGATGTGAACTCCCATCAAATGCACAGCGAACTTGCCATTCTCCCTCCCGAAACAGCAAAACTAATCCAAGAAACGAAACAATCTGGAGGGAAAGTCTATGCAGTGGGCACCACCTCTTGTCGCACCTTAGAAAGCTTTGCCCATAGCACAGAAATCGTAACCCCCCAATCAAAATGGACAGATATCTTCATCTATCCCGGCTATCAGTTTCAAGTGGTGGACGGCTTAATCACCAACTTCCACCTACCAGAAAGCACTTTAATCATGTTAGTGTCAGCCTTAGCAAGAAAAGAATCCATTCTCAAGGCATACGAAACAGCCGTTCAAGAAAAATATCGCTTTTTTTCTTTTGGAGATGCCATGCTGATACAATAATAAGAAGTCCAATCATTTACCCTTGAAAATCAAAAAAAGGAGACAGGATGCAACACACATTAAAACTCAGTTCCTATCAAAGCCTAGGGGCTTGCGACGGCCCCTCCCTACGCACTGTCCTCTTTCTCTATGGTTGTCCTCTCCGTTGTGATTATTGTCACAACCCTGAAACATGGACAGGGGAAGAATTTCAAGAAGAAACCATAGAAAATCTGGTAAAAAAAATCCAACGGAATAAACCCTATTTCAAAAATAATGGTGGGGTGACTGTCTCTGGTGGAGAACCTCTCCTCCAACAAGAGGGCATCCTCACCCTGTTTCAAGCATTGAACGAGGAGGGAATCCATTGCTGTATAGACACCTCTGCTTGCGTGGAACCAACAACAGAACTCCTTGCCCTCACTGATTTATTTCTTCTGGATATTAAATTTTTATCAGGAGAAGAATACAAGGAATATACAGGACAAGATATTTTCCCATCTGTATTACAGTTTTTAAATCGCACACAAGAAGCCCAAAAGCCCCTCTGGATTCGCCACGTCCTCTATCCAAATGTCACGGATCATCAGGATTATATCAAAAAACTATTGGATTTCACCCAACAATATAATCATATCCAGCGTCTTGACCTCTTGCCCTTTAAAAATATATGTAGCACCAAATATGACAGCATGAATCTGGAATTTAAAATGAAAGATACCCCTCTCACCCACACTGACACAGTGGAACGCTTAAAGTCTTTGGTGGCAGAAGTGTATCCCAGATAATAAGCATAAAAATCCCCTCTCACGTAATGTGAGAGGGGATCTTTTCACTTAATTGTGATGAAAAACCATTAAAGAAGGTCTTTGAATGCTTCCACAGGACTATCATTCATGAATGCTTCAATGATTGCCTTACCACGTGGGTCAAGGTCAGGTGTATTGAAAGCAGCCACTTCTTGTTTGAAGAAGTCAACCAAGATTTTAGCACCTTTGTCATAACCATCAGTACCTAATTTGGTTTGTAGTTCAGGTTGCAAGAAAGAAGTACGGATGCTTTGTCCGTTGATTTGAAGGCTCTTCAAAGAATAACCGAACAAAGGACAACGAGCAGGCACAAGCAAACGATCTTTGATGGTGCTACCACCCACACGAGCCAAGAATTCACGGCTGACCCACTCAGGAGCAAAGCCAACGTGATAGGTTCCGATGTGTTGGTTTGGAATCAAAACATAGTTTGTGTTTGGAGCTTTGGCAATTTGATCCAGCAACAAATTAGCTTGTTTTACTTTCAAGCCAGTTGCGAAAGGCCAGTAAGAACCAACACCTTCCCCAGACATACCCTTTGTTGCAATGATGGATGGGTTGTTATGTCCACGAGGAGACACCAAACGCCACAACCATGCCAAAGAAGCAGGTACGACTTGCAACAGACCCATAACACCATAGTTAGGTTGCTCTGCAGAAGAAGGTGGCATACGAACACCAAAGGAACGAACATCCACTTCCACAGGATCGCTGACAATGTCTGGAATCATGCGGCGAGGAATGATAACACGTGGGTTGGGGCAAGGTTTGCCAGTGGAATCCAAAGTATGCTCCCAGATAAGACAAGTAGAGTTTGGCTCTCCTTGCATATTGAAGAACACCAATGGTTCAGAAGGATGGATAGAAATCTTTTCATAAAGATGATCAGTACCATATTTTGTGATATGATCCACACGAAGGAACCAGCCTTCTTCCCCGTCCATCAAAACCAATTTACCACTGTTATTTTGGATGCTTGGGTGACAAGTAGCCATATCGTCAGTGATTGGTTCTAATTTACAAGGTTCAGCCACAGAAAGCTTGTATTCTTCCCCTGTCACAAGGCTTGTACCATAAACAAGTTTACCGTCCATACCTTTGTGCATATGCTCAAGCATTTCAGATTTACCACCACCAGAAGCACCTTCGTGCATGATGACAGTTTCATTTTCATAAGGAGTTGTCACACGGACAGCAGAAGTATGGCAAGTAACCCAATCTTCTGCCTCACCAATGGTAAGAAGAACAGAATAAACACCTTTCTTTGCAGAAGGTCCTGGATACAGGTTATAAGCAAACAATTCTTGGAATCCGTCTAAACGGTTGTGAACCACCACTTGGCGACCATCAAAATGAGTATGACGGAAAGGAGGAGCCAAGAAAATAGTTGCGATTGGATTAAATTCTTTGTCAATTTCGTCGATATTTACAAAAGCTTGCAAATCAGCAAGACCACAGGCGAAAAACGCTGCGTTCATAGGACAAACCAGCAAAGAATCATAGCCGTTTTGGCTACCACCAGAAAGGAAAGGCAAACAAATCAATTCTTGACCTTGTAGCCAATCAAATGTTTCTTTACGAACATCTTTCCATTTTTTGTCCTTGAAGCGATCTGCCCATTTGGTTTTGTCAGTGGGCTTATCATCAGCAATGACCATACAATCAGGGTCACGACGACGCATATAGTCTTCCATGTAGTTGACGACAACACCGTTTTTCGCACGTGTCACAGTCGCTTCCACCACATCGCCTTTGCCAGGTACTTCGTAAGCAACACGAACAGCGTCTGCATTGTAAGAACCAAAAGTTAATTTAATCAGCTCTTCTTTCGATGTTGGCACGACCACGTTAGGGCTGTTTTCAAAAACTTCTTTCAGCTCTTTGGACAGTTTGATTTTGTCTAATCTCTTTGTCATTTTTCTTCCTCCTAAATTTTGTAGGTAAATACAGATAGCGTTTCCATGTAGTGATAATATTTACCCAATATACATGATTTATTATACACCCATAATTTTGTGATGTCAAGAAATTTACAAAAATAAACAAAAAATTTTTGACTTTTTTATCCTCAGATATCCTCAGACAAAAAAGCCAAAAATTTTCACTTGAAACGACCTATGGTGGAAATCATGCTACCTCTGTCACACAGTGGTTTTCACAGTTCCACCAAAGCTGAATTTTTGTATCCGTTGTTTACACTCGAATACCACAGGGATGACCATCATATTGATGTAGAACAAGAAAAAATTCTTAAAAATACGTGTAATCATCACAGCAGTCAGCTCATATCCCGTTTCTGTAGGGACAATATACACCAAGCCATACAAATGGCTCAGCACAAGACTGTTCACCACTGTATACATCACCTGTGTCACCAAAAAAGCGGCTACAGCAGAGCGAATCAGTAGTTCTTTGTTGCTAAATTCTCTTTTTTTAGAATATAAACACAGTCCATAAATCAGACCGTTTACCCCTGCAATGATGGTGAAAATAGGATTGGGTGTGCCCACCACTGGGAAAATCAGTAATCCCAACACATCCCCCATGGCTCCCACTGCCATAGATGCCCAAGGTCCATAAAGAACCCCTGCCATAATCACGGTAATAAAGCCAAAATTAAACTTTAATAGCTCAAAACGTATGGCAAAGCCGTCATTGAGCACTGCATTCATCGCCACCAAAAGGGCTAGGGTTGTCAATACCTTGGTTGGTATTTGCACTGGGGTTAAATTTTTTTCCTTACTTGTTTTCATTGTTGTTGTTCCTTTCGCAACATAATAATCTAAGGATGTCATATTATATTTGACATTCTTTTTATGAAATCACCAGTTAACAAATTTAGCAAGCCCTCATAATTCCCATTTTTCCCAAAGTCGGGAACGAGGAATTGTGAGCTGTTGCCATGACTGGTTTTTTCCAAATTGTGTGTCGCAAAGGGAACCCCAATTACGACAGCGGACGCAAGACATCATCGTAAGAGCCAACTTGATTTATTTTCTATCCCATCAAGTCTCTCTTTTCGTCCGTTGGCAACGTCCCGTCCAAACGGCACTGACTGAGGATAAATCCCCAAAACGCAATGTCTTTACTCTGTTGAAATGATTTGCTGTATTAAATTTTTCGTTCAAAAACTGAGTCTTATTCTCCCAAAAAGGGAAAATTCACTGGCTGATTAGCACAGTCCTAAAATATGCCGTATTTCTCCAACAATATGCAAAGAACCAAGAGCACAGACCACATCGTCTTCCTCTGCAAGTTCCATTGCCATCTCCACACCATCTTTCACAGAGTTAGCAAACATCACTGGAAAGGCTGTTTGTCCTTGTAGCATAGTTGCCAAATCACTACCATCTATGGCATGGGAGTGCTGTGGTGTCACAGTCACAAAGCGTTTCCCCACAGGAACCATCATGGAAAGCATCTCTTGATAGTCATTGTCTCGCAACATACCAACGATAAAAGTCAGCTTCTTCTCTGGATACAACTCCTCCATGGTTTTCAGCACAGCAGAAAAACTTTGCACATTGTGACATCCATCCAAGATAAAATCAGGAGAGATATGGACCCGTTCAAATCGCCCTGGCCACACCGTTCTGGACAGCCCAGCCACTATTTCTCTTTGTGAAAAACCAAAGCCGTTTTCTTTTAATACCCCCACTGCTTCTAAAACAAGGGCTACATTATGGAGTTGATGTTCTCCTGTTAACGCAATTTGATACAACTGACTATCCACAGAGAATTTCTGGGAAGAAGGGGTTTGGCTGATTTTTTTCACAGCCTTGGGTCGTGATTTCACCACAGGGACAGACAGCTCTCCACAAACATTCGCCACAGCGTCCATCACTTCTTGCCCTTGGTGATATAGCACCACCTTAGTGCCTGATTTCACAATCCCCGCAACTTCCAAGACATAGTCATAAAACTCCGTGCTGTCAGGGGAGTGTAAAGAATCGTCGATGTTGGTCAAAATGGTCACAACAGCTTCGTCTATCACATTGGTCACATCATAGCGTCCCCCCTTCACCACTTCTAGCAAGACCACTTCAGCACCTTTTGCTAGAAAATAGAGAAGAGAAATGGCAAAGCTCAGCTCCAGTTGACTTGGATGGTCCTGTCCTTCTGCCACCATGCTTGTTGCTGCTTTTAAAACTTCTTCTCCGAAAAGCGCAAAGTCAGCATCAGAGATATTCACACCATCTACTTGAATCCGTTCATGAATGGAATATAAATGGGGAGAGGTAAAAAGCCCTGCTCGATATTCGCAACGGTTAAAAATGGCATAAAGCATTGCCGAAACAGAACCCTTTCCATTGGTACCACCCACATGAATAAATTTCAAATCTGTTTGTGGGTTGCCCAAGCGATGGAGTAGTTCTCTCACTCGTTTCAGTTCCTTGTCTCTGGGAACGACTGCATATTCTTCTAATTTACTGATTACTTCTTGTCCAGTCAAAAAAATTCCTCCTATCCAAAATGTGATTCTGTGCCATAACTTCTAAAACAATCCTGAAATCACACCATTGTCGTCAATGTCGATGCCCTCTGCTGCAGGTACCTTGGGCAGTCCTGGCATGGTCATCACAGCACCTGTCAGTGCCACCAAAAAGCCAGCCCCTGCAGATACTTTCAGTTGTCGCACTGTCACCTGAAAATCACTGGGTGCTGCCAGTTGATTGGGATCGTCAGAAAAGGACATCTGTGTTTTCGCCATACAAATGGGTAAATTCCCAAAGCCCAAATCTGTCAGCTGTTTCATTTGCCCCTTTGCCTCTGCTGTCAAGGTCACCCCTGTGCCTCCATAGATTTTTTGGACAATCTGCTGTAGCTTTTCCTCTATGGACAAAGAAAGGTCATAGGCATATTGGAACGCTGATTTCTCTTGGCATAAAGAGAGGACTTCTTGGGCAAGTGCTATGCCTCCCTCGCCACCTTTTGCCCATACTTCAGACAAAGCCACTTTCACCCCTAGATTTTGGCACTTTTCAGCGATGAAATCCAGTTCTTTTTGGGTATCTGTGGGAAAGCGATTGATCGCCACCACACAAGGTAGCCCAAACACTTCCCGAATATTCTTCACATGACGCAGAAGATTTGGCATACCTTCTTCCAAAGCCAGAAGATTCTCTTCCCCTAATTTGTCCTTTGGCACTTTTCCGTGATGTTTCAAGGCTCGTACTGTTGCCACCACCACCACAGCATCCGGCTTCAAATCAGCCATGCGACACTTGATATCAAGGAACTTCTCTGCCCCTAAATCTGCACCAAAGCCAGCTTCTGTCACAGTGTAATCAGACAGCTTCAAAGACAGCTTCGTTGCCATCACCGAATTACAGCCATGGGCTATATTGGCAAAAGGACCGCCATGAATCAGTGCTGGGGTGCCTTCTAATGTTTGCACCAAATTAGGCTTGATTGCCTCTTTCAACAGAGCTGTCACAGCCCCTGTGGCTTTCAATTCTCCCACTGTCACAGGCTTGTCCTCATAGGTATAGCCCACAATCATTCTGGAAATCCGAGCTTTCAAATCAGAAATACTGGTGGCAAGACAAAGAACCGCCATGATTTCTGATGCAACAGTAATGTCAAAGCCATCTTCTCTCGGGACTCCGTTCACCTTTGCCCCCAAACCACCGATGATTTGACGAAGCTGACGGTCATTCATATCCACAGCTCGCTTCCACGTGATGGTCTTTGGGTTGATATTCAGCACATTTCCTTGATAAATATGGTTGTCCAACATGGCGGCAATCAAATTATTGGCTGCCCCAATGGCATGAAAATCTCCTGTGAAATGAAGATTGATATCCTCCATTGGTACCACTTGGGCATAACCACCCCCTGTGGCGCCACCTTTCATTCCAAAAACAGGACCTAAAGAAGGCTCTCGCAAGGCAAGGGAAGCTGATTTCCCCAACTTCCCAAAGGCATCTGCTAGTCCCACAGAAGTGGTGGTCTTTCCTTCTCCCCCTGGGGTGGGGTTGATGGCTGTGACCAAAATCAATTTCCCATCTGCTTTTTCACTGTCAGAGAGAAGCTTAATATCTATTTTAGCCTTATATTTCCCATATTGTTCTAAGTATTCAGAAGAAATCCCAGCAGTTCCAGCAATTTCTCCGATTTCTGCTAACGCATACTCTTGGGCAATTTCAATATCACTTTTCATCTTCTACTTCCTTTCTTGAAAAAAATTCACAGCCAAAACAATACCACCGATACAAATTGCCAGAACCAATAAATCACCAATTATACTCAATGTAATCCCGACTAAAAATAATATCACTCGTATTGCCACAACAATCAGTATCAATGCGATGATGTTTTGTAGTAATTTATCCATTCTATCCTCCCATGACTTCTGACAAAGTATCCTTGCTCAGGAAAACAGCTAAACTTTGTCCTTCTAAGAGTAATTTTTCTCCTGTTTCTCTGGCGTATTTTCTATATAATTCCTCGTCTATCTCTGGTAAAGTCACAAGGAGATTCAGCCAAGCGCCTTCCAATCCTCCTTGGAAAAAATGAACTGCAACACCCAGATCACCTGTCCCCTCTGGATTGGCAAAGCCCAAAAGCCGATCACAAAGCTTCAGCCCCTCCAAAGAATACGCCATCAACCTTAAAAACACCTGAGATTTTTGGGGCAAAGACTGCCTCCATTCCTCTCCTCCACTGGAAAAAGCCTCCCCTTGAGACGCAAGCCCTGATTCCAAATACTTGGAAATACTTTCCCGAAAACCACCCAACTGAGGAAGACAATCTAAAATCAAAGGTTCATGAATGGCATATCTTTCATTGCCTAAAGTGAGATAGCAAACCCGAGTCAATAAGCTCATCCCCTGAAGGATGTTCAGTGCCAAAGCAGACCCCAGATCTGGAGAAGGGGTCACTGTACTTAATGCCTCGCAATAAGATTCCATAGCCATTGCTGAAATATTCATTGTTTTCTCCTTTGGTTTTTTAGGGGGCTTGGGGATTTCTTTGAGATTTCTTAGGGATTTCTTAAGGAGCCCTTACACATCCTCACCGATACTTGCCCGACACCGTGAAATGGCATCAATTAAAATACCAACTTCCTCTGGCTTGCTTGCCCAACTGGTACAAAATCGCACCACAGTCAAGCCTTGTTCCAATGGCTCCCAAATCTCGAAGCTGAACTTCTCTAAAAAATAATCCATCTGCAACTGATTCAGCACTGGAAATTGCTGATTGGTTCCACTTCTAATATAAAGTGGTATTTTTGCCTCTTCAAAAGCTTTGGCGATCGCCAAAGCGTGGCTCACTGCATTTTTGCATATTTCTACATATAAATTCTGCTGAAAAAGAGTGTCAAATTGTACCCCCAACAAGCGACCTTTCGCCAAGATCCCTGAAGTTTGTTTCATCATATTCCTGAAATGTCCTCCCATTTCAGGGTGAATCACCACAGCTTCTCCACAAAGAGCACCACATTTGGTTCCACCAATGTAAAAAACATCACAAAGTTTCGCCAAATTGGGGAGAGAGACATCATTTTGTGGACTGGCAAGGGCATAGCCCAAGCGAGCCCCATCTACAAACAAAGCCAGATCATAGGCATTGCAAACTTTTCTCATTTCCTGTAGTTCTGCCAAAGAGTACAGAGTGCCAAACTCTGTGGGCTGAGATAAATACACAGCCCCTGGCTCTACCTCGTGCTCTGCATTGGCACCAGAAAAATAGTTCTTACAGTATTTTTCCACCTGTTCTGCCGAGATTTTCCCCTCTTCGTGATGCAAAGACAATACCTTGTGCCCTGTTGCCTCGATGGCACCTGTTTCATGGGTGGCGATATGCCCTGTCACTGCAGAGAAAACCCCTTGCCATGGTTTCAACAGCCAAGCCAAAATGGTTTTGTTGGCTGGTGTCCCCCCTACGATAAAATGCACTTGCGATTGGGGCGAGTTACAAGCAAGTCGAATTCTTTCTCTGGCAGAATCGCAATAGCTGTCACTACCATAACCATTGCACTGCACCTCGTTACTCTCCACCAATGCTTGCAAAATCTTGGGGTGACAACCTTCTAAATAATCACAACGAAATCCTATCATCTTTTATACTCCTAAGAACCGTACAGGTTATGGAAATCCTCTGGCAAAAATTCTCCTGCCACCACCGAGGTCACTGTATTATAAATATAATCAAAAGAAAAAGTTCCTGTGCTACGAATCCCATGTATACTGGCTAGTTCTGGGGTATAGGTATCATAAGGATAAACGCAGACATTGGCACCCGCCGTTTCATAATGGGTGATGCAAGGCTGAAATACCACATCATAGATGGTCACTTCCCCTTCTAGCACCTGAAGAGTTACCTCCATCATGCCACCAATCAAACGAGGAGAAGCATCTTGGGTAGAGATAAAATTCCCCAAAGAATAGCACACAATGGCAGTTCTACCATCTGCTGCTGTCAAATACTCCACAGGTTGCAAGACATGGGGGTGATGTCCGAAAATAATATCAGCACCGGCATCCACCATACGTTGTGCATAATCTGTTTGATAATCGTTGGGAGTATGGGTGTACTCAGAACCCCAATGGGCATTGATCACCACCAAGTCACTCTCCCCAGCTGCTGCCGAGATTTCTTTCAAAAACAATTCTTTTTGTGCCTCTGTGGCGCTGATGGATGGCACTAAAGTGCTACCACTGGGTAAAGATAATCCATTGGTCAGCTGTGTGGTACCCAAAAAGGCAACCGTTACATCTCCCACCGTGGTTTTGGGGATATGCCAAGAATCTTCTGCGCTGAGATAAGCCCCTGTCACAGTAAAGTCTTTGCTGTGAAGGAGATTTAAAGTATCACGAAGCCCTGTTTCCCCCTTGTCAAAGAAATGGTTGTTGGCAAGGTTCACCACATCAAATCCGAGAGTTTTTAGGGTATCTGCCATTTCCACAGGGGTGTTGAATGTGGGATAAGAAGAAGGAGCATAACTCTCTGACATCATAGTTTCTTGATTGATACTGGCGATATCTGCCTGTGCAATGTAAGAAGCCACTTGCTGATAGGTAAAGGTAAAATCATAGCGATTCCCCTCACGCCCTGCTGCTTGCTGATAAATACGAGAGTGAATCAGATTATCTCCTACCCCTAAAATGGTGAAATATTCTGGTTCTGGCTCTGGTTCTGGTTCTGGTTCTGGTTCTGGTTCTGGTTCTGGTTCTGGTTCTGGGGTTGGTGCTGGCTCTGGAGCTGGTTCGGGGTTTGTATTCTCTGGGGTGGGCTGTATCACTACATCCTCTGGTAGGGTGGTTTCTGCCTCCTGATGGTTGAGATAAACCCCACCCAAACTGCCTGAAACAGCAAGAAAGCCCACTAAGAGCCAAGCTTTTACCCCCATCATTGTACCAATTTTCGCCATTGTCCTTCTCCTTTGTGTTGAATAAATATCTTCGCCAAACTTTTCTTGGCTAGATTGTGTAAAAACAGTGAGACTGCAAGTGAAAAAGGAACGCCTCACTTTCCTCTGACTTCCTAGAAAAAAGGACCATGCACTGTTGCACAATGTTATCTGCGTTTCTACATCATATTAGTATATCAAAAAAAGAGCGAAATGTCAAAATAAATGGCAAAAAAATTCCCCTAAAATTTTTCCAGAATATCTGTCAAAATGTCTGAAGAAACCTCTACTTTTTTTTGCGAATTTTATGTAAATTCTTGACAAGAAATTTTTGTTATAGTATAATAAACCAGACAAATTTTTAAGGAGGAAAATCTATGAAAACCTGTGATATCTGTGGCAACCTCGTTCAAGAAGGTTTTGACGAATGCCCCAAATGCAAAAAAATTGCTGAAGGTGCTGTGCTACCTCAATCATCTTCTGATACCGAAAATCTGACAACTTGCCCCGACTGTGGAAATCATCTGGAGAAAGGCACCGATAGATGCCCCCACTGTCTGGAAATACGTAGACAAGAATCCCCAAGCAATCAACCAGGCGGGAAGTCTTTCGCTGAAAAAGAAGCTGACAGAAAAGCCGCTCTCATGGACACCCCTGTGGAACAAATCATCATTCCTGGCAAAAAAAATGCGAATATTGCTGTCTTTGCTGCCATTGGTTTGATTGTTGTTGCCATCATTGCTTTTGTTGTCTTAGGTATACTGTAATCAAAAAAAGAAAAATCTCTCTGGTGATATAGCAACTTGAAAAAAGATTAAGCCACAAGGCTTAATCTTTTTGTTTGAAAGCTTTGCTTTCAATCTCCGTGATTTTCTTAAGAAAATCACGGTCAATTTGACTATTGAGCAAGATTGAATTAAGTTTGACAAAGTCAAACTTAATTCAAGATGCTACACCAGAGAGATTTTTTTATTTTTATGATGAGGTAGTGCCTATGATTAAATCCCCAATTCTGTCCACATATCGTTGTATAAAGTGCGAATATCAGAAGGCATCACCAAATAACCTTCGCAATTTTTCAGCACATCTTCACTGGGTGCCATAATGGCAAAAAGATCCATATCCAGTGCCTCGCCATACAAATCCTCGTAATAAGCAGGATATTGTTCAATGGCTTCTACATTAGGAGAAGCATACCAGATATAATCCATATTGGCAAGAGAAGCTTCAGTGGAAGCCATAAAGTTCATCCACTCCTCTGCTTCTGCTTTGTTTTCAGCAGATTCCAAGACACACATGGCATCAATAAACCAGTTTGCCCCAGTCTCTGGCAAAGCATAAACCAAATCTTCGTTGTTTTCAAGCATGGTCAAGTAATCTCCAGCATAATATGCCCCCAGAGATGCCTCGCCACCTTCTAATTTATTATAAATCTCATCCATGACAAAGGCTTGATACACCCCTGCATTCTTTGCAGTGACCAGAAGGTCTTGGGCTTCTCGCAACTGACTTTCCTCAGTGGTATTCACAGAATAACCCAAACTCATCAACGCAATGCCAAAAGCATCACGAGAGTTTCGAATCATCAGCACATCCCCTGCATAAGCTGTGTCAAACATCGCATCCCAAGAAGTCAGTTCCTCTTCTATCACAGAAGAGTTGTAAATCATACCCATAGTACCCCAAGTATAAGGTACAGTGTACTTGTTTTCAGGGTCATAAGGTTGATCTTTGAACTGATCCCCAATCAGCGCATAGTTTGGTACATTGTCATAGTTGATTTCAGCCAAAAGCCCTTCTTCGATTAGTTGAGATACCATATAATCCGAAGGCACAATCACATCAAAATTAGATGCCCCTGTGCTCAACAGTCCATACAATGCCTCGTTGCTTTCAGCTGTACGATAGTTCACTGTAATGCCCGTTTCTTTTTCAAATTGACTGATTAAATCCTCGTCAATATATTCACCCCAGCTACATACATTCACCACTCGGTTGTCGTTACTACTTGTTGACCCATTGCCAGCAGTAGCGCTGTCAGTATTTGTGCCCGTGGTATCTCCACTACAGCCTGACAAAACCATCCCCAAGATGAGAGAGCAGGTAAGCCCCAAGGTAAACTTTTTCATTTATCATTCCTCCAGTTATAAATTTGGCAGTTTTCTGCCATTATATTCCATCATCTGGGGTATTCCAGATGATATCAAAAGCAGTGGGGTACATCCCCATCCCACTTTATGACCACACTTTTTTATACTATTTCAGGTTAGAAACCGTCAAAATTGCAACAGGAATATTATCCCTTATTGCCCTTCTCCCTTGCTTTTTCTTGAGAAATTTGTCTTAAATTGATAATCACCAAAAGAAGCAACACCGTCACAAACAAAAGAGTCGAGATGGCATTGATAGAGGGTGTAATCCGTCTTTTGGTCATGGCGTAAATCTCCATGGACAGAGTACTTACAGAAGTCCCTGCTGTAAAGTGGCTGATGACAAAATCATCCACCGACATGGTAAAGGCGATGAGCATACCATTGATGATGCCCGGCTTTAACTCTGGCAAAATCACTCGATAAAAGGCTCGAAACCAAGTACAGCCCAAATCTTGTGCCGCATCCACCAAATGCTTGTCCATTTGTCGCAAGCGTGGTGTGACTGACAAAATAATATAGGGAATGTTGAAACAAATATGGGCGATGAGCAACGTCCCAAAACCGGTGGTCCAGTTGACCACAGGAAACCATCCTGTGCTTTCATTTAGTGCTGTGGTAAATTGCAAGATAAACTGAAAAGATGCCACCAAAAACAAAGCCAATGACACACCCGTCACAATATCTGCATTCATCATGGGGATATTATTCACCACCACCAAGGGGTTACGCCACTTTTTCTTCATATTAAAGAAGCCAATGGCAGCAAAAGTCCCTACCACTGTGGCTATCACAGTAGATAACAACGCCACTGTCAAAGTGGTGTACACAGATTGCATAATCAGCCGACTGCTGAAAAGCTCTTGATACCAAACCAAAGAAAAACCTTTCCACACAGTCCTAGAATTTCCCTCGTTAAAGGAAAAAAACATAAGCACCACGATGGGTGCATATAAAAAGAGGAAAACAAGAAACATCAGCAAACGACCGCCCATGTTTCCTTTTCTCTCTTGAAGCCTTCTCTGTTTCATAGATTCACCGCCTGTTCCTCGCCCTCACCAAAGCGATTCATCACTGCCATACAGAAAACAACGACCAACATCATCACCAAGGCAATGGCTGCGCCTAGCTGTGGATTATAAGCACCACCCTTAAACTGCAACTCAATCAAATCCCCTAAGAGCATCTGAGTTCCCCCACCCAACATTTGTGAAATCGCAAAAGTAGAGACAGAAGGGACGAACACCATGGTGATTCCCGACAATACCCCTGGTAGGGAGAGTGGAAAAATCACACGTTGAAAAACCCCCACAGAATCTGCCCCTAAATCTCTGGCAGCTTCTAAGAGGCTTTTATCCAATTTGATAATCACCGAATAAATCGGCAAAATCATAAAGGGCAAATAATTATACACCATGCCCAAAACCACAGCACCTTGGGTGTTAATCATACGAAAAAATTCAATATCCGTGCCGAAAATACTGTTATATAAATCAAAAAAACCGATCCACTGTAAAAATTGGTTGATCAGTCCTGTGTTTTCTAGCAAAGACATCCACGCATAGGTGCGTAATAAAAAGTTAATCCACATGGGCAACATAATCAACACCATGGCAAAGGATTGAAAACGCTCCCCCTCCCTTGCCATTGCACAAGCAAGAGGATAACCAATCAGCAAACAAATCACTGTGGCAATCAAGGCAAGATTGAAAGAACGTGTAAAAATGACAGAGTAACCACCCATTTTAACGAAATTATCCAAAGTAAAATCCCCAGTACTGGTGGTGAAGGCATAGTAAACCACCATCAAAATGGGGGCTATCACAAAAATCCCCATCCAGACAATATAAGGAGCCGCTAGATAGGATAGGCGATTTTTCATTTCTCCCCCTCCTCTATCTGGGCAATCTCGTCATAGGCTTCGCTGTAAGAACTATAATCGCCAAAAAGTCCAGAATATTGGCTTTTTTTCATGACATGAAAACCATCAGGATCAATTTTGATTCCAATCCGACTGCCCACAGGACACAAATCCGTGGTTTGAATCAGCCATTTAAAATCATAAAAGTCCACAATGATGTCATAATGTACCCCTTTGAAGGTAACAGCTGTCACGCTGCCTTTCAGCTGACCTTCTGCTTCTGGCACAATGTCAATATCTTCTGGACGAATCACCACGTCCACAGACTCATTTTTCTGGAAACCTTTGTCCAAACAAGGAAATTTCCGATTAAAAATCTCTACCACACCATCTTCTGGCATGATACCATCCAAAATATTGGATTCGCCGATGAAATCAGCCACAAAGGCGTTCTTTGGCTCGTTGTAAATATCCTCTGGGGTGCCGATTTGCTGGATTTTCCCCTCGTCCATCACCACGATGGTATCAGACATGGCAAGGGCTTCCTCTTGGTCATGGGTCACATAGATAAAGGTGATATTCATCGCCTGTTGAATCCGTTTCAACTCGCTTTGCATATCTTTTCGCAGTCGTAAATCCAATGCCCCCAGTGGCTCGTCCAACAGCAAAACCTTAGGACGGTTGACCAAAGCTCTGGCAATGGCAACCCGTTGCTGTTGTCCACCAGAAAGTTCAGAAATGGAACGCTTTTCAAAGCCCTTTAGATTCACGATTTCCAGCATTTCCATCACTCGGCTGTTGATTTCTTCTTTGGAAATTTTGATTTTCTTCCCATCTTCCCCTTTTTTAGGAATGGTTAAACCAAAAGCTACATTTTTATAAACATCCAAATGAGGAAAAAGTGCATACTTTTGAAACACCGTATTCACCATTCGCTTGTGTGGTGGCACATGGTTGATCCGAGCGCCGTCGAAAAAAACATCCCCAGAAGTTGCTGTCAAAAAACCACCAATGATACGCAAAGTGGTGGTTTTCCCACAGCCACTGGGTCCCAAAAGGGTCAAAAATTCACTGTCATTGATATATAAATCAATGCCTTTTAAAACAGTTTCTTCTCCATATGCCATTGAACAGGCAGCCAGACGAATCAATTCTTTTGCCATACTTTTTTTCCTCTTTTTTTGCTTTTGTGATGCAGATAATACGCAATAGGCAACTTAGAAAATGATTTTCTGAAAAATCATCTCTCAGTTGTCGTTTTCCCTTCCGATTAGAAGGGGGAATAGAGTCAAGATGCTATAAAATGCCTGTAGCAAGTGCCTCCACATCGGAATATCCTCGTGGGGTGTGCATTTTTCCGTTCACAGAAACTGTTTGGTCATTCCCGATATAAACAATGGTTCCCATATCAATTTCAATGCTGTTAAACAGCTCTTCCAAAGAAAGAATCACTGTTTTCTCGCCCCAAGTACCAGCCCCTTTGACAAAGGCACAAATGGTCTCTGGTTTCCGTTTCCACAGCAAAATCCGAAGTGCTTTGCGTAGTGCATCCATACGTCCAGGAGAAACAGGACTGTGAATACAAATCACAAAGCCACCTTGCACAGCAGCCATCAAGCGATGCTCGATGATTTCCCATGTCATATTCTGCTCAGACAAGGACAGAACCACATAGTCATTGGAAATGGGAGAGCCCAAAGTAGCAGCCCCAGTTAGCACAGAACTGACCCCAGGAATCATTTCAATCTCCACTTGTGGATATTCTAGCATAATATCCATCAGCAAACTAGATGTACTGTAAACAGAAGTATCTCCTGCCAGTACCAAAGCTGTTACGCTGCCTTCTACTGTTTTTTGCATTGCCACGTGGCAAGCTTCAGCATCATTTCCAAGGTCTGTTTTAATCAACTTTTTATCCATGTAATCCACTTCAAGCAAATTGACAAAATTCTTGTATCCCACAATATATTCACACTGATCTAAGGTTTCTTTGGCTCGAACTGTCATGTTTTTCCCCGCTCCAGCACCTAAGACGATTGTATATAATTTCATAATTTTCCCCTATTCTTCCAATAATTGACATCTATTCCTAAAACACTCATAAGAATAGGAGTATTCTACTATAAATGAAGGGCTTTGTAAATAGCTATTTAAAAAAATTAACAAAAAATTTTTCGTTTTTGAAATGGGTGCTTATTTTATGAAAAAAATCTCTCCTCTCTTCCTCCAAAGTCTCCTCCTTACCTTCGCCACCATCGGGCTAATTCTTTTCCCAAAAGAGACCTCTGCCGCTGTGACAGAAGGCTTGTCCCTTTGCTATCAGCTGATTATCCCTGCCCTTTTCCCCTTTTTCATTCTCTCTTCCCTGATCATTGATCTTGGACTTTCCATACCCTTAGGAAAAGCTTTGGGAGGCATGATGAAGCCTTTGTTCCGTCTAAACCCCAACTGCATCACCCCTCTTCTCCTTGGCATCATCGGTGGATTTCCAGTGGGGGCAAAAACAGCACTGACGTTATATGAAAACAAACTCTCTACCAAAGAAGAAACCGAACGTTTGCTCGGCTTTTGTAGTAACGCTGGCCCTGCCTTTATCCTTGGGGTCATTGGTGCTGGCATTTTCAAAGACCCAAAGCTTGCCTATCTTCTCTATGCCTCTCACCTCTTTGGTAGCTTCGCTGTGGGGATTCTCTTTGCCCAAAGAGTCCCAAAAGGAAAACCTCTCCCTCCTCCCTCCATCGCCCTGACACAGGGGAAGAAATTCCTCCCCTCTTTCCTCTTGTCTGTAACAACAGCTTTAGACAGTAGTCTGCGGATTTGTGCCTTTATCCTGTGTTTCTGTGTCCTCATTCGACTGCTCACTCTATCTGGTATCTTAGCCCTTATCGCCTCCCTTCTCCCTCTCTCTCCTGACTTAGCCCTCCCTCTCCTCACTGGTTTCATCGAGCTATCCTCTGGGGTTTCTGCCCTATCCTCTCACCCAAATACCATGGCACAGCTTTTGCTCTTTGCCTTTTTCCTTGGTTGGAGTGGTATCTCTGTCCACTGCCAAGTCCTTGCCCTTGCCCAAGAGACAGACCTATCCATGAAACTATATTTTATAGGGAATTTGCTACAAGGGATTTTTTCTCTTCTTTTTCTTCTTTTCTTGTGGCACTTTGATAATATCCTTCTCTTTCTTCTCCTTGCTTTCTTTGCCTTTATTTTTTTCAATGCCTATCTCCAGATTATTCCGAAAAAGACTAGAAATCAAAAATAAAATAGTGTATAATACAAAGGATTAGAATTGAAAGGAAGTACCCAATGTCCCTCTTTAAAAAAGATATCGACCCTCTTTGCATCTACTGCCAACACGGCCGCCCTCTCTCTCAGGAAGAGGTGGCTTGTGATAAAAAAGGCATCATGGAAGCCACCAGTCATTGCAGAAAATTCAGCTATGACCCCTTAAAACGTGTCCCCCCTCGTCCAAGAAAAGCAGATTTCTCTGGACTTTCTCCAGAAGATTTTCTCATATAAAGTTTGACCCTTTCAAACAACAGCTTTGCTGTTGTTGACTGAAATCATGAAAATGATTGTGCCTTGTGGCTGAATCATTTTTCAAGTTGTTATATCACAAGGGTTCCCCTCATAAGATAAATCAAACAGCTGAACAGATGGTTCGATTTTGTTCCAACGTTTCGAGAGCTTCCCTAAAATTTTATGAGGTGATACCTATGTCAGACCCCAGAAAAAAATCTCTCCTAGAACGTGCCAGCGACGTTCTGGACCTCCCCACCTATGCCATGGTGGGGCTTCCCCTAATCGAGCTCACAGGAGACAATGCCTTGCGTGTGGAAAACCATCGTGGAATCCTTTCTTACAGCGAAGAAGAAATCCACATCAGTGGGGGGGATATTATATATAAAATTCAAGGACGCACCTTGGAACTACGCACTATGACTTCTCTGGAACTGCTGATCACAGGGCAAATCACAGCCATCACTTTGGAATAAGGTGGTGTGCAGATGGAAAAAATCACAAATTTTCTCCGTGGGAAAGAAGAAATCTCTGTCACTGCCCCCTTCCCCCAACGACTCCTGAACCTCTGCGCCCAAGAAAATCTGCCCTTTTGGGGACTTGTTTGGTTGGATGACAGCCATATCTCCCTGACCATCCCCAAACAAGAATATGGACATCTCCAAACCTTGGCAAGGAAAATCCAAGGAGAGGTCATCAAAACCCGCTCCCAAGGTCTACCCATGCTCCTCTCTCAACTCCGTCACCGCAGCAGTTTTCTGTTGGGATTCACCTTGTCCCTCCTTGCTGTCACCTTCCTGTCTCGTTTTGTTCTTTTCATTGACATCACAGGCAACGAAACCATAGAAACTGCCGTGATTCGCTCTGCACTGGAAAAAGCTGGTCTCCACACAGGAAGCTATGGCCCCAGTCTTTCCCTGAGCAATCTGCAACAACATCTTCTCTCTCAAGTAGAGGGAATGTCTTGGGCAAGTATCAATCTCCATGGCACAAGGGTAGAAGTCACCGTTCGTGAATCTGTACCCCCTCCAGAAATTTATCCCACCGAAGGACTTTATGACATCATCTCCACTGCCACAGGCATAGTCGAGGAAATCCAAGTCCACCAAGGAGAAAAAATGGTAGCTGCGGGGGACACCATCACAAAAGGACAAGTGCTGATCTCTGGTTCTGTGGAACTAAAGCCTCCTTTATACAGTGAAAACCCTTCCCAGTGGCTTTCTGTCCCCAGTTCTGGCAAAATCATGGCAAGAACTTGGCATCAGCTTGTGGCTGTGATTCCTCTCTCTGTCCAAGTGAAGGAAACCTATGGTGTCCCACAAAATGCCTATGAATTTTTTCTGTTGGGAGAAAAATGGACTTTATTTGAAAACCCCGTGATTTTTCTCTCTCATTATGATAAAATAAGAGAAAGCTATCATTTCCCTTCTTTGGAAACCCTTCCTGTTGCCATCACCCACATCACCCAAAGCCCCTATCGCCTGAACCAAAGCACCATCAATCAGCAATACGCCAGAGAAATGCTAGAACAATCTCTCTTAGAAGAAATAGAGTCCCTCTTGGGGGACACAGGGGAACTCCTCCAATGGGAATTTACAGCAGTGGAGAAAAACAACACCCTCCAAGTGACACTTTCTGCTGAATGTAGGCAAGAGATTGGAATCCTGATAGAAGGTAGCCCCAGACAAGAAATCTTAGACGAATCATAGAAAGGTTGTACCAATGACAACACAAACAATCAACATTGAACGCTTTGAAGACACCTTAAATATTTTCGGTTCCTTTGATGAAAACATTCGCTGTATCGAAAGCGAGCTTTCTGTCTCTGTAAGCAACCGTGAAGGAGAGCTGAAAATCTCTAGCGAAATCCCCGAAAATGTCCCCCTTGCTGTAAAAGCACTGGAAGGGCTTTTGTCCCTTTCTGTCCGAGGAGAAGAAATCAACACGCAAAATGTGAGATATATCATCAATCTTGTGAAAACAGGTCATGAAAATGAAATCGGTAAATTTTCCAAAGACATCCTCTGCATCACTGCAAAGGGAAAACCCATCAAAGCAAAAACAGTGGGGCAGAAAATATATATCGAAGCCATTGGGAAAAATGTGGTGACACTTGGCATAGGCCCTGCCGGTACAGGGAAAACCTATCTGGCTGTGGCTGCTGCTGTCACTGCCTTCCGAGCCAAAGAAGTCAATCGCATCATCCTCACCCGCCCTGCTGTAGAAGCCGGAGAGAGCTTAGGCTTTCTCCCTGGAGACTTGCAATCCAAAGTAGACCCCTATCTCCGTCCCCTTTATGACGCTTTATTCGATATGTTAGGGGCAGAGACCTATCAAAAATATCTGGAAAAAGGCAATATCGAGGTGGCTCCTCTGGCGTATATGCGTGGTCGTACCCTTGATGATTCCTTCATTATTTTAGATGAAGCACAAAACACCACTGGCGAGCAAATGAAAATGTTCCTGACTCGTTTGGGCTTTGGGAGCAAAATCATCATCACAGGGGACATCACCCAAATCGACCTACCCAGTAACAAAACTTCTGGGCTGAAAGACGCAGCCAAAGTGTTGGAAGGCATTGATGACATCGCCATCATTCGCCTGACCCACAGTGATGTGGTGCGACATGAATTGGTCCAGCGTATCATCCAAGCTTATGAAAAACAGCCAACCAAACCACTCCCCAACACTGGAAAAAAAAGATAATGAGGTAGCCTTATGACACACATGATACTGGTCGAAACAGAAGTAGACTTCCCCCCTGAACTGGAAAATAAAATTGGCTGTGCCATCGCCATGGCATTAGAAGAAGAAAAAGTCCCCTTTGCTTGTGAAATCAATGTCCTTTTGACCGATGATCAAGGCATACAAGAACTGAACAAAGAATACCGTGGCATGGACAAGGCAACAGACGTTCTCTCCTTCCCCATGTTTCAGCTGACCGCTGGCATCCCTCCCACTGACCCTGAAATGCTAGACGTGGATTCTGACCTTCTGCCCCTAGGGGACATGGTTCTCTCTCTGGAACGGGTAGAAGCACAGGCAAAAGAATATGGACACAGCGTACAGCAAGAACTTTGCTATCTTGCCATTCACTCTGTCCTCCATCTCTTAGGCTATGACCATGTGGACGAAGGCGTCATGAAACAGCAAATGCGTACCCGTGAAAAACATATTCTGGCAGAAGCTACAAAAGAAATGGAGGAATTTTTATGAAATCAGGTATCATCACCATTGTTGGCTCTCCCAATGTGGGAAAATCCACTTTGATGAACAAAATCATCGGAGAAAAAGTGGCGATTGTCTCTAACAAACCCCAAACCACCCGCAATCGTATCTACGGCATCCTGAACCAAGAGGATTGCCAATATGTCTTTCTGGACACCCCAGGCTTGCATCGTGCCAAAACCCGTTTGGGAGACTATATGGTCAAAGTCGTTCGGGAATCTGTGGTGGACGTGGATGCTGTGGTTTTGATGGTCAACCCCACCCCTACCATCTCTCTCAATACCCAAGATTTGATTGAATCCATGAAACGTCTCTCCTGTCCCACCATTCTTGCCATCAACAAACTGGACATGCTAGAAAAAAAAGATGTCCTCCTAAACGTGATGGATATTTATCGACAAGAACACGATTTCACTGCCATTCTCCCCATCTCTGCACGCACAGGAAAAGGGGTGGATGAGTTACTGAAAACCCTGAAAAAATTCATCCCCGAAGGGCCTCTTCTCTTCCCAGAGGACATGATTACTGACCAACCAGAGCGACAAATCATGGCTGAAATCATCCGTGAAAAATTGCTTCGGAATCTGGAAAAAGAAATCCCCCACGGCACAGCAATCGAAATCACAAAATTCTCCCAACGAGATGACGGCATCATTGACGTAGAAGCCACTATTTTCTGCGAAAAAGGCTCTCACAAAGGGATTATCATCGGCAAGAATGGAGATATGCTGAAAAAAATCTCCTCAGAAGCCCGCAAGGACATGGAGCATTTTATGGGAGAAAAAGTATTCCTCCAAAATTGGGTGAAAGTGAAGGAAAATTGGCGAGATAATGCCAATTATGTCCGTAATTTTGGATATACAGAATAAAAGGTGTTGCCATGAATCGAGTCATCTTACACTGCGATTTAAATAGCTTTTTTGCCTCTGTAGAGCTTTTGGAATACCCCCAGTTCCACCACCTCCCTGTGGCTGTCTGTGGTGACCCCCACAGCAGACAAGGGGTGGTGCTCGCCAAAAACGACCTTGCAAAAGCCTTCCAAGTTAGCACAGGACAGACCGTATGGCAAGCCAGAAATCTTTGCCCTGAACTGATTTTGCTTCCGGCTCACGGGGAAAAATATCGCTACTTCTCTCGAAAAGTCAACCAAATCTATCTGGACTATAGCGACCTTGTAGAGCCCTATGGGGTGGACGAAAGTTGGGTGGATGTGACAGGCTCTCTCCATCTGTTTGGCAAAAGCCCTGTGGCTCTTGCCGACGAAATTCGAAAACGTTCTTTAGAAGAATTAGGGCTCTCTCTGTCCATTGGTGTCTCTTTTAACAAAATCTTTGCCAAACTAGGCAGTGATTACAAAAAGCCAAACGCTACCACAGAAATCACCCCAGAAAATTTCAAAGAAATCGTCTGGCGTCTCCCCTTGGGGGATTTGCTTTATGCAGGCAAAGCCACACAGAAAAAATTACGCCCCTATGGCATCTTGACCATAGGGGATTTGGCGAATTATGATGTAAAAGTCCTCTCTCTTCTGTTGGGGAAACAGGGGGAAATGCTCCATCGTTATGCCAACGGCTTAGATGACAGCCCTGTGGATGACTTCTTCTTGAAAGAAGCCCCCAAATCCGTGGGACAAGGACTCACCTTCGCCAAGGATTTAGAAGGACGAGATGCCATCCGTTCTGGGATTTATATGCTCGCAGACCATGTGGCACTGCGGCTGCGTCAACATGGTCTCCACTGCTATGGGGTACAGCTGACCCTTCGTGACCCAGAATTTCACAACATCAGTCGCCAATGTCAACTGGAAAACCCCAGCCACCTCTGCCAAGAAATCAGCGAAGTTGCCTTCGCTCTGGCTGAAAAACATTGGAATTTTCGGAAACCTGTCCGTGCTGTCTCTGTGACAGCCATTTCCCTTGTCCCCTCTCAGCAAACAGGCAAACAACTCACCCTCTTCAACCAAGGAGAGGACAAAGAAGAAAAATATCAAAAAATCGCCCAAGCCACCGACGAACTCCGTGCCAAATATGGCCGAAAAATCCTTGGTCCTGCCTCGGCACCCCAGAAAAAAAGAAGTAACGGCTCCATCGCTTTTTCTTCGGACGAAACAGCAGATTAGTCTTTGCTCAATGGACAAGAAGCCTTGCCTTAAGGCTTCTCTTTCTTTTCCAAAATGTCCAAAGAAACTCGGTGGACCTGATATCTCTCCCGAAAATGTTTTTGTTTTTTTCCATTTTCGGGATAATCTACATAAATGCCACAATTTTCTTCATACAAGATCCCCACAAAACGTTTCCCATGCTTGGGACGTTTGTACTGTGGATCCTTTTCCAAGGCAATGGTTAAATCTCTCAAACGTGAATCCACAATTTTCAAACTTTCTGGCAAAATCCCTGTGGAATTTGTCTCCACCCGATCAATCATCAACATATCTCGCAACAAACTTGCCTTTACCCCTGAAAAGCCCTGACACAGTGCAAAGATTCCGTCCATATACCGCTCTAAGGAAATACGCTCTTCTAGCACGAAACCTGTGCCAATTTCCCGAAACAGAGTAAAGGCATCCCAAGAGGTTGCCTGAAGCAAATATGCCAAAGTATGAAAAAAACGTCCAGAATTATACAACCTGTCCACCACATCTTCTATGAGAGACAAAAGCTTGAAATCCTCTTCTGACAACCACGGGGTGCTTTTCACTTGATAAGGGGCTTTTAAATCATAATCCAAAGGAAATTTCTCTGGATTTTCTCCTATTTCACTCCCTTGTAACACTTTTAAAAAGCCCAGTTGCAACATCTCTGCCCCCACAGAATAAGCGATGTTAAAACTACGAGAAAACTCCTCTAAATCTTCAAAGGGCAAACCTGCAATCAAATCAATGTGAAGGTGATTGCTATGTTCTGTGAGAGACTGTAAATTCTCCAATAATTTACTGATATTGGTTTTCCGTCCCACTGCTTCCAAGGTTTTTTCACAAAAACTTTGCATTCCGATTTCCAGTTGTACATATCCCTTGGGCATTTGTTTTAACAATAATAGGGTGCTGTCTCTTAAAATATCCCCTGCCATCTCGAAATGAAAACAAACAGAAGTGGGAATGGTCTTGCCGTATTCCTCTAACAAAAAGGACAAAATACCATCGCAGTGCTGAACAGAGCTGTTAAAGGTTCTGTCCACAAATTTCACGGTTTGTGTTCCAGAATTGGCAAGTGCCACGATTTCCCCTTTCACTCGCTCCAAGGAGAAAAATCGCACCCCCTCCCCACGTCCTGACAAGCAAAAAGCACAGGCATAAGGGCAACCACGAGAGGACTCTAAATAAGCAATTCTACCCTGTAATTGGGCAAAATAGCTGGGACAATAAGGGGTAGGAGGCTCCTCTGCACTAAGATATGCCTTCCCCACAATCATCTCCCCCTGCTGATTGCGATAAGACAGGCCGTAAACCTGATCAAAAGTCTCTTCCCCCAAAGAAAGTGCTGTGATAAGCTGGGCAAAGGGCAGTTCCCCCTCTCCTGACAACACAAAATCCACAAAAGAACATTCCTCCAAAATACGCTCTGGATGATAACCCACCTCTGGCCCTCCAAAAATCAGGGTCATCTCGGGGCGATTTTCTTTCAAAGCTTCTGCCAGTGCCTTTGTTTGGTGAATATTCCAAATGTAACAAGAAAAGGCAACCACAGAATAATCTTTCAGCTTTTGAAATACGTCCTCTTGCTTCTGGTTGATTGTCCCTTCCACCACCTCTCCTGTCACAGAAGGAGGGCCAAAAGCCTCTAGTCCTGCCTTTAAACACCATGGTGAAAGGGAAGCGTGGATATATTTTGAATTTAAAGTAGAAATGGCTATTTTTTTCATATTATTTTCTCCTAACCCTGAATAACTTACAATGAATGGACATACTTTCCAATTTTCCCTCATAAGCTAGAAACACACAAGAGGCTCATCCTCTTAAAATAAGGAGTGTTATACTGATGGAAAAAAACTGGAACCAAAATCAAATTCTCTTACATGGAAAACTTTGCCACAACCCCTGTTACTCCCACTGTAGCCATGGCACAGAATACTATGTCTTCCCCTTTGCTGTGGCAAGGCTCTCTGGTGCCACAGATCAAGTAAAAATCATCGCCGCAGAATCTCTCCAATATGGCTTGTGCTGTGGAGATACCCTGACCATCGCTGGAGAGGTACGCTCTTTCAACAAACAACAAAATGGCGCCAGACGGCTGATCATCACAGTCCACGCAAACGAAATCATCCGAGAAGATGGAGAGGATGCCAATCAGCTGAAACTGGCTGGCACACTATGCAAACCTCCAATTTATCGCCGAACCCCCTTGGGACGTGACATCTGCGATATGATGCTTGCTGTCAATCGAAGCTATGGACGCACAGACTATCTCCCCTGTATCTCTTGGGGGGCTTTGGCACAACGCTGTGGGGAATATACCGTTGGCACAGCCCTCACCTTAGAAGGACGCTTGCAAAGTAGAATCTATACCAAAAAATTCGGAGAGCGTAGCGAAGAGAGAACTGCTTTTGAAATCTCAGTGGCACAGATTGAATTGTTGCAAGAATCGGTCAAAAATGGATAAGGCTCTCCCCTGAAAATACCATCGAATTTTGCCTTATAATAAAATATTTCCTCTTGCTTTTTTCGTATGTTTGTTTCTTTCTGGGAGATACTTTCTAATAGGGACGTGGAAAAAACTCTGTCTGACAAGTGATATTCTTTCTGAAAAAAACATTCCAGACAAAAATGTTATTCCCTTGTCACCCACAAGTTTTCAGCGTTCCCCTGAAGGAATCGGAAAAGCAGCAACATACTTTGATGGGAGAAATAGAAACAATGATGTATAAAGTAGAAATATGCGGTGTAGACACAGGGAATTTAAAACTCTTAAAAGCAGACGAAACAAGAGAACTCTTACTGCGCACGAAGAAAGGGGACCAAGAAGCACGGGAAAAACTGATTGCTGGCAATCTCCGTTTGGTTCTTTCTGTCATTCAAAAATATTCCAGACGTGGAGAAAATATGGACGATCTGTTTCAAGTAGGCTGTATTGGACTGATCAAAGCCATTGATAATTTTAACACAGATTTAGAACTACGTTTTTCCACATACGGCGTGCCCATGAATGTCTTTTGGGGAAAAAATTTGACAAAAAGGAAATTTTCTGTTATCATAAAATCATCCAATCCCTGTTGTCCCTAGGGGCAACGATACAACAAGGAAACAATCTAAAAACTTTGGTGATAAAAGTATCCTGTTTTCTCTCCAGTTGCTCCTAAAAAAACAAGAAATCCCCTTTGGATTCATGATTTTTTCAGAAGAAGCAGAGAAGGAAGACTTACGATGATCGCTGTTTGTTTTTTGAGCGCTTCCCAAAAGAAAAGAGGTAACAAGAATGTCAGAACATGGATGTGGTGGTGGCTGTAGCAGTCACAATTCAGGTGGTTGTGGAGGCTGTGGCAGTCATGGCGCAGGTGGCTGTGGTGGTGGGAGTGGTATCCCAGACAGCGACAACCCTTTGGAAGTCATGATCACCCCGCAAGAAGAAATATTTTTGCAAAAACTATCCCAATGCCCCTTTCTCCCCGTGGCACAATTCTTGCTCCGTGCCAAAGACCCCAATGAACAAGGTCACATGAGTCTGGAACCTGTCTTTGTGGAAACAGGAGATGAAGATTTTTCAGAAATAAAAAGACAAGCAGAAGTGATTTTAATCCTTGCACAAAAAAATATCGTTTCTGTGGACTTTGACGCCCCCTTAGAAGGAAGCGATTACAGCATTTTCAACAATTCCTTCCAAACCCTCTCCAATGCTGTGGCAGACAGCCAAGAGGAATTTTATCCCCCAGAAATGGTTTGTGGCTCTGTCTGCCTGACTGCTGTAGGGGATATCGTGGTAGAGCAATTAGATTTTACCTAAGGCAACACAAAAAACTGAATCCATATAAAATTATCCCCAAAGTTTTCTTTGGGGACAATTTTTTTACCTTTTAAAGGATTTTAAAAGGGTTTTAAAACATATTACTGCTTTTTATTCCTATTCTCTACTCATAATCAGGTAAAAAATCCAGTTCTTCTCCTGTAAATTCTTCTTCCTCTTCAAAATAGCCAGAAGCCAAGGTCAAAAGTCCCGCCAAAACCACTTCCCCGTTTTGTACTTCTTTCACTTGTTCATAACCTGCATCAATGCGAACTTGTCGCACTGCATTCACCCAAGTACTGTAATTGGAAGAGGCGGTCAAGTCCTTATCATAAAAATTTGTCCCATTAAATTCAAAATAAGCATCTCCCCCATCCCCCACCAGATTTTCAAGTTGCTCTAAGGGGAAAGAACTGAGGTAAGACATCAAATAATAATCAGCGATCTCAGCAGAATAGGTATAAGCACCTCTGGATGGATGACATAAAAAGGAGATATAATCGGCTGATTCTCTGGGAATCCCCCCATCAAAGCCCATAATGGCAATCAATCCAAAACTTCCACTCCCATACAGGTCATACTCTGTCAAACCGAAGAAATATTCCCCTTTCTTCTCATAGACATACCCTGGCAAAATCCAGTTGATATTGGTGTCTTTCCCTGCATATTCAAAAAAACTACGGGTGGCATACTGCCCGTCCCAAACCACAACGTCTGTCTCTGTGACAAACAAGGAATCCACCACAGGAAAATCATAGTCATAATATAGCACTGGAACCCCATCGCCACCGGCAAACAAAAGGGCATCCCCTGTATAAAAACTGTACTCCTCTCCCAGTTGTCCTCGTTCTGCACTGGTGGTCTCTGCCCAGTCCATCACTTGTTGTAGTTGTACAGCAAAAGCAAGTGCTTGTTCTGGAGTAATGTTGCTACAATCCCCCAAGGCCCCCATATTTTTCAGCACAGTTTCTTTGCCCAACTGTGCTGTGGCACCCTCTTCGCTGGAAGGAAAAAGCTTCATCTCTCCAATGGCAGAATTTTCCCCATTACTGGCATCTGCATTCAAAATCGTCAGCTTGACTTGATTTGTCATCACAGGTTCTTCCAAAACAATCATATTCCATCCAGCCTGTAAGGAATAAATCCCCTCTTCCCCAGAGGAAAAGCTTAGGCTGATTTCTGATATTTCAGCATATTTATCCCGAAACTCTCCATGACCATTATAAATCCACAGTTCTTGCACCTCTTCCAGCCAAGGAAAATGGTGACACAGCCACTCCCCTGCCCCAAAGCCATCTCCGTTCTCGACCCATGCAGTCAGTTCTGTGTTATCAAAACTCATATCAGCTGTATATTCTTCTGAAGGGGAAGAAGGAAAATAGCTAGAAGCTGTGGCGTATTCTGGAACCACCTGACGGCGTATGCCTTCTTCCTCTTCTTCTTCGCTCTCTTTTTCCTCTTCTTTCTCGATGACATCCTCTTCTGTCTCTGGAGGCGTCTCCCCTGCAAAGCTAAGGCTAGGGGGAAACACCTCGGTGGTATGCGTATCCTCCTCCTGAGAACAGGCTGTTAAAAATAGACAAAAAACACCAACAAGGGCAAGGCGAAAATTCATAAAAAACTCCTTCATGTTCTTTTCAATACTCATTCCTTCTCCTTCACAAGAAATCATCAACCTACAAGACGAGACAGGTCTTTTCCCTTTCATTGGAGCAAAATGAGTCTGAGATAGTGAATATGAATATACCATAAATATAAAAGAAAGTCAAGGGAGCCTTGAGAATGCTCTTTTAAAGGTTCCCTTATGAAAAAATCCAATCAACAATCACTGACACAGCGATATTTTGCTGCTCTTCTGCTGTGATGTCCCCATCTGGATCCCCCTCTTGCTTGCCATAATTACCAAACTGGGCATGATTCCCCCCTTGAATCACCACGATATTCTCGGTATAATCAATATTCTCTTCTAAATTATCATTATAAGAACCATAAATGGTCAGGGCTTTACTGGGGGGATAATCTCCATAGACATAAGCCCCTAACAAGATCAGCCCAGCCACTTTGTCTGGGTTGCTAGAAGCATAGCTACTTGCCATCCCTCCCCCAAGACTATGTCCTGCCACATACCACTTCTCCACAGGTAAATCCAAGTCAAAGACATCCTCGGCACCATTCACATTGAAAAACGCCAAGTGAAACGGCATCCCTACCAAAACACAAGTAAATCCCTCTGCCTGTAGCTTGGACAACAAGGGCAAATATGCCACTTCTTTCACCTTGGCACCTGGATAGAAAATAATCCCAAGCTCTGACTCTCCTGGCAAAATCAAAAGATTATCCGCTACCTCTATCTCTCCATTTGCCAAAACTGCCAAGGCAATCTCTTCTGCTTTGTAATAGTCATTCACATAAACAACAAAAGCCAAGACAAATGCCAAGGAAAGACAAGTGACAACAAGAAGGGTTCTTTGGATGATTTTTTTCTTTTTTTGTTTAGGGACATTTTCTTCTGTGTTTTTTTCTACACTTTGACCCATTTAGTTTTCCTCCTTTTTATTTTTTTAATCACTTTTTTTCCTCTTAAACAAGAAAGAAAAGAAATGAAACTGGAAATTTATTTTTCCACCTATTCCAATTTTATGAAAAAGCCATGGTGAAGATTCACAAAAAAACAAGTCTTTCCCAGAGAAAAAATGTGATTTTTGATTCAATCACCAAAAAACCCGTTTTTAGAAGCAAAATACTTCAAAAAACGGGTTTTTCAGAAATGAAATGGAGAAAAACTTATTAAGTAGAAGGAGAAGTAGCACAACATCTCCCTACTAGATATAATATACCACAACTAGAGACAAGTGTCAAGGCTTTTTTTGAAAATAATTTTAATTTTTTTATCTCCAGAAATAGAGAAATAGCAGAAAAAATTCCCAAATTAATTTCCAATTAAAAAAGAATTACTCGCATCTTTCACAAAAACTTCACTTAATCCGATGGAAAGAGAAGCAAATCCTGATTTTATCACTTTTTTTGCCTTTTTGAAAGGAAAAAATTTTTTTAAATTATTTTTAATTTTCTTCTCTTTTGTAAAATAAAGAGAGAGCAAGACCCATTGCAAGGAGAGATAAGACCTACACTGCAAGGAGAGATAAGGTCAACTCTACAAGGAAAGATAAGACCTATCTATGAAACTTTTTTTAATCTTCTATTTTAAAATGTGGTTTCAACCGCACTGCAAGCTGTTGTGCCAAAGCCATCTTCAGTAAATCAGGAATGATATAGGGCAACACGCACCAAGAAAAACCCGTTAACAATCCGATCCCTTGGTTATTTGCACTGTACAGCAAAACAAATTGCACTGTTCCAAAGAGATAGCACAAACAAAGCCCCAGAATCATCACAGCAACAGACATGATTTCCCCCTTAGGCTTTGCCATCCAATACAACATTGCGATTCCAAGAAAGCCAATCAGATATCCCCCTGTGCTTCCCAATAATATCCCCAGTCCTCCTGTAAAACCGGCAAAGACTGGTGCTCCCATTGCCCCTAACAATAAATAGGCAAGCACTGATCTGGTTCCATCTTTCCCACCCAAGAAAAACAAGGTGAAAAACACTGCAAAAGTCTGCATAGTAAATGGCGCTGTCGCTGTGGGAATCGTAATCCACGAACAAGCAGCCATCATCGCTGTACACAGCGCCCCATAAGTCAATTCTTTTGTTTTCATCATAAAAATCACGCTCCTTTTACTTATCATACCATAGCTCTTTTTGATTGTCAACCATTTTCTTGTTGGTGGTTGACAATTAAAAAATACTTGTTTTTTGTTGTAATCTGTGGTATACTATGACTAATTATATTTATAAAAGGAGTTTTCAAAATGAAACAACCCAACACAAAAAAACCAGCTGTAGCAAAAAAAGTAATTCCCATTCAAAACTTTAAATACGAACTGACAATTGGTATGATTTTCCGTGACGATATCGCTTATATCCGCAAATGTCTGGAAACCCTTCAGCCTCTGCGTGATGCCATACCCTGTCAACTGATTATGACAGATACTGGCTCTACGGATGGCTCCAGAGAAGTGGCCGAAGAATTCGCTGACATTCTTCTTGATTTCCCTTGGTGCGACAACTTCGCTGCTGCTCGTAATACAGCTGTAGAACTTGCAGAAGGTCGCTGGTTTATGTACTGTGACACAGACAATGACTATGATGACAGCATCCAAGAAATGATCAAGTTCATGAACAGCAAAGACAGTCATCATATGGACAGCGTGAATATGCCCATTTATAATTACAGAACAGCGACCAAAAACAATAACTATCGCCTGACCTATCAGACCTTGGGATTCAACTTTGCCCTTCAAGGAAAGCGCTATTTTATCGGAAATATTCACGAGGCAATCCCAACCATTGGAGAACGTCGCAACGTAGATATGATCCATCACCATTGGGGCTATACAGATAAAACAATCGAAACAAAACGTCTTCGCAACGAGTTAATTCTTTTAAAAGAGATCGAAGCTGACCCAACTGTGCTGAGAAACCACAAACAGCTCATCAAAGGACGTGTCAAACCCGGTCCGAAAAAAGAAGCCTTGCTTGCCGGACTTGCCATGGCAGAAAGTCAGGAAAAACCAAATTATTATGACTATGCCACCATGCTTCTCATGGGTTTAGAGCTTGCTTCTTTAGAAGAGTCTTGGGATCAATACAAAAAAACAGAAAAAACTTTACTTTCTTTAGCACCACATTTTGATAAAAACGCCTTAATTTGGGCAGAATACCTTGCCATTGATATTGAATCCAAGTTCAAAGAAAAAAACTATGAAAAATCCCTTTCCCAATGCGAGGAATACTTTAAAAAATATAACGAGCAAAAAGTAAATCCAGATCAACAAACTGTGGGGCTGATTAGCTATGAGCGTTGCCACGAACTGAAGTTTTACGATTACGTCAACTACGCATTAAAAATATGCTATGAACTGCGTATGCCTGAAAAAGGAAAAGAAATTCTTCATACTTACAAGTCCTATACCTGTTACAACGATATGGATCAGCTTTGTTTTCTAAATGATTATCTTCACTATGCCATGGAGTGGCAAGAATATTCTGTCTTGCCAGAAGTTTATCAGTTTTTACACAGCAAAAATGAACAAAATGAAATCAATAAATTTCGCAATAATCTTGACCACACTTTCAGAAAATTGCCAGAAGAAAACAAACAAATTGTGCTAAAACTCATGACCCAAAACGTCATTGACGATTATACGGCTTTGCTCTCTTTAAGAAAGAAAAATTTCGAACCCAAAGCCTTTACCAAACAAATCAAAGCTTATATCACTGAAGATGCTAAATTTTTCGAAAAACCTGTTTATATGCACCTTCTTTATGGCTATATCCGCACGAGAGAAGACCCACTGGATTATCTTCTACAAGCAAATTCCAACGAATTGGTGAAAAAAATAAATCTTGTCATGACAGAATACCCAGATACCATAGAACTTGTGGAACAAGCATTCTATGACCCCAATTTCGCCATCAAAACCCTGAAAGAAGAAAAATTATGGGCTTATTTAGGAATGAGAACCTGTCTTGCTATAAGCAAACAAAGACAAAATGAAAATGCTTTGACAGATGTAGTTGAAATCGAAGAGCAACAGGTTGACTTAGCACGTTTGAACAAGCTTTTTTCCCAAACAATCCCTCTGATGTATGGCTATATCAACAAAGTTTATAACCCTTATTTACTCTCTCACGAAGGGGTGGGATTTGTTCCCTTAGAAGAGCTTTTTTCTGTCTTTGCCACAAATGCCATCAACGCAAAAAATCCAATGGAAATGGTTCAATCATTAAAAGAAGCCGCAGAAATTTGCCCCATCTATGTTTCCATCGTAGAGGCATACTCTTCTAAATTTTCTAATTTGTTACAACAATAATTTCTTCCCCCCAACGAATCACGTTGGGGGGATATTTTTTTGTAAAGAGGCTGATAAGCAAAAAAAACCACCCCCGAAGGGGTGGTGGAATAAATTCCTTTTATGAGAATTAACCCAATAATTGAAGAACGCCTTGTGGTAGTTGGTTTGCTTGAGCCAACATAGATTGAGAAGATTGGATCAAAATGTTGTTTTTGGTGTATTCCATCATCTCTGCAGCCACGTCTGTATCACGGATTGTGGATTCAGCGTCTTGAATGTTTTCTTCCATTACGGACAAGTTGTTAGCGGTGTGTTCCAAACGGTTTTGGATAGCACCCAATGTTGCACGGTTGGTAGAAACTTGGTTAATTGCGTCACGGATGACAGAGATTGCATCTTCAGCACCAGACAAAGAGCTGATGTCCACATCTGCAATAGAAGAGACCAATTCGCCATCTTCCCATGTACCCATGTTTGTTGTGTGCATGTTTTGCACGTTAACATCTAATTGGTTGAAATCATCTGCAGTATCACCAATTTGAAGTTGCATTGCTTGACCGTTTTCGCCATAGACGTTACGGGTTGTGCTTTCAGTTACGTTGCTGATGTACAAGTTGCCATCAACCACGTTCACGTTAGAATCAGCACCGCTGAAGATCATGGAGTTCAAACCAGCGTTTGTTGCATAAACTTCTTGGTCTTTATCGTTGGTATAAGTATAACCACCGTTTTCGTCCAATAATTTTTGTGCTTCATACAATGCTTCTTTAACGGATTCAGCAATTTCGTTTGCATTCTTAGGCACGCCCAAGCTTTTTCCGTCGCTGTCTTCATTATAGATGCTGACATAACGGACAATTTCACCAGATGTTTCATCAACATAGTGGCTTAGTTCTTCGTCAGGGCTTTGATCAGTAAACTTAATGACCACGCCGTCCACTTTGATTTCGTCCCCTGCTTTCACACCGATGGATTCGACACCATTCACTGTTACATCGCTGGCTTCGTCAATAGCAGATTCGAATTTGAATACGATACCATCATTGACTTGGATTTTTTCTGTAGAAGCCAAGCTGAAGACAGCATCAGATTGATCAATCTCACCACTTGCAGAGTTAGCTGCTGACCACTCGTTTCCATCTAAGCCCAGTTTATCACCACCAAGTGTTGAGTCGATGTCTCTATCAATGACAAATTGACCAACCACAGAGTTTTCATATTTACCAGTAATGGTTAGATCACCTGTTTCGCTAGTTTCGAAAGTAAATTCGTTTGCCAAAGCACTAGATTCCAACGCTTGAATGAAGATTTCTTTTGCTGTCATATTGCCAGAAGATGCTGTTACTGTAACGCTGACTGTTTGAACAGCACCAGTAGAGTCAGTATAACCAACTAAGACTGTACCGCCAGTTGAATTTGAACCTGCTTCCCAACCAATGGTACCAGCTAGTTCGCCAGCAGCATCGAATGCTGAGTTAAAGAAGCCGTGGTTAGCAGAAACAGTAGTTTGGTAAATGGTACTACTTGTAGTAGATTCCAATTTGATACCAGAACTTGCAGTTGTGACTGCACTTGCGCTTTCTTTGTACTCATAGTAACCAACTTCTGCAGTGCCTGTAACCATGGTCCAGTCTTCATCCAAAGAACCATCAAGCAAGTTTTGTCCGTTAAAGTTAGAAGAATCAGAAATACGATTGATTTCTTCTTTTAATTGAGAAACTTCAGCTTGCAAAGCAGCACGGTCAACTTCGTTGTCGAATGTTCCGTTTGCAGATAAAGTTGCTAGTTCAGTCATACGATTCAACATATCATGAACTTCTTGCAATGCACCCTCAGCTGTTTTCACCAAAGAAATACCATCTGCTACGTTCTTTTGAGCTGCGTCCAAACCAGTGATTTGTGAACGCATTTTTTCAGAAATTGCAAGACCAGCAGCGTTGTCGCCAGCACGGTTGATTTGGTAACCAGAAGACAATTTCTCTAAGTTCCCAGCAATAGCGTTTTGGTTGTTGTTCAGATTGCGATAAGAGTTCATCGCAGGAATGTTGTGTTGAATAATCATAATAAAACCTCCATGTAATTAAAAAAATATTTTTTTGAATACAAGAGCGGCTTCCTTGCCACCTGTCATCCGCACAATACATAAACAGAAAAAAACGTCTCAAAAGGGCGCCCAGATGAGAAGTTGCCTTGCTTGTATGTGTACTGTGCTTACTTGCTTCATATACTCTATCGACTTCCTTTCCAGATTGTTAAGGGGGTGGATAAAAAATTTTCCAAGTTTTTTTCTCCCTTGACTTTTTCACCAAATCAGTTTATACTATTTAAGGAATGCAGACACGTAATACACAAGATAAATGAATTGAATGATTACATGATTGATTGATTTCATGATTCATTTCACATACACAGGAGGGCAAAAAATGAAGAAAAAGAAAAGTGAAACCCCTGACCTTACTATGCTGATGCCAGAAACAGCAACTGTTCCAGAAGAAACAAAACCCAAAAAGCAAAAAAAAGTCAAAGAACCAAAACCCGCCAAAGAGCCAAAACCTGCCAAAGAGCCAAAGCCCGCCAAAGAGCCAAAGCCACCCAAAAAAGAAAATCAAGAAAAAACAAATGGTGATGGTGGTGCCAATCTCAGCTTTGCTTTGCTTCTTTGCTTAGGGGTTGGAAATTTCCTTGCCTATCCTTTCTTGGGGGAACAGTGGTACTATTTAGCTGCTGGCTCCTTTTTTGTGGGAGGGTTGCTCTCTTATCACATCAATTACGCCGGAAAACGAGAAATTTTGTCCAAACAAGAAAGCATAAATCAAGAGATGATGTCCCAATTCTTGCAATTACAAGATATCTTTGGGGGCTTTGAACAGCCCGCCCCATCCGAGCCTTCAGAAACCGTGGTATCTCCCATGGCATCAGTGGATTCTCTTTCTCAAGAAGTGTTGGCAGAACTCCTTTTGGCAATCGAAAAAACCTTGGAAGAAAAGGTGGAAGATTCTATCACCTTCTTAAAGGACGCTTTACACGAGGAATGGGCACGTATGTACGGCAATTTGACCGAGGGACAAGAATCCATTCTCAATAACATTTTAGACAGTAAAACCGAGACATTTAAAATGTTGGATAATGTTGTGATGATTGTGAAAAGTCAACTGGACAACTCTGGAGACAAAGTCAAAGAGGATTATATCCCAGAAATCCGTGATCTCATCTCCAAAGAGCGTGAACTCCACGAGGATATCTTGGAAGAACTTGCCCTTCGTGTGGAACGTGCAAGCACAAATCCAGAAGGCAACAATACAGCAAACACAGACGGTCCAGTGACTGAAATGAGTCAGCCTGTCCCCCCAATCGACCCAGAAGAAGTGGCACAGCTGATCAGCAAAACCCTTGTCCTTGCCACAAAAGAAGCCATTACAGAAGCAATGGACAACGCAATCCCTTCTATGGTGGAACAAACCACCCCAGTTCAGGAATCTTCAGAAAGTCCCTTGGCAGATTCTATCCACTCTGTTGTGGCAGAATCCATTACCCAGCATTTAGAGAAAACTTTGGAAAACACATTAGAAACCTCCATTCAATCAGCCATGGAAAAATCCATGTCCCTGACTTTGGACGACACATTAGAAACCTCCATTCAATCAGCCATGGAAAAATCCATGCTCCTGACTTTAGAAGACACATTAGAACAGGCTTTGGCATCTTCTCTCCCTGCTGCTATGGAAAAATGCCAAAGCCACGACGAATCAATCTCTCATACTGTGGAACAAACCATAGAATATGCCATCCAACAAGCACTGAAAGAAATCCAACAGGCATTAGAAGAAAGCACAAACAATATCACAGAAACAGTGAAAGAAAGCAATCAAACCCATGGCTCTCTCCCAAGCACAGACCTTCCCCCTTCTCCAATGAGTGCAGAACACCTTTCATTACCAGAAGATATGGAAGAAACCATGGCACAGGCTTTCCAAAATCTGACCCAAGAAATTTCTCGCTTGCTAACTGGACAACAGGCAGAAAGTATGACTGCCATGGAAAAAACAAGAACCTATTTGGCAGGCGCCATCGGCGATTGGAATGGGGCTTTGGATTCTCTCTTTTCAGAAATTGAAGAACTTCCTTCTCGTATCTCTCCCAACAGTCCACAAGCTGTGGTGTCTCAGGAAAATGAGCCATCAGTAGAAGGAGAGACCCAAGCCATGCCAGCCATGGAAAAAATAGATCTGCCAGCAGAAGACCTTGGAAACTTGGCACATTTGATTGGCAACAAATTAGACCACCAAAGCCAAGAAATCATGTCTCTTTTAACAGAAAATGCCACAGCACAGCAAGAATTTATCACAAACTATATTGATACCCGTCACCAAGAACAAGGAAAGTCTATGCGAGACTCCTTTACCACCAATTTTGTTCGCTTAAAGACCCTCATCGAAGAAACCCAAGAACTCCATAAAAATGCCATGGAACGTCTCAACGACAGACTTTCTGGCAAAACTTTAGAGGAAGATCACAGCAATTCAGACCTTGCTACAGTGGAAGAAAAACTTTCTGCACTCTCTGCCATGTCCCCACAGCTGGAGGGAATGGAAAAAACATTGACACGTGTAGAAGAAAAGTTGATAGAAATTTCTGCCATCCCCTCCTCTGAGCATGGCATTTCAGAAATTTTAGAAAGCCTGAACCGTCAATGTCAATTATTCACAGACCAAAAAATGGCACTTTCCCAAGAACTGTCTAGCTTGCAAAAAGGTCTAGGGGACAAAATCAGCGAAAGCTTAGTGGGGGAAAATCCCCAATCCTTGGAGGAGGAGTATAAATCTATCCTTGACTCCTTCCAAACTTCTGCCCAAGAACTTTCCCAGTCTCATGAGAAATTACAACAGAATTTACAAGAGACCATTGAAGAAAAAATGCAAAATTCCACCTCGCAAATGGTAGAATCTTTGGAAAAATTCCAAAATAATTTAGATGAGATGATCAAAAACAATCCCCAAAGTAAAGAAGGGGAAAATACTGACCATTGGACTTCCTTCACAAAACAGGTAAAAGATCTGGTCACAGAGCAAAAAGAAGAAATTGTCACAGCCCTTTCTCAACAAGAGGAAAAAAATGACACTATATTCAAAAAAATCATAGATAATGCAGAAGAATCCCAAAAAGAACTCCTTGAAAAACTAGAAGAGTCTGCAGAAGAATCCCAAAAAGAACTTCTTGAAAAATTAGAAGATTCTGCGAAAGACTCCAAGAAAGAACTCCTTGAAAAACTAGAAGATTCTGCGAAAGACTCCAAGAAAGAACTCCTTGAAAAACTGGAAGATTCAGCGAAAGACTCCCAAAAAGAACTTCTTGAAAAACTGGAAGATTCAACAGAAGAGTCCCAAAAAGAACTTCTTGAAAAATTAAAAGATTCAGCGGAAGAAGCCAAGACAGAACTTCTGGAAACAATTAAGAGTAGCAACGGGGAAAACAAAATCTTAAAACCAGAAAAAAAAGCAGTGCCAACCCCTCTTGAAACCACCCAAGAACCCGTGAAAACAGAAGCAAAAAAAGAGGAACCAACCATTGAAGCAGCAGAAACAGAAAAAATGGAAACAGAAACAGAGGAATCGCCAGAAAAGGAACCTGTCTTAGACAGCGATGGACTGGAAATGCGTGTGGAATGGTTTGGAGAAGAAGAAATCAAATCCTATTACAACGGAGACCTATTGGCTAAAACAGAAATATTCCGAGGAGGGGTCCTAGAGTATAAGGTAGACTATGACCGAGAAGGTCGCATCGCCCACAGCAAAACATTTGACCGACGTGGCATGCTTCGCCAAGAGCAAGAATATCATAAAACAGGTGAAGTTAAACAAAGAATCGAGTACAACAAAAAAAATAAAACCATCACTCGCTTCCAAGAAGATGGTACTGAAATCAAAAACTAATTCCAAATATGCAGTGAATGATTGTTTGTTTTTAGCACCCCAAGTAGAAAAAGAAGGACAACCTTTTGGTCGTCCTTCTTTTCTTTTAAACTTAAGGGTGGAGGTAACGAGTTTGAACCAATCAAGTACAAAACAAAAAAGAAGCCCCCATAAATGGGAACTTCTTTTTTTGTTTGGAGCGAGTGACGAGGCTCGAACTCGCTACCTCCACCTTGGCAAGGTGGCGCTCTACCAGATGAGCTACACTCGCAAATTGCCTGCTTTAATCACAGGACTTCCCTTAGGGTGGTAAAAACGACCATAAGGTTATGGTGCCTCCAGCCGGAATCGAACCAGCGACACGAGGATTTTCAGTCCTCTGCTCTACCAACTGAGCTATAGAGGCAAATGGCGACTCGGAAGGGACTCGAACCCTCGACCTCCGCCGTGACAGGGCGGCGTTCTAACCAACTGAACTACCGAGCCAAATAAAAGTGGTGGGAACAACAGGGCTCGAACCTGTGACTTCATCCTTGTAAGGGATGCACTCTACCAGCTGAGTTATGCTCCCAGATATCTTTTGCAAACCACAATCTTTAGCGACTTAATCAGTATACAAGATATTTCCTCCTTTGTCAATAGTTTTTTTAAAAAAAATAAAAAAATTTTTTCACCCCCTGAAAAAGCCTGTTTTTTCTGTGGGAAGTCTTGACACCTCATGGAAAAAATGAGATAATAAAAAAAGTAATTTTCCCTTTATCAATCAACCTTTTCTCTCTCTTTCAGAGAAGCTGAATCCTTTTGGGATTCCATGTCAACACGACAAAATGCCCGACCCTAAATTCTTTTGGAATATTGGGAATCAGGCATGGTGAACGTATTGCCATAAAAAATAAAATCACTTATCAGATGAAATCTTAGGAGGCTATTATGAGCAAACAAATCAAACGCATCGGTGTCCTCACCAGTGGTGGTGACGCTCCAGGAATGAACGCTGCTGTTCGTGCTGTGGTCAGAACTGGCTTGACCAACAACGTAGAAGTCATTGGGATTCGACGTGGCTGGAATGGTTTAATCAGTGGAGATTTTCAAGTGATGCAAACAGACAATGTCAGTCGCATCATCCACCGTGGTGGTACCATTCTCTACACAGCACGCAGCGAAGAATTTCGCACAGAAGAAGGGCAAAAAAAGGCTGTTGCTACCTGTAAAATGATCGGACTAGATGGCATTATTGCCATTGGTGGAGACGGAACCTTTAATGGTGCCCTAGCACTGTCAAAACATGGGATTCCTGTGATTGGCATTCCTGCTACCATTGATAATGATATCGGCTGTTCCCACTATACCATCGGCTTTGACTCTGCTTGTAATGCTGCCATTCATTGCATTGATATGCTTCGTGACACCATGCAAAGCCATGAGCGTTGCTCTGTGGTAGAGGTCATGGGCAGACGTGCTGGCAATCTGGCTCTTTACGTGGGAATCTCTACCTCGGCAACCGTGGTGCTCATTCCTGAAAGAGAATTGGATTTCCAAACAGATGTTGTGGACAAAATCCGTGCCGCTCGACTAGGTGGTTCCACCCACTTTATGGTTGTGGTCGCTGAAGGAGTCGGCAACTCCTTTGAAATTGCAAACCGTATTCAAGAAGAAATCGGTATCACCCCCTGTGTCACTGTCCTAGGACATATTCAGCGTGGTGGCTCTCCCACAGCACGTGACCGTGAAGTGGCAAGCCGTATGGGCTATACAGCCGTGAAAACCCTGTTAGAAGGGAAAGAAAATCGTATCATCGCCACCCAAGATGGTCAGCTCATTGATATCGAAATCAATGAAGCGTTGGCAATGAAAAAGAAATTCCAAATGGATCGTTATGATATTTTAGAAGCCATTACCAGAAGTCAATAAAAAAATTGATCCCTCCCCTTGTGGGGAGGGATTTTTGCTTTTTTCTGACACTAATTCTATTTGAAAAATAGCAAATAGAATTAGTATAAATTATAATTCACTTTTCATCTGCTTTAATGCATTTTTTTCTAAGCGAGAGACCTGTGCCTGTGAGATGCCAATCTCTTTGGACACCTCCATCTGTGTTTTCCCTTGGTAAAAGCGTAGGGCAAGAATATGCTTCTCTCGATCTGTCAGATGAGAAATTGCCTCTTTCAAAGCAATCTTCTCCAGCCAACTCTCATCGGTATTCTTGCTGTCCCTCACCTGATCCACCACACGCACTGTATCCCCAGACTCTGAGTACATCGGCTCATCCAAGGACATGGGGTCAGCAATAGCGTCCAAAGCTGTCATCACCTCTTTTGGGGTGATTTCTAATATCTTGGCGATTTCTTCCATGGTCGGTTCTTTTTGATGTTGGGCAAGATAAGCTTCTTTCGCTTGTAGCACCTTATAAGCTGTGTCTCGCAAAGAACGTGACACTCGCATAGGGGAATTATCCCTTAAATACCGTCGTATTTCCCCCAAGATCATGGGCATGAGTATCTTATGGGGAAATATCTATCCCTGCCCCCAATTCTGTAAACCACAAAACCTTGCTTGCCACTTCTTTTCCTGTCATACGTGCCAAGGCTTTCCCGTAAACCAGCATTTGATTTTTATGCTCTTCTCCCTTTTCTGCCAGACTAGACTTCTTCACTTTATCGCTTTTAAAGTCCACAATGACAATCTGGTCCTTCTCATTCAAATACCAAAGATCCACCACCCCTTGGAGCAGTAACTCCTCTTCGCTCTCTTCTCCCAACTCTGTCCCAGAAATCAGCAAAGAAAAACGACACTCTTGGGAACAACAAGAAGACGCTCTCGCCCCTTGCCCCCAAGATGACTGGAGAAACTTTTCGATCTTCTCCACAGAAATGACGTCAAATTGTCTCTGAGACAATTTCCCTTCTGCCAATAAACGTTCTTTCACCTCTGTTAAATGTGGGAGAGAGCAATCTAAATCAGGAGATATCTTTAAAAATTCAAGATAGGCGTGAACAGCTGTCCCTCTCTCTGCCGCTGTCATTGGGGCTTCCTCTTGGGCAAATCTTGGTTGACGTGGCTGAACAAAACCTTTCTTTTCTATTTCTGTGCTATCTAAGTCAATTTCAGGCACTGGGAGGAAGATACTCTCCCCATCCTCATCTTCCAAAATCTTTCGTCCTTTGGTTTGGGTCGCTGTGATTTTCGAAGTCGTCCATGTGGCAGGCAGATGTTCATATTGCCAATCAAATTGCTCTTTGCACGACGCTATCAGGTGGCTGAAGTCTTTCTCCACGGCTTCCTCACCCTCGGAAAGGACCTCTGCCGCCCCATCTTCAAAGACCACTGTCTCCCAATCCCATGCCTCTGCCCCCTCTTCCTCTGCGAAGAAGTAAGCCATGAAAATCTCTCCCAGAGACCTCATTTCTTTGAATTTCGACCCGTTCAATGCCTCTTTTCCTGACATTTTTTCTATTTCCTCTGTGGCATTGTCCAATGTATCCACTAAAATCAGCTTCTCTCTGGCACGAGTCATTGCCACATAAAGAATCCGTAGCTCTTCTGAATAAGACTCTCCACGAAGCTGTTCTTTGATTATCTCATGGGGTAAATTATCAATTTTATTATTTTTCTTTGGATCGTAATCCATCATCCCGATGCCATATTTTTGATGGAACAACACAGCACCTCTGGTATCCTTCAAGTTCACACCTCGAAACAGTCCACCTAAAATCACCACAGGTTTTTCTAATCCCTTGGATTTGTGAATACTATGAAGCAAAACAGCCTGACCTTCTCCTGTTTTCCCCACTGGACTTGTCATCTCGCCTTCTTCTTGCAAGTGCAAAACCTGTTGCAACGCTGTAAACAACAGCCCTCCAGCGTCGGCTTCTCCCAATAATTGATAGAAACCAAGTAAATTCTCTTGCCTTTTTTCTCCCTTGTCCATAGCACCATAAATACTGAGGAAGTGACAACTTTCATACAAATGCCACAACAAATCCTGTGGACTCATCTCCCGTGATTTTTGTCTGGCACGGTAGAAAAAAGCAAGAAATTCGTCTCTTTTTTGTAGAGCGATGGCAAGGGCTTCTCCCCCTTCTGGGCGATATTCTGCCTTGGAAAAAATTTGATAAAATCTTCCATATTGACCATGTTTTAGCAAAGCAAGCTCTTCTGCAGAAAAGCCAAACAAAGGGGATTGTAACACACAAAGAAAAGGCACATCTTGCAAAGGATTATCAATGATTTGAAGCAGTGCCAAGGCAACATTCACCTCTACTGCAGCAAAAATATTCTCCCCTTGATGACTGTCCAGAGGTACCCCTTGCTCTGCCATTGCTTTGGTGTAATAGGGCACCATTTTGTTCTTGCTTCGCAAAAGAACCATAAAGTCCCCATAGGCCACATCACGCAGTGCACCAGATTTGTCTGTCACCTGAAACTTGCTTTCCACCATGTTCTTGATTTTTTTTGCCACAAAAGAAGCCTCTGCATATTCCTTTTTCAAGGATTTCAAAGGATTTTCTTCCCTATATTTCTCTAAATCCAAAAGCAAATAGGAAGAGCGATAATAAGCGTCATTGGGTGATTCTGGAAAAGTCCCTCCCAGTTGTAACATCCCATCCTCTTTATAGTTCACTTCTCCAAAATCCATGGTCATGACTTGAGAAAAAAAGTCGTTACAGCTTGTCAGCACCTCTTGACGAGAACGAAAGTTTTTGTCCAAAGTAAGCACTGTGGCAACGCCTTTTTCCCCTTTGTTCTCTGGGGTTTCATGATGAAAGCTTTCATACTTTCCTGTAAAAATACTAGGGTCAGCCAGACGAAAACGATAAATGGCTTGCTTGTTATCCCCCACCATGAAAAGTCTTTTTCCTTCTTCTGACAAAGCGTAAAAAATAGCATTCTGCACCCGATTACAGTCTTGGTATTCATCCACCATCAGCTCTGTGATGCCCTGACTTTGTGCCAATTTACTGGGGTTTCCCTCCTGATCATAAAGTAGCTTTACTGCAAAATGCTCCAAATCACCATAATCCAGCCAATTCCTCTTCTCCTTTTCCAGTTGATAACTGTGGGAAAAGTCCATCACCAAATCCGTCAGGTGCAAGGTTCTCTCTCGTAGCAATAACAACTTGCTCTTCTCTTCTTCTTCGTTATAAGAAAAACTGGTCAGCCTTTTTTTTGCTGTGCTGCGCCACTTCTGCACCTCTTCTTTTTCTGCCTGATCCACCTCTTTGGATACGCTCTTCCCATCAGGAAAAATAATATTTTCTAGTTTTTTCTCCAGATCACTCCAAGTCTTTTCCCCTTGTAAAACCTTTTCCACCAAAACAATGGTTTCTTCCACAAAAGTAAAGGTTTCAGGTGGGGGGCAATAGTTTTCCACCAGTTCTTCATGATAGTCATGACAAAGCTTTTCTGCCATTCTCAGTTCTTCCAAACAAAGAATCAGCTGTTCTAAGTATCTTTCCAGACACAAACGCCCCCACCTCAGCTGGGCAAAGGAGTGATTCTCTATATCTTCCCAATATTCCCTTTGCTCCTGAACCCATTTTTCTGGATTTTCATGACTTTGGAGTTTATCATAAATATGCAACAATGTACTTTTAAAATCACTGTCATCATTCCCATAAGCAAGGGTATTCACCAAGGATAAAAAGCTGTCGTTGTCCTCTGCCTCGTACCATGTTTCAATGGATTGCTCCCCTTGCATATCTCTTAAAATCTTTGCTTCCCCTTTGCTACACACACGAAAATTAGGATTGATGTTGATTTCATGACCATACTCTTGCAATAAAGAGATACAAAGCGAGTGAATCGTAGAAATTCTCGCTTGTGGTAACAAACTCACCTGACGTCTCAGATGTCTATCTTGATAATTCTCCCCAAAACGTTTGTTTAATTCCTGAGCAATCCGTTGTTTCAGCTCTTTGGCTGCTTCATTGGTGAAAGTGATGACCACAAAATCTGTGATATCTGCTTGCTCTTCTCCCAAAATACGCTTGAGCAATCGCTCCACCAGAACATAAGTCTTTCCAGAGCCAGCCGCCGCTGCCACCAGAAGTTCACATCCTTCTTTCTCAATCACTGCTTTCTGTTGTTGATTTGCTTCCATCTTTCTCTTCCCTCCACTTCTCTCTTAATTCTGCCAAATTGATTTTTTGATCTATTCGTCCCTGATCTTTCCCTTCCTCGAAGTGACAAAAGTTCAAAAAGGGACAATATTTACAACGTTCTTCCCCACTAACATAAGGATTTGCTAGGATTTTGCCACTTTCAATCTGGCACTTTGCCTCTCCCAACAGAGTTTTGGTATGGCTTAGAAAATCCTGAAACAACTCCTCGCTCAGAAAATCACTGCCCGCAAAAGATTGCCAGGTAACTGGATCTGTCTTCTTGTCTTTCTTCCTTTTCTTCGCAGAAACATAACGAAATTTATCTTTCACAGGGGCTTCTATTTTTGTCAAAATATCAATGTCATCTGTAAATACCCCAACGTGTCGCACTTCTTTTCGTCGACTGACAGAAATATCACTGGCACCTTTTCCCAAAATTGTCTTCCCTGGCAAATAGCTCAAAGCAGCCATTTCCAGTTCTTTCTCCGAAAAATCCATGATCTGCCCAGAACCCAAGGCAAGATAATATAAAAAGAGTTGTAAATCTCTCCCTGTATAAAATTCAGCGTAATCCATCTTCTTTGACCCAGTTTTATAATCAACTGTATGAATATAAGTGGTATCCCCTTCTTCCAAGGTGTCTACTCTGTCAATAGAGCCTGTAAGGGTCACCTCTAGCCCCTCTTCGATCTTTCCAGTAAAATAGGAAAGTGGCAAAGAAAATTTCGACTCGCCCCCTTGATAGACAAAAGCAGAACGGCTCATCTCTTCTAAAACATCTGTCACCACTTCTTTCACATAACCACCCATACGCAGAAAGAGGAAATATTCTCGCTTGCTCAGCTGTCCACCTAATTGATTTTTTCTGTAATCATCCAGAATAGCATCTACTTTCCCCAAAGCATTTTGCAGAAGTTCTTTCTTTTGCTCTTCCTCTGTCACACCGATAAAGTCTCGCAATAAAACCTCTAAAGCATAGTGAACCATATTTCCATAAGCAGCATTGTTAAAGGTCATCACTTCCCGTTTTCTTGCCCCCAAACCATAGTAGAGGAAATAGCCATAGTGACAAGAATATAAGGAACGAAGGGCTGTGGCAGACAAAGAAACACCACTGCCATACAATGCCTCTACCCCTGTCTCTGACAAATGTCCCCGAGACCATCTTGTGCCAAAGCCGATCTGTGCCACCTCTTTGGGATACTCACAGGCAAGAAGATCCAACACAAAAGGATATTCCCGTGATTGCTCCAACGCTGGCACAGGTGCCACCAAGCGGAATCGACCTTCTGTCATTTCCTCTGTGATGAGGGTCAAGCTTGGGTACATCTCTTGCAAGCGCGGAAAGAGAAAACAAGGACCAAGACTTTCCCCAGATTGTCCCACAGTGGGATAGGAAAAATAAATCTTATCTGTAGCAAGGGCACAAATCTCGTAAATACTGGTCATTTCTCGATACAAAAGGCTTTCCGTATCTTGATTCAGAGAAATTTCCAGTTCTCGCAAAAGAGCCCGATCTTTGTCTGTCAACAAGCCTCCTGAACTGGAAACCATGGGCAACGCATTCTCTTCACAGCCAAGGAAAAAGACCACCTTACTACGGTGATTCTTCATCCTTGTGCTTTCACCTGCTGTCACCTGATCTAAATAAGTGGGAATCGTAGAAACAGAATACTGTGCCAGTACCAAGGTGATAATCTTGGAAAACTCGCTAAAAGCCATCTCTTTTTCCTCTAACAGTTGATAGCTTTGCTCTAAGGCAACACAGATAATCTCCCAAAGTTGTGCATATTCACTATGCAAAGCCATATTTCCCTCTGCTTGCAAGTCTTCTTGTCTCTCTTCGATTTGTTCCTGTAACTTGATGTCTTGTAAAAATTGATATAGCCCTTTGCATTGTTCCTTCCCAGTGGCTTTTTTGACGCTTTTTTCTAAGGTGAGAAAAGGGGCTATCACTCTTTTTCTTGCCCCATTCAAAATCTCTAAAGTCCTTTGATTGCTATTATACTCTTTCAGCTTTCTCTCGTACTCAGGGTGATTTTCTGCCTTCATCTCTTCTAATTTTTCCAAAGAGATATCCCCATCAAATCTTTTGCTGTGCTTAGTCCATGGCTTTTTCCACTCTTGTATGTCCCACATCAAAACATAATTTTCCAGTTGATCCACCATGCTTTCCTCTAAAGAGGAAAAACCAGTTTTCAGATAACGAAGGACATCCACCGTGGCAAAATGACCATTGAGCACCTGAAACACTAAATTCACCACAGAAACAACAGGCTTTTCTAATATATTTTGGACAGAAGAGGCAAAGACGGGGATTTCCAAGCGTGGAAAGACCCTTTGAATCTCTTTTTGATACGTAGAAAAATTCCGTGCCACCACCAAAAAATCTCGATAGCGATAGCCACCCGACCTCACAAGCTCTCGAATTTCTCCTCCCAGCCATTCCACTTCACTGGTGATGGTGTTCCCTGCATACAGCCTGATTTCCTCTGCCAATTCTCCTGTAAACACGGCTGGCTTTTGCTGAAATAATTCTGCCTCTAAATGCTGTAACACTGGCTTTCGCAAGGGAAAATCCCCAACACATTCTTGAAACTCCAGTGCCTTACCATGGGATTTCACCATATTTTCCAACTGTGCCACAGTTTGAAAGGTAGGGGCAAAAATGCTATCCAAATCCCCTCGCTCTGGCAAATCTCCCATCAAAGCAAAGGTCATGGACTCCCCTTGCTTCCATAATTCTTCCAAAACCCCAAGCTGTTGGGGGGTGAAGTCAGCAAAACCATCCACCCAAAAGATTTTTCCCTCGCCCCAACTAGAATCTGCAAGAACTTCAGCCAATCGTGACATACGATCTCTGGGGTCAAAGCCCACCATCTGATTGTCAAGCTCTTGGGCTGTGACGCCCATTTTCAGTGCCAGTCTCTCCCCTTGAGTCCCAGTGAGATTTCTGGTAAAGCTGTCATAAAACCCACAAATCATCCCAATATCTTTCAGCTTTTTATGTTGTAACTGGGAACCATCTAGTAAAAAGAGGGTCTCTGTTGACACACGATTGCTTTTCAATTCTTCCAAAGTTTTCACTAACTTATCATAAAAGCCAACCTGTTGGGTGTATTTATTTAAAATTTCCAGACGATCATTGGACAAAGACACCGCCTTTTCCAACAATACCATCCGTCCTGCCTTGTCTAGCTCTGGCTCATGTTCTCCACCACATTCGTGAAACACCTTGTTGCACAAACGGGAAAAAGTCAAGACTTCCCCTCTTAAAGAGATGCCATCTCCACAGATTCGGCAAATTTCACGCTCTGTTCTATGAGAAACCGTATCTGGCACCAAAACAATATGTTCCCCTTGGCTGTCACGAATGGTCTCTAAAATTTGCCTTGTTTTCCCCGTCCCAGACCGTCCCATGATGATTTTAATATTTTCCATTCTTCTGATCCCCCCAAAAGACCCTTCTGTCTACATTTCATTCAAATAGTTCTCAATCTCTTCCCGTCCATAACAGGCAGAAAAAAATTGTAACATGCCCTTTTTACTCATGTTTTTAGGCAATCCCATCATTGCCAGTAATCTCGCTCGCCTCGTTTCACTGCCTTCCCCTGTCAAGCCCCATTGATAGAAATCTGTGTTGGTAAAGATCTCTTTCTCCTTGTTTCTACCAGAAAAAGATGCCCCTGCACGTTCCAACACTTCTCGCAACACTTCTGGGCTCATGCCTTCTACCCCCAGTTTGCCTTCCTTGCTTTGTGCGGATTTTCGCTTCTCTTTCCCATAAATATCGGGAATATAAGCCTGTTTCAAATGTTCTTTTGGAATGGCAGAGATGATTTTATTCCGTATTAAAAATCCTGCCCCATCCCCATCTGTCAGCACAATCAAGCCTTGGGTCTTGGCAACTTGCCTCAGCAAAGACATCTGCTCTGAATTGGAAAATATGCCGAAACCAGAGGTTTCTAAAATCAAGGTATCCACCACTTGGGACAGGGCATTTTTGTCATACCGTCCCTCTACCACGATGGCTTCTGCAATTTGTAATTTTTCCATAACTCACCACTGCAAAGCCAGTAGTAACTGGGTCAGCAATGCTTCCCCATCTTCCCCAGAAGATTTCATCCTCTTGTCCGTCTCTCCACAAAGAATGACCCCTTGGCGACACCATTCCAAAGAAAATCGCCTTGCCGAAGCAATCACCCGTCTGGCGATAAAAGGCTGTAAGCCCAAAAGATTGGCGACATAAGCCTCCCCTTTTCCTTCTCCCAGTTTTGCCATGTATAATTGACGGATTTGCCGAGATAAGGCACCTAAAATCCCCAATTCTTTTTCTTTCTTTTTGCTATTTGCCTTTTCTTGCATCTGAAACAGATCCCCCAAGGTCTTGATTGCCAAATCAAAGTCCTTTGCCCCAATGGCATCTGTCATTTGAAACACGATGGCATTCAAATGTGGGGTAGCAACTCCGTGAATGTCCTCGATGGTAATCTCTTCACCCAAGGCATAGGCAGAAATTTTTTCCATTTCTGTGATGAGATTTGTCATAGAGGCACCACAATAGAACAGCAATTCCCTTGCTGTTTCCGTGGAAATTCTCTTATTCAAAGCTGGAATCCTCTGCTTTTCAATCCAAGAAAGCAAAACCCCTTCTGTTTGTAGAGGAAATTCCACACTAAGCCCCACCTTTGCCAAAGTGGTCGCCATTTTGGTTCGCCCATCTGCTACATAAGGGAATAAATCATAATGGAGCAAAATCGTGCAGTAATCTGGCAAGTCCTCTAGCATATCCAGCATTTTCTGCCGATCTGCTTCTCCTAATTTGAAAATATCCCAATCAGAAATTAATACAAAAGATCGCTCTGCCATCATGGGAAAGCTATCAATCGCCCCAAGCACCTGATCCACTTCGATTTCTTTTCCAGAAAATTGGTGAAAATTAAAAGTCTCTGTCCCTGCTGGCAAGGCAAGGGCTTGCAACTCCTTCAGATAATGAAAACGCAAATAGCTCTCTTCTCCATGAAATAGATACAAGGGGCGAAGCTGTTGCGCCTTTAAATCTTCCTTTAACAGTTTCAAGCCTTGGTCGCTTGTTTGTCCTTTTTTCATCCTATCTCCTATCCCACAGCCCGAAACCACATGTTACCATGCAAATCAGTTCGATAAACTGTGATATCTCTATTGTATAATTTCCACAGCACCTCTGCTGTGGGATGACCATAATTGTTGTCCCCACCCACAGAAATAATGCCGATTTCGCCTTGTATCTCGTCTAAAAAGATTTCACTACTGGAAAACTTAGAGCCATGATGCCCCACCAGAAAAACTTCCACATCAGGAAGGTCGAAAGTCTCTACCAGAACTTCTTCGATGTCAGCACCCATATCACCAGTAATCAAAACATCGGTCTCCCCCACTGTCAACAAAAAGGTAATGCCCTCTTCGTTGCTGTCCCCTGCCCCTAAGGGAGGATACAATCGAATTTCTCGCCCTTCCCCAAGGGGAATCTCTGTTTCCTCGTAGATAAATCGCACTTCTGTGCCATAACCCAGTGCCTTTTCCAAAATTTCCATCTGAATGTCATCTTCTGGATCAGGAGGTGGCATGGCAATCTCCTCCACCCAAATGCGTTCCATCAACTGCACCACCCCATTGGCATGATCTGCGTGACAGTGGGATAAAACCAACAAATCAAGCTTGTTTTTCCCCAAAGATTGCACACTGTCCCCTATCATATCCCCAACGTTCTCATAGGAACTACCTCCACAATCAGAGACAATCAGGGTATCTCCCACAGAAAATAGCACAGATTGCCCTTGCCCTACATCAAATACTTGAAAAGAAAATTCTCCCTGTAAATAGCTGGCACGATGAAGGATAAAGGCAAGAAGAAAAGCAAAAACACCAGAACAAAGGGGGTATCGTAACTCTTTTTCTCCCTTGACAAAATAAGAAATACCCAAAAGAACATAGATGAAAACCAAAGCGCTTCCATAATAAAAAGAATCCATCCCCACTGCCGCCAAAGGGTGACTACTTAATTTGGGTATCACCCACAGCATATACTCCAAAATTGGAATCAGTGGCAAGGAAAAAAAGGAGGCAAAAGCAGTGGAGAAAATCCCTAAAATCCCTGTCAAAAGTCCAACAGCAAAAGCAATGGACACAGCCCATAATGTCAGTAAGTTGGACAAAGGGGCAATGACAGAGATGCTACCAAAATACACTGCCACCAGTGGAGTGGTGAACACCATGGCTGACATCGTGGCAGAAAAACTGGAAATGATAAATTTAAAAGGAGAAAATTTTGCAAATTCCCAGTCGTACTTTACATAAGAACTAAGTTTTTCTTGGATTTTTTCTACAAAACATAAAATGCCTGCCACAGACAGCACGGACAAATGCAAGCCCACATGATTCACTGCATAAGGGTTAGCCAGCAAAATCAGAAATATCGCTGTGGCAAGTGCTGTGGCGTCGTCTCGCTCTCGTCCAAAGAGGGGAGCAAGATGAAGCAATACAATCATCACTGTGGCTCGCATCACCGAAGGGGTGCTTCCTGAAACCAACATAAACAGCACCATAATAACAATAATCGCCCCAGCTGTGAAACGTCGTCCCGATGGCAAGCAAAGTCGTAAAAGCCCTGCCAGAAACGCCAGATGCATACCTGAAACGGCTACGGTGTGGGATAAACCTGTACGAGACAAGGCACTGGATAAATCAGGGCTTAAATTTTCTCGATTCCCCGTGACCAAGGCTTGAATCAATCCAGCATATCTCATTGGAAAAGTTTCCAGTATCCCTTCCTTCAACCAAGCTGCCAAATACACCGGCAAGTGTCTGAGCATATGCCCCTCCCTTGCCTCTATAACAATGTCACCTTCCACAACCCCTCGCAACACTATCCCCTTTGCTGTGTAATAGGTGGTGCTTTCTCCATCAAAACGCTCTTCCCCAGTGTACAAGGTAGCCATAGCTGTGAATCTGTCTCCAGGCACCAAAACACCAGCTTCCTTATCCATATAAAGAAGAGTTTTCGCCTTTTTCATGCCTAAATCAACCTCTACCATGATGGAATAGGAATAACTTCCCCACTGTGGAAAATCCAAAACCTCTACAGAAATTTCTGTGACTTCTCCTTGATACTCCTCTAAGGAGTCATAGAAAAAGTACTGGTAAAATGAAAAATATGCCAGCCCAAAAAGAAATCCAGACACCAAAAAAACCAGTGGCTTTTGCCACCGACCTTTCATAAAATGTCCAAATATCCCCAAAGCTGGCATAAAGAAAAGGGCGATTGTACTCCCATAAGGGTGTGCTAAATATAAAATCCCCAAGGCAAAGCCTATGGCATAATACATCAGCTTACGCACAAACAACCTCCTTCGTGCTACTAGGAAAGTCTGGAGACTTCGTCCCCAGACTTTCATTTCTTATTTTACAAAAACTTCTGTTATTTACACTTATACATAAATATAAATAGAAAGGAAAAAGATTTCTACTAATGACCAAGCATTTTATCCAAAACCTTCACCAAACGTCCGATTTCAGGTTTGCTGAGCTGTTCATCTGCACCTAAATGTTGTCCTTTGACACGCATCTCCTCACTAATCAAAGAAGAGAAAATGACCAAAGGAATATTTTGGAATCGGGTGCTGCTCTTAATCAATTTTGTCAAACGATGTCCATCCATTTGTGGCATTTCAATATCTGTAATGACTAAGGCAACATGGTCAGACACTGGCTCGTCAGCTGGCAAAGCTTCCAAACGATTCCAAAGCTCTTGACCATCTGGGAACATTTCCAAATTGGAATACCCAGCACCATTCAAAGATTCACGGATCATACGAGCCAAGAGAGAGGAGTCCTCTGCAATGAAAATTGGGGAATCATTGGCATGCTCAGAAGAACGAACCACTTGTGCCTTTTGGATAGAAGTTTCAGGGGCAATATCTGCCACAATCCGCTCGAAGTCCAAAATGGTAACCAGTTCGTTGTTACATTGGGCAATCCCTGTGGCAACACTTTCTTGCCCACCAGAAACAGCTTTATCTGGCTTTTGAATGTCTCTCCATGAAATACGGCTAATTCCTACCACTGTATGGACACGAAAAGCAATGTAAAGTTTATTAAAGTTGGTCACAACAAAAATATCTTTTGGGTCTCTCTCTGTTTTCAGCCCTTTTAGATAAAAAGGCAAGTCAATCACAGTCAACACAGTATCACGTGGTTTGAAAATTCCTTCCACGGAGGCGTGTGCGTGTGGCATAGGCTTTACAGGTGCTGACATCATAATTTCACGAACCTTTGCCACATTAATGCCATATAAATTACCATCAATGGTAAATTCCATAATCTCAATCTCGTTGGTGCCTGATTCCAACAGTATATTCGTCTTGTTTGGCTCTGTCATCCTAACATCTCCTTACTAATGTGTCACAAATTTTATTTAAATACCACGAAATTTCACTTTTTACAAAGTTACTTCTCCTCGTCCATAAGAACGTATGGACGCAACGCCTGTTGAAGTGTTTAAAATCATCGTCCGTGCAATGGTCCCACCCACGTCCTCTTTCAACAGTGGAATATTTTCTCGACGAAGTATGGTTCTGACGCTTTCTATATTGCGTTGTCCAATACTCCCCAAGGTGCCTCCCCCAGCGATTTCAAACATTTTTGCGCCGCCTGCAATCTTAACTTTTAAATTTGACCGAAGGGCTCCAGCTTTCATCAGCTCTTGCAGGGTCAATCTAATACCTGTATCGGCATATTTCAGTGGGCTTTTTCTCCCTGCCTCCATATTCAGCGGCAACATAATATGAAGCAGGGCACCTGTCTGAGTTGCCGCATCATAAAATGTGAGACCAATACACGAACCTAAAGCATAAGTGGTCAGGATACAGTCCTTTTTGCCTATTTTCATGTCAGAGATTCCCACAGTGAGATGCTCACTCATCGGCTACCCCCAACTTTCTTAATAAAAAGTTCAATGAACGGATATCAGGCGACAACAAAAGATGACATGGAACAACTTTGTTATCACAAATAAACTCGCTCCCAATGGTCATGATATAGTCTGTTGCTCCACCATATTCTGCCATAGGCACAGCCAAAATGGCACCTTGCATATCCACACAAAAACTTGGTACTGTCACCGACAAGGTAACCCCTGATAAGGAACTTAACGCATTGATAAAAGTGGAAATCATAATATTTCCAGCTTCAGTCAAAGCAGAAAAATCAATCTCGTCCAACTGGTCATAGCTTTCTTTCTTGATGTCTAACATGCTTTCAAGCAAGATATTGACAAACTCCATCTGTTGCACATTCATCATGATGCCGCTCATCTCGCCACCCAATCGAACCATAACACCTGCTGTAATGACTTCAGGACCACCAATCCAATCAATGGCTTCGTTGTATTCCATAATCCGTACTTCTGGCATGGAAATACGAACTTCTTTCCCCAATAAAGTAGATAATGCTGTGGCTGCATTTCCTGTGCCTATGCTGCCGATTTCTCTCAAAGTATCAAGCTCTAATTTGTTTAACTCATCATAATTTCTAATTGCCATAGCGCACCACTTCCTTTATCCTTTCAGCGAATTGATTGTTTGTTCTATTTCATCCGAGGTTGTAATCATCTTATTGGCATAGGAGTAAAGACGTTGTGCCTCGATGACTTTTGACATTTCTTTTGCCAAATCGACATTAGATGTCTCTAAATATCCTTGGACCAAAGAACCAGTCCCAAATTGAATATCACCATTTTTTTCAATATTCATAAAACCACTTGGTCCATTCCGTGAAATACCATCTCTTATGACAAAATCGAAAACACCAATGTTCAACGAATTAACTGTATGGGACAAGCTATCTGCAGCTGGATCTATGTCGATAAAATTACCATCAGCATTCACCACAAATCGTCCACTGTTATCACTCAAACGCCAACCGATGGTACCTTCTCCGTCCAAAGTGCTGTCAGACATCACAAAAGAACCATCACGTGTAAAAGTAATTTCTTCTGTTTGAGGATCGTACAAAGCAAAAAAGCCATCTCCTTCGATTGCAAAGTCAAAAACTCGTCCTGTCTCTGCCAAAGACCCCTGCTGATAATTGACAGAAGCTTCCACCACCATGGTGCCTGCTCCACGATAAGACATTTCCTCCTCTGCACCCAAAAAATACCCATACATCAAATTGGCAAAGCCTGCCACATCTGCTTTATATCCATAAGTATTCACATTAGAAATATTATTTGCTGTGACATTCATATGCTGCATTTGGGCAGAAGCCCCTGATACTGCGCTGTAAAAAGATAAATTCATAGTCTTACCTCACCATTATACACGGCCAACTTCCGTGGTTATTTTTGTCATCATTGCATCATACATCTTTGTCAAGGATGCCGCAGATTGATAGGCACGTTGGGTCGTAATCATCAATGCCATTTGATCCAACAAAGTGGTATTACTTCGTTCCACATATTTATGGTGGACAATCACATTCTCTGCTGCTGCTGCATCCTGATCTGTGATAAAGGTCCCTCGTTGGTCACGTTGAAGCAAAGAATTATCCTCGAATTGGAAAATCCCCAAAGTACCCAAAAGCTCTCCTGTATCCTTGTGATAAATATTCCCTTGGGCATCTGCTGTAACTTGATCTGTACCCAGATTAATTGGGTTAAAATCTTGATCTAAAACCAGACCAAAATTAGGTAAAAACAAATTCCCATCCTGATCCATGGAAAATTGTCCAGAACGAGTATAAGAAATCACCTGTTCTGTTTCGTAAATCCGGTTGCCTTCCTCGTCATACTCATTTTCCCCAGCCACTTGATAGTGGTACAACGCCTCTTCTCCTTCAGCAAGGGGGGCATTATAGGGACTTTCTTCCCAATCCCATTGGACTGCAAAAAAACCGTCTCCTTCTAGAGCAAAGTCTAAATTCAAATTAGTCTCTTCTAAAACCCCTTGATCAAAGTTTGTTGTAATTTCACTAGAAACCACTTTGAAATAGGTCTCACCAATTTCTGCAGTAGCAGGATTTTCGTGAGTATTACCGATGCGATCTAGCATATACTCCTCGAAGGCAACATGATGATATGTGTCCTCTTTATATCCAGCCGTAGAGGAATTGACCATATTTTGGGAGACAACGTCTAAACGTCGCCCTTGGGTAAGCATTGCTGAAGTCAGATTATAAAAGCCTCTCATCATAACTTTATTTTCTCCTCTCGACTGATAGCATCGCCGTTGATAATATACCCTTCCATCAAAACCTTTAATTTTTGAATGGCACGAGCATGAAGTTGTGAAACACGTGGGGTACTAATCCCCATAACCTGTGCTACTTCCTTCATATTCAGATTTTTATGGTAATATAACGACAATATTTGTTGTTCATTTTCTTGTAATTTTTCGATACTTGTCACCAAGGTTTCGAATAATTCACCTTTTAACAGGTTATCTTCTGGGCGGGTAGGCTCGATAGAGCCAGGAAGTCCAGCTACCTGAGGTTCTCTGTCCTCGAAAACCATTTCCAAAGACATGACCGAGGACAAGCTCATCCCCGAAAGATCCTCTTGATACTTTTCTACGCTGACACCAAGCTTCTCTGCCATTTCTTGGTCTGTAGGTAATCTACCAAGCTGACCAAAAAGCTCACCGCTTGCTTCGTCAAATTCTCGATTGCGGCGTCGCACAGATCTGGGTATCCAATCCTGTTTACGAGCCAAATCTATAATCGCACCACGTAAGCGCTTAGAAGCAAAAGTCTCGAATTTATTCCCCTGTGATGGGTCAAACTTGTCAACAGCACCTAAAAGAACAATCAACCCTTCATTGATCACATCTTCCACTTGAGCAAAACTGTGATAAACCCCTCGCACCTGTAACGCAATGGTTTTCACCAAATTGGTATAACGCAATACCAAGGGCCACTTTACCGACTCGTCACCTGTTTCTTTATAATATAAAAACAGCTCCTCGTTGGTAAGCTCGTCTAACAATTCTTGGGATAAAGTCCCTTCCACTACTGGTTTCATGTTAAATCACGCCCCCTTTTTTCTTTTCCTGTCGTTGCATTGTGATATTCCCCAGTGCTTGAATCTGTACATCGCTGGTGATTTCACTAAAGGATAATACAAAGAGAGAGGGGTAAAATTGCGTCAACATACGACTGAGATAGACACGGATCACTTGGTTTGTCAAAACCACTGGACTTTGTCCTAAATCTGTAAACTTTTTCATATGCTCGGCAATTTGTGTGACCAAACTTTGCATCAAATCTGGACTCATAGCAAGATAAATGCCTTGGTCTTTCTTTGTGAGAGATTCCATAAGCTTCCGTTCCACTTCTGCATCCAAGGTAATGACACGTAGTTGACCACCATCGCAAAAACGACGGGTGATGGTACGACTTAATGCACCACGGATATTTTCAGTGACAATATCCATGTCACGAGAAGCCAGTAAACTTTCCGCTGCGACTTCTAAAATAGAAGACATATCTTTAATTGGAATACCTTCACGCAATAGATTTTTCAGAATTTTTTCTAAATTGGCAAAGGACAATTGTGCAGGTACCACTTCGTCCACCAATTCTGGTGCAAAATTCCTGAAATTCCCAACAAGTTGCATGGTTTCTGCTCTAGTTAATAACTCGTGAGCATGCTTTTTGATTACTTCAGATAAGTGAGTTTGCATAACAGAAAGAGGGTCAATGACTGTATAGCCATAAATCTCTGCCATTTCTTTGTTCTCTGGTAAAATCCAACGAGAAGGAATCCCATAAGCTGGGTCAATGGTTTCAATACCATCAATCTCTCCCACCGGATTTGGCGGTTCCAAAGCCAAGCAGTAATCGACTAAAATTTCACCTCTTGCCACTTCTTCCCCTTTGATTCGAATGACATACTCATTGGTTCCTAGCGCTGAAGAGTCATGTAAACGAACAGACGGAATGACAAAACCCATATCCTGAGCATATTGTCGACGAAAAATCACAATCCGAGAGATGAGTTTTCCGCCAGTACTCTCATCCACCATAGGGATGAGACTATATCCAAACTCCATTTCAATGGGTTCTACATTGAGGAGAGAATATACATTGTTAATGTCCTTATAATATTCAGATTCCGTAGGCATTGCTGCACCAGGGTCTGGTACACCAGCACCTCCTGCCGCTGCTGCCGCTCGCTCAACCTCTTCTTCTACTGCCAAAGCTGCCATAGATTTTGAAGAGAGATAGCTAGCTGTCAACAAAGCTGAACCAACCGCTAAAAAAGGGATTGTAGGGACAGGGGTCACGGACATAATCGTCAAAAGAGCACCTGTGACACCCAAAGCTTTCGGTTGTCTGGTAAATTGACCGAACACATCCACGTTCAAGCTGTCATCAGATACAGCACGTGTCACGATCATACCAGTAGCGACTGAAATCATCAGAGATGGGACCTGTGAAACCAAGCCATCACCAATGGTTGTGATACAATAAACTTCAAGAGCTTCGACAAACTCCATCTCTTCCTGTACCATACCAATGATCAAACCACCCACAAAGTTAATGGCAGTAATAATCAAGCTCATGGTGGCGTCGCCCTTAACGATTTTGGTCGCACCGTCCATTGACCCGAAGAAATCAGCTTCTTTTTGAATTTTATAACGACGTAATTTTGCCTCTTGGTCATCTATCATACCAGAGGAAAGGTCAGCGTCGATCGCCATTTGCTTCCCTGGCATTGCATCCAAGGTGAAACGAGCAGCCACTTCAGCCACACGCTCAGCACCCTTGGTAATCACTAAAAATTGCATCAAAACAATAATTAGAAAGATGACCACACCAATGACTATGTTTCCAGCTGTAATCATTGCACCGAAGGTTTCGATAACAGCACCTGCTGCTGCAGTTCCATTAGATCCACTTTCACTTAGAATCAAGCGTGTTGTGGAAACGTTTAGTCCTAAACGAAACAAAGTGGTGATCAAGAGTAACGAGGGGAAAATTGAAAATTCCAAAGTTTCAGAAATATTCATGCTGATCAACAAAATCATTACGCCAACTGAAATATTGACAATGATTAAAAAGTCAATCATAAATGCTGGAATGGGTAAAAATAGGAAAAATACAATGACGACCACACCTATGGAAATGCTATTTTGCAACAAACGCTTCATGTGGTCAGTCCTTCCTTTGTCAGTCTGCGACATTTATACACCATAGAATTCCTAGTTAATATCATAATCTATCAAAAAGAAATACGAGATACGTGCATAAAAAAGAGAAGTAATTTCTCTAAGGTACATAATTTACTGTGTTATTTTTCATGTGTTACATATTGTTCTAAGTTATCTTTATTAATCTTCATCACAACTGTGATGATTTTTGCCACTGCATTATATAGATCTGGTGGGATTTGTTTCCCCACTTGACCTTGAGCATACAAAGCTCTTGCCACTTGTACATTTTCTACCACAGGAATATCGAAACGCTCGCCTACTGTAATAATCCGAAAGGCAAGCTCGTCCTCTCCCATAGCGAGAATCACCGGCACAACATCCATGCCTTTTTTGTAACGTAAAGCAACAGCATAGTGAGTTGGGTTACGAACGATAACATCTGAATCCTGCACACTATTCATCATACGTTGCTGTGCCATTTGCATTTGTTTCTGCCTGATTTTCCCCTTAATCTTAGGGTCACCTTCTGTTTGCTTATATTCATCCTTGATATCTTGTTTGGACATTTTCATTTTCTTTTCATACTGATACCACTCTAAGCCAAAGTCAATCACTGCAATCACAATGAAAGCCATAGCAATCTGCATTACCAATACGATAATGTGATTTAAGATATCTGCCCCTGCAACAATAGGGTGCATATAAAAATAATTACCAAAAGTAAAAATAGTCTTGACATAAAAACGATAAATAATATAAAGCAACACAGAAATTTTCAATAAATTCTTAAGAGCATCTAAAACACTTTTAAAAGAAAATAAATTTTTGAAGCCGGAAATTGGATTTAACTTATTTAAAGAGGGTTTTAATTTTTCTTTCGCAACCAACCAACCGGTCTGACATCCCGTGGCAATAAAAGCAGACAATACAGCGACTAGCATAGGAGCAGAAACTACTTGAATATACGTTCTGATTACTTCATTACGTATCGTAATCCCTTCTTCTACAATGACATCACCAACGCTAGAACTCATCAATCCAAAACAGAAGATTACAAAATCTCCCACTTTATTGATCATACCTTCCGCCACAAGCCACAATGTTCCAAAAACTGCAATCAAACTAGCGACAGTGACCACGTCTTTACTCAATAAGACATCACCTTTTTTTCGTGCGTCACGTCGCTTTTTCGGGGTCGCTTTTTCTGTTTTGTCATCATCAGCCACCAGAATGTCCCCCCTTTTTAGTTCAAATCAAAGCTCTTTACTCAAGATCTCCCCGCTATACTCAGCAATGCCTGTTGCATACTGTTCAACATGGTAATTTCAATTTCTAATAAATAGTTTGAAATCACTGGCATATAAATAATGAGCATAATCAGACCAATCAGAACTTTCAAGTCAATATTTATGGCAAAAACATTAATCTGTGGAATTGTCTTCATCAAAATACCCATACCAACTTGTGCAATCAACTCCGCTGCCATGATTGGCATACTAAGTTTCACTGCCAACAACATGCACTCCAAAAAAAGTTGTATCATAAGCTCTAACATGATTTCCCCAAAAAAAGCTTCACCATAAGGAACGATCATTCCTGATGTCATCATAAGACGCATCAAGGTATGATGACCATTTTCTGCGAAAAAAATCATCATCATCACAGCACTCAAAATAGTTCCTGTTACCGTCGAATTGCTTCCTGTGGCAGGGTCATAAGCTTGTGCCATAGAAAAACCAATTTGCATATCGATGATGCTCCCACCAATTGCTGGAATTGCAAGAAAGAAGTTCATCACCAAAGAGATCAACATACCAACGCCTAATTCCGAGATCATCATCACCATAAGCTGTAGCGAGTTATTAGGAATCTCTACTCTTCCACCTTCCATCATAAAGACCATAACAGCGAGAAACAACGTAAACCCACCTTTTGCAATCGTCGGTACGCTCCCCAAAGTAAAGAGTGGGTTTAATCCAACAAAACCTACCATTCGCATAAAAATCAACAGAAAAAGTGTGAAAGCACCCCAATCTAAAAGGATCAAATCTTCCATTCTTTCACACTATCCTCCACGCATCATAACAAATATCTTTTGTGTAAACTCTACTAAGGAACGCATCATCCAACCACCATTGATAAAGACATAACCCAAAACCACAGACAATTTAAAAATAAACCCTAATGTTTGTTCATGAACTTGGGTAACCGCTTGGAAAATAGACAATGCTATACCGACAATCATACTCAAAACAAGCATTGGCCCACCCAATTTTAAAACAACTATGATTCCTTCCATAAAAAGGTCAGAGATTTGGTTGATTGTCATAAAAACACTCCCTAATATATCCCTTTGATCAGCGCTTGGAACAATTCAGTCCAACCGTCCACAAAAACAAACAATAACAGTTTAAAGGGTAAAGAAATCAAAGAAGGAGGTAACATCATCATCCCCATGGACATCAAGGTGGAAGCAATGACCATATCCAACAGTAAAAAGGGAATTGAAATCAAAAAACCACACATAAATGCAACTTTTAGTTCAGAAGTAATAAACGCTGGCACAACCACTATCAAAGGCAAATCTACCAAAGTTTCCACAGAACTTGCCATTGGCTCTCCAGACAAATCACAATACATTGCAATGGTTGTTTCATTCTCCCATTCAACTATTTGGGTCAACATAAATTCTTTTAAGGGAATTGATGCCAAATCCAAAAATTCAGACTGGGAAATTTCTTCGTTTACATAGGGATCATAGGCAGTCTGTTCAATTTCTACAATCGTAGACCTCATGGCAAATATTGTCAAAATCAGAGCCATTCCAATCAAAACAGTGTTTGGTGGCTGCTGCTGTGTCCCCATTGCTGTACGTGTAAAAGAAAGAATGATGATGAAACGAGTGAAGCAAGTCATCATGACAAGCATCGATGGTACCAATGCAATAAAAGTTGTTAGAAATAATATTTCCAGCGTTTGCACTTGGTCGCCATTTATATTTATCAGCGCATCTGTCATCTGATCTCCTCAGTCCTTTGTATCCTCATTTTCTTTTTTATCTCGCAGCCCCAACATAATTTGTGCAAAGCTTGGCACATTAGGACTTTCTCTCTGAGGTTTTTGCAAGCAAATATCTTGACTTTCTTCAGGGCTTAGCTCTGTGATAAAAGTAACTTGAGTTGTTGTACAACCCAATAGAATGTGTCTATTTGCTACTTTTACCACTAAAAGCTGTTGCTCCCGCCCTAGGGATAAGCGATGGACCACAGACAATTTGTCTCCTTGCATCGCAAAACCACTACCAAGACGAGTCCCCAAAAAACGTGTGGTAAAATAGGCACCATATAGGACGACTATTAAAACCACGAACATACTTAATACAGCGAGAATACCATCCATAAGTATTAACTTAGGGGCTTCCTACGATTGCTGTCACTGCTTTTAGCACACGTTCTGCTTTAAAAGGCTTTACGATAAAGTCTTTTGCGCCAGAACGAATAGCGTCAATAACCATTGTTTCTTGTCCCATAGCAGAACACATCACAATGTTTGCATTGCCATCTTTGGTACGGATTGCTTTCAAAGCTTCCAAACCATCCATGTTAGGCATAGTGATATCCATCAATACCAAATCCGGTTGGATTTGGTCGAATTTCTCCACTGCATCTGCTCCGTCCACTGCTTCGAACAATTCAGTATACCCATTTTTACTTAATGTGTCTTTAATAACCTTACGCATAAATGCTGCGTCATCCACTAGAAGAATTTTAACCATTGTCTCTACCATCCTTTTGCGTCATAAATTTAATTTGATTTGTTTTTTATCTTTGTACCAGTTCGCCAATGAGAGGTTTTTGCAAAATTTGTGTGATACGCACACCAAAGTTGTCATCAACGACCACCACGTCCCCTTGGGCAACGCATTGTCCATTGACAAAAAGATCCACTTGCTCCCCTGCCAGTTTGTCAAGCACTACCAAGGAGCCTTTGGATAGTGCTAAAATCTCCTGCACTTTGCGACGAGTTCGCCCAATTTCTACGGATATTTCCAGAGGAACTGTCATAATCAAGTCCAGATTTTCTTGCTGTTCTTGATTCAAAGTGGTTTGATTTTGAAGTTGCTGCATCTGCACCGGAGTTGCGCTGATTAGCTTCGGGTCTGGTGGTGCATAAGCTGGATACCCATACCCAGGTGGTGGAGGATACCCTCCATAGCCCTGTGGTGGATATGCACCTTGCGGCGGATATGCACCAGGAGGCGGATAGCCACCAGGTGGCATCATACCTGCGTTGGGGTCTCCAGCTGGAGGAGCCCCCGGCGGTGCAGCTCCACCACCTGACATCATGGCTTCAATCTCTGCTTGGCTCATCATTCCACCACCGCCGGCATCTGCAGCAGCAGGAGGTGGTGGTGTTGCAACTTGTGCTGCTAATTGTTCGATTTGTTTATCGCTTTCTGCAGAATCCTCGCCATCTCCTTCAATCAAGATTGAGGAATCATCACCTTCGCCCAAACCAAAACCTGAAACCAATTCTCTGGCAAGTTCTACCGACATGATGTTAATAAACTCACTGGCAATTGTGTTTTCAATATTCAGATTGAAACTGGCTATCACCACATAACCATCCTGAGTGGGCAAATAATCTTCTTTGAATTGATCTAAATCTTTCAGCTCGAATGATTCTGGCGTTGAAATATTCACCATTCGCCCTAAGAAATCAGACAAAGCCGTAGAAGCAGCACCCATCATTTGGTTCATGACTTCACAAACAGCACTGATACTCAAATCATTCAGCTCGAACTCTTCGTCAGGTGTTTCCGAGCCAAGAAGTATGTCTACGATTGCTTTCACGTCGTTACGTTTCAGCAACATCACGTTACTGCCATCTAAGCCAGAAACATATCTTATTTCCACACCAATAGCTGGGTCAATCTCACCTAACGAAAACTCTTCTGCACTGACAATCGTGACAGTGGGTGTTGTGATATCTACTCGATGATCTAGCATATTAGACACTGCTGTTGCCGAAGATCCCAAGCTGATATTCATGATTTCGCCAATAGCATCTATTTCTATCGGACTAAATTCGTGTATCTCCATCCTTTTGATTCGCTCCTTTTTTTATTCGTTAAGATGAGTCTCTCCTATTTTCACGGCGACTTGCTTCTCATAGACACCCATGTATCCATCAAACCAAGTACGACCAGAAATTTTAAGAAATACCTCGGAATCTTTGGGTTTCTTTATATCAATCACATCTCCAACATTGAGATGATAGATATCAGCCAGTGTCAGTTGAGTACGTCCCAACTCGGCAACAATTTCCAAGGAAGAATCTCGAAGCATGCCAAAAATATCTTCTGATTTGTCTTCTCCTGTATTTCGTTGCCCATTTAAGGTTTGGTTGATTTCTTTAAAGGCATTTGTCAACATGTTCCCAGGCAGACAAACCACAAAACGCCCCTCTGCATTACTAAACTTAACAGAAATGTTTACAATAACAACTGTTTCATCATAACCAATCAACTGGACGAGAGTAGGGTTCTCTTCGGTTCGAACATATTCAAAGTTCAAATCCATATAATTTTCCCAACTTTGCCCCATGTTTTTGATAAAGTCAATCATCAAACTTTCATACATCTGTAATTCCAGATCTGTCATCATATAGTCCATGGAAAGATCTTCATCTGGTTCACCAGTCCCACCCATCAATCGATCAAGCATGGTCAACATGACTGGTGTATCAATAAAGATGACTATTGGTGATTCTTCTTGAATCTCTTTTCTATCAGTCGTTGCAACAGCAAGTACATCACTTTCAGTAATTGCGTTTGAAAATTCATAATACCGTTGTTCCTCTACTGATTCCACCAACAAATCACAGTTTGCATGAAGCAAAGCGTTCATATGGGAGTTGATGATACGAGTATAACCTTCAAAAATACTATTAAGAATACGTAAACGATCTTTGGTAAATTTCCTAGGACTGTTAAAGTCATATTTTCGATACTTTTTCTCTGGTTCCTCGTCCTTCGCCTCTTCTTCCATTTCCCCTGTCAGGGCTGCATTGAGCAACGCATCTATTTGACTTTGCGACAATACCTCTGCCATTCTCTCGCCCCCTTTATCTTGAAACTTGCTCGTAATTTATAGTATAACACAAAATGGAACCTTTATCCCAAATCGTGAACCATATAATATTGATCTATGCTATCGCCCAAAGCAGAATCCACTTCCAGACCAGTTATCATCATTTCCACCCGTCTATTATTGGCTCTACCTTCTGATGTTGTGTTGCTGTCAATGGGAAGCCATTGTCCACGTCCTACACTGGCAAGACGAGCTGGGTCAAGCCAAGTTGTATTCTGTTGGACATAAACCAGCACATTTGTGGCTCGATCAGAAGATAAAGTTCGATCAACCTGAACATTATTGGCATCTGTTGCACTTGCTTGGGCTGTATGTCCTGAAATGTGAATCTCATCAATATAAGGCGCAGCCTCATCCAAAGGACCCACAATCGTGTCTAAAATCGCTTTCCCATCATCTCTCAAAACAGCACTATCTCCATCAAAGAAAATCGCATCATTAAAAGAAACAAAGACAAATCCATCTCCCTTCGTCACAGCAATGGTACTTTCCGTACTACTACTATCCGAAGCTGCAGCCTGTAATGCCACATAAAGCATTTCCAAAGCAATATCAATGATTTCCTCGGTCAACTCAGGAATCAAATCGCTATCACCACCGTCTGGATCTGTTTCATCACTATCTGTGGCGACCACTTCCTCAATCAGAGTAGATGCGTCAGAGTTAAATGCTTTCACAATAAGGTTCCACTTTTCTTCATCTACGCTTGACATAGCATACATAAGAACGAAGAAACAGAGCAGCAAGGTCACCATGTCTCCATAAGTACCCATCCAGTCCGCTGCCTCTTCTTCTGGCAATTCTTTTGCCATTGTACCTCAACTCCTTTCTCTTTGATTGATGTTTTTTTCTTACTCTCCACCACCAGCAGGTGCATCGGAACGATCCCCAGTGGCAACAAAGGTAAGTAATTTTTCTCGAATTGATTTTGGGTTAGCACCAGACTGAATCGCCATAATACCTTCCACAATGATTTCTTTACACAAAAGTTCTTGCTGATTCCGAGTGGTCAAGTTCGCTGCGATAGGTCCAAAGACAATATGTGCCACAATACAACCGTATAATGTGGTAATCATCGCAACACCCATGTCCGATGCCAAGGAACCCATACCGTCACTGGAATCACCACCCATGTTTGCAAGCATGTTCACCAGTCCCACCAAGGTACCAATCATACCCATAGCAGGTCCAACACCCTCACCCTTTTTATAGATAGCAATCCCTGCACCATGTCTTGCGCTACCTTGGTCAAGGTCGTTTAGCATAACATCTTTCACCTTGTCAGGGTCATTGTTATCCACAATTTGCATGATACAAAATTTGAAAAAAGGATCTTCTTGTTTCGCGCCTTGTTCTTCCAAAGCCAATAGCCCATTTTTCCGTGCCACTTGAGCAAGATCAACCAGTTGGTCGATATAGACCATGGGATCATATAACTTTGCATTGAGCATAATCTTGAAATGTTTAGGGATACTCTTCAAATCCGAAGGCTTCGCACTGGCGATGATAACCATCAAAGTACAGCCCACAACGATCATAATCGAGGTAGGGTCAATAAAGTTCCCCAACTGGTATGCACTGACTGCAAAATCCCCATTATCATCCGTGGTGAACATCATAGCAGCAATCATAATGGCAAGTGCCCCAACAACACCTATGATATACGTTAAATTCATATCAATTCCTCATCCATTCTTACGCACAATTCCTTTGTGCTTTCTATTTTAACTTCTCTCTTTATATTCACATGAAAAACAAAAGCTGAATCATAAAAGAACGATTTTTTGTTCGCAAATCCTTTTTAATAAGAAAAAAACTAAGTAGTTTAAAGTTTTTAGAACAAAAATGTGATAGAAGAAGTCATTCTATTATTCTTTTGACGTTTTGACTGTTTCTCACAAGAAGCAAGAAGGAAAATTCCCCCATCCTAGGGGCGATTATCTTCGATGGAAATCGAACGATAAACATCCTTCACCTTGGCTGAATATTCAATAATCATTTCCAGAACTTCCTCTGGCGTTTCATTGACTATGTAATAGTCACGAGTCGTCATGACGATTTTCGTTTCTGGAATCATCTCGATACAAAGAATTTGTCTGTGATTTATAATAAACTTCTCAGAACTTCTTTTTGTTAATACAATCATGACGATACTCCTATAAATTATAATGAGGGCTGGCAATATTTCCATTGCTGACAAGATTGCCAGCCCAAAGCATTCCAATGAAATTGGATTGTTGAAAGATTTTTTGAAAGATTTTACGCTTTTGGGAAGATTTCGATTGTTGTCATCAAGACTGCAATGAAAGAAATTAACGTTTCAGATTAACAAGTTCTTCAAGCATACTGTCTGTCACTGTGACAATACGAGTATTTGCCTGATACCCACGTTGGGTGATAATCATTTCTGACATTTCAGTGGCAAGGTCAACGGTTGACGCTTCCAAGCCATAAGCTTCGATAGAAGAACCACCTGCATTCCCAATGGCGTCCAAATCACTGATTCCTTCGTAAGTAACTTCTCCAGTTTCTTCGTCCACTGTTCCAGTTTTGTTGGCAAGATACAAACCATCTGCCAAACCACCAGCAATGGAAACACGAAGGTTACCAGAACCACCCAAAGCACTGTAATAGTGTCCACCAGTATTAGTCACACCGGAGGTGTTATCCACAGTAGCTACAGCGATATATCCCACCACCACAGGCTCCCCAGTGACAGAGTTAATACCAGATATCATACCAGAACTACTAATGCTCACGCTGGAAAGTTGTACGGAATAAGCACTGGTGTTAGCAACCATTTGAGAGGTGTTATAGCCCAAAGGATAAGTTTCCCCGATGTCAGGTCCACCCCACTCGTTGACTAAATCACCATTCTCGTCGTAATAAACTTCAGCAGTTTGGTTAAAGCTTGCATTACCATTCAGGACATCTGGCTCGGAAAGATAAGAATAAACCGCAGAGCTTTCTTTCCAGTTTTCAGATTCCACATAGGTCAGTTCAGACACCTGTGCATCTGCTACGCCTTGAAGGTAATCACTTGTTGATGTAAAGCCACTATGCTCTACCATTTTGATAAAAGCACTGTAACCTGTATATTCTGCATAGCCATCATCGTCTACACCTAGCTCTTCCCCATCAGCATCCCGATTTACTGTGAATGAGTAAGTTCCTGCTGGATCAAAATACATCAATCCGCCTTCATCTTCTCCTACTGCAGTACCACCCCAATAGTCACCTTCTGAGATGCTGTAATACAAGGTCAAGCCACCATTTTCATAAGTAGGTGTAGCAGCAGCTAATGGGTATTGCAATGGCACAAGGTCTGTACTCAAAATAGTTGGTTCGATGATGGTTGGATCTTCCAAAATTTCTGCTTCTGTGGCATTTGGGTTATAAGCTGGATTTTGCACCATCGCAAAACCATAGACGATATTACCAGCTGCGTCAGTGATATAACCATCAGAGTCAGGACGGAAGTCACCCATACGGGTCAATGCCAAAGAGGAAATATCCCCAACAGTGGAGAAAGTCCCATTTTTATCCCCTACAAGGAAGAAACCATCCCCTGTAATCATACAGTCCAGAGCGTAACCAGTGGGAGAATAAGTACCTGCTGCCATATTCACGTCCACAGAACTCACTTTGGAACCATAACCATACTGAGTAGGGTTCACACCCCCTGTGGTAAGACCTGCACTGTCTTGCCCAGCACGTGCTGTGGAGTAGATGGATTCTGTAAATGTCATACGTGTGGTTTTATAGCTGTGTGTATTAACGTTTGCGATGTTGTTACCAATGACGTTCAACTTGCTCATATGAGATTGCAAGCCTGAAATCGCCGAATATAATGCTCCTGTCATAGTTGAAATAACTCCTTTTGTTCTAAACAGTCACTGTCAGGGGAGAAATCATTCGGATTTCTCCCCAAAAGCATCCAAAAGAGGTCCTGCTTTTTATTAGAATAAAACAGCGCCGTCGATGTTTGTAAAAATATTTTCTTTCATTTCTTCTTGGGTCATTGTGGTAATCACCCGTTGATTTGGCACATTGATGATAAACGCATTCACTGTGTCAAAGGCAAGAATATTATTTGCCCCCTTAGCCTCTGCTTTTTCCACAGAGCTTGCCAGTTGGTCCATCAAATCTGCTGTCACTTCAATACCACGTTGCTCTGCTCGCGCCATGGCATGTTTGGAAAAGGCAAGACTATCCTGTCCTTTGCTCAGTTCCTGCTGTAGGGCTTCCCCGAAACTTCCTTGTTCCGACTGCATCTGCGAAGGTCGGTTGTTGGCACTTTGGGGGCTTTGATATCCTGGCGAAATACCAGATACATTCTTTATCATACCATCATCCTCGCTTTAGGTAAACAGTTTTCTGATTTTTTGTAGAAAAATCCAATTTCTCCCACTGCTCGCCTTTGTTTTTTAGTTATATTTTTGCGGTTTTTCCCTTAGTTCTTAACCTAAGGCGTGAGTTGCTGCTTCAAGTAGTTCATCTGCTGACATACCAGCATAATCAGAGTTAGACAAAATTGAATCAGTGTCATCATTGGTATCACTGTCGGTGTTGTTTTCTCCATCACCTACTGTTGTTCCATTTCCTTCTGTGTTGTCCTCGCCGTCCACGTCCAGATCTGCATCAGGATCCACTGTTGTGTCAGAGCCATCGCCTTCCCCTTCTTCTTCAGGGACAGTGCTTTCAGGTAGTTTACCAATCGCCATGATAGAAGAAACCAAGTGGAATGAAGTTTGACCTTCAAAGAAGATAACTGGAACGCCATCATAATAACCAGAAGCTGCGACCTTTCCTGTCTCTTCAATAAAGTTGCCTTCTTCGTCATAATAAGCAACAGTCACTTCTTGTCCAACCAACTGTGCATTATAAAGCATTGCATTGGTCGCTGTCATCTCTGTGACACTGGATTCCATAGAGGTCATCGCTTGCATATTAGTCATCATACAAAGCTGATTCATCATCTCTGAAGTAGAGGCAGTATCATCAATGCTTTGACTTTGGAATTGCAACAACATCAATGCTAGCATATCCATAAAGGAAAGTTCGTCATTTGCAGTGTTTTCACTTTCGATGTCAGGACGAGTATAAGCGTCATTTGGAGTGGTTCCAGTGGTAGAATCCGAGGAAGTATCATCCTCTGTGCCTCCTGTGCCCTCATTATCATCAGTGTCATCGGTAATTGCTGATGCATTTCCAGCTACTTGTGCTTCTGCTGTCAAAATGTCAGTAAAATTACTTTCTCCATCACTGGATAAAGTAGCAGAATCTGTTGTACTATTTGCTAGATAAGTAGCCGCTGTACTGTAATTTGCATAGAGATCATAATTTGAAATTGTACTCATTTTTTTCTCCTTTTACCCATCTAGGGAAAATTGCACCAAGCCTAGGCGCAGTTGTTGCATGAAATCGTCACTCACAACACCTTGCTCCTGATCTTGCTCTTGCTCTTGTTGTTCTTGTTGCTCTTGGTTTTCTTGCTCTTGATTCAAATCAGCTTGGGAATCATCTGCACTTTGAGCACCTTGCACTGTGGTTTCCACAGTCACTGTAGTGCCATTTTGAGCCAAAGCTTGGGCAATACTTTCTGCATGGCTTCCCAAAATACTGGCTGCATTGCTATCAGCTGCTTGGAAAATCACTTGCAACACGCCGTCTGCTGTTTGTGTCAACTGGATGGTCAAAGTCCCTAAATTATCTGGTGTCAACTGAATCGTCACTGTTTTATCGCCATTTTCATTGGCAGTCTCGATGATTTTTGCCAGTTTTCCATCCATTTCAGGGTCACGAGTATCCAGATTTTCGCCTACTTTAATGTGCGTAGTTTCTGCTTTATCAAACACTCTTGTTCCAGAATCTTCCACTTCTAACAAAACAGGTTCATCACCATCTGTTGTCGTCGTTGGTTCTTTGGTTTCCACAGGTGTTTCACTGTTGTTTTCTTCTTGAAAATCAGTTTGCTCCCCAGTTTCAGCAGTTTCAACCTGAACCACTTCTTCAGTCACAACTTCGCTTTCTTCACTTTGTGCTTCAGGCAGAACCATAGGCTCCCCATCATCCACTACTTCCAAAACCTCAGCAGTTTCTTCTAAAGTAAAGACTTCTTCTGTTTCAGGCAGAAGCAAAGCTTCCTCTGATACTTCTTCGCCTGTGCCATTGCCTAATTGAGAGTTCACTTCACTGTCTCCAAGATCAAGCATTTCTCCGTCCATCAAAGGTACTTCTTCTGTACGAGCCACAGTTTCTGATTGAGCCACCATAGCTTCATCCATTTTTTCCACAGCTTCAATCCCAGGAATTGGTGTTGCTTGTGCGTTCAAAGCTGCCATCAGTACCATTTGCACATCTGTAACCTCAGTATCTATCGCAGGCACACCTTCTTGGCTGTCTTCTGGATTCCCTTGAAGATCACTGTCATCTGTCACAGAATCGCTGGTCACTTCACTGGAATCAGTGCTGTTCACTTGATCTTGTAGCATACTTTCAAATTCTTTCCCATTATCAGTAGAGCTAGAAGAACTAGAACTGCTTGTGCTACTTGTGCTAGGCGCAATCATATCCACACTTGTATTTATCGTCATATTCTCACCTCCTTTCAAATATGTATGAGAGTCATCTCTCAATGTATCAAAGAAAACATCTTAGGTCAAGTGGTACTTTCTCCCAGACATCTACTTTCTCGTTACTTTTCCTCTTTAAACCATCTATCAATACTTGTGTTTCTGATTCTTTTCTTCTTAAGAAGCAGAATTTCGATTCAAAGCCCAAGTACCTGCCACCAATTCATCAATGAAAGCTTCTTCTGCTTTGGTCGCAGCTTTGTTATAATCTTCTAATTTTTTCTCTCTCAGCTTTTCAGCAGAGGAGGCATCTTGTTTTGCTAGAATCATTTCTTGACGACGTTCTTCCGCCACTTGCTCCAGACGAAGGAGTTCTTTTTTTTCTTTTTTGATGGTATCTTCTAAAGTACGAAGACAGGATTCGCAACTCATTGCCTCTACCACTGTCATCCCCACCGCTTTTTTCATGCAGAATTCATCGTTAAAGTCATTATATTCATCTTGAGCTGCAAAATAGATATGCTCTTGTGTCAAGGCATGACCTTGAGCCGTCGCATATTCCTGTTGCTTTGATTCCAAAACCTGTTGCCGATATCCCAGCATTGTCTCCAGAGAGAATTGAAATTTTTTCAAGAGAACACCACCTTTCCTTCCTCCATACATTATGGACTATATCCATTATATCACACTTCTTGGAAAATATCACGTAAAAGTTCTAAACTTTTTTCAAAAGAAAATGTATCATTTATTTCCTGTTGTAAAAAGAAATTTATTTCATCAATTTTAGCAAGAGCCAAGTCCAATTTGGGATTGGTACCTTCTTTATAAGCCCCAATAGACACAAGGTCATAGTTTTTCTCATAGACCCCTAAAACATCTCGTAATTTCGAGGACAAAGCCCGATGCTCTGGATCAGCAATTTCTGTCATCAAACGAGAAATACTTGCTGAAACATCAATGGCGGGGAAGTGGTTACTATTGGCAAGCCGTCTTGTTAAAACAATATGCCCATCCAAAATACCACGCACTGTGTCAGCAATGGGTTCATTGGTATCATCCCCCTCCACCAGAACCGTATAAACCCCAGTGATAGAGCCTTTTTCAAAGTTTCCACTTCGCTCTAAAAGCTTGGGCAGTTCTGCATAGATAGAAGGCGTATAGCCCCTTGCCACAGGTGGTTCTCCCACTGATAAACCTATCTCACGCTGTGCCATGGCAAAACGTGTGAGAGAATCCATCATCAAAAGAACATCCAAACCTTGGTCACGGAAATATTCCGCAATCCCTGTGGCAACCGTGGGGCATTTCATCCGAAGCATAGCAGGTTGGTCAGAAGTCGCTACCACCAAAATCGAGCGACGCATTCCTTCCTCGCCCAAATCCTTCTGAACGAATTCCAAAACTTCTCTGCCCCGTTCCCCAACCAGAGCAATCACGTTGATATCTGCCTTCACATTTCGAGCAATCATGCCCATAAGTGTAGATTTCCCCACACCAGATCCAGCAAATATCCCGATTCTTTGTCCTTTCCCAATGGTCAAAGTAGAGTCGATGGCCTTGATACCAAACTCCATTCTTTCCCGTATGGGAGGACGAGACAGGGGGTTAATATAACTACTGTCAATACAATGACTGTGCCCACCTTGAAAAGGCTCTTTTCCGTCAATGGGTTGCCCTAAGGCGTTGATAATTCTCCCTCGCAGAAAATTCCCCACTTTTAAAGTGAGTCGTTTTCCTGTGTTTCGCACAAAGTTACCAGAAGAAATCCCACTCATGTTGGCATAAGGCATCAAAAGAATGTGGTCATTTTTAAACCCCACCACCTCTGCTGGCACTTGTCCACCAGATTCACCACTGTAAATCCGACAAATATCCCCAATGGCAGCACGGCTCCCCGAAGCTTCTATGGACATACCCACAATGTTTTCAATTTTACCTGTATGACTTACCGTTTCAGCCTTTGCGATTCTATCAATAGCATCTTGAAACATCCATTTGCCTCCTTTTGTTGATTGATTGTCGGCAGTTTGTTTCTATGCCACTGTTTTCTTTAAAATACACCAGTATCTCGACTACTTCCTTGGTCAAAGACAAGATTTCTGATATTGTTCACCTGTGTGGACAAACTTGCATCGATGATTTCTTCTGGTGTTTCTATGATACAAGTACCCAGTTCGTCATCCTTCATGGGGATAATCCGAACGTGTTCTGACATGGCTGACATGGACAAAGATAGTGCTGGTGAAATTTCAGCAAGCCCTTGCTGATCGCAACCAGAAATATAGATATGCATCCACTCTCGACGCTTTAGTTTGTCCGTTGCCGAGCGAATCATACGGACAATCACCTCGCTACTGGTTTTCAAACTGACCCTTACTACTTTTTCTGCCACAGCAATGGCAAGGTCTCGCAGTTCTTCCACTGTATCAGCAATCATTTGTTCACGAGCTGTACTGGCATCCTCTAAAAAATCTTTCACTTGTTGGTTCAATGCTTCAGCATAAGCCTCTTGCTCTTCCTTAGATTGCTCTGCTGCATCCATCATCCCTCGGGCATAGCCATCTCGATACCCTTCGTCTCTTGCACCGCTGCGAAGGAGTTCCAACTCATCCAAGGCTTCCACTTCCACATTGGCAAGAATCTCATCCGCTACTGCCCTTGCCTCTGCAATAATACTCTCTGCTTGGACCTGTGCATATTCCACAGGGTCAGGCTGAGAAACTGGCTCTTCCACAGGTTCTTCTGGAAGTATCTCTTCCACCACTTCCACTTCTTCCACTGGTGGGAGTAATTCTTCCTCTTCCTGTAATTCCTTTTCTATCGCCTTTAACTCTGCTGCCAAAGCCGGATCTAAAAGATCAAACTCTCCGTTTTCAGACAAATCAGCCTTGGGCAAAACATAAGGCTGTGCTTCTGGGTTTTGAAAACCTTTTAAGATATTACGCAATTTTCTCACCCTTTCCCTTGATACTAAGCGATGATGTCATCCTTACCGCCTTTAGAAATAACAATCTCGCCTTGTTCTTCCAGACCACGAATGACACCCACAATACGTTGTTGTGCTTCTTCCACGTCTTTCATCCGAACATTGGTTGTAATTTCCAAGTCGTCTCGAATGGTTTCAGCCATCCGTCCTGACATATTGGAAAACAACTTGTTTGAAACATCAGGATTACTGCTTTTCAATGACAAAACCAAATCTCGTGGGTCACAGTCACGGATAAACCGTTGCACTGCCCGATCGTCCATGGTAACAATATCTTCAAAGACGAACATACGTTTCCGAATCTCGTCAGCAAGTTCACCATTTTTCTCTGACAAGCCATCAAAAATTCCTTTTTCACTGGAACGATCCAAGTTATTCATGATGTTTGCCACATAATCAATCCCGCCCACTTTGACGTTATTGTTTGTAATGATGCTAGAAAATTTACGTTCCATCTCAGCCTCGATAATCTTAATCGCTGCAGGGGAAGCACCCTCCATAATGGCGATACTTTCCACAACCTGCACCTGCTTGTTTGGTTCTAATTGTTCAATCACTCCAGCTGCTTTGTCTGGATCTAAGTAAGAGAGAACCAAAGCCATGGTCTGGGGACGCTCGTGTTGCAAAGAAGAATACAAAGATTTTGGGTCTGCTTTGTTCAAGAAAGCAAACTCTCTGTTCTTCATGGTCTTGGTGACCTTTTCTAGCAAGTTGCTTGCTGTTTGGTCGCCAAATGCCTTTTCCAAAACAGAACGTGCATACTCCAAACCGCCTTCAGTAACGGCTTTATTGGTCATACATAGTTGATAAAACTCAGTAAGCACTCGCTCTGTGGTTTCACCATCAACATATCCTAATTTTGCCACTTCCAAAGTCAGCTGTTCCACATCTTCTGGCTCCATATGCTGATAAATCAAAGAAGCTTTCTCTGCCCCTAAGGCAATCAATACCAAGGCAGCTTTTTGTGGTGGTTCTAAATCATCTCTATCAGAGGCAGCATCACCTACTGCAGCAGCAGCCTGCTCCATGATTTCTTCTGTATTCACTGCTGGTGCAGGGACTGGTATATCAACAGCACCCTGTTTCGATTTACGTGGCATCGGGTTGTTCCCCACCTTTCATCAGATTTCTCAGCAAGCTTGCTGCAATCTCTGGATTATTACCCACAAAGGTACGCAATTCTTTGCGCAATTCCATACTTTTCTCAGTGTTCACATCCATGATGTCCGCACCATCCACTGGCGCCAGAGCTGCGATTTCTGCTGCTGCTTGCTCTGCTTCCAAACGACGTTCCTCTTCTTCTGCTGCAAGAGCTGCCTCTTCTTCTTCTCTGCGTTTTTTGCGCACCAAAAGAATAATGATAATGACAATGATCAGGAACAAGGCAACGCCTGCAACCACTGCAAGCCAGACCCAAGTTGGAATACTATCGTCTTCTTCCACTTCATAAGAAGCAAAAGGTCCAAAAAGAACGCTCACTTTTTCTTCAGCTAATTCTGAAGAAATTCGTGCAGAAGTAGAGACATAATTGATCACTTGTTCTTCTGACAAGCTTTCACCATTCTCACTGGCAGAGTTAATCACAACACCGATTTGCACATCTGTGATTACAGCAGCGATTTCCTCTTTTTGGGTATTGACTTCTGGAATTGCATAATCAATCTGACCTGAGTTATATCCTTGCCAGTCTAACTCGCCATCACCGTCCGTATCAGCTGGATAGGTTGGGATATCAGAATTAGGTGTCGTTCCCACCAATCCCCCAATATAAACGCCATCATTTCCGTAAACAGCGCCACTCCAGATTTGACTGTTGATGATCCCTGCACCATCATCAGGGTTCTCTGGGTCGATTCCATATTCTGGCATGGGATATTCAGTGGAAGTAGAATATTTTCTGTCAATATCCACCTCGGAATTCACCGTGATACGGATATTAGAAATGTCATAAACAGCACCCAAGGACATCATCAATTCAGTTCGAATTTGATTGTTCACATACTGTTGGAGTTCAAGTTTTAAATAACTCGCCTCTCCAGAGGATACAGCACTAGAGCCTGACTCTGTATAAGTGTTACCCAGATTATCTGCAATGGTGATATCTTCAGGTGACAAATCAGAGACACCGTGGGCAACCCCCAAACGGATTGCATTGGCAACATCTGCACTGAGTGTTGTATTGTTTTTCAAATCCACATAAACAAATGCAGTTGTTTTGGTCAAATTACTGCTATCCAAAACATAAACTCTGTTTTCCCCTTCAGAAATAGTAACTGATGCATTTTCCACACCGTTAAAGTTCCGAATCGTCGCTGCCAAGCGATCTTGCAATTCATAAGTAGAAGCAATTACTTTATCCGTATCAGTCGACATAGACCCTACCATAGAATTATAGGTCTGATACGCCATACCAGAATCAGGAATCCCCAACATATAAATAGCTGCTCTCAAAGGATCTGCTGTTCCTTCTGGCACCGAGATATTCCCATTGTCTACATCTATTTTATAATCAAGCACATTGTTTTCTAACATGTACTCAGTGATTTTTTGCATATCATTGGCATTCAAATCATAAAAAACCACTTCATAGTCTTTATTTTGTAATACCAACCAGCGAGCAAAACAAATAATCAGTATGACCGCCAACACAACGCCCAAAAGGATTTTTGTTTTTGTGCCCATTTCTGCAAAGAAAGATTTGATTTTCTCCCAGTTTTCATTCACTTTTTCTTTCAATCTTTCTCCCCCTTACTGTCTTTTTTCACTTTAACCAAAGCGATTGAGACATTTCTCATAAATCAAATGCTCATTTTAATAATTTCGTTATAAGCATCTAAAGATCTAGTCCGTAATTGGGTCAAAAGTTCAATCGCAGTTTGTGCTTTGGTTGTCGCAATCGTTAGTTCAGCAGGGTTGTCCAACTGACCAACAGCAAGAAGATATTCCATTTGATTTTTTTCTGCATCTGTGGTGCGTACATTTTCCACAGCAGAGGTCAAAATATCAGAAAAGGCAGCTCCGCCATTTGTTTCTTCCACTACAGTAGTGTTGCTATCAAAAATAGGTGTAATTGTGTTTGCCAGCCCCATCTCACTTAAGCCAGACAATGCTGAAATTTGATTTCCACTGATGCTAGAGATTGCTGAAATACTGTTCCCTCCAAGAGAGGAGATTGCTGAAATATCCATACTTATTTCCTTCCCATACAAAGACAAGTCGGTCTTTGTCCATTTAAACTTCTTTTAAAAATTAACGCCCGATTTCAAGTCCCTTAGCAGTAATAGACTTCATCAAATTCAAAATCGTTACATTGGCAGAATATGCCTGACTTGCTGCCATAGCATCTGCCATCTCTACCACCAAATCCACATTAGGATAGTGGACATAACCAAACTCGTCGGCATCTTCGTGGCTAGGATCATAGACCATCTTCAAGTCAGAAGGGTCTTCCACAATCTCTGTCACCATAACGCCACCTGTGGCTGTATACTCCTGATTACTCACCGTCCCACCAATCGCCTCAGACAAGGCAAGACGAAAGCTGTCCCGTCCACCTTGGGCTTCAAATACCACCATTTTACGACGATAAGACTCCCCATCCTCGGTGCGTGTGGTGTTCATATTTGCCACGTTTTCCGAGACTACATCCATCCGAAGCTGTTGTGCTGTCAGCCCAGAGGACACGATATTAAAAGAACTTAAAAAAGCCATCTTCTTCACTCCTATACTTTGATAAAATAACACTCAAAAAAGCTTGTTTTAGCCTGAAATCACGCCACGCAAAATAGAAAATTCACTGTTGATTGAATTGAGGACATATTGTAGTTGGAAATTGTTTCTCATGGCTTCAATTTCTTGCTCCCCTACATCCACACCATTTTGGTCTGATGTATACAGCTCTGTACTCGCTTCGTAAACATAAGGTGTTGCTCTTTGGATATTTTCAGCAACCTCCCAACTTTTCAAATTATCATTGACGGCATTGATCAAAGTTGCTTGAAACCCAGATTCAAACTGGACATACTTCGCCTTATAATTTGGTGTTTCAGCATTTGCCACATTATCCGCAATCACAGCTTGCTTTTGCCAAAGATAGTCCATAGAACTCTCTAGCATATGCATATTATTAGAAATTAATGTATTCACAATAAGTCACTCCTTTTACTTGTCATAATCTGACTTCATCTTATACACATCCCTCTGATTCTCAAGAAAAAAACAGGGTATGGCATATTTCTTAACATTATAATATATAATGTAGAATTTTGCAATAGTTTTTATGAAATTTGTTGTAAAAAAAATTATAAAAGTTTTTCCAGTCTCTTTACCAAGAAAAGTCTTTTCCTGTATATTTTAGCTAAAAATAACCTTTTTATTGGTTTTTTATGGAATTTCATGGTTTTTATCCCTGAAAAGCAAAAAAAAGATATCACCAGCCTCGGGATTTTTTCCCATTTTGGCTCGTAATATCTTTTGTGAATAGTTTGTAAACTTTTTGTAAATTTTTTAGCAAAGACCTTTTAGCTTCTTTTTTCCTCACATTTGAAGGAATCTTTAGCTGTAAAAAAAGAGTGCGAGAAGCAAAGTTCTATTTTTTCTCTCCCTCTTGTTGCAGCATTTGAAGCAAAGCCAGAGGAGAAGCATTCTCCTGAGAGGCAGCTCGGTTTTCTTCTGCTGCCACCTTTAGTTCACTGCGCAATATTTGGATATATTTGGGTGCATCCACTGCCAAGCGGACCCGACCACCCTCCACTGCTAAGACAGTGACAGTAGTCTCGTCGCCAATTAAAACAGACTCGCCCACTTTTCGTTGCAAAACTAACATGAAGCTCCCTCTTTTCCTGCAAAATCAGAAAGAAGATGTCGCATTTCATATTGGTCCAAAATCACTTGTTTTGCTTTTCTTGTCACATCATTAATCACAATGGGACATTTAAAATTTACCGTGCTTCGTGATAAAGGCTCTTTCACCACACACAATGTGTAATAGCACAAATCTTCGCTCTGACTGACCCCCATAGAGGCAAGCTCTTTTTCGGTTAAAATAGGTGCATAGGCTTTGTTCAGAAAAAAAGGATTCATCGCAACAAAGGCAAGGGTTGGCGTATGAACGCTTTGAAAGCAAAGCATACTTTCTCCACTCCCCTCAAATGGGATGAGCAAAAATTCTTTTTCATACTCAAAACCAAAAAGTCCCTCTGAAAAATGTAACACACTCTCCTCGTCACAGCGAACAGCACCAAAATATTTTGTTTCTAGTTCCATACAATCCCCCAACTATCCTGAATAATTTGGATCAGAAGATTTTGGCACATACATGGGTCCTCCCACATAACGAACAATCACATCAGGACGTTGTGTCATTTCAAGCTCTATTGACCCAGGGGTAAACTTAAGTTCTTGCTCGGTGATATCCCAATCAAATTGCAATTCATCAGGTTGAAATTGAATATCAATTTCTCCTGGTTCTACTGTTACAGTAGGCGCCACTTTGGGAATGAAATCGATGCCGATATTCATACTCACATTTTTGAAAGAATCTTGTCTTGCAAACTGTGTCAACATCTCCTGACCAAGCTTTGCCTTCATTTGCTGTTGTCCTCTGGAAGCAAACTTAGACGTGGCTTGATCTGCCACACTATTCCCCTTTGCTGCATATTGTTCAATGTGGTCACCCACCGTCATAAAACCTTCACCAATGGATTTTCTTGTTTGATAAGTATCCACATGAACCTTTGCCGCTTTGGTTTGGATCTCTACCCCCCCTGGATTACGGCTCATTTTTTGTTGTGCACTTGCATTCACATATTCTAATTTCGCATCTGTTCTTCTCAACTCGATTTGAGCAGGTACAATTTGAAGTTCGATCATTTGCATTCTAATTCAGCTCCTTTCAAAAAAATGGTTCCTACGAAAAGATAGGGAACCTCTAAAAAAGTTTTCAGAGGTTTCCTTTGGTTTCCTGTTAATGATTACATATAATCTAACAAGGATTGACTTAAAATTTGTGTGCCGATTTGCAAACAAGCTGTATAGCAATATTGTTGCCAACTCATTTCCATAATCGCTTCTGCTGGATCCACGTCTTCGATATCTGTGATGCGCTCATTCATATTATCTCTTGCATCAATCAAATAAGTTTCATTGGCTTTCAAGAAGGTTTGCTTCACGTCAAGTTCCACATATTGCCCTGTGGAATAATCAAGGGCAGCACTAAATTTATCCAACAAACGGGAAGCATCCTCTGCCACACTTGCATCAGGATAAGCGCCAGAATCAGGGTCACAAGAAGCAAGAAGATCTCCTATTTCCTTCACCAAGCTAACTAAGTTCTTTGGATCTCCGTCCTCGTCCACACCAAATCCAGTAAAATCAATCCCAGAAAAGGCATTGTTAAAGGCAGTGGTGTCAACCAAAGTACCATTTGCTCCTTCCGTTTCTGACAAGCCCAAACCTACGTCGACAAAATTATTCTCGTTTTCCCCTGTCATTTCCTTCAATTTGTAATAATCCGCTGTCCCTGGGCTAGCATTCACATTCACTCCACGATAAAGCAAATTTCCAGTGTCTTCGCACCAAGAAAATGGCACAGTGCTACCATCATCACCAGAAAATACAAACTTATCTGTATACTGACCATTCAGCGCATTCACCATGGAATCAGCAACCTCTTGCAACTCGATGCCCAAAACTTGGCGACCAGTCCCTGTGGGGTCATTCAACGCCTCCACAATAGAACTTTTCGCATCCAAACCATAAGAATCCACCACAGTCCCTGCCACAGTCCAAGCAACTTGGACCTTTGCCATGGTAGTCCGTGTGTTTTGTAAAGCGTTTTCATTACGCCATAAAGAACGTCTCATAGACCACGCCAATGTGGCACCGGTTGGATCTTCGGAATAACTGCTGAAATTCCGTCCAGTTTGCACTTTGGTTGACGCATCATTTAATTGATTGGTAGAGGACATGAGATTATAATTATAATTATTCATCATCATGCCTGTCGTTACTCTAAAATTCATAATATCCTCCTAATGTTACATGTTCAGCAACACTTCAAGCACCTCATCCAAAGTAGTCATCAGCTTTGCCGCTGCCACATAGGCCTTTTGATAGGTCATCATGTTTGTCGCTTCATCATTTAAATCCACGCCAGACACACTCAGTCGATTGTTGTCTAAAGCAAGTGCCGAAGAGTCGTAATTCACCAACAACGTGGTTGTTGTTTGAATGTCCTGTGCCAAAGTACTGGTGGTATTCACCAACATACCTTGGAAAGAACCGTTAAAGAATTCATTCTTCCCTGTCCAAGCATCTGTAGAAACATCCTTGGCATCATACTGCATATCCGCATCCATGGCGGTGATAAATTTCAACACATTGCTATTATCTGTGGTACCTGGGCTTTCACCCTTTGCTGTGATAATACGCACCTCACCAATGGACCAATCTCGAGAAATAGAGATGTTTGAAGCCGTGATTCCAGAGGAATCGTTTGTATTACCATTATTACTAATCAAAGTGCCTGCTTTTTGGAAATTCGCATATTCTGGAGTCAATACACCACTATCTTGCAAAATTTCCCAATCACTATAATTCTTCATCGCCATATCATAGGTGATTTCGTCCCCAGCTTCGTTGGTAATGGGAGAGCCGTTTTTATCTAAGAAGCAATCGTTCTTTTCATCATAGTCATACATGGCAGCAGGGTCATAGATTTCTTGGGTGATGACACCATCGCAACTCACCATGGTTGGTACTCGAATGCCGTACTCCAAATCCCAGTCTTCCACAGTGGTATCAATGCGCTCACCTGTTTCAACATCCCAATAAGCATTATCATTAAAACGAACCACTACTTCGCCATCACCATTTTCATATTGAGCATAACCGCTCTCGCCTACTTCTGTGCCTTCTTCTAGTTTATAAACATAATTACCATCCTCATCTGTATTATAAACTTGATTCCCGTCTAAATCCAACACAGGATACTCGTCATTTGGATAGCCGTTGAGTAAAATGTCATAGTTTTCAGGCGTCAAAGTAGCAGCTGTCATATAAACAGGATTTCCATAAGAATCCATCATCAGAGCCCCGTTCTCCAAAAGTTGGATTGGCTCGTAATACAAAACCCCATCTCTTTCCACTTCGTGAAGAAAATGCCCATCAGAATCCATCATGAAATTAGGATGACGCACACCACCATAGTCACCATCCGCATCAGAAGCATAGATATACTTCTCATACAAAGTCATGGCAGGCTCATCTGTATAATCCAAGTCATACATATTACTGGTGTTCACTTTGACTGTTTCCACAGTGCCATCACTCAAAGTGATGGTGGCATACATGATTTCATACATTGGATTCCCATTGGAATCCAGTTGCAAAATAGCATCATCAGCAGGATCCAACACAGGATCTGCTGTATAATCCACAGGTGGATCATAAATGGGTTTATTACAGTCATAGAAGTTCCCATCATCATCCACAGCAAAAATATCATCAGGATTCAAGGTGTTTAAGGAATTAAACACCTCTGCAAATTTTTGAGCAAGAGAATCCAAAGCCATTTGATAATAAGGAATCCCACGAGTGGTGGTGGCATCAGGATTCATGGAAATTTCCAATTTACTGGAATATTCCCCTTCCCCTGTCAACATTTCACGATGTCCTTGCAGTGCACCAGAGATAACGATATCGCTCAACAAAATATCTGCAGTAATCTCACGATTACTGAGATCCTTCATATAATTGCCCTTCGCATCTTTCATTGCTGTTAAGGTAATCAAATAAGTATTGTCGTTGTCATTACCATCCTGCACGTTGTTGTTCATCTGTACAACGCTTTCCACTACTTCCAAAGTAGCAGGTGTGGTAATATCATAATCTTCATCATAATTTGGAGTTGTAAGAGGATTTCCCCCAGCAGCAACTGCCTCCGCTGCTGCTAGTTTATCTGCATCATAATCCGGGTTGTCGATCTCATAACTGGTCGCATATTCAGGATTATTTGTGGTATAGGCAACATAAACGCTACCATCAGCATTCAGTTTCCACGTACCAGTCTCATCATCAATGACACCCACTGCAAACTGACCACCCATCCAGCCACCATCTTCGTTCACAGGTGCTTGACCGACTAAAATGGATTCTGGTGCTTCTACTGGATAATTTGATCCAGTAGAATCGAAATCAGGATAACCTTTAAATCCAGTGTAATACTCGTTGGGCTGAGGCCCTGCCAGCCGTGCATCATACACAGGATTGCCGTTCTTATCCAGCCACGCAGCATCACTGTTATCAGGATAATATGGGTTCAACCAAGGTTTCGATTGATCTGCGTAGTTGGTGGGATTACCATCTAAATCAACATACATATAACTGGTCAATCTATCATATTGGAAATAGGAACTACCATCAGGATAAATCTCTGGATTTGGCATTTCTACCATTTCTTCCATGGTCAACTGGGTGCAGAACAAACCATCCACCAAAGCTGTGTCTGTCCCAGCAATATTAATGGTCAGATTTTCCACAATCAAGCCCATGCCAATATCTTCTTCACTGTAAATGACATCAATGCCGATCATGCCAGATAATTCATCAATCAGCAAGTTACGCATATCACGAAGCGCCAAAGCTTCATCCCCATAAATGCCAGCATTACGAATTTGTTCGTTTAATTCACGAATCCCTGTCAACATCAAATTGGTGGCATCGATATCAGAATTATAACTGGAAAGCTGATTGGTTTCGATGTTATCCAGTTGCTCTGCATAGCTGTTGAACAGTTGTGCCAAAGTTTCGCAAGCAGAACGCACCAATGTATCATATTCCTCAGAACCAGTATAGGTGCTCAGGTTTTGAAGCATTTCCACAATCTCACTAAATTGTGCTTCGATAATACCAAAGTCAGCTTCACCAGAAGCAACTTCGTCCAAAACATTTGCCAAATCGCTCAAGCCAGAAAGCTTTGTTTCCTCTTCCCCCACATAGGTTGCCATATCACGGTAACGGATATCCATATAGATATCACGATATTGATAAATGGCATCAGAACTAACCCCTGTTCCGAAGTTCAAACTCCCTCCAGAGGCAAGCTGATCCACCCCGCCCACATACATAGGAGAGGTGCTAAGATATTGGCGACAATATCCATCAGTGTTAATATTTGCTATATTATTCCCTGTCACATTCAGCGCAGAAGAGGAAGCGTAAATCGCCAGTCTTGCTATGCCGAAGGAGGAAAAAGTACCTAAAACTGACATTTTCTATTCCTCGCTTATTTGATAAAATTAGAGGGAAATCTAAAAACTCTCTTAAATGAAGCACCCAAGATTGGGTGAATTCACGTTCCCTCAATCCTTAAGGATTTTAGGTTAGAGAGGCTTAAACGTTCCCTAGAGGGATTCCCCCCCAATCGCAGAGTTATATTTCATTATCTGCGTTGTGTTTCAATGTTTTCTTTTGCAAAATACTCATTCGTGCTTTTTCTTCTTTTTGTGCAAGCTGTCTCAAGGCAGAAGTGGCATCGCCACCCAACATCACATTGCTTTCAGCTTCGTCATTTTCCTTTTGCACAGCACGCAAACGCTCTTGGCTGACAGGCACAACTTTTTTATTGTCCCCAGAAGGTTTGTTTTGGAACTGTCTTAAATTCAGTTGCACATTCCCAGGGGCAGGTGCTGTTCCTGACAAGCTTTCGTTCCCCACATTCCCCAAGCCTTCTGCCATTGCTTTGGCACGCACAGATGTGGTAGCAGGAGCTGATTTTTCTGCCCCTGAAAAGACACCCTCTTTCTCTAAAGAGCGAGAAGCCACAGCACCAGGAGGTGCATAGCCACTTTCCACACCTGTCACATCTTCAAGTTGCACCAAATGCGCCTGAAGTGTCTGGCGAGAAATGTTTGCCTTTTCATTATAATTTTCATAAGCTGTTTGCAGCTTTTTCACCATCTTTTTCCCTTGGACAATCACGTCCTCAGGCATATGCTGGACAAGCTCGGTAATCTTCCCAGGTGGCACATTTAATTTTTCTAAATATTTCAGGCGCTTTTGCTCATAACCACGTAAAGTCATGGCACAGACCTGTTCTTCCTTCATGATTTCTTCAATCCGTGGCAAATTACCTTTGTTCACACAAAGCGTTTTTTCCCCTTGGACAGAAGCCAGCTTTTCCAATACCTCTGCCAGCTTTCCCAAAAGGTCAAAGTAATCAAGCCAATCTTGCTTCGCCATTATTCCACGGCTCCCATCAACAGGATTCTCGATGCAGTTTCACGTGCATCCATTTGATAAGTCCCTGACTGCACTTGCTCTCTCAATTCAGCAATTTTGCTTGTTGTATTGTGGGTGCGCACTTCATTTGCAATTTTCGCAGAAGTTTCTTGATACAACTTGCTTTCCCCTTCCAAGGTTTGAGAAAAACTAATTTGATCAAATTGGGCAGCAGTAGAATTTTGATTTTGCTGTTTGTCCACAGGGGCTTTCACCTTTCCTGTTGCTGACAATGGGCCTAAGCCTGCGTTTCCTGTAATTTTCATAAAAATTCCTCCAATTTGCAGTATATTTAAATGGTAGCTATAAAATCTTCTAAGCAGAGAAAACCTGTTCCTTTTTCTGTTTTCTGACAGAAAGCGAAGCGATTATTTCATAATTGCTCTGAACCAATGTTCACAGCCACCTTTTTTAGACAAACTTTCGCTCTTTCACGTCAAAAGCAATCTACAATCTATGTGACAGATGAGACACACATCATCACACAGAAAATCTTTCACTTGTATTATCGGACAAAAGGAATAAAACTTAATAGTTTATAAGACTTTTTTAAGAAAAATTTTATCAAGGGAATACTTCTTTTTTTCAGTTTACAAATTTGGAGAAAAAACCGAAGCTAAAAAAAAGAATAAAAATCCCCCTTGCTCAAAGAAAGAAATTTTTCCTCACCTAGATTATTTCAAGAAAAAGTCCCGAATCTTGTTAGATTCAGGACTTTTCAATGAGATTCCAGAGAGAAAAAACTTCCCTTGGAACATCTATCATTTTTCAGGATTCTCGATTTTTCGCCGAACCATAGAATAAGCAGGGACTTTTTGTGGTAAATTCAGATAAAACACCATCTCAGGATGACGTACCTCTTCCAAGATTTCTCCGCTCTCTTCCCACAAATCCCCTACAATCATGGAAAAGGGCTTCACATCAGGACCCACGATATCCACTTCTTCTCCTTTGGCAAATTTATTCCGTAAGGTCAACGTGGCTCGACCATTCTCTTCACAAGCTGTGACGATAGCGACCACTTTCCAATCACAAAAATACCCTGAACTTTTCACATATTGCCCTGGCTCTCCATAAAAAAAGCCAGTACTATACTCTCGATGACTCACGTTGTAAACTTCATTCCGCCACACTGGGTCCAGTGCTTCTCCCCTTGCCACAGCATCCAAAGCTTGGCGATAAGCCCCTGTAATCACAGCAGCATAATATGCCGACTTGGCACGACCCTCGATTTTCAAAGAATCTATCCCCACTTGCGTTAGCTCTTCCACATGATCAATCATGGAAAGATCACGAGAATTCAGCAGAAAAGTCTCTCCTGCTTCTTCCACAATGGAGAATACTTCCCCTTCTCGTCTCTCCTCCACCAGACCATATTGATAACGACAGGGCTGGGCGCAAGCCCCTCGATTGGCATCTCTCCCTGTCATAAAGCTGGAAATCAAACACCGTCCAGAGTAGCTCATACACATAGAGCCATGAACAAATGCTTCTAATTCCAGCTCAGGTGACACATTTGCTTTTAAGTCAATGATTTCTGCCAGAGAGAGTTCTCTTGCCAAAATCACCCGCTTTGCGCCTAAATCATGATACATATTAGCAGCAGCGTAATTTACTATGCTAGCTTGGGTAGAAATGTGAATATCCACAGAAGGTGCATGACGCTTGGCAAGGGCAAGCACCCCCACATCAGCCAAAATCACTGCATCCACGCCCACCTCTGCCAGATATTCCAGCCAAGAGGGCAGCAATGCCACTTCTTCATTCCGTGGCATAGTGTTGCAAGTCACATACACTTTCACCCCACGTTCATGGGCATAAGCAACAGCCTTGTCCAAGACCCCTTCCCCGAAGTTTCCAGAGAAACTTCTCATGCCAAATAAATTCCCTGCCAAATAGACAGCGTCAGCCCCATAGGCAATGGCGACCTCTAAACGCTCCCAATCTCCCACAGGAGAAAGGAGTTCTATTTTTTTCTTCATCAATTTCTCTACTTTCTATCTCCCCGCTCCCCTGTGCCAAATCCACTGATCTGACACAGGAGGAAAGGGCTCATCCTAGGGACTTGCTCTCTACGCCTTGTTTTGAACCACGAAACCCCAAACCCCTTTGGAACCCTGTTTAACGATATCTCTCTTGGCTTGCCAAGAAGTCTAACAAACCTTGATAACTTTGATAAAAATGGTGGAGATTATCGTCTCCAAGGGCGTAATAATAATAATTTGTACGCTCTGCATTGAGCACAGCATTGATGGATGCCAAACCTGGATTGCTAATCGGTCCAGGAGGTAAGCCAGAATTGATATGGGTGTTATAAGGATTCATCACCGTTTCCCTATCATTTTGTGTCACTTCTCGCTCTAATAAATAGTACAATGTCGCATCAATCTGCAAACAACCATTGGTTTCATATCCTGGGTTTTCCAAACGATTGAAAATCACAGCTGCGATTCCTTCTCTGTCTGTGCCATCTGTCTCTCTCTCAATCATTGATGCCATGTTAATCACTTCATGGAGGGTATAGCCACATTCCTCGATGCCATACACCATAGAACTGTTATTGGCAACCCGATTATAAAAATTCACAAGCATTGTGTTAATCACATACAAAGGGTCATGCATGCTGTAAAAAGTATAGGTGTCAGGGAACAAATACCCCTCTAAACGTCTGTGATCCCCCAAAGGTATCTCAGACAAAAAGCCAAAGGCATAATCATGATTGGCTGCCTTGTCCACCAGTTTTTCCACGGTGGAAACCCCTTTATCTTCTAGCATGGCAAAAATCTGATCCACTGTATACCCCTCTGGAATGGTCACAGTGATCTCTGCTCGTGTCTCCGAGCTTGCCCCTAAATTCCGTATCAATGCACTATAGTCCATATCCGTATCCAAGGTATAAGTCCCAGCAGAAATGGACTCTTTCTTCCCTGTCACCTCTGCAAACAAGTCAAAGGCAAATTGATAGTCAATCAGCCCTGCTTCCTTCAACATCAAAGAAATGGCATCAAAATTATCTGTCTCTGACACTGTGATTACAGCTTCCACAGGGGTTTTGTTCAAAGCAAGGACATCATTTGCTAAAATCCAACCAGTACAGGCAAGAATCACAGAGATCCCCACCACCATGACAACATATAAGAAGGCATAAATAATACTAAGCCCTACCCCTGCCACCACAGAGCCAACGGTATATTCATCATAAATTTCCCCATCATCTGTTTCCACATAGACACTCTCATTGGCAAGACGTTTTTTGCCATTGACGCCAAAGCTTTTTTTAGAAGTGGACCCCTCGTCACTGCCATAGCTTCTCCCTGCTCCTTGACCAGAACCTTGAGCTGTGTTTCGTGCTGGGTTAGGATTTCCACTGTTCCTCACATTCTGAGAAGGGGGCACAGGCTTGCCATAAGGGTTGCTGGGATGGTTCACAGGTCTGCTGTTCCCAGTATTTCTATTTACGCCATTATTGCCTTTGTTTTGATTGTTTTCCATAGTTTCCCCTTTCCTTTGGGTAAAAAAGTTTCTTTTCTTGTCACCACAGCTCAGCCTCTGTCATAGTATGGTCTATCCAACAAGAAAATCTTTGTTGAGACTTGAAAACGAGGTGTTTGTTATGTGTGGTAATAACGGAAGTGGTAGTGGTATTTGGCTGATCATCATCATTATTTTACTCTTTTGCTGTGGTAGTTGGGACAATAACAACTCAAGCTGTGGTTGCGACAACAACTGTTCTGGTTGTTCTGGAAGTACCTCTGGCTGTACTGGTAACTGTACCTGTAGCTGTAACTGTCTGTAAACCACGGCACAAAATAGGTAAGGGATTTTTCCCTTGCCTATTTTTGTTTTTTCTTCCACCAGAAAGGAGTCTCCACAAGGCTCTCCAATCAACTCTTGTTTTTCGGTTTCTTTCCTCTTTGCCAAAAAGCTTGCCACAAAACAAGAGGTAGTTTCACCATGCGACCCAAACGCTTTGGTTCTTTCATCAAGCGATAAAACCACTCTAAATTCAGGGAAATCCAAAATTGAGGGGCTCGGTTCACCGTCCCTGCATAAACATCCAAGGCACCACCCAAGCCAATCCCAACCTTGACCCCCATGGTCTCTCCCCATTTTTGGCAGAATAATTCTTGCCTCGGGGCGCCTAAGCACACAAAAATCACATCGGCTTTCGCCTGTGCAACTTTCTGTGCCACTTCTTCCTCTTCCTCAGCAGTAAAATAGCCGTGATATGTGCCACAGATAGTCAAATCAGGATAATCTCTGGCGATATTCTCTCCTGCTTTTTCTGCCACACCTTCCTTAGCGCCCAAAAGAAACAAACGTCCCCCAGTTTCTCCTAAGGATTCAAGCATCCCCTGAGAAAATTCAATCCCTGGGACTCGCTCTTGCAAGGGAGTGCCCAAAATCTTTGCAGCATAAATCACCCCTATGCCATCAGGTAGCACCAAATCAGCATGGTTCAAGCACTGGCAAAATGCCTTGTTTTTTTGTGCCAGTAATATAAATTCAGGGTTTGGCGTCACCACAGCATGAAATCCCGTCGAGGAGAGCCATTTTTTTCCTTCTGCCACAGCTTCTGCCATGGTAATTTGATGGAAATTTACCCCCAGTACATCAATTCGCATTTGGGCACACCACCTTTATTAATACAAAATTACAAATCATTATAACATATCTTTTCCATTCTGTCTATTCCTTTGAAAAAAAAGAAAAATTTTTTCTGAAATTTCTATACTTTCTTCTTGCATTTTTCCCCCTTTTGTGTTATATTATTTTTATATGCTCTCTCAACTGACAAAAAAGCCTTTTGTCTTTGAAGAAAATACCAGACTTTAATCCTTAGAGAAGGGCAAACAAGGCGACAGGAAGACAAAAACTCTTCTTTCACCCTTATTTTCAGGAGACACCCCCTGAGAGTCGGTGGACTTGCAAAGAGATTTCATAACATCTAAAATACCAATAAAATACCAAAGAAAAGAGGAACTATTAACAATGACAAATATCGCAATCCTAGGTTTCGGTGTGGTTGGCTCTGGCACAGCAGAAGTCCTTTCCCGTTGCAACAATCGAAGCAATCATCGTCAAAACCAAAACATCAATCTGAAATACATCGTCCATAGACGAGATTTGCCAGATAGCCCCTATCAAGATAAAATTGTCAAAGACTTCACCATTGTGGAAAAGGACCCTGACCTCCACATTGTCGTCGAGACCATCGGAGGCACTGATGCAGCTTATGATATGACAAAACGTGCCCTTCTAGCGGGAAAGTCCGTTGTCACTTCCAACAAAGAGTTGGTGGCAGTCCATGGTGCAGAACTTCTTGCCATTGCAAAAGAAAAAAACTGCAACTATCTCTTTGAATCTGCTGTAGGAGGAGGCATTCCCATCCTTCGCCCCCTCACCACTTGTCTTATGGGCAATAACATCCAAGAAATCACAGGTATTCTAAATGGCACCACAAACTTTATTTTAAGTAAAATGACAGGTCTGGACAAAATCAGCTACGAAGATGCCCTGAAAGAAGCACAACGCTTAGGCTTCGCAGAGCAAGACCCCTCTGCTGATGTAGAAGGAAAAGACGCTTGTCGCAAAATCTCCATCCTTGGGAATATCGCCTTTGGTGGAACCATCAACCCTGATACCGTCCCCACAGAAGGCATCACAAAAGTAACTTTGAAAGATATGGCATTCCTGTCTTATCTCTTCTCTAGCGTGAAATTAGTAGGCAGAACCTTCCAAAATGACAAGGGCGAAATTTTTGCCTATGTCTCCCCCCATGTGGTTTCCCTACGCCACCCCTTTAAATTAGTCAACGACGCCTTTAACATGGTGGAAGTCACTTGTGATTCCTTGGGAAAAACCCACTTCTTCGGTCAAGGTGCTGGGGCTCTGCCCACAGCTTCTGCTGTGGTAGGGGATGTACTTGACCTTGCCAACGATCTTCATCGTGATCGGAACAATGGTTGGAAGGAAACCCCCATCACTTTGGCCGATATCACCACTGTCCCCATGGACTTCTATGTCCGTTGCCACAATCAAAACCAAGAAGTCAAAGAGAAAGTCACCACAAAAAATTATCATTTTATAGACAGTTGTCAGCTCAGTGACGAAGATTTCCAAGACTGGGGACGTGACACTTCTGCTTGCATTTTTAAAAATATCTCCCGAAAAGAACTAGAAGAAAATTTGCAAGGTTTGACTGTGGAAAATATCATTCCATTCCTAGAAGACTAAGCATATAATAGAATACTAAGTATATAATAGACCATCAACGAAAAAAGGAGGACATCCATTATGTCCCTTATTGTCCAAAAATTTGGTGGCACCTCTGTGGCTAATGCCGAGAGGATTCGCCACGTAGCAAAGATTATCACCGACACCTATCACCAAGGTCATGACGTGGTGGTGGTGCTATCTGCCCAAGGAGACACCACAGACGATTTAATCGAAAAAGCAAAAGAGCTAAACCCCAACCCATCCCCTCGTGAAATGGATATGCTCTTCGCCACAGGCGAACAAATTTCAATCTCCCTCTGTGCCATGGCAATCGAATCCATGGGTTGCCCTGTAGTCTCTCTCACAGGGTGGCAAGTTGGAGTGGAAACCGACTCCTCCTATGGGGCTGCACGTATTGGTAAAATCCGTACCCATCGCATCCAACATGAATTGAATGCAAAAAGGATTGTCATTGTGGCAGGCTTTCAAGGAATCAATCGTTACGAAGACATCACCACCCTAGGCAGAGGAGGCTCTGACACCTCTGCTGTGGCAATCGCTGCAGCCATGTCAGGGGATCTGTGCCAAATCTATACCGATGTAGATGGGGTCTATACAGCAGACCCCCGCATCGTCCCTGATGCCATCAAGCTAGAGGAAATCACCTATGATGAAATGCTAGAACTAGCAAGCCTTGGTGCCCAAGTCCTCCACAATCGCTCGGTAGAAATGGCAAAACGACACAGTGTAAACTTAGAAGTGCTGTCCAGTTTCTCTGGAAATTCAGGCACAAAAGTCAAGGAGGTTATTATGGAAAAATTTCACGTCAACGGTGTGGCAAAGGACACAAATGTGGCTCGTGTCGCTCTATTACATCTGGAAGACCATCCAGGCATCGCATACAAAGTCTTTTCTTTGCTGGCAAAGCACAAAGTCAATGTAGATATCATCCTCCAGTCCATTGGTCGTGACCAAACAAAAGATATCAGCTTCACTGTGGTGCAAGATGATGCAGAGCTTGCTGAAAAAGTCTTGCTAGAAAACCAAAAAGCACTGGGCTTTGAAGAAGTGAAAATCAGCACAGACGTAGCAAAAGTCTCTATCGTAGGGGCTGGCATGATTCACAACCCTGGTATCGCAGCCCAAATGTTTGGGGCGCTTTCTGATGCGCAAATCAATATCAATATGATTTCCACCAGTGAAATCAAAGTATCTGTTCTAGTTGCTGAACGTGACGCTGTCCGTGCCGTGCAAGCAGTCCACGAAAGCTTCTTCTCTGGTTTTGGAGAACATAGAAAATCCATGTATGGCGAAGAATAAATAAAAAAGCTGTGTCACAATTCCCTGTGACACAGCTCTTTTTTTATCCTTTTTCGGCAATCTCTATTTTATGGATGAAGATTTCCACCCCTTCAGCCAACAAGACCCGATATTCCGTAGTATCCCCTGTGTTTTCCATAGGGAAAGCTATATTTTCCACAGTCACATGATTTGTGTCCTGTGAAAGAGAAACAGAGCCGTGAATTTCCTGACTTTCTTGGTCACACAGGTCAAAGACCCCAATCTCACTTCCACTGGGGACATCCCCCAATTCATAATAGAGTGTGAAATCATAGACCCCAGATTCTGGTGTTTCAAAGGGGGTATACAGTACAATCAAATCCTCGCCTTTGGTCCAATAAGACCCATCCTCCAGAAATTCCCCCTCTCCGAAAAATTCCACCCCATAGGTATAAGGGTAATCCACATTTAAACTTCTGTCGCTGACTCCTGCCACAAAATCAACGATATTCTCTTCACAGCGATATAACATTAAATTTCCAGTAGAAAAGACGTGCTCCACTTCATATTGTGACTGAATATACTGAGGAGCAGTGTCAAAATCAAAATCATAGGCAAGGATATAGCTTGCCCCCTGATGATCACCTGCATCCGTATACTGACCAGAGACACCCCAAAAATAAATCCGTGTGGAATCTCGTGTCCACAAATAACTGTGATCCAAATCAAAAGCGTTCATCTTACAGCTGAAAAACTCCATGGTGTTTCCTAAGGCATAGATCACAGGGCTGTCAATACTGCTGACATAATCCTTGATTTCCCCTTGCAAATCATTGTCATTCCTTGATTGATAGATATAATAATAAGAAACAAGATTAACCACCACCAAACAAGGCAACACCGTCACAAGCAAAGAAATGATGGCAGATTGATTAGAGGAATGAAGCTGTTTGCTCAACCAGATGGAAGCAAATAATACAAGAATCACAAAATTAGGAATCAAATAGCGAACTTCAAAGAAATATGCCCCATATTTTGTGGAAACAAATACAAAAATCAAAAGCATAAAGAAAAAGATGCCTGAAAAATAATGTTTTTCATTCCATTTTTTTTGACGAACTGTATCCCACATCGACCCCATCCCAGTGAGGAGAAAGCCCAAAGACAGCGCCAACATAAATCCAACACCAATCCCCTCTCCAGAGAAAATGGCTGGACTTTCCCAAACAGGCAAGGCTCCTGTCAAGGAAAAATAGCCTAAGAGAATAGACAGAAAATTATCCCAAAAAACAGCAATCTCGATCCACCCCATGGAATTTTCAAAACTGCCATAACCTACAAGAACAGTCCCCAAGACTTTCCCTATCACACTGAAAACAACAGCGAAAATCAGGAAACACAGGGATTCTCGCCGAGGTTTTGTCCAAGAATCTTGTATAATATTACGAAACATCAGATAGCACAAAGGAGGTAAGATGCCAAAAACCAACACATGAAACCCACTGGACATTGCCGTAAATCCAGAGAAAAAGAGGGACAGCCCCGCCAAAATCAGAGTGGTTTTTCTGGATGTTTTCTGGCTTCCCTTGAAATCAGGGTGATCCAATCGCCAAAAGACAATCCACAACAAGAGCATCAATGCCGTTTTCAAGGAATAAACCCCCAAAAGTGACAACATCACAGCAAAATAGTCAATGCGATTGCCTGTGTCCACAAAAGAGACATAAGGTGTCAACACAGAAACGAAAAAGAGAAGCTTTGCTGTTTTATCTGCCCCCATCAAGGACAAAACATGATAACAAGCCCAAGCAAACAGAGCCAAAGAAATCAAATTCCCGATGCCATAAGCCAGAAAAACATCCCCCAACAAGCCATAGAATGGGACAGCAAATAATAAGGGGGTGTCCCAAGTGGTGGTGGTGGTATAGTGCCAGTTATCTATCAAAAAAGTCCCTTGATTCCAAATTTCTACCACTTGAAGATAAACAGCAGAACTATCATAACCAATATAGTAATCCAAAAAGACAAGGTTCAGGACGACCAAAAAAGCAATCTGCCCTAGGAGCAACGCATACAGACACAAATGCAAATATTTATTTTTTTCTCTGATAAAATTTTTCAAACGAAGCCGTCCTTTCTAAAAAAGCCAAAATGATACCACAGATTTCCAACGAAATCTGTGGTAATAAGTTCTTATCCGAAGAATGATTGTGCAGGAATAGAGCTAAGGGCAGAACCATAAGTGATTTTAGCTGCCAAAGGCTCTTCGATACCATCTTCCCATGCGATCATTTTTTCTTCACGCAAAGCACTGTCTGCACTATATTTCCACATAGGATCCCCAACAGAATCAAAGTAAATAATTTGATACCCCATTGGGTAAGATGTTTCATCTTTGATCATGGTATAATCCCCGTCGCTTCGACTGGAATCCATCATCCATGCAAGCACTTCCTCGTCACGGTTGTCATACACTGTGACAGCATCGATGATGCCTCCGTAAGAAGCTGTATTGCTATCTGCACTGTTTTCAGTGGCAAGTTGACTGAATACATCTAAATCTAAGCCTGAATCAACCCAAGTGTCCAAGACTTCTTGGGCTACAATTTCAGAAGCGGCCCATTGTTCCTCTGTGGGTGTCACGTTTGGCTCTTCTTGGTTCCCAGCCACTAAAATATGGCGCACACTGACAGTTAATTCTTCTGCTCGGTCTCTGCCATGATATTGCAACACAGAATAATACACATTGCTACCACTGGTATCTTCCACAAGCGCAAGGTCACCATCTTCACGTTCTGCGTCCAATAACCATGCCCCTACTTCGCTTGTGCCATTGAAATAAGAAGAGGGGTCTGTGCCATTAATCACAGAATGATTCAAATAATTCCCAAAAGCGTCAGCCACATCTTCCAGACTTGTGCCTTCTTGCAAAGCAGTGCTTGCGCTTTCTGCTTCACCAGAAACCATCACTTTCAAACCAGCATAAAAAGCTTCTTCCTCTTCTGTGAAAGGAATGACAACGCCATCCTCGTCATAGTTACTTTCTTCGCTATAGAGGTATTGTAGCTGTGAATAGTGAATCACATCTAAAGAATCTTGGTTTTCTTCATAATAATCCTCTAGTTCTGTCTCTGTGTTTTCAAAGGATTCATAAACATTTAATTGATAATGATTGGCATAAAGTTCCATTTCTTCCACGGCAAGGTATTCTTCTTCAGACATACCCAGATAGTTGTTGAAATAGCTTTTCTTTGTGGTGGTTTTCCCAATCCACACAGTGTCCAAATATTCTTTTGTGGACTCCAGTTGAGCCAAGGCTTCTTCTGGCAATTCAAATCCTTCTGATTTTGCCAGTTCCATATAATGATATGATGTTGCCAAAGCAAGGCAAGCTTCTTTGGAAATGAAATCATGCCATGTTTCGTCGCTGCTATACATTTGTGCATCTGTGGACAAAGACAAATCAAAGGCTTCGCCCCCTTCTGCTGGGGAATAGCTACCCATCAAAGCACTATACATTACGTCTGTGTAATAAAGTTGCACTTGGTTGGCATTAAAACTTTGGTTGTCCATGGTAAAAGCGGCAGAATTTTGGAAAAACCCACGATTCCAAACCACCAAAGCAAGGGTTAAAACAGCCACGATGGAACCTATCACAAGATTCCTTGTTCTCTCTTTTTGCTCTTGTTCTTCTTTTCGCTTAGAGCGTTGATGTTTCATAGCTTCCTCGGGGGAAGTTGTTTTTTCTTGTTTTTTCTTGGATGCACTCACGGTTTTGTCCCGTCCTCTCGTTATGGTTTACTTTTTTTAATACTGTATAATGAGACAGTATACTTATAGATTATACAGGATAGGAAAGAAAAAAGCAAGAGCTAAAAAATTTTTTTTAAATTAAAAAATCTTTCCTTACTTTCTATTGAAAAATTCAGGACTTTACTTTTCAAAATCAGACAATGAGGGTCTGCTCGTCTCTTTCCCTTTTAAACAAATAAAAACTCTGCCCAGTATAAGGAGCAGAGTTTTTTATTTTCCCACAAAGGCCGTGTGGCTCCGTTAAAACCTGCACAGAAGGCAGGTGGGTCGTCGCCACAATACTCCGTTGCTTCCAACGTCCAATCACGGTCAAAGCCAGATCGGGAGGCCTGCAAGCCGCATTGTGAGCATTACGTCCCTTTTCAGAAATGTGGGTTTAAGGGAGCAACATCACGAACCCAGCAGGAAATTTTTTATTCTTCGTCGTCTTCCATAAAGCGTTCCATGAATAACTCATAGATTTCTTCCGCTTCTTCGTCAGAATCAAGGGAGGATAAAATAGGCTCCCCTTCTTCTTCGATGACTTTTAAGATCACAAGACCATCTTCGTCATCTAAATCAATATCAATCTCTTCCTCGTCCTCTTCCATGGCTGCGGCAGGATAAAAAGCGTGATATACAATGCCTTCATGCTCTAAGGTATCAATGAGTTCTAGTTCAAAGGTATTACCATCCTCATCCTCTACCGTATAAAAATCAGGACCAAATGAATCATCCATAAGCTACCTCCTTCTTTCTTTCTCTTATTGTAACCCATGGCAAAGAAAAAAGCAAGACCTTATAGCGAAAAAAATCTCTCATATAGAAAAAATCTTTTTCCTTTTTTTCTCTTTTGGATTAAAATTGTTTTAAAGAAAAAGATTCTTTCAAGAAAAGATAGACAAAAAAATTTTTTGTGGTATAATAGAAGGGATATTTATAGCTTGTACAGCTTCTCTCTTTTTATGCCCGAAAATCATTGGGAAATTTCAGGAGATAGATAAGGTTTTCTTTCAACGATACCTTTTAATATACAATATAGAAATTCACAAATTATAGTTATTATATTTCACTTTAGAAAACAATTCTTTTTAAAAAAAGAATCGAGCACACGGAGGGAACAACGTGGATAACAAAGATCAACAAAACAAAGGGTCAAACCCCCAATCAAGGCAAGTCAATCAAATGGGGCAACGTCCTAGTAACCAAGCCGGGCAACGTCCTAGTAACCAAGCCGGGCAACGTCTCAGCAACCAAGCTGGGCAACGTCCCAGTAACCAAGCTGGGCAACGTTCTAGCAACCAAACAGGGCAACGGCAAGCAAGCACAAATCAGCTGACAGGAAACCAATCCGACAAAGAAAAGAAGCCTAAAAAGAGGAAAAAACGTCGTAAAATCAACATTATTTTCCGATTGATTGGTTTGATCTTACGACTGATGATCACGGTGGTATTAATCGGCATCTCCACAGGGGTTTTGCTCATTACCTTTGGCTTTATTTATATCAAAACTGTCATCATGCCCCAAACACATCTTGACCTTGCAGATATTTCCATCCAAGAAAACTCGGTGATGTATTATCTCAACCAAGATGTGAACCAGTGGGAAGAGCTTTCCACCCTACATTCTGTGGAAAGTACCATCTGGAAAGATTATCACGAAATCCCCTATGAAATGATTATTTCAACTGTGGCAATCGAGGACAAGCGTTTCTGGGAACACCCAGGGGTAGATTGGCGACGGACTGCTGCTGCCATTATGTTTATGTTTACTGGTACGGATATCCAAGGTGGCTCTACCATCACCCAACAAATGATCAAAAACGCCACCCAAAACGACGAGGTCACAGTCAAACGGAAAATCGTCGAAATTTTCACAGCCTTCAAAGTGGATAGTCTTTATAAAAAAGAAGACATCATCACCTATTACCTAAATATCATCTATTTAGGTGAGGGTTGCTATGGGGTAGGCTCTGCAGCTTGGAAATATTTTGGTAAGGATATCAGCGAACTTTCCCTTGCAGAATGTGCCAGCTTGATTTCTATCACCAACAACCCTTCCTTATATAGTCCCTATAACTCCTTTATCACCATCGACTCTGATACAGGCGCCGAATTAGATGGGAGAGATCGGAACAAATATCGTCAAGAAATTGTCTTGTTTCAGCTGTATGAACAAGGAACCATCAGCTATCAGGAATATATTTCAGCAAAAAATGAAGAACTTGTCTTCATGCGTGGGGTGGGGGAAGCTGCCTCCACAGAAATCTATTCTTGGTACGAAGAGCAAGTCATCGAAGATGTTCGTAATGACTTAATCGAACAATATGGATACTCCAAAGAAACAGCCAACTATATGCTCGCTTCTGGTGGACTTTCCATCTACACCCTCCTAGACACAAAAGTCCAAGCAATCGCTGACGAAGCATATCAAAATTGGGAAAACCTCCCTGTCACTTCCAAAAATGGACAAGCACTCCAATCAGCCATCACCATCATTGACAACAGCACAGGCGATGTGGTGGCAATCGTGGGGCAAATGGGAACAAAAGAACAAAATCTCTTGAAAAACTTTGCCACCACCACGTTGAGACAACCAGGCTCCTCTATCAAACCACTCAGCGTCTATGCCCCTGCCTTGGACATGGGACTCATTCCTCCCACAGCCATTTTAGATGACTATGCCTATAGCATCGAAGGTGGTAGTGCTTGGCCCAAAAACGCCTATGGCTCTTACAAAGGGATGATTACCTTAGATTATGCCCTGATGCAATCCTCTAACTGTGCTGCTGTAGGGATTATGGGCAGACTCCTCACCCCCGAGGTCAGCTTTAACTATATGACTGAAATCCTTCACTTTGATTTAGTGGACGCTTTGGACAGCTATGGCACCATCTTAACCGACCGAGCCATCGCCCCCCTTGCCTTAGGAGGACTGACCCAAGGCGTGAACACCAGAGACATGGCAGAAGCCTATGCCACCTTCCCCAACAGTGGGATTTATACCCACTCTCGCACCTATAGCCGTGTTTTGAACAGCAATGGGGAAGTGATTTTGGACAATACACCACAACAAGAAGTGGCAATGAAAGAAACCACAGCTTATTATATGAACAATCTTTTGACAAACGTGGTCGCTGGGGCAGGAACAGGAACAGCAGGACGTATCACTGGACAAACCATGGCTGGAAAAACAGGAACCACCAACGACAACTATGACAAATGGTTTGTGGGCTATAGTAGCTATTACACCGCAGCTGTGTGGACTGGATTTGAATACAACGAAGAAATCAATTATTCAGGAAACCCAGCCATTACCATGTGGAAAAAAGTCATGGAACCTCTCCACGAAGGTTTGGAAAACCGAAGTTTCTCTGTGCCCACTGGACTGAGCTCTTTCTCTTACTGCTTGGACAGTGGCCTCATTCCTACCTCTTATTGTAGTAACGACCCTCGTGGCAGCCGTATCGCCAGCAAGCTGATTTATAGTGGCGACGCCCCTACAGAATATTGTACAGCACACGTGTCTGGTTCTTCCTTTACGGTTTGTGTTGATTCTGCTGTGGTGGACGAGAATGGAGAATCCAGTGGTTATCTCCTTGCCACCTCTTATTGTCCTTCTGTCAGTACCAGAACTTACACTTATCTATCCCTAGACAGGGTGCAAATCGGAAGTGCTCGTGCTGCTGATGCTGTATACCAATACACTTCCCAAGATTCCAGAGGATTTTGTACCGTACACACAGCCACAAGCTCTGAAACAGACACAGCAGTACCTGATGGTTGGCTGGATCCAGATAACCCCTTCGGCGATTTATTCCCTACTGTCCCAGATGAACCATCTGGAAGTATCCCAGGTGTAACAACTCCCACTACGCCAGAGGAGCCAGAAACACCATCAGAACCCGTCCTCCCCTCAGAACCTGAACCAGAACCAGAGCCTGAACCAGAACCAGAACCCACGGTGCCAGATACACCAAGTACAGATAATCAGGGAATCCCCGGCGTAGGGTGATTCCCTGAAAAAAGAAACAAAGGAGCATATCTTATGTTACTAGCCATTGATATCGGCAACACCAATATTGTGATTGGTGTGATTGAAGAGGAAAAAGTCCTTTTTGACGCCCGTATGGCAACAGACCATCTGAAAACCTCGGATCAATATGGTGTGGAAATTGGAAATATCCTTGCCCTTCACCATTGCAAGCGAGAAGACATCACCCATTGCATCATCTCTTCTGTGGTACCTCCTGTTTTTCATTCAGTCCACAGTGGGATGAAAAAACTGACCTGTGTAGAACCTTTGGTGGTAGGGCATGGCATTGAATTAGGGGTAAATATCGCCATGGACGACCCAAAATCCGTGGGGAGCGACCTGATTGTGGCAGCCGTAGCGGCCATTGATCGTTATCCACAACCCATTATTCTTGTGGATATGGGCACGGCAACCACTGTCACAGTCATTGGACAAAACAACAGCTTTTTAGGTGGATGTATCATTCCAGGAGTGCGAGTGGCAGCGGATGCCCTCTCTTCCAGAGCGGCACAGCTTCCAGGGATTCAGCTGGACAATCCAAAACAAATCATCGGGAAAAATACCATCGACTGTATGCGTAGTGGGATTATGTATTCTGCTGCGGCTGCCATAGATGGCATTGTGGAACGAATGGAAGATGACTTAGGGGAAAAAGCCACTGTGGTTGTCACAGGAGGAATCGCTCCGATTATCCTTCCCCTTTGCAAGAGAGAAATGATCCTAGAGCGAGATTTATTGCTAAAAGGATTGCAAATACTACACAAAAAAAATATCACTTAAAGGAGCCTTTATGGAAAACCATACTTTTCGTAAACCCGTCTTTCTCATCACTTATACTGCTTTACTTGCCCTTGCCGTGCTGAATATTCAGCTTATTTGGGCATATTGTAGCCAAGTATTAGAAGTCATGATGCCCTTTTTCGCTGGCTTTGCCATTGCTTTTGTCCTATCACAGCTTTGTAACTTTTTCCTGAAATGGATTGGAAAGGCATTGCCCAACAGCAAATATGGCTTGCAAAATGGTCTTGCTGTGACGCTTTCTTATGTGTCCGTTTTCTTCTTTCTCTTTACTTTGGTTTCCATCGTGATTCCAAAACTTGTTGAAAATGTCAACGTTTTCGTAGAAAGTTTGAAAGTTTATACTGCAAATCTCCAAGAGTGGCTCAATGGCTTAACCGCAAACACCGACAGCGAACTGCTCTCCGAGCTTTCCGTTGATTTGTCAGGGCTCTTTGATTATCTTTCTCAATACCTAGAAAAAATCCTGTCAGAAGCATTGAACGCAGCAAGCTTTGCTGCCACCCAAGTGATGGCAGCCACAGGCACTATGATTGCCACTCTTGTGAATCTGGTCATTGCCTTGGTTTTCTCTATTTATATGTTAGCTGACAGAAAAAATCTTTGTGCCCAGTGCAAACGCTTACTCTTTGCTTATGTGCCACAAAAACAGGCTGAAAAAATCCACTTTGTCACCTGTCTCTCTGGAAAAACTTTCTCTAAGTTTGTGGCAGGGCAAGTGATCGAAGCTTGTATCCTCGGCACCCTTTGTGCCATTGGTATGCTCTTTATCCAAGCTGACTACGCCCTTCTCATTGGTATTATTGTGGGGGTCACAGCACTGGTTCCCGTGGTGGGAGGATACATCGGGGGAGGATTCTCCTTTGTTCTACTCTTTATGGTGGGACCTATGGAAGCTGTGATTTTCCTTGTTTTCTTACTCATTTTACAACAATTAGAAGGAAACCTGATCTATCCTAAAGTGGTGGGTTCTTCTTTGGGACTTCCAGGTCTATGGGTGGTCTTTGCCGTGATTATTGGGGGAGGACTTTATGGTATCATGGGCTCTTTGCTCAGCGTACCCGTTGTGTCTGTGGTCTATGCTCTTTTGAAAATGGATGTGGCAAAGCGAGAAGAATTGCAAACCACCTAATCCCCTGATTCTCTACAACAAAAAAGAAACCAGAGGACTCACAAGATGAGTCCTCTGGTTTTTTATGATACAAAATTGTCTTAAAACTCTGCGTTCCCCACACAACGTGGATGCAAAGTCACATCTCTGATATTGGTAACCCCTGTTAAATACATCACCATACGTTCAAAGCCAAGACCAAAACCTGCATGGCGACAAGTTCCATAGCGTCTCAAGTCGCAATACCACCAATAATCCTCTGGGTTCATGCCTGTTTCTTTGATACGCTCTTCCAGAACGTCCAAACGTTCCTCACGTTGAGACCCTCCAATGATTTCCCCAATCCCAGGGACAAGGCAGTCTGTGGCAGCCACTGTCTTGCCATCATCGTTCAATCTCATATAAAAGGCTTTGATTTCCTTGGGATAATCTGTCACAAAGACTGGCTTTTTGTAGACTTGTTCTGTCAAATAACGCTCATGCTCTGTTTGTAAATCACAGCCCCAAGTGACTTTGAACTGAAAATTATCATTATTCTTTTCCAAAATTTCAATGGCTTCTGTGTAAGAAACTCGACCAAATTCTGATTTTTCCACCAACTCTAGTCGCTCTTTCAAGCCCTTATCCACAAAAGAATTGAAAAATGCCATTTCTTCTGGACAACGATCCATCACATAACGAATGATATATTTCATCATATCTTCTGCAAGGTCCATATCGTCCACCAAATCTGCAAAGGCAATCTCTGGCTCAATCATCCAAAACTCAGCTGCGTGTCTCCCAGTATTGGAATTTTCTGCACGGAAAGTAGGTCCAAAGGTATACACATCTCCAAAAGCCATGGCAAAGTTTTCACAGTTCAGTTGCCCCGACACGGTCAAGTTGGCTGGCTTCCCAAAGAAATCTTGAGAAAAATCCACAGAGCCATCAGGTAATTTGGGAGGATTCGCCAAATCTAGGGTGCTGACCTGAAACATCTCCCCTGCCCCTTCACAGTCACTGGCTGTGATGATAGGGGTGTGCACATAGACAAAACCTCTATCTTGAAAAAAGCAGTGAATTGCGTGTGCTGTTACAGAACGCACACGGAAAGTCGCTGAAAACAAATTGGTTCTAGGACGCAAATGCTGTATGGTTCGCAGAAAATCTAAGCTGTGACGCTTCTTTTGCAGTGGATAGCTGGGGTCGCTGACACCTTCTATCATAATTTTCTTTGCTTTTAGTTCAAAAGGCTGTTTTCCCTCTGGTGTGAGAAGCAATTCCCCCTCTACTACCAAAGCAGCTCCCACATTTTGGGAAGAAATTTCTTTGTAATTTTCTAAGACCCCATCTTCCATCACCACTTGTAATGATTGAAAGTAAGAGCCATCTGACAGCTCGATAAAACCAAAAGTTTTCATATCTCTGATGGTCTTAACCCAACCACAAACAGTTAAATTTTGTCCAGAAAAGCTGGATGCCTCTTTATAAATTGCCGATATTTTGGTACGTTTCATTGTTTTCTCCTTCGTTATTTTTATGAGATAGCAACTTTGTTGCTCCTTGTTTGTTTTTAGATGGAATGAGTATTATACTACTTCCACATGATTTGTGTCCGTCTTTTCTTCCTTCCGAAAAAACAAACCCAAAGACACAAAATAAAGTGGTAAAAATTTCAACATAAACAGACAGTCCAGAACCACAGACAAAAGATATGCCATAACATTCTCTTCTCCCGCTAAGGTCAACAGTTCATCTTGAGAAAGATTTTCAGCTGAACCCATGACAAATTCGATTACAATGGTGAAAAAAGAATAAGACAGCATCAACAGAAAATATAGAAGTAACCAAGGGAGAAAGGAAAGGTGAAATTTAAACAAGGCTTTAAAGCAACTCCGTTGCTTCGCCACAGCTGATTTCAAGGCACGAAAAGCCCCTTTCTCTGGATTTTCTACCAAGTAAAAAGGTGCAAAACAATAGCGAATTTGTAGCCATATCATCCCCACTGCCATGAGTAGAATCACACCTATCTCCATAAAGGATGCCATCAAATAAAGCATTGCCTCTCCAGAGCCTGAAAACAGCATCAGTCCTAAGATAGGAAACATCAATCCTGTCATAAAACACAGCATCCAAAAATACATGAACACCAGTTTTAATACCTCTAAAAATAATACCTTCCCTGTCATGGCAAATCCTTCGATTAAGGAGGAAGGAGGAGGAGACTCCCCAGAAGCCACCTTCAATGCCCAGCGTTGATACCCAAATGTCATAACAGAGCCAAAAAGCACCACCAACACAGACAAAAACAGCCCTACGCCTCCACCCCAATAAATCGCCTCGTTGATTTGATTCATATCCATTGTCATCACTGCTGTAAAAATATTCGGTACAAACAGTTGCAGAACAGCAGAAATAATGGTGGTTCCCAATAAATAAAGTCCCGTGATTTGATAGGTTTTTTGCGTTTTTAACAAAGCCTTTGCTTCTTGTTTCATGAATTATTTATCCTCTTTTTTCCAGATATTGATCACCTCTCGCACAGCACGAGACACAGCATCAAATTCTTCTCCTGTATGCAGACGACCTTCTTTCACCATGATATCAAGCTCTCTGATATTGTCCTGTAGTCGTATAAAGGGCAAGGAAGAATATCTGCCACGTCGAGACAGCGCCATCACTTCATGCTCTATGCCCTCTTGCTCCACTTTTGTCTCAAGCAGATCATACACTTCCTTCACAAGTGGGGCTCTTGCCGTATATCCACAAGCATTCAAATGCTGTGCAAAATCCCTTGCCACAAAATCATGTCCTTGCACCACAAAAATCATCTTTGGCTTTTCCTTGAATTGACCCAGCCAAGAAAGAAGCTGTCCCCTGTCTGCATGACCTGAAGTACAGCGAAAATCTAAAATCTTTGCCCGTACCATCACTTCTTCACCAAAGAGTTGCACAGAGCGCATCCCTTCCAGAAGTCGTCTCCCAAAGGAACCGTCCCCCAAATGCCCCACCATCATCACAGTGGATTCTTTTCGCCACAAATTATGCTTCAGATGATGTTGCACCCGTCCACGGTCACACATCCCACTGCCTGCCAAAATCACTTTTGGGGTCTTATCAAAATTCAAAGCACGGGATTCTTCCACTGATTTACACAAAACCAAATCATCAAAGACAAATGGATTGTTCTCTCCTTGAATCTGAGAAATATCTACCTTCCCTAAATCTGTGGTCCTATCCCCCTCGAAGAGTCGTACAGAGTCCTCGGCTAAAAAACTATCCAAATATACCTTGAACTGAGGTACAGATTTTATTTTTTTCTCTTGTTTCAAAATGCGAAGAGCTGACAGCACCTCTTGGACTCGTCCCACTGCATTCACTGGAATAATCACATTCCCAGCGTGTGCCAAGGTCATGTCGATCACATCGGCAAATTCGTCCAACTGCAAGGCATCTTCCTTGATTTCTTCGTCTTTGTCAGCAGAATCAGAACTCATCAGCAAAAAGTCTGCCTCTTCCATCAAGCTAGGCATGCCGGTAAAACTATTATTCTTGTTCCCCAAATCACCAGAGACCACGATTTTCCGTGTTTCTGCCCCTTCTGTTGCCCAAATCTCGATGATTGCAGCACCAGGCATATGTGCTGAAGGCAAAAATCGTGCCTCTACCCCCTCGCAAACAGGAAACTTTACCCCAAATTCTTCGGTTTCTACCTGTTGCATAGCCACAACCACATCTGTCATGGAATAAATAGGGTCATGGGGTGGAATCCCACTCCGTTGCCCCTTTTGGTTGCGCCACCAAGCTTCGTTGGTCCGTAAATCTGCCACTTCTTTCAGCAAAATCCGCATCAGCTTCTTGGTCGTGGGGGTTGTAACAATTCTGCCATAATACCCCTCTTGCACCAAAAGTGGCAATCTTCCTGAACTATCAATATGGGCATTGGTCAACAAGACCTGATCAATACGACTGGCATAAAACTCTAAGCCATTGTCATTAAATTCATCACAACCTTGTTGCAAGCCACAATCTATCAATATATTTTGCCCTGCTACTTCCAACAAATAACAGCTCCCTGTCTGGGCTCTGGCACCACCAAAAAAAGATATTTTCATATAAAAACCTCCTTTATCGAATCTCTACCCCTGAAACAATCATAGAACAATTCCAACAATCCCGATTTTCTTCCTAAAAAGTCCTAAATCCATCGTGAAATGTACTGTTTTCCAGAACAATCTAAGAACAAAAAGATGCCCCTCCTGTCCCCTAAGGGCTTTTCAAGATTCCCTTTCTCTCTTCCAGATTCAGTACATTTATTATACCACGATTTATCTTTTCTGGCAAGAGTTAAAGTTTTTTTATTTTTGCTCTTGATTTTTTTTACAATTTATTGTAGAATAAAAGAAAACTGTCTTAATGCCCTTTCTATTTATAATAAGCAATTTATCTCTAGTTTTTTAATGGCATAACTCTAAACTGAAAGGTAGTGAAACCATGACCCGTGCCCTTCTCCTGTCCCTGATTCCCCTCTTTAGTGTTTTCATCTTTGCCCTGACCAGTTGCATCGATTCTTACAAAGAAGAAAACCCCTCTCCCATCCTGTACCAAGAAGTAGAAACCACCCCTACCCCTACCCTCAGCCCACTTTCTACCTCCGTGGAGCGCAAACCCACAAACGACACCATCAACAACCAAAGCTCCTTCCTCACCAGTCAAGAGGTTGCTGTGGCTGACCAACATATCAAGACCTACTGGCAACTTGCCTATCCAAATCATACCTTCACAGCAGACCATCTACAGGTTTACAACGAAAACCTCAGCGAAAGCGATGGTGTCTGGACTTATCGTGTGGATTTTCGCTATATCGCCACAGTGAACCTTGACCTCTCTCCAGAAAACCACCCACTCCTACAAGGGATGGAAAAAGCATTGGGTTCCATGGCTGCCAGCGACGCTGCTCTCATTGCGCCTACCATCTCTCGCTATGAAGAAACACTGGCAGAAAGTTATCGCAATCCACAAGAAATCACTGCCACTTATCGCTTGGTGTATACCTGTCACTTCGATCCCAACACCACAAGCCAATCCATGGGCACTGCGACCTATTACTTCCAACAACGTAGCGTCAGTGACGCCACCTTGATGCCTGCCCTATCCTCTTTCCAAACTGGAAACACCCGTTACGAAGCACAAATCACTGAGGGCTATCAAGCTGCCTACAGCTTTTTAGGACAAGTCCAAAGCTTAGAAGCTCCCACCCGTTCTGTCACTTATCAGCCCCAACTGGCAACTGCCTATGCCACAGACCATGCCTTGGACATCCCTGAATACAGTGCTGAAAACAATCTAGGTAGTGATTGCGCCAACTTCGTCTCTTACTGTCTCCAAGCAGGAGGCATCACAGCCGACGAAGAAGGAAAATGGCACCCAAGTTCCACAGCTGGTTCCTATGGTGGTATCAACTGGATTCGCACAGGCTATTCTGCCAATTTAGGAGGGGTCATTCTCTACATGAAGGAACGAAACCTCTTCTTCCAACAAGAGAACAAAATCCTCTCTCCTGCTGGCTCCATTCTTTTTTATCGTGATGCTAGCCATGTGGCTCTTGTCACCCACACAGATGGAGAAGTTTTTATCTTCGCAGATCGTTCCAATACCACAAAAGAATACAACAATTTCCTCTTCGAAGGGAATTTTGTAGATTATTACAGTCCCAATCCACAAATCGTGGTGGGCTAACAAAGGAGTTATTACTATGTCAATTACTGTCGGTTTAAAAGGAAAAGCAACGACTACTACATCTGATGCAAACTCTGCGAAAACAGCAGGCTCTGGCGTGCTGGATGTCTTTGCTACCCCTTCTATGGTTGCTTTGATGGAGCAAGCCGCTTGGACCTCTATCGCCCCCTTCCTTGGCGAAGAAGAAAGCTCTGTGGGCACAGCGCTGAACATCTCTCACAGCTCTGCCACCCCTTTGGGATTAGAAGTCTGGGCAGAAAGCGAAGTCACAGAAGTGGACGGAAAGCGTATCGAATTCACCTTAACTGCTTATGATAGTAAAGGGGAAATCGGCAAAGGTACTCACCAACGTTTCATCGTGAATGTGCCTAAATTCATGTCAAAAACAACAGGAAAACTATCCTAGTCTCTCTCAAGATATAAAAGTTTTGCGAAAAAGGGGAACAAAAGTTCCCCTGATTGCTTTTTCTTTGTTTAGAAAACGGAAAGATACATGAGCTGATAGCTTTTCCTCGATCATTTCCCTCAAAAGGGCATACATAAGACAATCACTTTCAAGCCTTCATTCCGATTGTCTATAAAGAGGTGAACCATGTACTCCTATAAAGGTCGCAGAGCCTTCCCTTGGCTCTCTTTTCTGTCCCTACTCTTACCCTTATGCCTTGTGATTTTGTTCTATATCACAAGAAATAATTGGAAAATTATGCTCTGGTGGACAGAAACCATCCTCCCCTATTTGGCACACCCTCTGGGGAAGCTCACAGCTTTGGTTCCCTTCTCTGTGGGTGAATTTTTGGTCATCGCCCTTGTCCTAGGCATTATTTTTAATTCCTGTCGCCAAATCTACAGAAAAATTTATAAGGGTTATCCCCTTGTCAATCCTTCTCATATCTTCTTTTTCCTCAGCCTTGCCCTTTGGATTTGGGCAAGTATGTCTTGGATGTGGAACGTCCTTTACTATGTCCCCACACTGGCAGAAAGAAGTGATTTGACCATTGCGCCTTATCCCATTGAAGATTTAATCTCTTTAACAGAATACTTTGTCCAAGGGGCAAGTGAATACGCCTCACAAGTTTCCAGAGACGAAGAAGGCTATTTCAACGTCCCTCGTAGTCAGTATTTTACAGAGGGTATTTCTCTCTATGAAAATATAGAAGATCAATTCCCTTTTCTGACCATGAATTCTGTCAGGGCTAAGTACTTGACACTGTCCTATTTACAAAGCTATTTCGGCTTCACTGGCGTTTATATCCCCTTCACTGGAGAAGCAAATATCAATGTCCACAGCCCTTCTGTCCTTCAGCCAGCTGTGCTGGCACATGAGATGGCACATCAAAGACTCATCGCCCCAGAACTAGAGGCAAACTTCCTTTCCATCGTAGCTTGTCTCTCTTCAGAGAACAATACCTTTCTCTATTCTGGTTATCTCTTTGGTTTGATACAGCTGAGCAATGCCTTGTATCCTGTCGCCCCAGACCAGTGGGGGGAGATTGTCGACCAATATTTCACCCCAGAACTTTCTCACGACTGGCAGAGCAATTATAATTACTGGCAAAGCTTCCAATCCCCTGTGGAAGATGTGGCAAAGGATGTTTACGACGGCTTTTTGAAGAGCAATGACCAAAGATTGGGCATTCGCTCCTATGGTGCTTGCGTAGACTTATTGGTGGCTTATTTCTATCCCAGCTTGCACTCAGTATGACCCTGTGAAACTGAAGTCCTTGCCAAAAACAAACAATATTCAACAACAAAATGTAAAGAAATGAAATGATATAACAAGTAGGAGTATAATTATGGAACTATCTGGAAAAAAAGTGGCAGAAGCATTAAAAAAGAAAATGAAATGCTCTACCCATCCCATTCTTGCCACCCTAAGAGTGGGGGAGGTCCCCTCTGATGTCGCCTATGAGCGAGGTCTTGGAAAAAGATTGCTAGAACTTGGCATGGAGGTGAAACACTTCACCTTGCCTGACACAGTCTCTCAAGAGGAGTTAAACCAAAAAATAGAAGAGCTGAACAATGACAAACACATCCACGGAATTATCGTCTTTCAGCCTCTCCCCCATGGTCTATCTGCCCACGCCATCGCCCCAAATAAAGATGTAGACTGTAGCACCCTGATCAATCAAGGAAAGCTTCTGGCTGGATTGCCTTGCTACCAGCCCAATGCTGCTGCTGCTGTGATTGCGTTACTAGAGCATTATCGTATCCCTTTACTAGGCACCAAGGTCACTTTAATCGGCAGAAGCTCTGTGGTGGGACGTCCTCTTTCCATCCTATTGATTCAAGCTGGTGCCACAGTGACAGTGTGCAACTCCCAAACCAAAAATTTACCACAAATCGCCAGAAGTTCTGGGATTTTAATCTCCGCAGTGGGACAGCCGAATTTCATTACCCCTGAATTTGTCCACGACAAACAACTGGTGGTGGATATCGGTACAAACTATGTAGATGGCAAGCTTTGTGGCGACATCAGCCCAGAAATCCACCATATCGTGGGAGGATATACCCCCACCCCAGGTGGTATCGGCCCTGTCACCACCATGGTTCTGGCAAAGCAAGTGGCAGACAGTACCATTGGTCTTCCAGCCCCTGTCTTTTTAGGGAGATAAAATAACAAGCCCCAAAAGTGAGAGAAAAAACTCTGACTTTGGGGGCTTCTCTTTTGTCTCAAAGGGATTCCTCTACTTTTACTTGCACCTGATGGGGCAAAAAAAATTCTCCCAATAAGGGAGAATTTTATCAAATCTCTTTTGCTTTGTAGACAATAAGAGCATTATTTTGCAAACTCGATTGCCTTTGTCTCTCGCACCAAATGGACACGAATTTGACCTGGATACTCCAGCTCATCCTCGATTTTCTTGGCAATATCTCGTGCCAAAAGAACCATTTCGTCCTCGCTGACAATTTCAGCTTGTACCATAATCCGTACTTCTCGCCCTGCTTGAATGGCAAAGGATTTCTCTACCCCTCGGAAAGAAGCTGTGATACTTTCTAAGCTTTCTAAACGTTTGATATAATTTTGAAGATTTTCTCGTCTTGCACCTGGTCGTGCGGCAGAAATGGCATCTGCTGCTTGCACCAAACAAGCCACCACTGTTTGTGGTTCCACGTCATTATGATGTGCATGAATGGCATGAATCACTGCTTCGGACTCTTTATACTTCCGTGCCAACTCCACGCCAATACTCACGTGAGAGCCTTCCACCTCGTGGTCAATGGATTTACCCAAATCGTGGAGTAGACCCGCACGTTTGGCTTGCATCACATCTGCACCAATCTCTGCAGCCAATAGCCCAGCCACATGGCTTACCTCGATGGAATGATTCAAGACATTTTGTCCATAACTACTGCGATAACGCATGCGTCCTAATAATTTCACAATCTCTGGATGCAAGCTGTGTACATTTGTCTCGAAAATGGCTCGCTCCCCTTCGGATTTGATGGTCAGATCCACGTCTCTTTTCGCTTTCTCTACCATCTCTTCAATCCGTGTGGGATGAATTCTACCGTCTAAAATTAATTTTTCCAAAGTAAGTCTTGCAATTTCTCTGCGGACTGGGTCAAAACAAGAAACTGTAATCGCCTCTGGGGTATCATCAATGATGAGATCCACCCCTGTCAGAGTTTCCAACGTGCGAATATTTCTGCCCTCTCGCCCGATAATACAGCCCTTCATCTCATCATTTGGCAGACGTACCACAGAAACGGTTGCTTCTGATACATGGTCTGCTGCACAACGCTGAATGGCAAGGGAAATGATCTCTCGTGCCTTCTCTTCAGACTCTTCTTTAAAACGGCTTTCAATCTCTTTGATTTTCATAGCAGACTCGTGGGTTACCTCTGCTTCCAGTTCTTTCAGCAGATAATTTTTCGCTTCCTCTGCTGTATACCCAGAAATTTTTTCCAGTGTATCCACTTGCTGTTGGTGAAGTGCCTCGATCCCTCGGTTCAGCTCCTCTTGCTTTGCAATCTTTCCTTGGAACATTTCTTCTTTCTTTTCCAAGTTTTCAATCTTTTTATCAAGATTTTCTTCTTTTTGTTGCAAGCGATTTTCCTGACGCTGTAACTCGTTACGGCGTTCCTTCACTTCTTTGTCATGCTCAGATTTTGCCTTTAAAATCTCTTCCTTTGCCTCTAGCTGTGCCTCTCGCTTTTTACTTTCAGCATTCTTATATGCCTCGTTCATAATGCGAGTTGCTTCTTCTTCGGCAGAAGCGATTTTTCCATCATCTGCTAACTTCTTTTGTTTTTGGACAAAAGTCATTGCTATCATTGTGACAACACTGGCAATCACTGCACCCAATAAATACTCCATTTTGTTATAAACACCTCCATGTCCTTTTTTCTTCTTTCTATGAACAACGGCAAAAGCCATTATAAAAAAACATATCTAATTCAGTTTCTTTCGTTCCTTTCTATTGTATCCCTTACAGCCTTTTCTGTCAAGTCTTTCTGGAATAAATTAAGTTTTTTTTCCATTCGGGCAACACCTTAAAATTCAAAAATAAGAATTATGAGGTATTGCCTTAAAAATCCAAACAAGTAAAAAGAAAGCACTGGAAGAAATATCCTTTCCAATGCTTTCAAAGGACCTTAAAAGGTCTTTATTGATTATTATTATGTCCAAACTCTTGCTGTAACCGACTAAAATCAATGCGATTACCTGATTGTGACATCTCGGAATCATACTCTTGCTCTTCCACTGTTGCTGGACGTTGACGGCTTCCCATAGCAGCGTGTTGCAACTCCTCACCCATCAAAAAACGAGTGGTTGCTTGATTTAAATCAGGTGTATAGGCAGGGGCTGCAACAGGGGCTTGTGCTTCTGGCATTGCTTGATAAGGCTCTTCTTGAACCTGTGCTACTTTGGGTTCTCCCAATGCATCTGCCATGGCTCGTTCTAAAAATTGTTTCACATCTGGGCTCATGCCACTTTGATCCCCTTCTGGAGGTGCTGCGACAGGTGGTGCCACAGGAGGAGGCGCCACAGGCATCACTGGTGGGGGAACTTGAGGCATCACAGGTTGGGGTGGCACTGGAGCTGCCACTGGCATCACAGGAGGCGCCACAGGCATCACTGGTGGGGGTGGCACTGGCATCACAGGAGCAGATGGTGCTGATGCCACCTGTGGCACAGGTGTAACAGCTCCATCTTCGCTGATCATGATCCCCAAAGAATCTAAATATTCTTGCTCCTTGCGATGCAAGGCACGTACTTGCTCTACGTACTGTGCTGTCATTTCCTTCACAGCCAACAAACGTTGTTCCTCTTGTTCTCTTTGGTCTACTGTATTTTTACGCATCACATCAATTTCTTGCTGTGCCTCGTCCATCAATTTTTGTGTTTTATTTTTTCCCTCTTGCACCATATTTTCTGCAATTTGTTGGGCTGCCAAAAGAGCCTTTCGCATGGTTTCTTCTGTGGTGCGATATTCGTCAATTTTATCTTGCATGACTTTCATTTTACGCTTTAATGCTGTGTTTTCACTGTAAAGAGTGGTATAATCTCCAGTTAAAATGTCTAAAAATTCATCCACTTGCACCATATTATATCCACCAAAGGATACTTTTGTAAATCCATGCCCTGAAACTTCTTGTGGTGTTAACATATTTATTCCTCTTTTCTTGCGACATAATTCAAATGATACCTACTTTATGTTTGGTAAAAAATACCTTGGTCTTGTAAGCCATTCACAATTTCAGAAATCAAACTCACTGTAAAAGGTGTCACTAAATAAAAATTTTCATTGATCATTTTAATATGGCCATCATTAGCATAAGCTACCCCTGCAATAAAATCAACAATCCTTTGGACAGAATCTGGCTCTGTCTGCTCCATATTCAGCAAAATAGTAATTTTATTTCTTAAATAATCGGCAATATTCCGTGCTTCATCAAAGTTTTTGGGATTCAAAATGACCACCTGTTGCAAAGAACTGGCTTGAAACTCCACAATACTACTATCCACAGCTGGGACTTGAGGGCGTTGTCTGGTTTTGGTCTCAACTTCTCTCACACGGCTACGTGCTCTGTCCTTTTCCCAATCAGTGCTTGTCAAAGCACGAGAACGACTGCGTTCAGTTCTCTCTGATCTCTCGCTACGCTCAGACCTGTCACTGCGCTCGCTACGCTCTTTTCTCTCATAAGCACGAGGAGGCTCTAAACCATCAAATTCCTCTTCCTCTTCTTCTTCTGGATTTGCCATTCGACGAATTTCGCCAAAAAATTTGTCCACTAATCCCATGGTCTTTCCTCCTTTGTATCGTTTCCTTCCCCACAGCAAAGGAATGCTGTCTTAGAAAGGGCTAAAATCTAATTTTCATCACCGTTGTCCAAAAAGTGCTGTTCCAATGCGCACCATTGTGCTCCCTTGGGCGATAGCTTGGGCGAAGTCTCCACTCATGCCCATGGACAGACAGTTAAACTCTTTATAATTATGCGACATTTTTGGTGAAAAGTCAATATAAAGCTGAAATAATCTTTCAAAAAATTTTTCTTTTTCCCACTCTGCCTGTACTTGTGGGGGGATAGCCATAAAGCCTTTTACATTTATACCAACAGTTTCCAAGGAAATATGACAAATTTCATCAAGTTCTTCCACAAAAAAGCCTGATTTACTATCTTCTTCCCCTAAATTAATTTCCAATAAAATATTTTGACAAATCCCACATTTTTCGGCATATTTTCCGATATCTTCCATTAACGAGCGTGAAGAAACAGATTGAATCAAATCCACCTGTCCCACCACTTGTTTTATTTTATTCCGTTGGAGGTGACCGATAAAATCAAGCCTTGCTCCTTGGTATGAATTTTCTTTTTGATGTGCCACCATTTCTTGGACTCGATTTTCTCCACAAATGGTCACCCCAGCCTGAATCCCCGCTACAATGGCTTCGTGACTTTGTGTCTTTGTGGCTGCCACCAGAGAAATATCCTCTGGATTGCGTCCCGCTTTTATGGCAGCTTCTGCGATTTCTTCTTGCACTCTGGCAACGCAATCTGCAATACTCAAGATGTTTCTCCTTCTCTCTAAAAATCGTTTCTATCCAGAGACGTTTCCCCTTTCAAGGGGTCAAGCTCAGGATACAAGAACCACTTTTGTCCTTGGTCCTAATAAAAGAGCAATTTTCCGTCATAAATCCCCACAGCATGTGCCACGATTTCTTGTCCAGCTCGCAATGAATAAGCATCCTGAGTGGGAGAAGTCACCACAAAGAAATCGCTTCCCTCGGCTAAAATCACCACAGGTGTAAAATCAGCATAGCCTGCCTGAACCACATAAACCCCAAAAACCTCTGTGACAGCACCTGTCTCAGAGTTTGTATAGCTCTCCATTCGCAAAGCTTCCTTTGGAATGCGAAGCCCTGTATAAGTCTGATACACGATCTCTGCTGTTTGAAAACGCAAGAGAGTGGTTTGTTCTAAATAACGGTCAGAGGACAAAAGCAAGACTTTTTGCCCACTTTCTTCTCGCCCAATCTCTTCGATTTTCATAGAAATATCTTGGGCAAAATCTCCTGAAAAACGAAGTGTGACGCTGTTTCCCTCTACCAAATCTTCGCAAGAGCTACTGGGGAGGGAAGTAAGGAAATACCATGTATTCCCCGTGATGATTTTGCCTGTTCCTTTGTCCACAAGATTGGTCTGATACGAAAGCAAAGACTCTAAATCTGCCAAAGAAAACCCTTGGGACAGATCCACAGACTCTAGCCCATCCACTAGAATAGAGTATGCCCCCGCCACTGGTGTGGACACATAGCTCACAGCAGTATCACTGACTTGACTTGACACAGCCACCTGTTGCGTTAACAGTTCATAGCGATCCTCTAGCTCTTTCATTTCCATGGCTGAGCCAAAGATATAATCTCGCCGTAACACCGTCCCTTGCACTGACACAATCTGGGACTCTAAATTTTGATAATTGCCTGTGACGACGTTGCTCTTTAAACTGGACAACGCCGCCACAATATCATCATCCACCTTTGTCACTGTGATGATATCCAATTTTTCCTTTAACGCATAGTCTAAGACCAGCATTTCATCTAGCATAGCTTCCAAATAGCTTTGCTTTTCCATGGCATCTATGTCTCGGTAAATCCGACCCACCACTTGCCCAACCCCCACTTGCTCGCCTTCACTACGTAAAATATCCAAAATCCCTTCTGCAGAAGGCAAGACGAATTCCTCACGAAGCAAGACACCTTTGGCATCGACACTGTCGCTGACACTATAAGTATAAGTAATGGTGGTGGTATACGCTTCTGTCATTGCCTCCCAAAAGGACACGATAAAATAAATCGCAATTCCCAGAGTCAACACAGTCACAGTAATGGTGGGTATGGTATTTCCCTGACGCATTGCCTTTCCTCTTTTCTATTCCTCGCTGCTCGCTGGCAAATCCACTGCTCGTTCAGGTATGATGGTGGAAATTGCATGTTTGTAGATCACTTGTTGTTTTCCATCGCTGGTAAGTACTACAGTAAAGGCATCAAAGCCTGTCACTGTCCCACGCAACTGATAACCATTCATCAAGAAAATGGTGACATTACGTCCATCTCGATAAACTTGGCTTAGGAAAACCTCTTGTAAATTGTTTGTTTTTTGCATAATAAACACTCCTTTTTTGCCGCTGCCTGTTATATTTTGAAAACAGTCTCCTTCCTTCCTTCCTTGGGAAAGAAGTCCCATTCCCTTCAGGACTCACGGGGGGGTTTTGCCCCTCTGAAAAGATTATACCTGAAATTCAGACCACAATGCAGTCGAAACTTGTAGTGCATTTTGAATATTTGGTTTTTCTTCCCAATGATACCAAGTGGCAGAGGATTTATGACGAATCCACGTCTCTTGCCTTTTGGCATACTGTCCACTTCTGATTTTCAATAAATTCACGGCTTCTTCAAAATCAGCCCCTTCAGCCAAGACAGGTCGCAGTTCTTTATACCCGATTGCTTGCATCGCACTACAATCCTTTTTCAGATGCAAAAATCGCTCCACTTCCTCCATCAAACCTTGGACAATCATCTCGTCCACTCTTTGACAAATTCTTTGACGCAATAAACTTCGCTCTGAAAAATTTAAGGCAAGTTCAAGGGCATCGTACACAGGAGGAAAACTCCGTGACTCCCGATCAAAAGCACTTTGTGTCTTTCCACTTGCCTGGAAAATCTCCAAGGCTCTCACGATTCTTTTATGGTCATTGGGAAAAAGTCTTTGTGCTGTTTCTAAATCCACCTTCTCCAGTCTTTGGAGCATGACCTCTCCACCCACCTGAGAGATTTCCTCTTCCAAAGATTTTCTAAGTCCAGAGTCCTCTGGAACAGGGGGGAAATGCAAACCACGCACCAAGGCATGGATATACTGCCCCGTCCCTCCCACGATGATGGGGACCTTCCCACGAGATAAAATATCCTTCACAATCTTGTCTGCCATGGCAACATAACTTACCACAGAAAAATTTTGTTCTGGGGATACAATATCTAGCATATGATGGGGAATGTCCCTTTTTTCTTCTGCTGTGGGTTTCGCTGTGCCAATATCCAAACCTTGATAGATTTGCATAGAGTCTGCTGACACCACTTCCCCTGAAATGGTCTCTGCCAACAGGGTGCCCAAGGCCGTTTTCCCAGAAGCCGTAGGTCCTGTCAAAACAAATATTTTCTCTGCCATGATGGACCTCCTTCAGGATTTCCTTCTGTGGACACTCTCCACAGGGAGAAAAAGAGGAAAATTTACTGTTGTTCGGTTTGAGTCTCAGTTTCTCCTTGGACATTTTGTTCTTTTGGAGTTTTTTTCTTCGGCGTATTTTTCCCCGTGCCATGAAACTGTGCCATGGCAGAGTCAAAGCCTTGGGTGAAACAAACTTCAATGGCGTCTGCTGATTTTTTCACCACTTCTTCGATTTTATCCTCTGGCGCAAATTTTCCCAAAACCCAATCTGCCATATCATAATCAGCATGGGGCTTTTCCCCCACACCAATACGAATCCGAGGAAAATTCTCTGTCCCCAGATGGGAAATGATATTTTTCAAGCCATTGTGACCACCAGCTGAGCCTTTTGCTGATATTTTAAGCCGTCCGATAGCAAAAGCAACTTCGTCAGAAACAACCAAAATACGCTCTGGAGGGATTTTATAAAAACCACTGGCAGCAATCACAGCTTCCCCAGATAAATTCATAAAGGTCTGTGGCTTCAGCAAAAGCACTCGCTCTTCCCCAAATTTCAGCTCCCCTATGGTTGATTGAAACTTGATTTTACGCAAAGGCACATTCTGCTGCTCTGCCAAATAATCAGCCACCATAAAACCAATATTATGGCGAGTGTTGTGATACTTCTCCCCAGGATTCCCCAAACAGACCAAAAGCCATGAGATAGTGCCTGTATTTTTTTTGAAAAACATATGCTATCTCCTTTTGATAAAGAACTTGAAAAAATGATTCAGCCACCAGAAAGGCTTTTGAAAACTGGAAAAAATATCAGTCTAATTGAACAAAGGAGAGACAGCTGTTTCCATATAAATATGGCTGATTGCCTCTGCAAATAAATCTGAAATGGTCAAATATTTAATTTTATCGCTATGCAAAGTGGTTTTTGGAATGGTATCCAAGAAGAAAATTTCGTCAATCACAGAATTGTTGATTTTCTCCACAGCGTTTCCTGATAAAACAGCATGACTGGCACAAGCAGTCACGTCCTTTGCTCCACCAATTTCCACCAAAGCATTGGCAGCATGGCACAAAGATCCCCCTGTATCCACCATATCATCCAGTAAAATCACTCGTTTGTCCTTCACATCACCGATGATGTTCATGACTTCAGAAGAGTTTGCCTTTTGGCGACGCTTGTCCACAATGGCAAGAGGCATATCAAGCTTTTTCGCAAAAATACGAGCCCGAGCCACAGAGCCCACATCAGGGGACACCACCACAGTTTCATGAACACAATCTGCATATTTTTTGCTGAGGAAATCAGCAAAAAGAGGAGCCCCACGGAGATTATCCACAGGAATGTCGAAAAATCCTTGAATTTGGTTCGCATGCAAATCCATGGTCAAAACACGATCTGCCCCAGCTTCTGTAATCAAATTAGCCACCAGTTTTGCTGAAATTGGATCACGTGGTTTTGTCTTACGGTCTTGACGTGCATAGCCAAAATAAGGCATAACAGCTGTGATACGTCCTGCAGAAGCACGTTTCAAAGCGTCAATCATGATCAACATTTCCATCAAGGAGTCATTCACTGTATGAAAATGCTCCCCTGTGGTAAAGGAACAGGTGGATTGTACTAAAAATACATCTGATCCACGGACTGTCTCATAAAAAGAAGCAAAAATCTCTCCATCAGAAAAGCCCCCTACTTCAGAATTCCCCAAAGGAATCTCTAGCTCCCGACAAATTGCTTTCGCCAAACGTTGATTGGAATTCCCTGCAAAAACCTTTATATTTTTTCTGTTTACTATCATTTTCCTATTCCCCTATTCTACCTTTTTATTCTTCTGTCTTTTTTGTTTTATTTGTTCTTGGATATGTTAGCTGGTTATTTTCTGGAATCTAAAGTCTAGGATTTACCCTTGGATTCCTTCAACTTTCGATGTTTCTCTGCCCACTGTGGCAACTCTTTTTGTCTTGCTCTGGCAACAGCAAGAGCGTTCTCGCTGACGTTTTTCGTAATGGTAGAGCCAGCTGCTGTATAGGCGCCCTTTTCTACGGTCACAGGGGCGATGAGATTGGTATTACAGCCTAAAAAGGCATTGTCCTCTATGGTACAGCGTGCCTTGTTTATGCCATCATAATTCACTGTCACCGTGCCACAACCAAAATTCACAGCAGAACCAACATCACTGTCCCCCACATAAGTGAGATGAGAAATCTTGGTGCCATCGCCAATGGTGGAATTTTTCACCTCTACAAAATCCCCCACCTTTACATTTTTCCCAAGGTGGCTATTGGGTCGTAAATAAGCAAAAGGCCCTATCTTTGTTCCATCCTCAATGGTACTCTCGTTGCATTGAGAGGAATTGATGGTCACCCCATTACCTACCTTGCAAGAAACCAACATGGTAGAGGGACCAATCTCGCAATCTTCCCCAATTACTGTCTCTCCTCGCAAAATGGTGTTGGGCAAAAGGAGTGTCCCTTTCCCCACAACAACACTGTCTTCTACATAAACAGTGTCAGCATCCATCATTATGACCCCGTTTGCCAAAAGTTCTTCTCGCTTTTTAGTCCAATCCATTTCCATCCTCCACAAATATATGTGCTTTTCGTCCCTCATGCCCCATGACTGCATCACAAATTTTCTGGGCAGGGCTGACCCCTGCAAATTCTAACAAAGCGGCATAGGTATCCACCCAATTCACCAGCAAAGCTTCCAAACTTTTGGGCATACAAGAACCAACTGGCCACATATGCGCCAGAATGATATTCTCTTCTTGTGCTGTCAGATGGGTGATTTTCTTTGCATTTTCTGCTGCGATCACTGGATGGTCAAAGCATTGTAAGCCCTCGTGCGTCGTCTTGTCTCGCTTATGATACAAATAAAAATCATGTAACAAGCCTGCTCTGGCAATGGCACTTGTATTCAAATGAAGTTTTTTTCCAATTTTATACGCTGTCACAGCGACATACATAGAATGTGCCAAACACGTGATATTCCCATGATGAAGCCACTGCGCCATAGACTGCACTTGTGACTCAGCCAATAAATCTCTTGTCTCTGCGACAAAATCAGAAAGGTTCATTTCACTCTTTTCCAAAAAATCATCCTCCTATTAAAAGAAACCCACTTAATTTATCTCACTTGTCCTGTCCCAGTTATGACGTAATGATAAGCACAAAGTTCCTCCAGTCCCACAGGACCACGGGCATGTAATTTCTGGGTGGAAATTCCCATCTCACAGCCCAAACCAAATTCCCCGCCATCAGTAAATCTGGTGGACGCATTCACATACACCACAGCAGAGTCCACCTCTCTGGTGAAACGATCCGCTGTCTCCTGATTTTGGGTGAGAATCACCTCGCTGTGCCCTGTGGAATGACCATTGATGTGAGAAATCCCTTCCTCCACCGAAGAAACCACGTCCACAGCTAGGATATAATCCAAAAACTCCGTGGAAAAATCTTCCTCACTGGCAGGAGAATAGCTTTCCCCTGTCACTTCTTCTAACATAGCACAGCAAGTTGCTGTCATACGAAAGGAAACCCCTTCTGGATTCAGTCTATGCCACAGCATGGGTAAAAATTCCTTGGCAATCTCTTTGTGAATCAAGCAAACCTCCATGGCGTTGCAAACAGAAGGGCGACTGACTTTGGCGTTTTCAATCACAGCCAGTGCCAGCTCCAAATCTGCCTCTTTGTCCACATACCCATGACAAATCCCGGTCCCTGTTTCCAACACTGGCACTGTGGCATTTTGGACACAAGTGGCAATCAATCCTTTGCCTCCCCGTGGAATCAGCAAATCCACCACACCTTTCGCCTGCATCAATGCCATAGCACTTTCTCGAGAGGTATCTTCCAGCAAGGTAATCACCTCAGGGGAAAGCCCACAAGAAACAAGCCCCTGTACCATGGCATTCACAATGGCTGTGGCTGTTCGGTGTGCCTCTTTCCCAGAGCGCAAAATACAAGCAGATCCTGCCATCAAAGCAAGGGCTGCTGCATCACTTGTCACATTGGGACGACTTTCGTAGATGATCCCAATGGTACCCATAGCCACTGACTTTTTTTCAATCAGCAAGCCATTGGGACGAGTTTGCTGTGACAACACCACCCCCACTGGGTCAGGAAGCTGTGCCACCTCTAAAATCCCCTTTGCCATCGCCTGTACTCGACCTTCCTCTAAGCGAAGTCGATCCAGCATGACAGGAGAAATGTCCCCCTTGGCAGCGTCCATGTCCAAGGCATTGGCTGACAAAATTTTCTCTGTAGCAGAAAGAATTTCTTGGGCAAGCTTGCCCAAGATTTCTCTCTTCTTCTCAGCAGAACAATTTGCAATCTCTCGGGCAAACCCTCGTTGGATTTCAGGCTCTCTGATCATAGAGTGCCTCCCTTATAGGGTACGACACGCTGGGAAACGTGTCCCCACAGGTTGCCCTTCTAACAATTCATAAAGTTGCTCTGGATTTTTTCCGTTCATAATCACCATATCACAGCCCTCTGCTGTGACAATCTTGGCTGCTTGGACTTTGGTTGCCATGCCTCCACGACCTAATTTATTGTGTGTGGTGCCAGCAAGTGCCTCGATCTCTGGGGTAATCACTTCCACGATACGAAGCATTTGTGCCTCTGGATTCTCCTGAGGATCTGCTGTATACAGCCCCTTAATATCAGACAAAGCCACCAACATATCAGCACGTGTTTTCACAGCCACAATGGCGCCCAAGGTATCATTGTCCCCCACAGAAATTTCATCTGTGGCAACACTGTCATTCTCGTTTAAAATAGGTATCACATCCAAACGAAGCAAAGCTGCTACTGTGCTTTGGAAATTATGCAAACGATCTTTCACTTCCAAATCTTCTTTGGTCAACAAAATTTGCCCCACAGTATGATTGTGGAGTGAAAAAAGACGATCATAAGTCTTCATCAATTCACTTTGTCCCACAGCTGCTGCTGCCTGTTTCATTGCCATCTCCTCTGGCTTTCCAGAAAGCATCAAGCGTCCTACGCCCATGCCAATGGCACCAGATGACACAATGATCAGCTGATGTCCTTGATTTTTAATATCACTTAGCACCTTTACAATGCTTTCAATGGAACGAATATTCAAGCGACCATTTGGATATGCCAAAGTGGATGTACCAATTTTAAATACGATTTTCATACTATACCCCTTTATAACTTTTTTATATTTGAAAGCGAGGACTTATTTCCCCAATGCTTTACTTCCTTCATAGGCGGCTCTCACTGCCTGAATCCCGCCATGGCGAACCCCCACTGCTTCCAGCGCTGCCACCCCTCGTATGGTAGAGCCAGCTGGGGAGCAAACCCCGTCTTTTAAAGCAGAAGGAGACATCTTTTTTTTCAAAATCATCTCCCCTGTCCCCACCATGGTCATAGCTGCATACTCTAACGCCTTGTCCCGTGGCAAACCACAAAGAACGCCACCATCAGCAAGAGCTTCCAGAAACAAGGCACAAAATGCAGGTCCACAGCCAGACACTGCCGTAGCAACATCCATCAGCTCCTCAGGAATCTGATCTGCCAAGCCACCAGATCCCATCCACTGCCCAAATAATTCCAAGTGGGGGCATTGCGCTGTGGCACAATATTGCACCACCCCAGCCCCAACCGTCAAAGGTGTATTGGGCATCATGCGAATCACAGGATAGTCAGCACCGGCAAATTCCTGTATCTTGGACAAACTCAATCCCGCTGCCATAGACACAAGAACAAAGGCATCTTTTCTTTCAGAAAAAATGGGAGAAAGTTCTCCCAAAACCATCGCCATTTTCTGAGGCTTCACGCCAAGAAAGATGATTTCGCAATCTTTTGCAATGCTTTGATTCTCTGACACGGTCCCGTTCAGCCCTTGGGCAAGTTTCTCTGCCTTTTCTTTCGTGGGATTGGAAAAGAATAACTCGTAACCCACAGCACTTTTTGCCACCAGCTGTGCCACTGCAGAGCCCATTATGCCAGTCCCGATAAAACCAATCTTTCCCAAAACGCCCTCCTTGATTACTCGCTTCCTTCTTCCTTGCTTTCTTCTTCTTCTGACAAAGTTTCAGTCACTGTGATTGCCTCTTCAGGCGAGCGTTGTTTCAACAAAGAATAGAGCAACTCGTCACAGCCTTCGCCGATATCCAAAAAAGTATCATTAAACTTTCCAGTGTACCATGGGTCAGGGATATCTCTTGGCTCTTCGCAACAATCAAGAAAACGATGGATCTTCCCCAAGGGATCTCCCCCCACGATGCGTTTTATATTTTGCACATTTGCAGTATCCATACCCAGTAACAAATCATAATTATCATAATCTTCTGCCGTCATTTGTACTGCCTGATGAGGTATGACTGGAATTTTCCGAGCATGCAAAGTCCGAACTGTGGCTGGATACACAGGGCTACCAAGCTCATCTTTGCTGGTCCCTGCTGAAGCGATTTCGAAAGTATCTTCAATGCCATTCCGACGAACAAGCTCGGTCATCATGCTTTCTGCCATTGTGGAACGACAGATATTACCATGACAAACAAACAAAATTTTCACTGTTTCTTTTTCCATTTTACGCCTCCATACCCTTAATCAAGAGAGCCCTTCCTCCCCTATTTTAATCCAGTCCATTGTACCACAGTTTTCAAAAAAAAGCTAGTAGAATTTTTAACAGATTAAAAAAAAATCCCTGTCTAAATTGACAGGGATTTTCTGATTTAAAAGGAGAGATCACAAAACTCTTTTTTCTAACCTTGGTTTAACTCAACCATTTCGTCTAGCAAAGAGCCAAGCTTCTCTTCCATCACATCATCTTCAAATTGGCAAGTACCCACCACATGGTGACCACCACCACCATACTTCAGCATCAGCTTGCCCACATCAATGGGACTGCTGCGGTTGATGACGCTATGTCCCACAGCAGCAGAGCAACCTTTGCCCCCTCTGCCAGAAACAATCCATGCAGAGACATTGGCTTCAGGATAAAGGCTATAGACCAAGAAGCGGTTGCCTGTGTAAATAGTATCCAGATTACGTAAATCTGAAATAATTACTTTCCCACGCACCTCAGAACGTTGACGCACCATTGTGATAAAACGCTCTGATTGCTCTTGGTATAGTTCAATGCGTTCTTTGATATCAGGAAGTTCCATAATTTCATCGATACTCTTGGTACGGCACCAATCAATCAACTTTTCCATCAACTGATAGTTACTGATGGTAAACTCACGAAAACGGCCCAAGCCAGTACGTGGGTCCATGATAAAGCCCAACAATACCCATCCACTGGGATGTAGAATTTCGTCCACTGTCAAATCAGCAGAGTCCACCTTGTCTACCCCAATCAGCATATCGTCAAATCGAGGATACTTTTCTTTGCCACCGTAGTAATCGTAAATAATATGGGCACAGCTGGGGCACTGACGGCTTTCTCCCACATATTGTCCCTTGAACGCATCACGCTCAAGTTCACTGGAATGGTGGTCAAACCACAATCCACACCCTGGCACAAAGGGCACATTGGCGAGACAATCATCTTTGGTTACCTCTACCAAACCATCCTGCAAATCCTTTGGATGAGCAAAGGTCCAGCTGTCAATAATTCCTGCCTCTTTTAAGAAGACAGCACAAGCAAGTCCATCAAAATCAGATCTTGTTATTAGTCGCATTGTTCTATACACTCCCATTCCTTTTCAAAATGTCATAAGTATTATATCATCTTTTTTTATCCTTTGCAAGGGTTTATTGGAATTTTTTTGTTTCTCAGGACCTGAAAAACCTTTCTTTCCTCAAAAAACTTTCTCACCCCCTCTTTTTACACTAAAAAAAGTGGTGAATCCCTTACGGATACACCACTTTTCCAGAACAATCCAGTGAAAAACTTCCATTTCTCAACTTTTATCCCTTGAGGGAGATACCACTAAGTCCCCTTCAAAGAATTTCCACAGTTTTGACAAAAAGGATCGCCACTCTCGTTTTTCGTACCACAAGCAGAACAAAAATTCAAATAAACTTCCTTTACTGCTGTGACTGCCACAGGAGTGGGTGGAGTTGCTGCCACAACCACTGGTGCTGCCACCACAGGAGTGGGTGGAGTTGCTGCCACAACCACTGGTGCTGCCACCACAGGAGTGGGTGGAGTTGCTGCCACAGCTACCGGAGTTTCCACCATGGGTGGTGGTGGAGTTGCTGCCACAGCTACCGGAGTTTCCACCATGGGTGGTGGTGGAGTTGCTGCCACAGCCACTGGAGTTTCCACCATGGTTGGGGGAGCAGTTGCTGCCACAGCAACGGGAGTTTCCACCATGGGTGGGGTCACATTGGTAGTAGCGTAAGGGTTTTGCCCTTGCCCATAGGGATTATTTTCCACTGGGGCTGGGCTCTGCATACTTTGAGCAACTTGTCCATTGGCTACCGTTGGGGTGGGAGCCACTGGATTGACCACTGGCTGTGCCGTCGCCCCAGAATTAGCCACAACCTCCACAGTTTTTTTGGATTGGAGGAGTGCTCCAACAGCACAAGCGACCCCTGCATAAACCATCATATGGGTTGCAAAACCATTGCTTCCAAATAAATCAGAGGTGGAATCAGCTTCCATAAAAGCAAACACAAGCCCAAGCCCTTGCACAGCAACCAAGAATACTTCAGCGTTTTTCTTATTCATAAAACACAAGATCACTGCGACCACCATCAACAGCATAATGACACCACTAGCATAGTAACTATAACTTAAGCTATCCGCTATCTCAAATAATTCTTCAAGCCAACTGGTATAACTTGAGCTTAAACCAGTATTCATGCCGAAAAAGGACCCCACATCATCTAAAAAGCCAGCAGCACTCGCACCTGCACCTAAGACTGGGGTAAGTAACTCTATAAGCTCTGTATAAAGGGCAAGGAGCATTCCCATCAGCCCGTTATACTCGTACAGCGTCAAGGTTCCATCTTCCATCTGTTCCACAGCGTCTTCCACAGCAGCGATCAAAGTAGTCAGCGAGCTGGTATCGATCAAATACCCCACAGAATACAAAACATCTTGCGTCTGTGAAAGAACTCCATTGACTAAAGAGGCTTGATCTTGACGTTTGTCATCAATGCTGATAAAGCCCATAAACATAGGCAACAAAGTCAAAACCGTCAAAATTTTACAAATAGTGCTTTTACTACTAACTTTCATTGTTTCCTTCTTTCTAACATACATAAACCTTAAAAATATCAAGCCCTAAATTTCCCCTTGGGCAATGCCTCTTCATTCTCTTTTCAAATTTCAAGAAAAGTTTCCCACAAAAAATGAAATCTTCAGCGTAATACTGTGTAGATTATCGATTTTCCTCCTATTTATCGGACGAATGACTAAACTTTTAAGGAACGACCACATTTTGAGCAAAAAGGATCGCCATTGTCATTTTTTGTCCCACAAGAAGGACAAAAATTCAAATATTCTTCTTTTCCAGTCTCCGAAGAAGAAGCAACAGGGGTCTCCACCTTTGGTGCTGTAGCTGTAGGAGCCACGGCAACTGGTGTCTCCACCTTAGGTGCTGGCGCTGTAGGAGCCACGGCAACTGGTGTCTCCACCTTAGGTGCTGGGGCTGTAGGAGCCACAGCGACTGGGGTCTCCACCTTTGGTGCTGGCGCTGTAGGAGCCACTGTTACTTGTTTTACTGGCATTTGTTTCGCTGGTGTTTTCGGAAGGGTAGGCGCCTGACACAAAGCTTCTATACGTGTGTATTGAAACAATTCAATAAAGACAATCACAATGGCTAAATAAACAAAAATATGGGGAGAAAACAAAGATTTGCTGTCAAAAAAGGAATTTAATGTAGAGGAATAACCATTTGCCAGACCATACGTACCTCCTACCACAGTAGCTAAGGCAATTTTCACCAGTCCCATATGAGGCACCGCTATATTTGCAATCCCCAAAGCAAACAAAGCGATGGCAAGATAACCCAAATTCTCGCTCATTTCTTCGAATACTTGGTAGTTATGTTCCATAGCCGGTTTATTTGCTTCATAATTTGTAAAAAAAGTGGAGTCAGGGAAATTGTCCAAAACACTGTCATAAGACTCCACAAGTTCTTCTGCCACAGAACGCAAATCCATGATAGAAGTGGAGGTGTTTTCAATAGACCCCAAGTGAGAACGGATGTTTTTGATATCTCCTTCAATGGCACTAGAGCCAAGCCCTCCCCATGTGGTGGTTGCAGTGATAAAGTCTGAGTGGACAGAAGCGCTCTTCCCTGTGGCACTGTCATCTGATGTAATAAAGCCAAACAAAAGTGGTAATAGTAGCAAAAGACGCATGACTGTTACCCACATCCTCCGTTGCCCTTTTTCCAGACTGCAAAACTTTTTTTCAAACTCATTCATGATAAAAAACCTTCTTTTATTCTTTCATCTCTTTTCTCAAATCACCCGCTGAGGAACTAGGGGAGTAAGATTTCACTCAAATCAATCTCTTCCCCATCTTTCCACAATCGTTCCAAATCATAAAACTCTCTGGCTTCTTCCATGAAGATATGAACAACCACTGCTGAAAAGTCCATCAGCACCCATGTGCCTCCTCGATGTCCTTCGATGTGGTGCACAGGCTCTCCAATTTCGTCCATTGCCTTTTCACAAGACTCCGACAAAGCCTTGATCTGTGTGTTAGAACTTGCAGAGGCAATGACAAAATACTCTGCCAAAGTTGTAATCTCCTCCACACGAATCACCTTCACGTCTCCTGCTTTTTTCTCATCCAATGCCTTCGCTATAGCAATGGCTTGTTCCTTGATTTCCATATTTACTCCTATCCGACTGGGACATCACTGTCCTCTGTCTCTGTGCTTCCTACGTCCTCTGAACTCCCTGTATCACCTGTGCCACCTGTGTTGCCTAAGTCTTCGGAACTCCCTGTGCCACCTGTATTGCCTAAGTCCTCGGAACTTCCTGTACCACCTGTGTTGCCTAAGTCTTCGGAACTTCCTGTGCCACC
>JAWXUL010000004.1:0-134875 GCA_044432725.1 Eubacteriales bacterium
AAATCACCCATAGACGAACCTAAGGGCTCGCCTATGGGTATTTTATTACTTTTTTCGCTGGCTCTACAGGTTATTTCCAGATAATCTTCATTTTTATCATAAATAAGAGGATTTTCACCACTACAGGTTTCCTATACACTAGCATCATAACATTTCACCAAAGTAGAAGTAAAAAGGCTCTTTTTAATTAAGACAATACCTCAGAATCCATTTTTGAATTTTGAGATATTAACTTTATTTTAATCGTAACTTTCACTCCCCCTACCGCTATGGGAGGTAAATCAAAGATTAAATCGTAAGAGAAGAGAAAAACACGACTTTTTATACAAAAGTCGTGTTTTTTAAATCTGTATGAAGCACAATCGGTAGGAAATCACTGGAGGAAAAATCAAGCATCCCTCTTCCAGAATCTCCACTTGCTATCGAAATCCTTAGGCTTCCAGTAGCTGATAAATTCTAAATTCATAGGCCTTCAGGGAGATTTTATCCTGCAAACTGAGTTCCCCCTCGTTTCCATAAACATCCAACAGCTTTTTTCTCTGAATTTCTTTGGGAATTTCCACTTCAGCTGGTTTTTCACTATTGTGCAATAGCACCAAATGTTGCCCCTTTTGGAATAAAATAGTATTACTATGGGTATCCGTCAAAAGCCATTGAGAGATAATTTCCTGAAAATCAGAGGTAGATTTTCGCAGCGCAACCAGCTTTTTCACATGCTGTAACAAGTCTAAATTTTGCCGTGAAGGGTCGAAAATCATGGGCACTCTGTTTTCTCTCTCTGTGCCTGATATCCCGATTTCATCCCCATAATAGATACAAGGAGCACCAGAATAAGTCAAAAGTAGAACATAAGCGAGCTTTACCAAGTCAATATTGTTGTCCAATGATGTATTCACCCTGTCCACATCATGACTTGATACAAAGTTAAAAATTGACTCATTTACATTTTTCGGATAACGAATGGAAAGCTCATTGATGGCATATTTAAAGTCCAATGCGTTGAAATGATTTTCATTTGGATGTAAAAAACGACGAATGGCATTCATTGTACCGTAATTCATCACTCCATCGAACTGGTCACCCATGAGCCAGGGATAAGAATCATCCCAGTTTTCTCCTAAAATATAGGCATCTTCCTTGACTGCCTTGACTTTTTTTCGGAATTCACGCCAAAATTCGTGGGGAACTTCGTTAGAAACATCCAAACGCCAGCCATCAATATCATATTCTTTGATCCAGTATTCCCCCACAGAAAGTACCATATCTCGCACAATGGGGCTAGTATAATTCAGCTTTGGCATATGGAGTGAGAAAGAGAAAGTTTGAAAGTTGTAATCTCGTGCCGATTTTTTAAAATACTCTTCTTCGTTGGAAAACGTCCCTTCAAATAGGGGCTTGCTTTTGTCTTTTGGACAGAAACAGGAGTAATATTTGGATTTCTCACCATTTTTCATCACATCTTGCCAGAAAGGATGTTGAAAACCACAGTGATTGAACACACCATCTAGGATCACTCGAATACCCAGACTGTGTGCTTTTTCAATCATTTCACGGAACTCTGCTTCTGTTCCCAAAGTGGGTGAAATCTTGAAATAATCAATGGTATCATACAAATGCCAGTCAGTTCCTTGGAAAACTGGGGTCATATAGATCGCTGTATAACCCATTTCTTTGATATAGTCCATTTTTTTGGTCAAGCCACGGAAATTCCCACTGCGATTGTCTTTCGCTTCTGCCCCGTCATCACTGAAGCAAGTGGGGGTAAATTGGTACCAAATTGCCGACTTACTCCATTCTGGAGCCACAAAGGCATCTTCTGGATTGAGACAGGGGAAATTAAAATATTCGTGGGTATTGACAATTTCTTGAAAGGGTCCGTGATATTTTTTCACAGCTTCTGCATCAAAAATGTAGCGATTCTCATCCACATCAGTGATAAAAAAAGCATAATTGATACGAAGCGTATCAATCCCCGATACTTCAGCAAACCACACATCATAATCTCGTGTTTCTGTTTCTAAAATCATATCAACCGTTTTAAGGGTTTTCAAGTTGATCCCATAGTGGTTTTCTTTGATTTTTACATGGTCAAATTGGTCAGCCGCCTTTACAAAGACGGATTTCACCTGCCCTTTTCCTGTTTTCAGTCGTAAATGTAGTTTATCTCCTTCATAAATATAACTATAACGACTTTTGGTTTCATGCTTTATGGCATAGATATCCATTTTTTATTCCCCCGTAATTCCTGATTTGTCAATACTTCCTGTGAAATGTCTTTGTAATAGGACATACATGAGCACCAGTGGCAACAAGGACACAATCACTGCTGCCATTTCAATGGTTTCAAACATTTGCAATGCGCCTTCACTTAAACTGTTGATATTCAAGCTACTGACAAAAACTCTTAGTTGAATGGGCAAAGTCTGCACCGAAGTACCTGTAAATAAATAAGTTAAATAAGTTTCGTTCCAATACCACACCATAGAAAACAGGAAAGTAAGTAAAATGCCTGATTTGGCAAGTGGGATGGAAATTTGAAAAAAGCGTCGCAAGGCACCTGCACCATCTACTTGTGCTGCTTCATCTATGGACTTCGGCACAGAATAAAAAACTAAATAATAGATAAAGATGAAGATACTACTTCGAATCCCCTGTCCCATTGCAGCTGGCAGTATCATGGCAAAGGGGGTGTTGATCAGAGACAAATTTTTCAGTAATAAGTAAGTTGGAATGCTGGTTACTTGGGCTGGTACGATGAAAGAAAGCAAAATAATAAAAATGAAGACTCGTTTCAACTTAAAATCATAAGTTCCAAAGCCATAACCAATGATACAACAAGAAATCGTTTGCGCCAAAGCACAGCTACAGGAAAAGGCGATGGTTTGCAAAAGTATTTTCCAGTAATCCAATTTTTCAAAAACGACTTGATAGTTTTCCAGAGAAAGTGAGGATGGGATCAAATAAACCAAAGGATTCAATTTATCCTCGTAACTCATAAAACTCATGGCGATAGCGTACACAAAGGGATAAATGAACACATAACCAAAGCAAAGAAGCAGTGCCCAGATGATAATGGTTGAGATTTTTCCCATATGCTTGGCTTTTAGTATCATATACTACTCCCCCTTTTTAAAAATACTGATGAGACCAATAAAAGCGATAATCACCAAAAGCATTGCCAGAAAATAAACCCAAGCCATTGCTGCTGCATACCCAAAACCCAAGTTCAAATTAAACATAGAGCTGGAAATACTGGACACAATGGGCATAGAATCCATGGTGGAGATTTGCACCACAGTGAAAATAGCATTGATAATGATGAATCCCACCATTGTTGGTAAGGTGATTTTCCAAAAACATTGCCAGGCATTGGCACCATCAATGGAAGCTGCTTCGTACACTTCAGGGGAAATTCGTTGAAATCCGGTGATAAAAATCACAATGGGAACCCCAGTATACCACAAAATATCAGAAATATTTTGCACTAAAAATACCACAACGTCTGACAACATAGAGAAGGAACTTCTCTCAATAGAGTTCAGCAGAGTCAGGCTTTCAAAGTCAATCAAGGTTTCAAAAACCAAATTTTTTGTAAAAATTTCCATTATCGGACCACTGATGATGATAACAGGCATGAAAAAAATGGTACGAAACAACGTTTGTCCTTTTGTTTTGGTGTTCAGTAGTTTGGCTAGAATCAAGGCTAAAATCACTACCAAAGGCACAGAAACTAGCATTTTCTTGAAATAATCCATCAAATTTCGCATAAATTCCATGTTCAATGTGAATAAACTGCTGTAATTTTCAAAGCCAACTGCTGTAGTGCTGATGCTTTCTGCCCCAATCACCACTTCTTGAAAACTCAAATAAAGGGAGTAAACAATGGGATACACAGAAAAAAGAAGAAATCCCACAATCCACAAACTGATGAAAAGATATCCTGTCATGGCATTTCTTTTCAAGCGATTGCTTTGTTTTTTCATGGCAAAATCACCTCACTCCCCATTGCTGTAACGGTTATATTCTGATATTTAAAGTCTTTCTCTGTATAATTCACCAAAATTTCCACACCATTTTCATAAATAGTGGAAGAAACCATGGGTGCTACCATACAATGTTGGGTGATGCGTTGATTTTTCACAGGCTCTAAGGTACTAGACACAGTTTCATAAATCTGTACAATTTGTTCCTTCCATTTCTCGTATTCTACGGTATAACGCTCTCTCCCACTGGAAAATGAGCCATCCAGTAGGGTATAATCCCCATACATTAGGGAAAAAGAGGGATAGACATGGTATTCAATACATTGTAACATCATTTTATCAATGTCTGGAAACTCGTTCACACTGCTAGAAAACATGGGAATATTTCCTGAAAGGACGATTTGATAAAAAGGAATGGTATCCGTAATAAATTGATAAATCGTGGTATCTAGGGGTGCTTCTAAGGAAATATCAGTGGTTTCCAGCTGGTAATCTCGTGCCACAGTGTTGGCGATGAGAACACCAGAATCAGACAACGCTCTGTCTAGAGCTGTGGCAGTTTGGATATAATCCCCCTTGCTTTCTACCGTGGTTTTGGTGAAATTCGTGTAAGGACTTGCCACAGTGTCGTTTGTATAAGCAGTAAAGCCATTTTTCTCTAATTTTTTTAGCAAATTTTCGTGATAAAAGCCAAGTCCACCCAGTGACAAGGCGCTAGAGGTATAAGTTTTATTGCCCATACTACGCTCATACTGGGCATAATTTTTGTCCGCAGCACGGATGACATAATCCTCTACTTTATTCCCTGCATCGCTGTAAAGCATTTGGCTTGACCCAGATAAAAAGGCGATATCCCCTTGATCTTGGAGGTATTCGTTCAATTCTTCATAAGAATAGCCCTGTTCGATGAGAGATTGCAGTTGATCTAAATCAGATGTTTTTCCACTTAGGTCGATTTTATCCACATTTAAGTGAAAGAAGATGTGATCAATGCCTCGACTGGCAAAATATTGCTCCATTTCCACAATTTCTTCTGTGGAACTCAGAACTTCCATCGTATTGAAAAACAAACCCTGTTTCAATGCTTGAGAGGACACTGAAAGGTTTAACGGGATATTTTCTAGGGTATAAGTCCCCATTTTTCCTTGAGAAATCAAATAATCTTTGTAATAATTCCCCACTCCCACATAATCTGCTTCTTCCTCCTCTAAAAACATGAGTGTTTCCTGAATATCAAAATCGTGACGATTTGTCAGTTTCGAGGTGACACTTGCCGAGGTGGAAAGTTTGGATTGATAGATATTGTTATAGATATACTCCACCGTGGTGAAATAAAAATCCGTGGTAACCCCAGCAGGATAAGAGAGCAATCTGCCATATTCACTGCCTGATTCCACCACATTTAGGAAAGCTGATTGTCCAATCCCATGAACCATAGCGTAGAGTGGGAAATTTAAGTTAGAACTATAGTCTGTATTGAAGTTTTCGTGGTTGCTTGACTTGGGAATCCCCACATCATTGTCATAAAATGGCTTGTCGAAAGGTATATTGATGTTAGGATAGTAATGATCATAACGAATCAAAGCGCCAGAGCCATCAGGCAAAATGGTATAGCCATCTTGCTGTCCCTGAGAAACGGCTCCGAAAAAAGGATAAATACTAAGGGAATACAGCTCCATAGGAGGGTTTTCTTCCTGATAATCTCCCATACTGCCTTCGATGATGTCTTCATTCTCTAAGCGTATCTGGACTGCATTGCCTTCTAATATCACAGAATAAGAAAGGGCAATTCCAGATTTACCAAAATACAAATCAGCTCGAAAGCCATTGTCCAGAAGCTCTACAGAGAAACCACTGTCCCCGTGTTCTCCCAGTGTTTCTTGGATAATTTGAAAATTTTTGTCAATATATTTCACCACAACGGGAGAATTGACATAGTTTTGCCAAAATTCATTCAAAGCTTCCGTATTCACATCGTTACTGGAATAGAGATAATCACTGTCTTTTTGCTGTACTTTAATGGACAGGTCACTTTCATTTAAATAGAGTTTCAAAGAGTCAGAAGAGGCAATTTCCTTGTCTTTGCCTTCTGTGCTATGGAGCTTTTCCAATGTACCCAGCTCTTCCCGATAACTGGTGTATTCATTAGAGGAAATCAGAGGTACAAACTTTGCGTAAACTGTGATAGGCAAAGCCAATAGAAGAGGCAGGAGCAAAAGTTTTCTTTTCTTAGACACGGACAACAACCTCCCTTACAGTACGTTCCACAAATAACAAGATTTGTGTAAACAAAGCATATAAACAGACAGCAATAATCACCAAAAGAACCATGGTAAACAAGGTCAGCGCAAACACTTTTACCCCTTCCATAAAGTTGTAATTGTGAACTTCTATAATCATAATCAGCAAGAAAATAATCGTCAAACCATACATGATATAATTGAGAATATTATAGAAAAACACGTCATTTAAGGTTAAAAAGTTGCTAAAAAGTGCCACTGGAAAGAGAAATAGAATCATAGGTGCCATAGCATACACTGTGCCGATAAAAATATGCCCTATTTTTCCTTCTCCATCTAAAATAGAAATAATCAAATAATTGGAGATGACAAAAAGGAGAACTACCCCAAACACTTGCCCAAACTTACTTAAAAAGCTGATACGAGCAATGTTTTCTGTGCGAAAAATGTAATTGGTGTGGATACTTGAAAAAATAACCAAAAACACAAAGACAAACAAGATAACCACAGCACTTTTGATGGAGATCACATCTTTCGAACGAATATCGTAAAAGGCATAATCTGGTTTTTGAAAGACTTTTTTCATCAAACGTAGGTCGTGAAAGAACTTAATCTCATATATTTTTTCATATTTTCCCTTGGCTCGCAAGATAGCTGGGTGTTTGCTGAAAAATTTACGATAAATTTCACTGCCAAAGAAAGCGATGATACAAAGAAGCATGGCAATGCCCAGATACTCTGTAATTCCAACTTGACGAATCTCCCACAATGCGTCGGAGTAGCCATTGCGATTGTTTGCCTGTTCATAATGAGCCAGTGCTTCGGCATAATTGTAATTTTTCATCTCAATATCACCGATAGAATCTCTTGCTAAGGCAAAAGAAGGGTTAATCACCAGAATTTCTTCCCAAATTTCCTTGGATTCTGCATATTTCCCCTTGTGATACAAGTCTGTGGCATTATAAATATGCTTCATCAAGGTGGTGGGGGCAAAGACTTGGATATTATTCAAAGTATTGTCCAGCACATAAATATTGTTGTTCTCATCAATTTCCAAAGCCAAAGGGGTTAAAAATAAGCCTGTCACAGGAATATCGTTGGTTTTAGAACCGAATATACCAAATGGAGTCCCTGATTTATCAGCGATCATAATAGAGCCATCGAAGTTATTCAGCATCATGACAAAATGCTCTTGCACCACGATATCGTCAATTTTTTGCACCAAATCAGCTTCCACAGGGTTCTCGATGAAGATATTATTCCCTGCCATATTCAGCTTCCGTACTCGTTCTTCCACAGTCCCCACAGTGGAGGCATAAATGACGTCTTTTTCGTCAATATCCATGGTTTGTACAGAAGGTGGAACGACCATAATCAGATTACCCAATGCCGTTCCGTCCAAAACTTTTTCACGCATTTGCTGGAAAAAATCCGTGGTTGCAGTGTTTCTACCGAAATAACCGATAAAATCTCCAGTTTTGTTAAACTGTACCACACCATTGGTATTCCCGTCGCTGATGACGAAAATATCCTGATTTGCATTCACCACCACTTTGATGGGGACGAAATTTTCTTTCTCCCCATAAAGAGGACTGCTGGGCTTTTCAATTTCTAGGACTAATTTCCCAGATAAGGAAAAAAGCTTTAGTTTTTTATCACTTTTGTCTGCCACATAGATGAAATCTTGGTCTACAAACAAACTTGTGGCATTTCTGAGATGATCTTCATCCACCAAAACTTTCAATTCGCCACTTTCATCAAGGACAGAAATGCGCTGTTGTTCTGCAATGTACAAATCTCCCTCTTTGTCCAGAAACATATCTGTCAAGCCAGAAAAACCATGGTCGATGGTGGTGAGTGGCTCATATAAAGCAGGAGAAAAGGAGGGTCTCCCCTCTTTATTCAGCACATAAGTCTGATAAGGGGCTGCATAACTGATGGGGATTTCCAAAATAAGTAAAAGGACAATCGCCCAATGGAGGATTCGTTTCATGGTCCTAGCTCCTTTCTGATATTGCAACTTGAAAATGCGATACTACTTGATGCCAGAATGTGCAACTGTACTCATCACTTGGCTTTGCATAATGACAAACATCACCAAATTGGGCAAAAACATGATAAGAGCAGCAGCAGCAGCAAGCCCCTGTCCTGCCACTGTATTGGTGGTGGTGGTCAGGGTTGAGATATAATAGGCAAAGGTGTTCAAAGCGTCTGTGTTGATATACAACATCGAAGTTGCCGCATCATTCCAAACGGTTTGAAAGGCAAGAATCACAATGGTGGAGATGGCTGGGCGAATCATGGGTAAAATCAGATAAAAATAAACCTGAATATCGCTTGCCCCATCTAATCTGGCTGCTTCTAACACGGCATCTGGCACTTGGTCGATGAATTGTTTAATCAAAAACAAACCAACAGGAATGGCAAGCACAGGGAAGATATGCACCCAGAAACTATCCAGCATGCCTAATTGGTCAATGAGCAAGTACCGTGGAATGGTGACAGAAGCCCCCACAAACATCAAAGCGATTTGATTTACCTCGAAAAGTAAGGCTTTCCCCTTAAATTTCAGCTTTGACAGGGCAAATCCAGCCATAGAACTGAAGACCACCGAAAGAATCAGCACCACAAGGGTAATGAGAATACTGTTGAGCAAATAGCGAGAAGCTGGAATATCACTGGTACTGCTCACCTCTAACAGGTCTACAAAGTTATTTAAGGTAGGATTCTGCACAAAAAAACGAGGTGGGTACATAAATAACTCATTCATCGGCTTGAATGCAGTGGAAAAAACGTAGACAATGGGTAAAATCATAAAAAGAGAAAGAAGTGTCAAAAAGACATGAAACTTAATTTGAGATTTATGAAATTTATCTGGATTGATTTTAGTTGCGTTATATGACACAATGTTCACCTACTTTACTAGTCTTTTTCTGCAAAGAAACGGAAGGCAAGTCTGGATAAAAAGTATACCAAGACCAACAAAAACACAGAAATAGCCGAGGCATAGCCCATCTCGTATCGTAAGAAGCCGTAATCATCAATATGGTTCACGATGAGCTGTGCGGAATAACTGGGGGTGGGGTTTGATCCTGATAGGGTCACCCCCATCCCTCCTGCGTTAAAAGCACCCACAATGCTCATGACCATACCGAAAAGCATTTGAGGTTTCATAGAAGGAATGGTGATGTAAAAAATCTCTTGTAAACGGTTGCTGACCCCATCAATGGAGGCAGCTTCGTATAATTCTGCATTCACGTTTAATACCCCAGCAATCATGGCAAGAAAGCCGATGCCCATACTCGCCCAAATAGATACAAACATGGTAATGGGAAGCAAGGTATTGGGGTCAGAGAGGAATTTAATAGGCTCGTGTATCAGTCCCCAGTTCAGTAGCAGAGCATTGAGATAGCCGTTGGCATCCCCACTGAACACGGTTTTCCAGATGACAGATGCCGTAATCCCAGCTGTCATAGAAGGCGAATAGATGATCAGGGCATAGATGGTGCGAGGACCTTTGGTCACTTGGGCAAGACACCAAGCCAGAAAAAAGGAAAGAGCATAGCCACCGAATCCAACCACAATGACAAAGGTAAAGGTATTGGGCAGAACATATTTCATAAATTCTGTGTCATTGGTCAACAGATTGATGTAGTTCGTTACCCCCACAAAACTGGGGAATTGGATGGAGTTAAAAGAAGTAAAACTAAGTAGTACCCCCAAGGTGACTGGAATAATGATAAACAAGGAAAACATAGTCACATAGGGCAAGACAAACAGATAAGCTTGGTTGAATCCTTTTTTATTCCCTTTCATCGTATAACCACCTTTCGATTGATTCTATGGTTTCCACTTCATAGGGAACCACCACTTCCCCATTGGATAAATAGCCGAATTCCTCTAATTTTCGTCGGAGCTCACGGTCTATGATAGTCTTTTTCTCGTTCAAAGTGCCACGAATGTCACGACCTTCGTTGACCACTTTGGAAAAGGCATCACTGATTTCACGCTCTGCCACATAGCCCCCAGGAATACGAGGGACTTCTCGCACATAGCTGATTTGCTCTTTAAACACTTCAATATCTTCTTTTGGGAAAGGAAGATAATCCAAAGCGTTGATATTAGCTGGAATATACACATATTCAGCCCCGAAAGTATTTTGTAAGTTGGTCAAATAGCTGATTTGGGTGTCTGCTGACAGCCACCATTGAATAAATTCCCATGAAGCATCTTTTTGATCGGAATCTTTGAACATCATCACAGCGGCACTGTCCCCTGTGACGGTTCTGTCAATAGAACCATCCTCATGCATCACCCCTGGAGATAAGGCGATGCCCCAGTTCCCCAAAATTTCTGGGGCTGCGTGGTATAAACGAATGTATTCTGAAAATTTCGTCACCCCAATGGGGATATTCCCATTACGGAAACTGTCGTAAAAACTTGCCACTTGGAGCGTCATGCCGTTGATGACCACCAAATCTGTCATGAGTTCAAATGCCTCTAAGCCTTTGTCACTGACGATATCCGTGCTTAGTCCATCCGAGGAAAATATGTCAACACCATGCTGGAAAAAGATAGGTGCTGTGGCTGGATATGCCTTCATGGCACCTTCTTGAGAGATAGGGGCATAGAAGTTCATGCCGTAACGTTGCAAAATGGGCAACATTTTCTGGACATCTTCCCAAGTATTTGGCACTTCTAGTCCCAAATCCTCTAAAATATCCTTCCGATAGATGGTGAAATAGAATTCTTGACTTTCGGGAATGCCGTAAAGGCTGTCATCCACATACATTTGAAGCAAGGCACCTGGTGTCACCTGACTCACCAGTTCTTTTGCGCCAGGGTAATCCTTTAAGTCTTCCAAAGCACCCCGTTGCCCAATGTCAGAAATATACCAAGAATCAGCCCCCAACACCACATCAGGGGTGGTGCCTGCAGCATTGGCGAGGGTCAGTTTGCTTTGATCCATCAACACATTAAGAGAAACTTTGATGCCTGTTTGTGCTGTAAACTCACTGTCTACTAAGGCTTGCATTGCCTCCACATTTTGTCTGGCACGACGTACCCAAACTTCAATCACTTCTTCCTCTTCTGTTTCCTCACTTAAAAAGGAATTACCCAGTTTTTGCAAGGAATTTTGAAATTTGGCAACAGAACCATAGTTGGCGTTGGGAATTTCCTCTATACTTTGTGCCAAATAACAAGCATCCAAAAAGAGAGGAGAATTTTGCAAGGAACTCATCACAAAACTAACCCGAGCAGAAACCGAGTCATTTCCCGTGGATAAGAGGTTCATTCTGTTAGGAAGTTGGTTGAAATCTTCTAAAATGGTGTCAATTTGCTCTATGGCAAGGTTTAAATACATGGTTTCTTCTGTGACAAAACCACCATTCAAATTCTCTAAATATGCCTTGCTCTCTTCCAGTTGCAAGCTCCAGTCTTGCAGATTGCCTTTCAGTTCTGGGAAGTAATCCGATACCACCCAAGATCTGTTGTTATCCACTTTATTTCCCGTCAGCATACGCATTTCGATGGAAACAGCAGAAATTTCATCATAAATCCCCACCAGTTGCTCATATACTTGGGAAAATAATGCCTGTGAAATCTGAATTTCAATCACATTTTCCCCTGCTTCTAAATAGACCATCTCTGGGGTCAGCACTGTGGTGAAATTCTTGGAATAAGGGAAGGCATAGTTTTCAAATTCGGCAAAAGGGATTGTACCATTCACCAAAAGATTCCCATAGCTGGTGCTGTTTGTCTTTGTGCCAGAGCGATAATGAAAGCCCAAGGGATACATCCCTGCTTCTGCCACCTCGATCACATAGCCAATACTTTGATTATGCTCGTGAAAAGAATCCCCATCAAGGACATTTAAGTATTTATAGTCCATGGCATAGGGGGTGACTTGGATATCACTGCTGTTCATGGGATTGATGGTGGATTGGTTTTTAAAGGAAATGTTCTCAGCTTCCCAATAATATGCCGTAGATCCTTTAGGAATGTTAGCATATTCTTGGCTGTATTCTTGATAAGTGGGCAGGGTGCTGATTTCTTTGAGATAAATATCCCCTAAGACCATCTCTCCACTGGATTTAGTCAAGGTGATGCTACTCTCCCCTTTGGGCAGGCTTAGGGTCACAGCTTGCCCCAAGATACCATCTGTGGTAAAGGCACAAGTTTCCCATTGGGACGTATAAACAAAAAGGTCCAAGGCTTGGGTTTTTTCAGATACAAAATCATTCCCGATATTCACCAGATATTTAGACAGGTTGATTTTATTATGTTCTGTTTCCCCATTGACAGCTAAGGAAAAATAGACAGGCAACAAATTCACTTCTTCAGGACTATAGGTATCCAACATCAAGATATACTGTCCCTCTTTGGCAAGAGAAATTTCATAGCTGACGCTTTCTCCATCCTCTAGGGACACAGACTTGCTGTCATAGTCATAATCTTCTTCTGTCCCAGTCATAGGGAAACGTAGTTTTTCTTCTGTGGCATGGCTCACCACAGTGGTGCTTGCTGAAAGTGCGTTGTGGTAAATTTCGCTGTCAATTTCTCCTGACACCATGGAAGGCATGGCAGTGAAGCAACAGAGTGCCAGCAGTAACACCGAAAGGATCACAATGGAAATTTTTTGTTTTGACATGGTGAGATGCTCCTTTCAAGATTAAAAAAGGCAAACAGCGGGTTTTCATGAATTTACTCACTGTTTGCCAATTATATTACATTAGCCAGTGGCTGCGTTTAGTTTCTCTCTTGCTTCCACCAAAGCTTGGTTGGCAAGTTCGGTCATCATATCAGCGTGGTCACTGAGGTTTTGGCGACCTGCCATAATTTCTTCCCGTAGTTGCCACATTTTGAAAGTGACAGAATTGCCATCTCCGTCTGTTCCCATGACACCTGTTTCGTTGTCATACAAAGCATAGTTCAAACCAGCAATTTCTTTGTTTCCTTCAAAAACAGCTGTTTCGTTGATGTTGGCATAAGCAGCCACGAAGCCAGGATAAGAATTGTCAACATACCATGCCAAAAAGCGTTCGTCTATAGAAGAATCTGCCCCAGCGATGACAGGGATTCCACTGAATTTGTATTTATCAGGGAATTCATCTTGGAGATCCAAACGAGCTGTGACACCTTCCAGACTGTAAGTCATGAAGCGCACAAAATCAAAAGCTTGTTCTTTTACATCAGAAGTGGCAGCAATGGCAAGGTAATCGTTGGTCAAAATACCACTGATATTGTTGGGCAGACCGATGTAGTCATAAGAAAAAGGTCTTTCCCATTCGAAGAACCAAGTGCCGTCGAATTGGTTGCCGATGCCCCCAATTTCGCCCCATTCCCAACCAGCTCTACCGAAAAACTCTTCTCCACTGGTGTGACGCAAATCTAAGTTTTTGTCATAAACTTCCATGGAGTATTCCACCCCACGTGCATATTCTTCTGCATTATAGTTTAATGTTTGGGTGTCATAGTTATAAGTTGCAAAGCCATAAGTTTCTGGATTTGCCACTAAAGGATAAAATTGATCCACTGGGAAGTAGTTGCTGGTCCCTTTTGTGGTTGCTGTGGTGGTTTTTTCCAGAGCATTCATCAAATCGTCCATGGAATAACCAAATTCCAGAGGGGCAAGGTTGTTTGTAGCATAAATGTCTTTATTGATAAACATACCCATCAGATTCATTTTACGAGGGAGTAAATAGGTTTTTCCGTTATAAGTTGTGCCAGGGGTCAGTGGGTCAACCACATTATCCCATTCTGCATCAGCAGAAACAAATTCGGTCAAATCTGCTGCCCAGCCCATGGTGATTAAGTCCACATTGTTGCCCCAGTCAAAGACATCAGGCAAATCCCCTGTGGCAGCACGGCTTGCCAAAAGTTCTTCTTGGCTCTCCCCTTCTGGGGGGACTGTGACCACGATTTTCACCCCTGGATTCATCTCTTCATACTTGGCAATCATGGCACGCTCCATGTTGTCGTCCCCTTCTTGCCCGAATTGCCAAGAAACTAGTTCGATTTCTATTGTCCCATCGCTAGAACCACCAGAACCTCCACCAATATCACCTGCTGTGCTTCCGCCTGTGCCACCATCGCTTGCAGTGCCTGTGTCTGTGGAGCTACAACTGGTGACAGTTGCCAAAATCCCCATAGATAATAGGAAGCTAAGCCATTGTTTTGAACGTTTCATAATTTTTTCCTCCATTTTTTAAATTTTCCCTAAAACCACAGCAGACAAAGGTGCTACGCTTAGCGAAGCTGACAAAGTTTCTCCAAACCCTTCTGCCTGTGCCTTGGTTTTATTGACATAATATTGATAGTTTCCTGCTGGGAGAGAGAATTCTCTTCCCTCTGGGTAAGGGTTAAATATCACCACGAATTTGTCGGCAAGGGTATAATAAATGCAACTATCCTCTGTGGTGACAAATTGCAAGTTCTCGCTGATTTCTGCTGTGGTGGAATATCGGAACTCTGGGTGGGTATTGCGAAGGGCAATCAAGCCTTGGTAATAGTCAAAGACAGAAGCATAGGTGGTTTTATTCTCCCAACGAAGCATATTCACAGCGTCACTACTGGAATAGGAATTTTCATCAAATCCCCCCTCTGGCAGTGGTTTACTTCTCAGCAACTCCTCCCCAGCATGGATAAAGCTAATCCCTTGAGAAGTTAAAGTAATGGCTGCTGCCAAATTGTTCATGGCAATCATATCTGCTTCTGATGTCCCTTGAGGGGCTGACATTTGGATTTTATCATATAAAGTATAGTTGTCATGGGCTGACACATAAGTCACCACTTGGGTAGGTTCTTTTGCCCATGCCTTGATAGCGTTCACATCTTGGGTAGAAGCTGTGATGCCAAACATGACTTTCAGCTTGCTTTTCCCTTCTGAATTCACATATCCTGGGGTTTCTGCGATAAACACATCCCCTTTGATGCCATCTCGCACATCATCACTGAAACAGGCAATCCGTTCATCTAAAGAAAAGGTATGGTCTTTCATGGCGAGAGTTTCATAGTCTGTGGCTACAGATCCACCTGACCAACCTTCTCCATATAAAATGATATTAGGGTTGATTTTATCTACTTCACGACGGATTTCATTCATGGTTTCGATATCCAGAACCCCCATCAAATCAAAGCGAAAGCCATCAATATGATACTCCTCTGCCCAATAACAGACAGAATCTATGATATATCGCCTGACCATCTCGTGGTCAGAGGCGATTTCGTTTCCGCAACCAGAGCCATTGCTGAAGTTGCCTTGATCGTCCAGACGATAGTAATAATTGGGGGCAATCAAATTGAAATGGCTGTCAGCTGATTTTGCTGTATGGTTATACACCACATCCATCACCACACCAATGCCTTGGTCATGAATACTTTGCACCATCTCTTTCATCTCACGTATGCGAACTGTTCCATCATAGGGGTCTGTGGCATAACTGCCCTCTGGTACATTGTAATTCACTGGATCATAGCCCCAGTTAAAGCCATCACTTTGGGTTTCATCCACAGAATTATAGTCATAAATAGGGAGAAGATGAATATAATTCACACCTAATTCCTTGATATGGGCAAGCCCTGTGGCAACGCCACTGTCTGTTTTGCTGTCTTCGGTGAAAGCCAAAAACTTCCCTTGATGTTCCATGTTCCCCTCTGGGTCCATGCTCATATCTCTCACATGAAGCTCGTAAATAATGGCATCCGTTTGGGGGATTTGTGCCTCTTTACTGTGGATATAGCTGTCATTCTCCCAATTTTCGGGATCAGTTTGAGGCAAATCCACCACCATACTACGAATACTGTTCACTCCAGAAGCCTTGGCATAAGGGTCATGAACCTTTTCTGTTTTTCCATTGTTGGTGACAGAAAAATCATAATAAACTCCGTGACAATCCCCAGAAAGGACGACTTCAAAGAAACCTTGCTCCATCTTGGTCATGGGATAGCTTTCTAGCAAGTTTTCCCCGAAACCTGCCTCGTAAGTATGAAGAATCACTTCTGAAGCAAAGGGGGTCCACAAACGTATGATGGTTTCCTCTTTGCTGTAAACAGCTCCTAATTCTCCGGTATATGTGGTGGAATCTAAAAATTCTTGTGTTTTAAAAACACTTTGCTGATACTGTACTTCCATGGGTTTCATTCCTTCCATTGTGAAATATAAAACTTTGCTAAAATCTATTTCCTGTGATTCTAAAGTGATATTATATTGATTTTCCCCCGCTTCTAGAACTTCAGCCACCAGAAAATGACTGTCTTCTTGATGAATTTCTGCTGATTGCAACTGTGCTAAATCAAGGGTATTCTCTGCTGTAATACGCAGCGTGAAGTCACTTGCCATCTCCACAGAAGACAGTTGCGAAACTCCATCCTCGTAAAAAAACCTGTCCTCCCCTGTTGTGGCAGAAGCAGTCTCCGAGGTGCTACTTTCCCCACAGGATGTCAAAGTAAGAACTGAAATCAGAATGCCACTGAGTAGGATTTTTGTTTTCTTTCTCACCATTCTTTTACCTCTTTCTGGCTGTGGCAGTTGAATTTCGCACAATCAATTCACTATGCAAATAGACCACATTCACTGGTATGCTATTTCTTAAACCCTCTAGTGCAAAAAAAGCACTTTTTCCGATCTGCAAGCAGTCTTGTTTGATTGTGGTCAAAGGAGGAGAGGTGAAAGAAGCCAATTTGATATCATCAAAGCCCACAACAGACACCTGATCAGGGACGGAAAACCCCATTTCCTTGCAGTGATTCATGGCTGTATTGGCAATGGAATCATGACCACAAACCAAAGCTGTGGCGCCTTCTTGTAACATTCTTGGTAAATGTTGCGAAACACAATCAGAGACGAAGTATGCTGCACCAAACATATTTTCCTCAAAGGAAAGGTCGTGTTCTGCGATGGCTTTTAGAAAAGCAGCATAGCGCTGCTTGGAGTAGTAAGAACCCAGTTCACCACTTAAATAAGCGATTTTTTGGTGTCCTAATCCCACCAGATGGGAGACAATGGAGGACATTGCCTCTTCATTGTCCACACCCACTTGTGCTGTGGTCGCAATGCCCCTTGCCTCATTATCATATAATACGGAGGGATAGTTGCTTTGTTGTATCTGGGAAAGCCAGATGTCATGATAAGAAAAACCGATCACAAAACAGGCAACATATTTATTCCTCGCCATAAATTCATCAAATTTCATCTCTTTTTCCAGAGATTCCTCGATTTCCTCTATGATCACATGGGTTCTACTTATTTTTGTATCCTGATACATTTCTTTAAACCCACGAATCAAAGAGAAGCCAAAGTCCCCCTCCTGTTGATAGGCGGTATTTCGAATCAAAATGGCAATATTCTGTCCTTTATGTTTCAGATATCCCATTTCTTCTGCTGCCATTAGGATTTTGTTTCGCACAGTTTCGCTGACATCTGTGCCACCGTTCATTGCCTTAGAGACTGTGCTTTTAGAGACCCCAGCCATTTGTGCAATATCATTTATATTTGCCACGACAGCCCCTCCTTGATTGTGTATATTGAATAGTATACTACACAAAGAGAACAATGTCAAGATTTGTCTTCTTGTGAAATTACACGAAATAGAAGGGCTGTTTTTGACAAATCAGACAAAGTTTCGAAACAATATAAAAATATTACACCATTGATACATAGACCTCATAAGGTCGTAGCAATCCATCTTGTTCTTGGGCATAATTAGTGAAAATCATCTTGCCCGTTTTCTCTTTTGGAACCACATATTTACTGAAATTCCCTTGAAAACGAAGGTTCCCTTTTGAAAAAGAGAAGATATCACCTTCCACGTGAAAAGAAATTTCCTCTTGAAGTAAAGCTTCTTGCTCTTTACGAAAACGAATCATTTTTTGGTAATAGGCATATACAGAATCATCAGATGCCAAATCTGCTTCTACATTCACAACAGAACAGTTCTGGTTTAGGGCTAACCAAGGTGTTCCAGAGGTGAATCCAGCATTTTTTGCCCCATTCCACGCCATAGGCACTCTGGCATTGTCTCGAGAAGTTTCTGCAATCAGTGACATAATCACTTTTTCAGGATAGCCGTCCTTTTTCAGCTTTTGGTACACATTTTTCGTTTCAACATCATTATATTGGTCAATTTCTGTCATATGGGCATTGGTCGCCCCGATTTCCTCTCCCTGAAAGAGGTATAAGTTCCCTTTTAGCAAGGAAAATAAGCTAATCAGTAATTTAGCAGATTCTTTTCGATAACTTGTGTCGTCCAACCAAGTAGAGAGAAGGCGTGGCAAATCGTGGTTGTTCATCACCAAAGCTTCCGTGCCTTTGTACTCAGTCTGCCATTTGCTCAGACATTGGGCAAGTTCCTCTAGATTCAAAGGTTTTTTTGTCCATTTCCAACCACGATCCACCAAAGTTAGATGATTAAAGTGAAAAGCTTGGGTCAAACCCTTAGGATGACACATTTTTGCACATTCTTCTAAAGTAGAGCACCAACACTCACCCACCGTGAGTAATTTGTCCCCAAAGGTTCTCTGATTCAGTTCTTCTAAGTATTCATAAAATTTTGGACCTTTTCCAAGAATTAGTTTATCAGGTTCTTTACCGATTAAATCAATGACATCCAAACGGAAGCCACCCACCCCTTTTTCAATCCAAAAGTTCACCATTTGATAGATTTCTTCTCGTAGTTCAGGGTTTTCCCAGTTTAAATCAGGCTGTGTTTTGTCAAAAAGATGAAGATAGTACTTCCCAAGCCCTTCGTGATAGGACCAAGCACTGCCACCAAAAAAGCTTTGTATTTCATTTGGAGTATCACGTAAAACGTAAAAATTACGATACTTTTCTTCCCCAGAAATTGCTTTTTGGAACCATTCATGCTGGTCAGAGGTATGATTTAGTACTAAATCCATCATAATCTGAATATTTCTCTTTTTCCCCTCAGCGATAAGGTTTTCGTAATCCATCATACTGCCATACATCGGATCAATATTGTAATAATCAGCGATATCATAGCCATTATCTCGTTGTGGAGAGGTGCAAATGGGACTAAGCCACAAATAATCCACACCTAATTCTTGCAAATAGTGCAGTTTTTGTAATATTCCTTCCAAATCTCCTAAACCAGTCCCAGTGGTATCCAAAAAGCTTTTGGGGTAAATTTGATAAATTACTTTGTTTTTCAGTTTGCTCATCATACGACTCCTTCCCAGCCACAAGTGTTAACGATAACATATCTGAATTATATACTTTTGCTCTATATTTGTCAAGGTGATTTTTCCTTTTCTATGTTTTCTACAGTTTTAATCCTATCTTTTTGTGAATAATTACCAAATCTGAGAAACTCCCTCTTGCAAAGTAAGAAATATTATGTTATGATAAGGCAACAATGTAAAGGGGTGAGGAGTCGTGAGTACTTTAAAAGATGTGGCAGAAAAGGCAAATGTCAGTTTGATGACAGTATCTAGAGTTGTCAACGGCCAATTTGACAAAGTTTCATCCAAAACAAGAGAAAAAGTGGAAAAAGCAATTCTAGAATTGCAGTATGTCCCTAATTTTTCAGCCCGCGCCTTATCTACCAAAGATTCCAAAATTGTTGCCCTGATTATGTATTGCAACGGCAATCGCCTGCGTGACCCTTATATCGCTGAAATGTGTGATGGAATCATAGATAATCTGCAAAAAGAGGGCTATTATACCCTCGTTTGCGCCTTAGATTCTCCTGAAAATGTCACAAAATACCTTCGTACTTGGAATACAGATGGCGCTATATTTTTAGGGGATTTTGATGCTTGGATTCCAGATATCAAAAAACAAAATCATATCCCCCTGATTTTTACCGATAGCTATTTAGAGCAAAGGCTTGCCTCGAATGTTGGGATAGACGACTATAAAGGTGGTGTTTTGGCAGCAAATCACTTTCTTTCTGCAGGGCATGTGGAATTTGCCTTTGTCAGTTTTGAAGAAAACGGTCCCAAAGATGAAAAAAAGTCCAGCCAAGTCATGAAAAAAAGGTTACAAGGTTTTCGAGATACTCTTGGAAATAATGGTTTCTTTCTGAAAGACAGCCATTGTTTTCTAAATTTACCCCCAGAAAAAACCGCAAAACAGCTAAAAAAACTCCTCCCTAGCTTGACCGCAGTTTTTGTTTGCTCTGACCAATTGGCAATTTCTGTGATGGGATTTTTGCAAGAACTAGATGTATCTATTCCAGAGGATATTTCCGTCATTGGCTTCGACAACACCCCTTCTAGTAGTATTATTAGCCCAAAACTAACCACAGTTGCTCAAAATATTATGGAAAAAGCAGCTCATACCTCGAAATTGCTCTTAAATCAGATGGAGAAAAATAATTTAAGTTCCCTGAACATTATTTTAGATGTGGAACTACTTCCAAGAGATTCTGTGAAAAAAATAGAGAAAAAAAGGTAAAAAGGCGAAGTTTGTAACTTCGCCTTTTTGCTATTTATAGTGAAATCAGTTCTAACAAAGCATCAAATAGCTCATCACTCACTTGATAATGCCGTAATTCAGAAATGATTTTCCCTTTATCTTGGGTATTTTTTAATAAGTGATAAATTTTATCCTTTAAAACAAAGGAAATTTGTGCTTTTCGCAAAAATATTTCTATCTCTTCTAAGTAATTTTCAGAATCTATTAAAGCAAATTCTGTGGATAAACGAAGAGTCAAGCCTTGCCTCATATCAAGATTTTGATAACTTAAAATACACGTATGTGACCTTTTGTCATAGGATAATTCTTCTATTTCTATAGATGATTGAAGCATTTCTACGGCTTTTTCTGAAAATCCTCGAAGGAACAGACGGATATTACGATATTTCGGTGCTATTTCAGCTGGGTCCTCGCTAGGGTGAATGATAACATGCAAATCATCATTCCAAGTTACTTGAAATTTGGTTTTACTCATATTTTCATCAAGAGGTGAAATATTACCATCGTCTTCTATTAAAATAAATTCGCCGTTTCCTTCAGGAAAAATCAAGACATCTAAAGAATCTGGTATTTCTACAGAATTATCTCCAACTTTATGTCTCGCAAGTGGAATAATTGCTCCAGCTTTTGCGAAAACAGGCTGTGATTCAATGCCACGGAAACATTTCATGGAACGCCCCCCTTTGTATCGCTTCCCCGTGAAAAAGTCATACCAAATGCCCTCAGGGAACCAAGTAGCTGTGGAAGCTACTTGTAATTCTGCAGAAATTGGCGAGATTATTGGAGAAACCATCATGCTTTCTCCAAAATAATACTGATGTTTCATCTCATATGCCTCATGGTTATGAGGGTGATGATAGTAAAGAGGAACCAAAAATGGCACTAAATCCTTGTGCAAGTGAAAATTCAGGGTATACAAAAAGGGTACAAGTTGCTGTCTTAGTACCAAGGCTTCTTTCATATATTTTTCATGAATTATGGAAAAATTCCATGGTTCTTTTCCTGTAAAGAGTGAATTAGAACTATGAAGTCGTAAAATTGGAGAAAATACTGCGTATTGCACCCATCTGGTAGAGAGTTCTTCATCTCTGACTCCCATCATATGCCCACCAATGTCGTGACTCCACCAACAGTAGCCAATATTAGAGGCAGTGGAAGTGAAATAGGGCTGAAATGCATAAGAATCCCAAGAAATAATAGTATCACCTGAAAAACCCACTGGATATCGGTGGCTTCCAGCCCCAGCATAACGAGAAAATATCAACGAACGGTCATTATCACGTTTTTTATCCAAATAGTGATAGTGATTTAGCATCCAAAGAGGATCCAGACCCTCCACCCCTGTGGTGGTTCCTTGTTGCCAGTCAATCCACCAAAAATCTACTCCTATTTTTTCGTGAGGATGGTGTAAATATTGGAAATATGACTCTAGAAACGCTTGATTTGTGATATCAAATGGAATTAAATCTTCAGTTTTAGGATCAATCCCCAAGGAAAGAGCCATTTCTTCGTACATATCCTCAAAACCACGCACGCCACTTGCAGGATGTAAATTCAAAGTGGTCTTTAAGTTGTTCTGGTGTAACCATCCCAAAAATGCCTCTGGATCTGGAAAGAGTTCTTTATTCCAGCTATAACCAGTCCAACCTGTGCCATATTTTTCATCAACTTCCGTCAAATGCCAGTCCATATCTATCACTGCCACGGAAAATGGGATGTTCTCATCTTGAAAACGAAGCATTAAAGTTTCGTATTCTTCTTGGCTATACTTCCAATATCTGCTCCACCAGTTTCCCAATGCGTAGCGTGGTAAAAGAGGAGTAGCACCTGTTAAGCGAAAAAAATCAGCTATACAAGAGAAATATTCTCTACCATATCCAAAAAAATAGAGGTCAATTACACCTTTTTCTCTAGGTTCAACCCATCCATCCTCTAAAATGACCTGTGACTTGCTATCATCTAAAACAGCAAAGCCGTCTTTGGACAGCACCCCATCTTCTAAGGGAATACGTCCAGATGTATAATCTAGAGTCCTCGCAGTGCCACCCAGATTCCCTGCTTTTTCTCCAAAACGCCAACGACTTCCATAGAGATTGAACTTTCCTTTTACATCAACATAGAGTGAATTTTCTGTAAATCCCCCTTTTTTATAGTATAAGTGCAGGTTTTCTGTTATAATTTCCAGATTTTCTTCCGTTTCCAGCAGTCGGAATGATACTTCTGGAAAATCCCGATTGATGACAGTTTGGCTTGCTGTGTCCAAGAAAATGCCTGATTCATGAAACTCCATACGAATCAGCTGGGGGGTTAGAACAGTAAATCGAAAATTTTCCCCTTTTACCACAGAAGTAGAAAGCGCTTTCCCTTTTTGAGGGATTTTAAAATGCGTGCTTAATTGATTCATATTATCCTCCAATTATTACAATGTTATCGGTAACATTGTAACATAGAGTAAGGAGACTGTCAATCTAATTTAAAAATATTTTGAAAACAAAAGATGTTCTGATTCTCAACAAAATAAAAATTAGGAAATCTAACTTGACAGAAATGTGAAACTGTGATAAAGTATTAAAATGTTAACGGTATCATTTTAAGAAGATTAGAAAAGGAGTTGTTAAAATGGAACAAAAATGGTGGCATTCTGCCATTGGGTATGAGATTTACCCCAAAAGTTTCAAAGATGGGAATGGGGACGGCATCGGCGACCTTTATGGAGTGTTAGAAAAATTAGATTATTTGGCTGATTTGGGCATTAATTTGATCTGGCTTTGCCCCATCAACAAGTCCCCAATGGTAGATCACGGCTATGATGTGGCAGACTATGAGGAAATTGACCCAATTTTTGGGGATAAAGATACTTTGAAACTACTGATTACTGAAGCGAAGAAACGAGACATAAAAATTATTTTGGACTTAGTGGTCAATCACAGTTCAGACCAACATGAGTGGTTCCAAAAAGCCCTTGCTAACCCCGATGGACCTTACGGTGATTATTATATTTTTCGCAAAGGTACTGCCACTGAAGCGCCCAATAACTGGTATGGCATTTTCAATGGAAGCACTTGGGAGAAGGTGGGTGATGACCAGTCTGACCTGTATTATCTCCATATTTTCACCAAAGAACAACCTGATTTAAACTGGGAAAACCAAAAATTACGGGAAGAAATCTATGGTATGATTCGCCGCTGGTTAGATTTTGGCATTGCTGGATTTCGTGTGGATGCCATCAGTCATGTGAAGAAAAACTTCAACTACACAAACCAGCATTCTGAACGTCCTGACGGTTTGTATAATGGGATGGCCTATTTCAACAATGTCACTGGTATTGTGGACATTCTACAAGAGTTAAAGTCGGAAACTTTCGCACAATATGATTGCTTTACCGTTGGGGAAGCTAACACTCCAACTCCAGCTCAACTGAGTGAATATGCTGGTGAAAATGGGCATTTTTCTTCTGTTTTTGATTTTTTTCACACACCATATCACGTTGAAGAGGATCAATTCCGTGATAATCCCCTTGCACTGGTGGAATTATTGAAGGAAAAAATCTTTAATCTACATCAAAACTTGGCGAAAGACGTTTTTCTCACTAATATCACAGAAAATCACGACAATGCTCGAAGCATTGATAAATTTATTCCAAAAAATTTACAGAATTTCCATAGTGCAAGCCTATTAGGCTCGGTAAACTTCTTTTTACGAGGGATTCCCTTTTTATATCAAGGGCAAGAAATTGGAATGAAAAACTACCCCAAGAAAAAAATAACAGAGTACAAAGACCCCACAACATTACGTCAATATGATGAGAAACTTCTCTTACGGGAAAGCCCAGAAGAGGCACTTTCTTATTATAATCGAGCCAGTAGAGAACATTCTCGCACCCCCATGCAGTGGGATTCCAGTGAAAATGCTGGTTTTTCTACTGGAATCCCTTGGTTTGAGGTGAATCCAAATAAAAATGAGATTCACGTAGAAAAGAGTCTACTGCTAGCTTACTATAAAAAAATGATTGCCCTACGAAAAAATCCTGACTATCAAGATAACTGGATATATGGTGATTTTTCTCCTCTATTTTCTGAAAAAGAAGGCTTGATTTCCTACGAAAGAAGACATAATGGTCAAAAAATTTGTTGTCTATTCCAGTGTAGAAACTCGAAATGCACAATTTTCTTGAAAAAAGATGGATTAAAAGTCCTTTTATCCAATTATGAAACAAATATAATCGAAGATGCCACTATCACGCTACGTCCTTTTGAAGTGCTTATTTTGGAGATTGTGTAAAACTTTTTAATGCTTAAGTTGACGGCATTGAATATTCACCTACATCTATAAAATGTTAATTGATGGGAAAAGTCACCTACTCCATCTTAAAATGTCCTTTTTGATATATTAAAACAAGCCAAATTCTTTGAAGAATTTGGCTTGTTATACTTTGGTAATTTATTAAACGTTTATGGCGTTTTTATCAAATTTTCAACTTCAAACCGCTCTGGCATCACAGTTAGTGCACCTTTTCTTGTGGTCACGATAGAAGCTCCAGCATTTGCAAATCGCAACATTTCTTTCAACTGTTCTTCTGTTAAGTTCTCTAGTCCATTTTCTAGAACAAAAGAAAGTACAAAGGCACAAAAAGCATCACCTGCTCCAGTTGTTTCGATGGTTTTATTGGTCAAAATCGAATTCATTTTAACAATTTTATCATCGTAAAAAGCATAACTCCCCTCAGAACCAGCAGTCACGTTGATTAATTTCCCTGAACAATAGTTTCGTAATACTTCCACTCCCTCAGTAAAATTATTTTTCCCAGTAAACCAAACAATTTCATTATCTGCAATTTTCAAAATGTCACAAAATCCTAGTCCGTATTCTAAGGCTTTTTTTGCGTCATCTTCATCACACCACAAGGAACTACGGTAATTTGGGTCAAATGAAATCAATTTCCCTTGTGATTTACAGTATTCTAAGGCTTTTTGGGTAGCATTTTTCACTGGATCCCTTGTGAGAGATAAAGTGCCAAAATGAAATATATCGCAGGAATCTAATAAAGTATAGTTAATTTCATCTTGACGCAACATTGTGTCTGCTGTTGAATCTCGATAAAAAGAAAAATCTCTGTCACCATTAGCAAAATTGTGCACAAATGCCAAAGTAGTGGGGTATTTCTCATCTTTTATCAGTCCTTCAGTGGAAATTCCTTGTGTGTTTAATGCATTTTCCAATAAAACTCCGAACTGATCAGTTCCCACTTTACCTATAAAATTTGTGGTATGTCCCAGTTTACTCAGCATCGCTAGAACGTTGCAAGGTGCTCCCCCAGGATTTGCCTCGTAGGTGGGCAGAGAATTTTTTTCTATATCTTGCACGAAATCGATTAAAAGCTCCCCTAAAGCTGTAACTTTTCCCATATATTTCTTCCTTTCTAGTAAAAAAGCCACCCTTGTCGAGTGGCTTTTCCTTTAACCTTTAATTCCTGTTGAAACGATACCTTGTACATAATATTTTTGTAAAAAGCTAAAAACGACGATAATTGGTAATGTTGTAAATACCAAAGCTGCCATGATTGGACCATACATGATGGGTGGCGAGGTGAAAAATGCTTGAATTCCTAATTGAACTGTCCTTAAATCCTTGTCTGTGGTCGCAATAAGAGGCCACATAAAGTCACTCCAACGAGCAACAATGGTTAAAACCACAGAAGTTGCGATGACAGGGATACTGTTAGGTACTACAATTTTTGTGAAAATACCTAATTCGCTACACCCATCCACTTTAGCAGCTTCAGATAATTCACGAGGAAATGAAGCAAAAAATTGCTTAAACAGAAAAATATTAAAGCAATCTGCGACAAAAGGAACCCACAAAGCGTGAAAGGTGTTTGTTAAATCCAGACTATTACTCACCAAATAAAGTGGAAGAACAACTGTTTCAAAAGGTACAATATAAAATGCAATAATCACGCCTAAAATCAGCTTTTTGAATGGGAATTCTAGTCTAGCGATGGCGTAACCTGCTAAAGAGTTAACGATTGTACCGAAAAGTATCACTAATGAGATATATCCCATACTCAAACCTATCACTTTGAGCATATTTGACCGTTGAAACATATCTCTGTAATTATCTAAGGTAAAGTTTGTGGGGAAAAAAGTAGAAAGGGAGTCTAAGTCCTTGAAAATATCACTGTTTGGCTTAAAAGATGCTGAAACCATCCAAATAATAGGTGATAAAAACAACAATCCCAAAGCTACTTGCAAAAACATTGTGAAAAACTTACGCATAGTATTTGATTGCATCATACCATTACCTCTTTCCTAATCCTCTTCCGTTTTCAAAAGTAATTTCAACGCAAATGTGACTACCAAAATGATGACAAACATGGACACTGAAATCGCAGAAGCATAGCCTAAATTTCGATACTGCATACCTTGTTGGTAAATTGTTAACACCAATGTCTGAGTGGATTCGTTTGGCCCTCCACCTGTCATAACATAGGGTTGTGTAAAAAGTTTGAACGCTTGAATTGTGGTAACTAAAATGACAAAATTACTCACATTTCTTAGAGAAGGTAGGGTAATATGACAAAATTGTTGAAAATTACTGGCTCCATCAATAGAGGCAGCTTCGTAGTAACTGCTGGGGATATCTTGTAAACCAGCCAAAAATATCATCATTTGATATCCAGCAGCCTGCCAAATTGACATGACTATGATGGAGTTCATGGCTTGTTTATCACTCAATAAAAAAGGTTGTGGTGGAATATTGAAATTACTTAAAATTGCATTGATTACACCACTGTCTTTATTGTATAATATGGTCCATAACAAGGAGATAACTACCATAGAAGTGACAACAGGTGCAAAGAAGCAAAGTCGTGCAAATTGTGATGTCTTGACTTTCTTATTCACCAAAATTGCTAACATTAAAGCAACTCCTGTTTGACATGGTACCACTATGATAACAAAATAACAAGTGTTCCACAAGGCTTTGAAAAAACTTTTGTCAGAAAATATTTCTTGATAATTTTCAAATCCAATAAAACTTTTGGCATCTGGTCGTAACATATTATAGTTATAAAAACTGTAGCCTAAAGATAAAAAAGCTGGTAAAATGAGAAAAATGAACAGAAAACATAATGCTGGTGCGATAAAAGCAGATCCAATCAAATATTGCTTAGATCTATTTGCTTTTGATAAAGTGGTCATTTTGTTCACCCTTTCTTTTCTTGTTTTATGGAAGACAATCCTTGTCATCGTTTTCTTGACTTATTTTTTTCATTCATACGTCAAATGAAAATTCTTATCGCAGTATGACAGGGATTGTCTTTTCATGACAGTAAAGGTTAGTGATTATTGGTTTCTTGCAATATCTGTTTCAAATCGCTCGGCTACAGTGTCTAAAGAGCTTTGTACGTCGGCACCTGTACGGATATTTTGCATTGCTGTGGAAAATTCTTGAGACAACATTGGATATGATGTACTAATGGGGCGTGCCATAGAAGTTTGGTTCACTTGATCGGCAAAAATTGGGTGCATATCTTGATTTTCTAACACAGAAGAACGAGAAGCTGGTTTTTGAGCAGCATGAGTGTAAGCCTCTACTGTCTCAGCACTTGTCAAATATTTCATGACTTCTGCTGCAGCTTCTGGGTTAGAACTTTGTGAGGTTATGCCCCATGCCCAGTCACCAGCTGGAGAAACCACGCCAACATCTGCATTTGTTGTTGGATAATATGTGATTTCAAAGTTAAAATCAGGGAAATTGTTCACTAAATTAGAGTATTCCCAGCTCCCCATTAAGAACATAGCTGCACCACCATTTGCAAACTCATCAGTTAAAGCTTGCAAGTTCATGATGCCTTCCGTTGCAAATTTTTGATAAAGAGTCAATGCTTCCACTGCTTCTGGTGAATTGATATAGCCATTTGCTATGGTTCCAGTATCATCTAATAATTGTACACCATTGGACAAAACAATGGGGGAAAGTCCATAAATTTGACCTTCACCATCATCCCAGGTCAAATTAATACCGAACATTTCATCAGTTTGAAGTGTTTTCGCAATCTCATAAACTTCTTCCCATGTCCAAGCATCCTCTAACTTATCAGGAATGGATATGCCAGCAGCCTCGAACACATCAGCATTGCAGTAAAGACCTACAGTAGATTCTGTTGGAGCTAATGCATAAAGTTCACCGTTCACAGTGCCTTGCTGAATAGTGGAAGGTACAAAATCACTTAATTCATCAGTTGAAAAATACTGTCCAATGGGTGTTATCAATCCAGCGTGAACATAATTTGCCACAGAAGGACCATCCATCATAATAGCGTCTGGTAAATCTTGAGTTGTCGCAGCTGAATTGATTTTATTTTCATATTCATAGCCATTTCCTCGGGGAATCGTTATTAATTCGATTTGAATTTCGGTATTTTCACTGTTAAAATCGGACTCTAGTTTGGCGTATAGTTCGTTTTCTGCGACACCGCCTTCTGGCATCCAAAAAGTAAGTAATTGTGCATCAGGACTTGCATCTGGATTAATACTGGGAGAATCTGTGGATGGTGTGGTAGTATCTGTACTACTACAAGCGAATAAACCTACCAAGGATAAGGAACATGCTGTGGTAACGAACATTTTTTTTCCTAATTTCATAATAAAACCTCTTTCTTTTGCATAAATGCTACTATCAAGTATATTACTAGCAAGTGCGTTTTCAAAATTTTCATAAAATGAATCACTCCATGTTCAAATAATACTTCAAAATTTTCAATAACGCAATGCACAGATTGAACAATATTTGCGAGTGTTTTTTGTTCATTATGTCAAAGCTCAAAAAAAGATGTTATTTAACTGGAAAAAGTAGTGGATTTCACTAATAATTTCGCAGGGATTATGCTTTCGATTGTTGTGTGATTTTTAATAGAATCTAAAGTAATAGTAGCTAACAACTGAATATTTTGATCTATTGAAGTAATCGGTAAAAAAGATTTATCTGAAATTGGTGAATTATCATACCCTACAATTTGAAAGACATCAGGTATTTTTATTTGTTTTTTTACACATTCTACGGTAAAAGAGTGAGCCAAATCATCATTTGAACAGAAAACACCTATATTCTGAGTGGGATACGTTTCTAATAGTTTGTCAATCAAAGGTGATAATATATTTGATATCAAGGTTTTATCTCCTGAGGATAGGCTTTTTTCAATAATGATTTCATTTATTTCATTTTCAACAGCATATTTAAATGCAAGGAGCCTCTTAAATGCTGGAATTTGAGGATCATCATTGTCATTAAGATGTATGAACACATCACAACCACTTTGTTTTAAATGTTCAGCCACCAAAGTACCACCCGCAAAATTATCATTATTTATTTGCTTAAAATTCCCACCTTTACGTTCTACTGCGATGACAGGAACAGAAATTTCCTCGATTTGATGTGAGGAAAGTATGTGACTTAGGATAACCAAACTTTTGATATGGTAAGAAAGCATATTCTCTATGAGTGCCAGCTCCTCTTCAGGGCTTTCTTCTGAGATATGAATTATAAAAGTGTATCCTCGCTTTGAACCTTGCTGGATTAATTGGTTTACAAATTCTGCGTAGAAACTCAAATGAAGATTGGGAACGATAAGCCCAACTAAAGTAGCACCTTCGTCTATAAGACTATCACTTGATTCCTGAGTGCTTTTTGCTATTTTCTTATAAGTTTTTTCTGAAAGCAACTCTGGATGATTAAAAAATCTAGAAACTGTAGTAATGGAAAGACCTGTTTTTTGTGCAATTTCTTCTATTTTCATACAATAATACTCCTGTCTATTTTACTGCCTGATTTATTAACTCTCTATATCTATAATAACATAATTATGAAAAAATTTAAATGCTTTTTTGCGAAAAATTTACAATTCATTTTTGTACATCTTTCACAAAAAATGAAAATAATGAAAATTTACTGAAAAAATCTATTGACTTTTTTTAATTTTAAACTATAATAAACCTATCACTCCATAATATTTTTCACTAATATTTTTCACTCCATAATATTTTTAAGTTAAGTTAGGAGCTTTTCCATGAACCAACACCAAAAAAATATAGAAAAGGCCATGAATGTTATAAAAAACAACAAAGACGTTGTGGCATTAGGCAAGTTTAGACAAAAATTTCACCTCATGCCTGAAGCAGGTTGGATGAATGACCCCAATGGTTTTTGCTATTATAAAGGAAAATATCATTTGTTTTATCAAGCAAACCCATATTCCTCAAACTGGGGAAGTATGCATTGGGCACATGCAGTCAGCGAAGATTTATCTACTTGGACTCATTTGCCAATAGCGCTTGCCCCTAGCGAAGCTTACGACCAAGATTTTCGAGGAGGTTGTTTTTCTGGTAACTGTATTGTTGTGGAAGATCGACTTTATGTAATGTACACAGGTGCCATTGTGAAAGAAAATAAGCACATACAACAGCAATGCTTAGCATATAGTGACGATGGCGTGATTTTTCATAAATATGAAAATAATCCCGTCATAACGCCTGAACCACATCATGACCCAAGTTGCTTCCGTGACCCTAAAGTATTTTTGCACAATGAAACCTATTATTGTATCATTGGAAGTTCAATAAACCAAGATGGTACCATTGAACTTTATAAATCGAAAGACTTAAAAAGTTGGGATTATTGCGGAATTTTATGTCAAGGCGACAAAAAGTATGGATATATGTGGGAATGTCCAGACTTCTTTCCTTTAGGAGATAAATATGTTCTGGTCGTTTCACCCATGGGTTTGGGCGAGAAGCAAGTTGTCTATTTCACAGGCGACATGGATTTTGAAAAGGAAAAATTCACTATAGAGCGTAGTGAGGTCGTAGATTTTGGCTTCGATTTTTATGCACCTCAGACAGTTTTAAGTCCTGATGGTGAATCTTATATGATTGGTTGGCAGAATTCTTGGGCGTGGATGCCCTGGTTTCAAAGTCATGGTCCTTCTACTTCAGAGAATTGGTGTGGGTCTATGAGTATCCCACGAAAAATCAAGCTTAAAGAAGACGGTTCCTTAGCATTCACCCCTGCTGACAGTGTAAAAAAATTGTTCTCACCTAAATCCATTGAAAAAGAAATGAAAATTTCTGAGAAGTCCAATAACTTAAATCCCGATTCTCTGGAACAGTATCATTTAAGTTTTCAAGTAGATACATCAGGTTTGAAAACTTTTTCGATAGAATTATGTGCATCTTCATATGAAAGAACTCTGATTTCAGTAAATATGGAGGATAACATTGTTACTTATGATCGTGCTCAGGGTTTTATGGATGCAAAAGGAAAACGTGAAATCCCCTTACATTTGGAGGAGAATGCCGCAGTTCGTTTTGAGATATTCCTAGATACGAGCAATATTGAATTTTTCATAAATGACGGTTTGATTGCCTGTTCCAACAACACTTTCCATGATAAAAGTAGCACTGAACTCTATTTCACTGGGAATACTGAGTTTCTTGTGAAAAATTTTCAGTTGTCAACACTATCCTCGTAAAAAAAGTTTTTACAGCAAAAAGAGAGTCATGAATTTGAAAGAAATTCATGACTCTTTTTTTACTTGCATTATTTCGTTTTTTAGTGTTATAAAAAAGGAAATATACCAATGAAACTTGGTGTTGTCATGATAAATCAATTATGTGTGACAACTATTATAACATACAGGGTTATTTGAAAGGACAAGGAGAGGAGACAGGGAATGTACTTCTGGAAATTAAAAATTTTCTTTACTTCTTCGGGTTTATCTGATATAATAAAAGTAATAGAATTTTTACGAAAGGAGTGGTTATCATGCCCAGTACAAGGCAAAAGCAAAGCACAAAACAAATAAAAATCCATTACAAAACCACTCCAAGCTATAAAATATCTCAAATAAATAATCGTCGTTATCTTGGGAATAAATATAAATTACTTCCATTTATTACGAAAATAGTAGAAGAAAACTGCAAAAATATAAATAGTGTCGCTGATATTTTCGCAGGGACTGGCGCTGTCACCTCTGCCTTTCTGGATAAAGAAGTCTTGACAAACGACATTATGTATAGCAATTATCTCTGCCATTTGGCTTGGTTTTCTCCTGAAGTTTTTCGCCAAGATGTACTGATAGAACGTATCCTCTATTACAACAAGCTGGAAAATTGCAACAATAACTACATGAGTGAGAATTTTTCAGACACTTTTTTTAGCAAAGATGATTGTAAAAAAATAGGCTATATCCGTGAAGATATCCAGAATCTCTTTGAAAAAAATCAAATCAATCAGCGAGAGAGAGCCTTGCTCTTGACTGCTTTACTGTATGGTATGGATAAAATTGCCAATACCTGTGGTCATTACGATGCCTATCGAAAAGGCTCGTTGTATACAAAGTCTTTAGAGCTATTTGTCCCCACACCACAAGAGAATCTGAATCCAAAAAATCAATGTTTTCACCGTGATGCCAATGAGTTAGTCAAAGAAATAAAAGCCGATTTAGTGTACATAGACCCGCCCTACAACTCCAGACAGTATTGCGACGCTTATCACCTTCTGGAAAATGTAGCACGTTGGGAAAAGCCAGAGGTGTTTGGTGTGGCACGAAAAATGGATAGAAGCCAACTGAAAAGTGCTTATTGCACCAGAAAAGCCCCAGAAGCTTTTGATGACTTGGTGCAGCATATCAATGCTCGTTATATCTTGCTTTCCTATAACAATATGGAGCAAAAGGGGAATGACAGGTCTAATGCACGTATTTCCGACGAAGAAATTCAAAGTTCCTTAGAAAAAAAAGGTAAAGTAAGCATTTTTTCAGAGCGATACAAGGCTTTTACCACAGGAAAGTCAGATCACCAGTCCAATGAAGAAAGGCTGTTTTTGTGTGAATGCTATGAAAACCCAAACTAATTTTATTGCCTCCCCCCTCAATTATACAGGGGGGAAATTTCGCTTGCTGCCACAAATCTTTCCGTTCTTTCCCGACGAGGTGGACAGATTTGTGGATTTATTTTGTGGTGGTTGCAATGTTGGCATTAATGTGACAGCAGAAAAAGTGGATTTTTATGATAATAATATAAGTCTTTTGGAAATATTTCGAACCTTTCAAAGTCTTGGTGGGGAAACAGTGGTGAAAAAAGTGGAAAAACTGGTGAAAAAATATCAACTTTCCGACAGTAAAAAACATGATTACAGCTATTACCACGCACATGGCTCCACAGGTTTGGGAGACTATAATCGAGAGAAATTCCTTCATCTTCGTGATGATTTCAATCAAAAAACAAGAAAAGACCAGCAATACTACATTATGTTATATACTTTGATTCTCTTTTCTTTCAATAATCAAATCCGTTTCAACGCAAAAGGGGAGTTTAATCTTCCTGTGGGGAAACGTGATTTCAATAAAAATATGAAAGAAAAACTTCTTAAATTTTCGCAGAAATTAGGGGAAGAAAACTATAGTTTCACAGAAAAAGACTTCCGAAAAGTTGATTTTTCTAATTTAACAGAGAATAGTTTTGTTTACGTGGACCCTCCTTATCTCATTTCTTGCGCCACTTATAACGAGCAAGGTGGATGGAGGGAAGAGCATGAAAGAGATTTATTGTTGTTACTGGATTCTCTCAGTGAAAAAAATATCAAGTTCGCCCTATCAAATTCTCTTCAAAGCAAGGGGAAAACCAATGAAATTTTGTCTGCATGGCTGAAGGAGAATCAACACAGATACCATGTTCATCACTTAAATTATCATTATGCCAACTCAAACTACCAAACAAAGGACAAAACAAAATTTTCTCAGGAAGTTTTAATTCTGAATTATGAAGCACCTGTGAAACCCTAACAGAGGGAACTTCTTTCCCCACCTATTGTTTCATTTGTTTGAAAGGAGAACACATGGTTATACCAGAAAAAAAGGTTTTTAATCTGATGGACACCAATGGAAGAAGAAAAGACGTGCTAAACGCATATCAAATCTATTTAGAAATACTAAAGGATTTGGATCTAGAGTATCCTTTGGAAAAGTGGGACAAATATCCCCACAGCGTAAGGCAGATTTTATTTTACGAAAAAGCGGTGGAAAGATCTAAAGATGTGTTCAAAGAACACAAAAAATACGATTCTTTTCAAAAAAATATCGGCACAAAATATAAGAAATTACTAGAAAAGAATGCTTCTTGGATTGATTCTAAATTTGAGGAGTATCGAAAGGTGATTGATGAAAGTATTGAACAACGTGCCAGACATTATACAAGTAACTTAGTGAAGCTGGGTTTTGTCACAAGTGAACGAAACATCACAGAAGTAGGTTATGCTTTTTTGGCAGGGGAGGCTATTCGTGACCCTCTGGAGGAGTTGCTCCCTTTGGACAATATCAATATTTTGTTGATTCGACAGTTAGCAAAGTTGAAAATTTTTTCTAAGCCTAATCAGAAGGGAGAACGAACTTATTATGCTCCATTTTTTATGGCATTAAAATTGTTATCTTCACAGGAGAAGGTAGATAAGAGAATATTTTCTGTCATTGTACAGGGATTTTCCCCTTATTTGTCTCCAGAGGATCAATCTATCATCAAAGCAGAAGAAACAAGCTTGGATGTCATGTATGAAATCGCCAAAAAAATGGAGATAGAATTGCTACCTGACATGGAAAACAGTGACATAATATCCCAAGAAAAATTTAGAAAGTACTTTAAAAGTTCAAAAAAATCCAAGGAAATCAACGAGATATATTATGATTTTTACCTAGCCTTACGTGATTTTAACTGGAACATATGTGAAGAGAACTACCTGAAGTTAGGAGAACAATTAAAGAAAAACGCAAAATATCTCAACAAAGCCTTTGGCTGTGGGAAAGCAATTTTCCAAAAAGAAAGCAATACAAGTATGGATGAATTTTTGGAAAAAAACAAAAACCACCCTCTCCTTCGTCAAGAGGACTTTCATCAGAATTTCTACGTTGAGTTTGTGATTTCTAAAAGAACTGACAGCATCGCTGAATATTCTGACACAACCATCAGACTGCTAAGTGCCAGTGGCTTGGTTCAGTTTAGAAACCTACCAGAACTTGCCTTCGAGGATGTGATAAAAATGATTTGTCCCACTGGGCTGATAGCAAATAATATATTTGGCCGCATGACAAAAGCTCAATTTATGGCTTACGAAGAAGAAGAGGATGCCTTTTTCTACAAAAATATTTCGCTCAGAAAAATCCTATCCTATAAGAAGAAAGAAGTAGCAAAAATACAGAAAAAAGTGATGAAAACTTTTGTCGCAAAGGACATCAGCCAAGCAAAAGAAAAGATAATCAGCCGTAAAAACGAAGAATTTGTGGAAATGGTGACCTCTCGCTTTCCGATAGAGAAGTTGACAGAGTTGCTACAACTATTTTCAGATCGAAAAAATGATTCTATGATCCAAAAAAAAGTGAATAAGCATGCAAAAGTCCCTACTATATATGAATATTTGGTGGCGATTGCTTGGTATTATATTTCAGATGACGACTATAATCTTTATGAAAGCTTAAATTTAACATTAAATGCAGACTTCGAGCCGGTGATTCATGCCGGAGGTGGTTCAGGGGATATTGTCATTTCTTACGAAAACAGAGTTGTCATGCTAGAAGTGACCCTGATGAACAAACAGGCACAAAAACGAGGAGAATGGGAGCCAGTCCTGCGACATTCTCTAAATTATAAGGCAGAGAACAGAGAAAAAGAACTGATCACTTTCTTTATAGCTGATGAATTGGACGTGAATACCATCAATATTTGGAGGGCTGTGGCAGCCGTTCCACTGGAATCTACAAGCACCCACAGCCAAGTAGATGGTGTGATCATTATGCCCTTTACCAATGCTATTCTTGTGGACTTTTTGCAAAGGAATATAGGAAGTGAAAAAATCATTGAAATGACTAAGTCTTCTTTTGATAAAGTACCAAAGATCAGCGACATAAATTGGCACAAGGAAGCAGTCAGCCAGATATTAGACTAAAAAATTTCTTTCAATCAGAAAATTTTAAAAAAGCGAATCAAAAAAACCATTGACCATAGAGTCAATGGTTTTTCTTTTATTGTGAAATGCTGTTTAAATAATCTTTGGGACCTTCTGCATAAAGATCCCTCCCTGTGCTGTCAATGACAACGGTCAAAGGTAGATTGTCTATGGTCAGTTTTCTAAGTGCCTCACAGCCCAAATCATCCCAGCAAATAAGCTCTGCTGATTTGATTCCATTCGCCATCAAAGCACCAGCACCACCCACAGCAGCAAGATAAACAGCTTTATTTTTCACGATGGATTGGGTGACTGTTTCACTGCGTCTCCCTTTACCCACCATCACTTTCAGCCCTAAATCCAAAAGATAGGGCGCAAAACTGTCCATTCTTCCACTGGTGGTTGGGCCAGCTGAACCAATGATTTCCCCTGGACGTTCTGGGGTGGGTCCGACATAATAAATCCCATTCCCATCTAAGGTGAAAGGCAAAGCCTCACCCTTTTCAATCATTTCTAAGAGTCGCCCATGTCCTGCATCTCTTGCTGTGTAAATCGTACCTGATAACAAGACTGTATCACCAACCGAGAGATGTGTCACATCTGTACAGGGTAAATTAAGTTTATATTCCATTGTTTCTCCTTTTTAGTGATGAAAAGCTTGATGAAATACCTTTCATCAGGGATTTCTTCCCCAAGGAAATAGAAATAGTATTTAGAGATAACAGCTTGCTCGTCTTGTGACATGGCAGTTGATGGCAACAGCCACAGGCAGACCAGCCACGTGGGTGGGGGCTTTTTCTATGGCGAGTCCCAAGGCTGTGGTTTTCCCACCGAAGCCTTGAGGGCCGATTCCCAAGCCGTTCACCTCTTCTAAAAGGCTAATTTCTAAATCTTTATAAAACTCTTCTTTGTGTCTTTGATCAAGAGGGCGAAGCAAAGCTTTTTTGGCAAGTTGTGTTACTTTGTCAAAATTACCCCCAATTCCTACCCCCACTACCATGGGAGGACAGGCATTTGGACCAGCTAATTGCACTGTCTCTAGGACGAAATCTTTCACCCCTTGCACCCCTTCAGAAGGTTTGCACATTTTCAGGCGACTCATATTTTCACTCCCAAAGCCTTTGGGCATCAAGACGAGATGGAAAATATCTCCCTCGATTAAATCCACAGTGATGGAAGCAGGGGTGTTGTCTCCTGTATTCACACGATTCAAGGGATCTGCCACCATGGAAGAGCGTAAAAAGCCTTCTTGATATCCCCAAGCAACCCCTTCTTGGATTGCTTCTTGGAAATCCCCTTGGATTTCAACACCTTGACCTAGGGTGACAAAAACACTCACCATTCCAGTGTCTTGGCAAATAGGAAGTTCTTTTTCTTTTGCCAAGTCCATATTTTCTTTCAGCAAAAGCAAAGATTCCTTTGCCTTTGCCCAAGTTTCTTCTCCTTGAGAAGTTAAAATGGCTTTCTCTACATCTGGTGGAAGTTGTTGATTTGCAGTAATACAAAGTTGAGCCACTGCTTGGCTGATTACTTGAGCTGGAATGACACGCATTTCTTTTCCCTTCTTTCTAACAAGTCATGGCTTGGTGAATCACCACTGCCATTTCGGCACGACTGATGGCTGCTGTTGGATTTAAATTACCATAACTACCTGAAATGATGCCTGTTTCTACCATGTTGGCTAAACCAGCTCTGGCATAAGAGGAAACCTTCCAGCCATCATTATAGTTATCTAAGATAGAAGTATCGGCTATTTTTAATTCTTTCCCTGCATAAGCCATGGCATTGGAAAGCATCAAAAGAGCATCCTGACGTGAGATGTTTTCTTCTGGTTTAAAGTTTCTTCCATCCCCTTCTGCAATGAGAAGTGCTTTTAAAGTGTTGGCTGCTTCGTAGTAATAGGAGTTATTAGGCACATCAGAAAAAGTTGTTTTAGGGACAGTATTGGTGAAGCGGAACGCATTACAAATCATCAAGGCAAAATCTCCTCGACTGATATTTGCAGAAGGATTAAAGTGGCTTTCAGAGACTCCACGGGTGACAGAAGTGAGATATAGATAATCCACAGCAGAGGTTGCCCAAGGATATCCACCCATATCATTAAAATAAATGGAGTCTTGACCAGTGCTGACCACAACGCAAATCTCTCCAGAAAAAGTGCGATTTGAAATGGTGGTGGCTGTATAGCTCACAGACATGGTACCATCAAAACCAGCTCTTGGGGCATAGACCATATCACTGATATAAGGACCTTGACCGTTGTTGCTACTGTAATAACGCAAGGTGGTTGTGGCAAAAGAGTTCAGATTGTTTTCATAATAAAGTTTGCCTTGCTCTTCCTCTGGGGTATTGTGAATTTCAATATAAGCAATGTCCTCTGCCGCCCAAACTGCGTAGACATCAGCTTCGTTGAACTGAACAGGACTAAAGCTACTGTAATAATACACATTGTCACTTGCTGAAGAGGAGCGAACCAAAATAGTCAAGGTGCCTTCGCAAGAACTACCGTCAGTGGCATGGGCAGTGAAGTCCAGTTGCACCACACCTACATAGTCCTCAGAAGCCACAAAGGCAACTCCACTGATATAAGGGGCTTGAGACTTGTAATAACGAGTGCTGTCTGTACTGGCAGAATGAGCTGTGCTGTTAGGGTCATACTCTTTGTACAAACGTCCTTGAGAAATGCTTGGATTTTCAATGGTGATATAGTTCAAAGCAGCCCCAGTTTCAGAAACACAATAGTCATTGAAACTGCTGGTGTCTAAATAAACAGTATCTCCAGAATAAATAGAATAAGTCAAAGGATCCCCATTGTCTGCCACATAGATAGAAACAGTTCCTGTAAAGCTGTTCCCATTGGTTCCCCAAGCGGTGAAAGAGATATTCGCTGTCCCTTGGAAACTTTTTTCAGGGACAAAGGAAACAGAACTTAAAAATTGATTTGCATTCATATAGTAGTTGGTATAGGAATTGACTGCTGTCCCCATATTATCAGGGGCAACATAGTCATAATACAAAGTACCAATACTGTTGTCAGGTAGCTCGAAACGTACATAATCTAAATTTGTTCCAGTCCGTTGCACAGAATAAAGATCAAAATCAGCAGATTGGAAGCGTGCGGGATTATACTGCGTGGCTGTATAAGGCACCTTCACCAAAGCTTGGTTTGATACATTGATAATCACAGTACCACTAAAATCATCCCCATTGGTGGATTTTCCCACAAAAGGAATACTCACAAGACCAGAATAATTGGTGGCAGCTTGGAAGGATAAATTGCTTAGTGAAGGACTCTCGTCATAATAATAACGGACATTTTCCTCGATAGTCACACCAGGTTGGAAAGATGTTTGCCCCAAACGCACAGAACCTTGTGTGATGGTGGGCAAAGAGGGGAAGGTGATAAAGTCCACCCCTGCTCCTGTTTGGTTGAGAGAGTATTGATTGAAATCACCACCATAAAATGGCACAAAGCTATAAGCGTAACAAGCGTAATTGATATCAGCCACACTTTGTGTATTCACATTGATTTCTAGGGTGCCTTTATAGCTGGTACCCATGATATCATAGCCGATAAAATCAATCTCCACAGAGCCAGTGTATCCAGCTGTTGGCACAAAGGTCACGCTGTCAATGGAAGGCTCTTTGGCAGAGGCATAATAAGCAGAACTCGTGTTCACAGTCCCACCATAATTACCAGAGGAGAGATAGTTGAGATAAAGAGTCCCCTCGCTGGCACTGGGCAGAGAGAAAGTCACATAACTCATGGCAAAGCCTGTGACAGCCACAGCGTTGGTATGGAAATCATCGCTGTCCAAACGTACACCATTGCCCATGACAGTGGTATAAACCACAGGGCCTTCAGCCCCATAGCCTTCCACTGTGATGATACTTTCACCAGAAATGGTGCTACCATCTGTGGCAGTGATGATATATGGAATGGTCAAATCACCTGAAAAACCACCAGTGGGAATCACAGTGATTTTATCAATATCATCCAGATCAATCTCTTCTCCACCTTTGATGATATGGTGGTAATTGGTGGAAGAGGTATAGTCATAATACATCACAGCTTTGTTTTCATCAGGAATGGCGAAAACAATATAATCGACCACTTTCCCCGAGTTAGAAGCTACTTGAGAGAAATCATAAGAACTAAAACCGATGGGTTCTTTGGCTGTAGTGTTTCCACCCACAGAATCAATGGGTGCAATGGTGGCGTGAATTTCCCCAAAGAAAGGATTCCCACCCACAGTCATACCAGTATATTCGATGATGGCAACCGTGCCGTCATAGCTTTCCTTTGGCACAAAAACGATGTCCTGTGCCATGGGTGATTTGGTGAAAGAATAACTTCTTGTGCTTGCCACCCCAGCCCCTGTGCTGTTCTCGTTGGTATAGCCAAGATACAGTGTCCCTTGGACAGTGGGGACTTGCACATTAGAAATATAGTCAATCTCTTCCCCGAAGAGCTCTTTGGCTCTGTCAGAAAAATCTTGTTCAATGCTACTGAACTTCAGTGGAGACAGTGTATTCACATTATCAATGGGAATGATGTGAGAAGCAATGCTCTCTTCCACTGTCACGTTCAGGGTGATCATATCCCCAGTGTTTGGGGAAATTTGCACAGTCGCATCCCCAGTATTCACGTTAGAATAGATGGAAAAAGTAGAAGTACTGGCAGTATAGCTTGATTCCACATCGCTAATGGAAAGGAGTGTGGAGTCTGTGGAAACCACAGAAACAGTGCTTGCATTACCATAGCGATTCACTGTGATGACTTCCTCGTCATTGGTGGAAAGTTTTAAATCAGTAGCACCCACAATGGTGATACCAGTGACAGTGACAGTGAATTTTGCTTCTCCAGACCAGTCTGGATGTGTCACTGTGATGGTGGTTTCCCCAGGGCTTGCCGCTGTGATTGTCACAGTGTTGCTACTGGAACTACCTTGACCAGAGATATTGACACAGTTGTTGTCAAGCTCCCAAACAAGTTCTGGCCATGCGCTTTGTCCTGTGGTGCCATCAGACATGGTCACGATAGCTGTCAAATACATTTGTTTAGACACATCTAAAATAGGTGTTCCTGAACTGGAAGTCAGACTGATCCCTGTCACAATGGCAGGGGCAGTTTCTGTGTCCTCGTTAGAATCCTCGTTTGAGGTAGAGGGTTTAAAAGTGACAGAGATGGTATTTGTCATGGTATTACTGGCATCATCGCTGTCTGTCCATACGGAGGTTAAAGTGGTGCTTGTTTCTGATGTGAGATCGCCCACAGAAAGGATGACAGTGCTACTGCTAGCCCCTGAAATACTCACATCAGAGCCACTGGCAGAACTGCTCCAAGTACCCTCAGTTAAGCGAGTGCCACTGTCATCATATGCCAAAAGATCGATGGAGACTGTTGTCACTCCTTCATCCAGGCTGATACTGCTTTGCACAGCACCACTCCAGTAAAAATCGATGCGACCCACTGGATTCGCCGCCAAACTGCTGGGAATCATCCCCAACACCATGGTCATTGCCAAAGCCAAGGATAAAATTCTGTTCCCAAAGCTTTTTGTACTTCTTTTCATGATTTACTCCTTTTGTAATATGTATCATTCATATTACTATTTGTTATGTCCTGACGAATGGATTTCTGGAACTCTGGAAAGGCATTGGGAAAGACCTGTCAATGCACTGTGCAAATAAATATCTCATTCATTTTTAGAGTCCCTTATATAATTTATTGTTTACTTTCTACTGATTGTTATAACTCCTTTTTAGCCAAATCCCCCTACCAATGGATATTGGTAGGGGGGATAGGGTTTTTAGTTACCCTAATACAAAGCCTATCTTTGGCAATCTTAGGAGCCGGTCACTCCTGTAGAACCTATGGATTCCACAGTATAGCTCACGCTACTAGCTGTTTTGTTCACAAAACCAAAGCTTAGTTCACCAGAGATGGGAACGGAGGAAGTGTAATAATAGGTTACTTCATAGGTGTTACTGCCCATATCTGTCCAGTTTGTGGATGTGGTAGAACCTGAACTGATACTTTGATGGGCAGAGGCTGTTTTATACAGACTGGCACCACCAGTAATACCAAAGCTTGCTCTTAATCCTGTGGGGTCCATGACATTGCTGATGGTTGCTGTCACAGCGCCATATTTCCCGATAGAGGTAGGGCTTTCTGCTGTAAGAGAAACCGTAGGATCTGCAACAACGATTTCCATGGTGGCTTCTTCGCCATCCACTTTGGCTGAGACAGTATAGGTGTTTGGAGATTTTGCTGTTACAGCATAGTTTTCCCCTGCTTTTGTGCCGTAGAAGGTAGAGTCACCACCATTTTTTATGCTCCAAGTGACAGTATCGGAGATGGCTTCCCCGTCCCAAACTGCTTTCAGTTCCAAAGTTTCCCCAAGGAGCATGGTATAAGTGCTTGCCCCTGCAGTGGTTTGGACTTGAAGATTAGACACAGTAGATGTTGGGGTTGTGGGGGTGGTGGGGGTGCTTGGGGTTGTTGTGGATGGGGTGCTTGGGGTTGTGGGTAAACTAGTGTCTGGTGTTGTGAGACCAACACTTGAAACATCTGTCAAACGATTTAAGTTATCAATATAATTTGGTGTCACAGAATCAATATCATCCCAGTTTGTTGTCCACCACACTTTGCAAGCAGTGACAGTTGTGGTAGTGGTTGTAGTAACCCCTGCAGCATCGGTACTGGTGGTTGTGTTAGAACTAACTTCGTATTCTTCTACGTGGAATGTCAGCACAAGGGTCTTCCATGACGAAGTTGTTTGGTCATGTTGTACGCCATCTTTGTTTGAAAGGAACACAACTTCATTAAACATGGTAATGGTAGAGCCGTTTTGGATATCAGTAAAGTTAAATCTAAAACCTTTTGCAATATCATCTGCTTTCAAGCCGTCGGTGTACAGTTCGATGTCCTTAGTTCCAGTTGCATTGCCATTGCTGTTAATAGGTGAGTAAGACGTGATTTCGTCCATTTGTACTCGATTTGCTGCAATGTCCCAAGGTTCAATACTTGGTGCCTCTGCAAGCTGTTGAATAAAATAAGTTCTTGAACCTTCAGCAGCGTAGACATATTTGTCAAAGGAGACGGTTACACTACCAGTATAGCCATCTGTGGTTGAATTATAGGAGGCACCACCTGTGGATACGCTGAGAAGCTTCGGTCCATTCAAGTCTGTCACAGCAAAGTTAGCCAAGGCACTGAATGAGTGGGTTTCTGCCACGGGTTTTCCAGCTGTGTCTGCATTTTGGTTGCTACCAGTGATAAATAGGATGTATTCAAAGTCTGGGTCATAACCTGAATCAGGATTTCTCTCTGCTGTTGTGGTTTCACCAGCAGCTGGACTGGCTGTGTCTTTTGCAACAATATTATTTGTCTGAGCAATAATGGCGTCATACATCTTTTTCTTTAAGGTATCCGAAGCGTATACGTCAAAGACTGTATAGTCCTGACTATAGTCAGGGTGGACAATGGTTTGTCCTGTGGTCACATATTTTGTAGTAAGCATATCAAGAATGGTATAACGCTCACTAGAGTCAGTTGTTTTGCTGTCATGATTGAGATAGTAAGTGCTGCCTTTGTACAATTCCACAAAGGTATAATAATCATCAGTTGTATTTGGTTTCAAGACTGAGGATTTTTCATCAGATAAGTCAAGCAAAAACTCATAGAAAGAGCCATTGACCCAAGAAATAGATTGCTCCACTGTACTAGTCGTCAGCATCAAATATTGCAAGTCAGAAGCCACGTGGGTTGTCCATGTAACGTTACCAGTGGCAGGATCTGCTGAAATATTTTGATATTTTGGTTTTTCTGTTTCAAGTGTTGTGAATTGTGCCAAATATGCAATGGAGTAATCACCACCTGTGGCACTTTTGGTGACAAAATAGATATAATAGTTTGTCAATGGATCTAATTCGTCCAGTGGCACGGAAATACTGTTGATGTCAACATCTACTTTTCCTGAAATGACACCATCTCCAGGTTTTGCCACCTGACCTAAAATCAGATCAGTGGTTGGATAAACAATGGTGTCCCAACCATCTAAATCTACTGGCCACGTTTTACCACTTTCAAAATATATGCTATTAATATCAGGTATTTCTACAGTTGGAACTAGGATATCACTACTTACATCATACTTAGGTCCAAGGTTTGCTGGTGCAGTGGCTGGTACAACTACGTAATAGACTTCACCAGTTCGGTCCAAAGCCACTTTCAACTCAGCAGTGATGTCAGAGACCACTACTTGAGGTGCCCCTGTGTTAAAGTAAGGAGGGATAGAATCAGAGAAAACAATAGTTGTGGTATAGTCAGTGGGTCTGCTGATGAGGGATAGGCTATCTAAGACAGAGAGAGCTGGGCTGGAATGTCCACCGATACTCTTAATGGTGCTATAGTTACCCGCAAAAATATCAATGCCGATATTTAGTGTCCCGTTCCAAGAACCACGTTCCAAACTATTATCATAATAGAGAACTTCAAAACAGAATTCCAAAGAATATTCTTCCCCTAAGGTGTTCAGGGTTGGATAAGCAGTTTTATCATCTTGATAGCCCCAGAAAGATTGGATCAAGCCTACACCCATACCATTGCCATCACCTTGGATTTGTGGGTTTTTCACATCTGACAGCAATTTTTCGGCATCGTTCATGGAAAGTTTGATCCAGCCGTTATTATCAGCCACAAATTGCTCAGCCACCTTTGATTGGGTGTTGTTGGTGGTCATGTACGAGGTATCAGGAGCTTTTGGATATTGTGCCATCATTGCGTTATAATCAGAAGTACCTTCAGTATATTGGCTAATCCCATTACCACTTCTGTCCACAACACGCATATACATGTCATAAGTCACAAAGGAATCTGGCTCCATACGAAGTTCAAAGACAATATTATCGTTGACATTGCTCATATCAGAAGGGGTGACACGAAGGTCAGCATCCACAGTGGCGAAATCCTCTGTTGCTTTACCATCACTAGTACGTGTATAAGGTAGATTACCCACCATGATATCAGCAGAACCCAACATAATTTGTGCATAAACTGTGGTGAATTGTGCTGTGGATTCTTCTGCAGGTTGCATAGTGTTGGCATCAGAAGAAGAATCACGGATGTTTTTGATATCAAAGTTATAAGTGACACCTGAACCAAGATTCAGAGCACTGTTGTCGCTGTTATTTATATTGGTTGGGAATTTGATGTGCATTTCCCCATTGACCAAGGTAACTTCGGTAAAACGATAGTCAATCACCCAACTATCCCCAATGAAAGCGGCATTGTCAGCATCTCTCACAGTGGCTGCAGTGGGGGTACCACTGTTCCAGATATTCATGGTGAAACACTCTGCCAAAGCAGCAGCTAATGTGTTTTGTGCAGCAGCCATTCCCTCGTTATCCGCAGAAAGCACATTGCTGTAGAGCTGTAGGAAGCTTTGCCCAGATTGGGTGTATTGAATCCCTTCACTAAAGACCAAAGTGATATCTGTGGTGGCATAAGGTTGAGGGGTGGACTCGTTATCTGCATTGGCTGTTTGAGAGAAGAGTTGGTCCACATAGGTCGGAGGTGTGTTGTCGATGGTGTTAAAAGTAAGCACCTTTACAGGAGAACTAAAGTTACCAGCTTCGTCACGTCCCACATAATACATATCATAGGCGGTTTCTTCGTCCAGTCCAGTGATAGAGAAATCCATGGTTTCGTTGGCACTGGCTGACAATTCCCCATTATAGGCAGAACTGACCCCCCACATGACAGCATAAGCTGCATATTCTGTGGTCAAAGGCTCGGAAAGTAAACCATCTAAGTTAGGTGGTTGAGGCACAGGATAGTAAGTACCAGAAGGCACAACAGCCCAGAAAACAGTACCATCTTCGTTCATGTTAAAGTTAAAGGAAACATCAGTGACACCGATACTGGTGGTAGTCATTTCTTGATTAAAGACTGGTGGTGTCACATCAATGGTAGAGAAGCTAAGCTTCACCACTTCAGAATAAAGCATATGGTCAGCATCTGTCAACCAGAAATAAGCGTCGTAATCTGTCATTTCTTGCAAGACAGAACTGATGGTATAGCCGTAAGTCTTGTTTTTCTCTACAGATTGCTTGCCCACATTCCCCCATGTTCCACTGACAGCACCAGAAATAAAGTCAGCAGGAGTCGGTGCCATGGCACCTGTGGAAAGGACAGCATAGTACAAGACACAGTCTTTGGTGACCATGACAGTCGCTTGGGCAGAAGTACCACTCACGCTAGAGATATAGGGATAGCTTTCTACAAAAGCAGGGATGGTGTCATCCGGTGTACTAAATGAAATCACCTTCACAGGACTTTCCTTCCCATTGGCATCCACCAGCACAGCAGAAAGATAATAATCTCCCCCAATGTACAGTTCAGCCACAGGAGCGGTAAATTCTTCTTCAGCTGCAGTGATGCTCATGCTACCATTTTGAAGAGCAAGACTACCATAACTAGGAGGTTTGATTAAATCAGCAGCAGAGATAGACCCTTGTGTGATGTAAGAAATCCCCCAATAAAGGGTACCTTGTTTGTTGGTGGCAAAGACAGCATCCATGGTAGTAGGAGCCACGTCGTCAGCACGTGGATAGCCAGAAAGGATCATAGGATCAGTAGAAAATTCTTCTGCTGTCAGATTGTCCATATCTTGACCATTGATATTTGCATTCAAGCCAGGGCGTATGATGATGTTATCAGGTAGCATTTCCACCACCACATCACTGGCATTCACCACTAAGTTTTGCACGTCACCTTCTCCAGTAACATTGGTGGCAACATCAATATTCAGTTGAATGATTTCACCACCACGCAGGACTTCTGTGACAACTTCTGTGGCTTGTTCGTCAATGTTCATCTCGTCCACAGTACCAGCAGTGACACGCACAGTGGTACCAGCAGAGATGTTGTTCACAGTCTTAATACGACCAGAGAAGTCAATCAAAGTCCCAGGATCAGCTTCGATGGTGATATTACGCAGACCTTCATCTGTGGTGGTTGTGTCTTCGATAAAGGAATTGGTACGTACGAAGGTTTCTTCGATGTAAGTATTACCATCCACACGCACACTGACATATTGGTCATCCATATTGTCAATGACAAGCTCGTTGGCGACAACGTTACGAAGGAGAACGCTTGCTTGTCCGTTTTGGCTTTCACCACCACTGACCACAATACGTCCCAAAACAGTCACGTTTTCCAGTGTGACATCTCCTAAACCGATACCGTTAGAGATGTATAAATCTCCAGCGATGACAGTGTTTTTCAGGATTGTCCCAGGCTCTGTGATGGTCACGTTGCCCAATACTTCGTATAAAGAAGTTTCTCCACCTTGCAAAATAGGAGTTCCCACTGCATTCAGCACCAAGGCAGAAATTTCCCCATAGGTGATGTTGTTTTGTGGACGGAAGGTACCATCACTATAACCAGCCATCAAACCATAATCAGAAGTGGCTTTCACCATGGATCTCGCCCAACTACTGATGTCACGGGTATCTGTGAAGTTCAAATCTTCCCCATGGAGTTCTGGTAACATCATATTACGCCCTAAGATAAAGGCTGTTGTTTGGCGATCTAAGTTAGAATAAGGTTCGATGGTGCTCTCGGAAGTACCAGAGATATACCCTGCATTGGTTGCTATGGATATATCCTCGAAAAACCAATCGTGAATGCCCACATCAGTATAAGGCATTTCGTCTGTTCGAAGCTCTGTGTAATTATAAGCACGGTTGACCACAGCAGCAAATTCAGCACGGGTCAGCTCTGCATCAGGGTCTGCAGCCTCGTTGGCACGTAAATAGCCATACTCCACCATTCTGTTGATATAATCATCAGACCAGTGTCCTGTTTCTTCTGGCAAAACAATCTCGTCAGAAGAGATGATTTCTCCAGCCAGTTGGGACAAAGTGTCTTGATACTGGACTTCTTGGTGGGTTTCCTCCACAGTAATGATGTCTTCTCCTAGAATCAAATCATTAGAAACAGATTCTGGGGTGTTTTCTTGGGCATAGCTAGGTGGCACAAAACCAAGACCCATGGCAAAAGCCATAAATCCTGAAAGCGCTCTCTGTGTCCAAGGACGTGGGTTGGGTGTGTTTTTCATGGGTGTATTCTCCTTTCCTGATAAACAGGGGGTTAATTGTGTTAGGGCAATATCATCTAATTCCCATTTCAATTCGCTTTTTATATTAGGGAACAAAGGAAATCAGAGGATTTGCCATTTGTATTTTTTCATTGTTATTTCAGTGGCTCTATTTGCGATCTGACCTGTCAAATTTTTTGACAGAACATATTTATGAAATCATAAATAATTTTTTCGTGACTTTTCCGTCTTTTAAGTCGTCACGTTCTTTCAACTGGAGGTACAGGACTTCTCGCCGTATCATACGCTCGATATCATCTACTCCAGACATGAACTTTGTGACACAATAATATTGACCAGAAGCTTCTTCTTTTTGGTTGATGATTTTTCCACGAACCAGCAAAGCCCCTTCTCGTATATGAACCGCAACTTCCACCAGTTCCTGACCTGTAAAAGGTCGTGGAGAGAAAAAGCTCAGGGCACCGCAACTGAGGGTATCTGTTTTCACAGTGACACGACCTTGCCAAGTGCCAGAAACAGGATAAACATATGTGTCGTGGTCAAAGGGCACTCGTAAATTTTCTAAGGGGGCTTCCCCAAGGCTCGAGCCCTTCTCCACTGCCATTCGATTTCCCCGTCGCCTTGTCACCTTTCCTTCAAAAGAAGGATAGCCTTCATCAAAGCTTAAAAATTGCAAATTGACATGTCCATCTAATCGGGGCACATCGTTCTCGGGGATTTCGAATTCTAATATAGGAGAAGAACCACCGCTGCGCAAGACGCCTTGGGTCAAAGAGCTATGGTCTTCATCCATGATTAAATATTCCATCTTAGTCTCCTTTTTTATGTTCTTAAAAAAATTTCCTAAAAATCTACTTTTCCAATATTTACATGAAATGAAACTTGGAAAATCCTTAAAATCACCCTCATATTTCCCCCAAAAACCGTGCCAACTTTTCGGAAAAACCGTGCCAACTTTTCTTTTTTACGAAAAATCTTTTTAAAAAAGTGCATATTTCAAGAGGTTTTCTGTAGAAAAAGAGAGAAAATAAAGGGATTTGTGTTTTGCGTTCTTTCTAGTATTTTAATTATCGGCAGAGTTTTTTTATTTGTTAAGGGGAAGCGGAAAAAACTCTTTCAGAGACGAGGGAGGAGAGAGGAGAATGCAAGGAAAAGAAGGGCTTCCCCTTCTATTCCTGATTCCCATATAAATCTGCCATAGCGTCTTCCAAAGAAGCTGGGGCAACACGTTCAGGTTCAGGCTCTTGGCTCAGCTCTGCAGTATCTTTCATAGCTGCTTGACGTTCTTTTTCCAAGCGACGGCGCTCTTCACGCTCTCTGCCTAATTTTCCAGGGTCGTTGGGGTCGAATTTTAAAAAATAAACATAAATTTGTACAATGGCTTGGTATAGTTCTGGTGGAACGGATTGCCCCAACTGCAGCTGTGAGAGCATGGTGGCAAGGGAATTATCCTCGTAAATAGGCACACCGTTGTCCTCTGCCACCTCTACCATTTTTTCTGCCATATATCCCATACCAGAAGCCACAATAATGGGTGCACCACTGGATTGGTCATATTTCAGTGCCACAGCTCTCCCATTTTTTCGAGAGGTAATGGTTTGGTCCTTTTTCTTCTTATCCTCAGGCTTTGACATCTACACTCGTCTCCCCTTCATAAATTTTTGGAAATACCTGTGCCAGCTGTAAAGGTGCGTGCATTTTACCGACATAGATATCTTTTGGCTTTAAGCCGTTATCCCGAAGGATTTCTGAAATATCCTTCGCTACAATTTTGCTGTGGTTTGCCACGATTTCTGGGCAATGTAAAATCATTTCAGTATCGCCATTCTGGGTTGCCACCACTAAATCAAAAAGCCCCAAACCTTCCACGTCCATTTTTAGGAAAATTTTAGCAATGGGGTCTTCGTCATCTTTTCCTTTTTTCAAATTATCTTCAGCATCAGGGTCTACCCACATTTGAGAAAACAAAAAGACGCCACCCCAATCCAAAGGAATGGTCAGATGATTCAAGGGGACATAAACACTCTCATTTAACAAGAAAGTATCTAAAACTTGCTTGAACACTTCTTGAATTTCCGAGCCAGAATCGCCTGTCATTGCTTCTCCAGTTGCTTCAATCAGTAAGGAGGCAAAGGGATTTACTTCTTCTCCTTGCATAAAAGCCGAGCCTTGAATCAGGCGAAGAAGAGCTGTGTCTGACAGCCCACCAAATTTGCTACGCAAAGGACCGTGGGTGTTCATTTGATGAAAAGCGTTGAGCAGTTGTTCTTCACTGCCCCCCTCTAGTCTGGCTGTGTTAAAAGTTAAAACAGAAATGAGCGTACGTGACAAGCCCATATCGTGGGTGCGTTTGGTATAATCCCCCACAAATGGGATTATTTTCCCCTGTAATAGTTTGATGGCACCTTCCCTGTCACCCTTTTCCAATGTTTCAGCCAATTCCCCTGTCATACTGGCAAGCTTGTTGCCATAGCTGGCAGGGATACTGTGGGTCAGCTTATCCAAGGTACGCAAAACATTGGTTTCCACATGGTCTGTGGAGGTGTAGTTACTAAAGGCTTTTAAAAACTGTAACACATCCTCTTTCAAAGTGGGAGAGGTAGAGCTGATAAAAACTTCTCGCAGAGCGTTGAACAAAGCACCGCCAAAGCGGTTACCCGAGGATAACTGGTCTGTGATAAATTTTCCCAGCTGCTCCTCGTCCATCTTCAACATTTCCATCATTTCAGCCAAAGCTGCTGTGATTGGTCCTTGCTCAGCGCCTTTGGCAAATTTCAGCATGACCTCGGCAAGTGTCTCATTTAAGTTCTTGGATTCATTCAATTTTTGTGCAAAAGTGCTGAAATTAGAGGAAAACTGTAGTTTTTTCGAGCCATCCCCTTCACTAGAGCTTTGTTGCTCGGATTTGTTGTCGCTCTTGATTATTTTGGTAGGGTCAGGAACGTTCTGCAGTTTTGGATTATCCACCAAAATCTGTTGATTTTGCACGTTATTTGGGCGATCTTGCCCCGGTACTGGGTTTGTGATTCCTAGCATATTTGCCATGGGTGGCACCCCGTTTCTAAAATTTTTTTAAAAAAACTTAATTTAATAGTGGATTTTTCCGACATAATAGTGTATAATGATAAGCGAAAACCTTTGCTATAGGCTTCGTCTTTTCATAGCAAACACAATACTATGGGTAATCCTATCCCTAGTATAACAAAAAAAAACCAAATTTACAAGAAGGAAAAAAAGGGGTAATTATTTGTATGGGAACAGGAAATGAAAGCATTTTAGATATGTATTTGTACGAGACAAATACATTGCTAGAACAACTAGATGGCATTGTGCTTGCTGCTGAAACAGCAGACACCTTCTCGCAAGACGACGTAAACGAAATTTTTCGTATCATGCACACAATCAAAGGTTCCTCAGCGATGATGGAGTTTACTTCACTGATGACTGTGGCTCACCGCATTGAAGACATGTTCTTTATCATTCGTGACAACACCATGGATGCAGTGAAGGAGGAAGACAGACCAGCGTTGTTTGATCTGATGTTCCAAGCCATTGACTTCTTCCGTAGTGAAGTGGAATTGATTGAAAACAACGAACCTTGTACCGAAGACATCGACAGCTTTATTGGGAAAATTAAGGCTCTCATCAATAAAGTCACAGGACAAGAAGAGGAAGCAAGCCCAGATAAAAGCGTGGAAGAAATCCACAATGAAGTAATGGCAGAAGCCACAGGCGTCGCTGCCCCAGTGGAAGCACCTGCTGCAGCACCAGAAGCGCCTGCTGTGGTGGAAGAAGCACCAGACACCATTCACAACTCTCCAGACCCAAGTCGCATCGACTGGGGAGATGGTCAGCACAATTATGGTTTGGTTGTTTTCTTTGAAGAAGGCTGTGGCATGGAAAACCTCCGTGCATTTATGCTTGCCACTTCACTACAAGATTTTTGTGGAAACTTTGTTTGGTTCCCTGAAAATGTGGACCAAGATCCAGAGCAAGCAGATTACATCGCAGAACACGGCTTTTTGGTTCGCTTTGAATCAGAAGCAAGCCGTAACTCAGCCATTCCCACTGTGACAACCACAGGATCTGTCCGTTCTTACGAAACAGTAGACGCACCAACATCAGGTGGTGCCCTAGCCGAAGCCCCAGCTGCCGCTCCAGTTGCTACCGCCCCAGCTGTTGCCGCCCCAGTTGCAGCAGCCCCAGCCGCCGCTCCAGTTGCTGCCGCCCCAGCCGCTGCAGCAAAACCAGCCGCCGCAGCAAAACCAGCAGCGGGAAATGCAGCGCCAGCAACTCCAACCCCACAAGCAGGGAAGGAAAGTTTAATCAGCGTGAATCTCAGCAAGTTAGACCAACTGATGGCTGTGGTGGGAGAAATCGTTATCACCGAAGCACAAGTGACTGCTTGTCCTGATTTGAACGGCTTAAAGCTAGATACATTTACAAAATCAGCACGTCAACTTCGTAAATTAACAGACGAACTCCAAGACGTGTCCATGTCTCTTCGCATGGTGCCAGTTTCTGGTACATTCCAAAAAATGCACCGTGTGGTACGTGACATGACCAAAAAATTGAATAAACGTGTGACATTAACCTTAGTGGGAGAAGACACAGAAGTGGATAAAACCATTGTGGATAACATCTCTGACCCAATTATGCACATCGTTCGTAACTCTATGGACCATGGGATTGAAAAAACAGAAGAAGAACGTATCGCTCGTGGAAAAGACCCAGTGGGTCAAATTACCCTGTCTGCTTGGCACACAGGTTCCGAGGTTATCATCGAAATCCAAGACAATGGTGGTGGGGTGAACACAGAATACGTTTTGGCAAAAGCAATCCGTAATGGTCTTGCCAATCCAGAACATGAATATACTCACAGAGAAATTCTAAACTTCCTACTTATGGCAGGATTTTCTACCAACGAAGAAGTCACCGAGTTCTCTGGCAGAGGCGTGGGCATGGACGTGGTAAAACAAAATGTAGAAGATGTGGGTGGCACAGTGACCATCTCTTCCAACTTCGGTCACGGCATGACCACAACCTTGAAAATTCCTTTGACCATGGCAATCATGGACGGTATGGAAGTGGCTGTGGGCGAATCTGTTTTCACCATTCCTATCAACAATATCCGTCAATCTTTCAAAGTGACCGAGGATTTGATTATCCACGACGCTTTGCAAGGGGAAATGATCAAATGTATGGATAAATTCTATCCCATTATTCGTGTGAAAGAAGCTTATCGCATGGACAATGGCTGTGACCATATCGAAGATGGTATCATCATTTGGGTGGAATCAGGAGAAATTTCTTATTGTCTGTTTGTGGACGAACTCATTGGCGAACACCAAGTGGTGGTGAAACCATTACCTACCTATGTCAACAGCTTTAATGTAAAAAGCTATGGCATCACTGGCTGTACCATTCTAGGAGACGGCAACATCAGTATTATTTTAGATATTTTGAACCTGAGCACGATTAACAACAGTTAATCATTGCTCTATAAGGAAGGAGACACAAATTATGTCCGAAGAAGTTTTATTTGCCAGCCAAGAAGAAATCAATGCCAGTATTGAAGAGGTAGAAATTGTTACCACCAAATATCTGATTTTTAAAACCGAAGAGCTTCTTTTTGGTGTGGACGCTGCCACAGTGGTAGAAATTTTGACAAATCACGCCATCACCAAATTACCAATGGTGCCAGATTATGTCAATGGTATCATCAATCTTCGTGGTCTGATTATTCCTATCATCGACATCCGTCGCAGATTAGGAAAAGAATCCAAAGACGATTGCAGCATTATTGTCATCAATATCTATGGTACCCAAGTGGGTGTCTTGGTGGATTGGGTGGATCGCATGGTGGACGTGCCAGACGGTACCATTTTGCCTGTGCCATCTCACAATGCACAAAAAATGACATCAGGAATGAGCTCTCTCCCTGATGGTGGCACTATGCTAGTGCTTGATTGCGACTTATTGATTCATGAATAAGAGGTTTTTACTTTGGAACTAACACTTTTAGATGCTGACTTTGAACGTCTTACCGTATTTATTAAAAATAATTATGGCATAAACCTTGCCCAAAAACGTCAACTGGTGGCAAGCCGTCTGGGCTCTACTGTCACTGACCAAGGTTTTGGAGACTTTTCTGGCTATATCAATCACATTTTAAAAACAAAAAAAACTGCTGATATTGAAAATATCATCAACAAACTCACTACAAATTACACCTTTTTTATGCGTGAAAAACAACATTACGATTTCTTTCGTAATGTTGTTCTTCCCGATTTAATCGAACGTCATCAACGTGACAAAGTGATTTCTATCTGGAGTGCTGGTTGCTCTAGTGGGGAAGAACCCTATAACATTTCCATGTATATCAAAGATTTTCTTGGGACAAAAGCAAAAGATTGGGACACCCGTGTCCTTGCCACAGATATATGTCAACAAGTTTTGGAAAAGGCAAAGGAAGGAAAGTATGAACTGCCAGACACCATCCCCTCCAACTGGCAAACAAAATACTTTGTCCCCACCAAAGACCCAAAAGTCTTTGAAGTGGCACCTGATATCAAAAAGAATGTGATTTTTCAAACCTTTAATTTGATGGATAACATCAGATTCAAATTAAAATTTGACATCATTTTTTGCAGAAATGTTATGATTTATTTCGATCAACCAACCAAAGATGCCCTGTGCCAACGTTATTATGATGCGACAACCCCTGGTGGCTATCTCTTCATTGGACATTCGGAATCTTTGAATAAAAATACGCCTTACAAAACCCTTGCCCCTGCCACCTATCAAAAAGCAAACAAATAATCATTGTTACAGTGATAAACAAAGAATAAATATCGTCTCTCTCTGTTATTGTTATGTAAGTCTTTGACAAGAACAAAGAGAGTCGCTTATTATAATGCTTGTTTTCAAAAGAAATAAGATCGGCTTTAGGGATATCTGGGGAAAGGTAATGAAGGAGAAAAGGAGAAGTTTTGGCGCAGAAAAAACATCGAGTCTTGATTGTAGATGACTCTGCTGTGTCACGAGTCATGATGACACGGGGATTGAATGCCCATCCAGGCATAGAAGTGGTGGATGCTGTGCCAAGTATCAAGCTAAATGCTTTGCAAACAGAACGACTCAACTTAGATATTGTGGTTTGCGACATCGATGCAACTCGCTTGGGCGCTGAGGAGCTGGCTCGCTCCCTTTCTGCTGTGAAAAGACTGCCTGTGGTGGCAGTCTCTGCACTGGATTTAACAGGGGTGAATTTGATGGGACGTGGAGTGATTGGTTTTGTGCAAAAACCTGTTCTGCCTGGGGATACCCCCACTTTTTTGAAGAAATTATCTTCCAAAATAGTCCTCGGGGTGGCAGAAAGCGACACTGGCTCCCCTCGCTATGCGGCCCTACATTCGGGGAATCCCCCCTTGGGCGTCAAGCCCTCTTTGGATGATACCATCATCGCCTTGGGTGCTTCTACTGGTGGCACCGAAGCCACTTTGGAAGTGCTGAAGCAACTACCTGCCGATCTCCCCCCTTTAATCATTGTGCAGCATATGCCAACTGGATTTACCAAAATGTATGCTGAACGTCTGAACAGGACTTGCGAAATGAGGGTGGTGGAAGCAAGCGATGCCACGATGGTCAGAAGAGGCACGGTGTATGTAGCGCCAGCTGGGGTGCAAACTCGTGTCTTGCAACATGGCTCGGAACTGGTGATTTCATGTGTGGCGGGAGAGAAAATCAGTGGACACAGCCCCTCGGTGGATGTTCTTTATGCTTCTGTGGCAGAGCTGAAGAACAAAAACAAAGTGGGTATCATTTTAACTGGCATGGGACGAGATGGAGCAAGAGAAATGCTCACCCTTCGGAAAAAGGGGGGCTTTACCATCGGTCAAGACGAAAAATCCTCGGTGGTTTATGGTATGCCAATGGAAGCATACGCCATTGGCGCTGTGCAAATGCAGGGAGACTTGAAAAAAATCCCTGACATACTATTAAATCATTTACGTAAATTATAACAAGTTATCTTTTGAAAAGACAAAAGATGACTTGTTATTTTTTTTCCGCTTGTTGAAAAAAGGAGGAACATTTTCCCACACTTTTCCCCTTTTTTTGGCATTGTGCCAAAAAAGCATATACAATCGTGCCAACTTTTTTTTCCATACTTTACATAGAAATTTGTGCCAGTTTTATCAATTATGAATAAAATGTGAATATTTTGAGAGAGAGTTAATAGCTGTGCCAAAAAAAGTTCAAAAAAATGTTTATGCAATCTGACAACATTTTTTTTCCATTTTTTCCTTGAATCATGCCAAAATTTGTGTTACTATGAATCTGACTTAATTCGAGATAGTAAAAATATCTACGAAATGTACATTTTAAGGAGGAAATGACCATGAAAAAAAGGATTTTTAATGCGGCATTGACTCTCGCCATGATTGTGGGTATTTTACCCAGTACCATGATGAGTGCCTTTGCAACGGAGAGGGAGGAGGAACCGCAGAGTATTGAGTCAGCAACCCTTGCCAGTGCAAGCAACGAATTCGCAGGTGGTAGTGGTACAGCAGCAGACCCTTGGCTCATCGCAACCGAGACTCAATTTGAAATTTTAGCGTCTTATGTCATTAATGATGATGCAGTTCATAATGCAAATACTGCTTATTATCTTTTGATAGACAATTTATCGGTTGGTAATGCCGCTATTGGTACGGAAACTCACCAGTTCAAAGGTAATTTTGATGGTGGTTACAAAAATATTAATGTTGCTGTAGTTGAAACTGACTATGGTGACGATTATGCTGGCCTTTTTGGTGTTGTCGGCTCGAAAGGAACAGTTAAGAATCTGAGCGTAACAGGTTCTGTAACACTTTCTCAATACAGTCAAACGAGAGTAACAGAACTTTATGCAGGCGGGATTGTGGGATATAATAATGGTGGTTTTATCCTCAACTGTACTAGTTATGTTAAGGTTAGTGCTTCAGCAGATACAACACAATCGGTAGCTTATGGTGGTGATTCTACCCTTATAAATCGTACTGACTACACTTATTACAACAACTATACTGCAACTGCCTATGCAGGTGGTATTGTTGGTAGAAACAACGGTACTGTGTGGAACTGTGTGTCTGTAAGTTCTCAAGCTTCAGGTACAGAAGATATTTATGCTAATGCTACCGGGCAAATTTCAAACTCAACTGGTAATTCGACTGGAAGTAATCTAGACTCTCACACAACAGGTAGCAATGCTGCACTTTCATACGCTGGGGGAATTGTTGGTAAGAATGAAAGCAAGATTGAAAACTCCCACACTTCGTCTGTGGTGAAATCAAATGCCTCTATCTATGAAGGGACAGCAAGTACATGGCCAGCGAATGGTACAACAAGTCACATTAAAAACAGTGTAACAGCAACCTATATTCCAACTGTTGGTGGTATTGCTGGCTCTAGTTCTAGTTCAGGGAACATTAACAACTGTTATTCAACAGGTTCTCTCAGCACAACACAAATAGCACCTACTGGTACTACCGTTTCAGGTAGTACAGTTACAGCTACAGGTAGTGCTTCGCCAGCGAGCACAACGCTTTATAGGTCTTATACAGTAAGAAACTATGGTATTATTGGTTCAGGGTATACTTACGATAACAGCTTTTGGTTAAAAACTACAGCTACATCAGCACCAGTTTCTTCCCAGCCTGCAGAATATGATGCCTTTGATGGCACATACAGAATTTATGGTGGCGATTGTGCTGGTACCACCCTTGGATCACAGCTTTTTGGTTGGGTGGATAGTAAGGAAAAATCAGTTCATGTTGACACAAAAGTAGTGACTATTAACTATCCTGACAAAGATTATTATTTCACAAAAGCCAGCGACGCCTTTGGGCTATCCCAATGGATTATCAGTGATCGTAGCCTTACTTCACGGATAAATCTTTACATCGAAGGGAAACTTGTGGATCTGGATAGTGCAGATAGCATTGTTACTTTTTATGACAACTTCACAGGTCTGGAAAACAGCAACTATGCTTCAGAAACTGATGTTATCAAAGTCGTAATTGATCCTTCCAAATATTCAGATAATCCTGATATTGCTTATCAAAAACCCTTGCCAGTAGAGGTGAATTATGCTGTTGGTTATGCGAATCAAGACTATGCAGCAGATATTTTAGGGGAACTTAAAGCCTCGGAACAATTAGAGTATGATACAGCAACTAACACTTATTTCATGACATTTACTATGCCAAAATCAAGCGTTTCAGTGAATGTTACCTTTAGTAATGTTGATGGTTTAAATTGTGATTGTTGTAAGAAATTAGACATTGGCGATGACCATTGGATTGGGATAAGCGATGCTGAAGAATTTGCAAAATACACACAATCTTCAGGATATTTCTTCTTGCAAGACGATATTGATCTAGGGTCAGCAGAAGGGTTTGACATTGCAACAGGCGATAATGTTTACCTATGTCTAAATGGATATAAACTAGAAACAAAAAATGATACTTATTTACTAAATGTCACAGGCACAGGGGTTTTGACAATTTGCGGAAGCGAACCTGGAAGTGTTTTAGAAAATAATGGTATCGGTAGCGCTGTATTAGCCAATAATTCAGCTGGAACTGAACTAACTATTTGTGGTTCTCCAATCATTCAAAATGGCGGTCTAAAGCTTGGTTCAGGCACTTATGTCACTCTTTTATCTGGTACTAGAACAGCAAACTCTATCTATGTAGTAACCTCTAGTTCTGACAATAAAATTGCCGTGGCAGGGGATGACTATGCCCTAACCAGTGCAGATGCTGCCGCATTTTATGGAGAGGTAGTTGGGGACAAAACCGGAGTTGCCTTCTATCGTGTTTCACAGGATGCAATTTTTCTAGCTAAAGTTGACCCAACTCCTGATGATTTTGTGGTTTCCTTTAACCTTGGACAAATTTACAATGTTGTTTATAACGGAGAAGCCCATAGTTTGGACGGCTATCTGTTAGACGACCTAACAAATGCAAATTATCTTGATGAAAATGGCATCTACAATGCAGCATTCAAAGCAGCTTATGATGCTGATACCCTGAAATTAACTGGGCTTACTTTCCGTTATGTGGGTTACCCTTATGTAGATAAAGGTGTGCTATATGACTCAACTGTCGCCCCCACAGAAGCAGGTATCTATGAAGTCTTTGCTTCTGTAACAAATCATGACCACTATACAGACGTGGAAACCCTTAGCCCAGTGGCAACTTTGAATATTCTCCAAAAACCAGTGTCCACTGGGGAATATGAGATTTATATTGTCGGGCAAGACGAAAAAGGGCAATATACAACCCCTTATAATGGCTATACACAAGAACCAGAGATTATTGTGACTATCAAAGCAGAAAATTCAGTCACAGGAAAAGCAGTTGTCTTAGTGGAAGGATTGGACTACACATTGACTTATGCAGACCACAAAGAAGTAGGTACTGCAAGAGTCACAGTTACCCCATTATCAACATCAAACTATGTCCTTGCTGAAGATTACAGAACTTTTGAAATTACTGGGAAAACAGTTGTTTTGGACGTTGTGACTTCTGCTAAAGACGGTATTCTTGTCTATGGCGATCCATTGAACATCGAAGTAACACCAACTGCAGGTGATGTCACAGTCACTGGTTTTAATTATGGTGCTTATAAAGTCACAGCTTATGCACATGGTGAAACCTTGGTAGAATTGACTTATGATAAAGGTGTATATCCAGAAGGTAAGTACGTAGGAAGCTATGATAGCGTAGAAAAGGGCTTGGTCATTGATGAAAATGAGATCACAATTGTATTTGAAGGAGATGGCTCCAGTTTCGAATATAAAGCGACAACAATTGATATCATTCTTGAACCAAAAACATTGAACGCTTCTGTGAAATCAGGACAATCCAAAGTCTATGATGGTAACAATGAATTTACAGGGGATTTGACCATTCTAGACATCGGTGGAGCAGATGCCCTGGAAGGAAAAGACAATGTCACTCTGACTGTTTCTGGTTTCCTGGAAAGTGCACTTGTGGGCAAAGACAATCGTTTCCTCTCTTTGGATACAGTGCACTATGACGGGGAAGATGCAGGATACTACATTCTTCCATTAGAAAACATTGATTTCACAACACAAGTTGAAATCGAAGCAAAAGACCTAGCAAGCGAAGTGGACAAGAATTTCCACATTCAAGTCCTTTATGGCATTGGTACTTATGTAGAACCAACCATCTCTTATGAAGATTTTAACGGCGAAGAAGTGATTGTTTCTGGTATTTTGACTTATAAAGATACCACTTATAACGAAATCGTGAGTGTCTTGAAAGAACTTCCTGCTAGATCTACTCACGAAGTCACCTATACCTTCGTAGCAGATGACACAAGCAACTATTCCAATACCACATTTACAGGGAAAATTATCTTCTCTATCACTGACATCGCTTTCTCTAACATTGACCAAGCCATTGTCATCGCAGATACCTGTATCTATGGTAACATGGACAATCTTGTCTATGATCCAAGCAAATTTGTGGCAAACATTGGAAACAACGCCACAACAACAGGTGTATACAACCTGACTATCAAAGACTCTTACAACGCAGATGTCACAGATGAATACATCTTAAACGCAGGTGTTTACACCTATTTCGTCACATTTACCTCTTATGACGGTGCCTTTGTTGGTTCTTTTGTCACAGATGGTACCTTCGAAATTATTCCTCGCACAGTAGAAATTGAATGGGATAGCCACAATTTCGTTTACAACAGCTTAGCACAAAAACCAACAGCAACAGTCATCAATACTGTGTGGACAGATGATATTGGCGTTTATGTCACAACCCAAGAAACAGCAATCAACGTGGGCGATTATGTTGGCGTGCTCTCTCTTGTGGGCGCAGATAGAAACAACTATCAAATCGGCGACACAACAGTCAGCTATACCATTACACCTGTCCCAGCACAAGGGATTGTTACTTTGACAATCACAGACACCGACGGATCTGGCACTGTGAGCATCACAGACGTGATCAACGCTGATATTTCTGGTATTTCACCTGCTGGTGGTACTGTGTTCTATCAATGGTATGTGAACAATGTGATTCAAACCAATGGCGTCCACGAAAGCTTTATCCTAATCAACTCTGCAACCATTCCTGCCGATGCAGAAATTCATTGTGTGGTCACTTTCTCTGGAAACATGGCTGGCACATTTGAAAGTACTTCTGTTGTGGTAGGAGACGATTTCTTCCAAGGAACTGTGGCAATCACTCATCTTTTGGGCGAATTGACAGCAACAGTTTCTGATGCAAACACCAACGACTATACCATTTATTGGTCAGGCACAAGCTCTGTGGGTAGCGGAACAAGCTACACTCTGAAAGAAGAAGATTATGGAAACACTGTTCTTGTCACAGTTGTGGCAAACGAAACCAGTGGTTTCAGCGGAAGCTTCTCTTCTTCTATTAGCGTAGAATCAACAAAACCCTTTATTCCAGCAATCGAAGTCAAACCAGGAGACGAGTCTGCCTATGTTTCATGGGAAACTCCTTTCCACGGTGGTACTCCATTACAAGATTATACCTTAACTGTCATTGATAAAGACGGAAACCATGCTTATGGCTCTCCTTTCACAATCGGAAGCACATTGAAAAGCTTTACTGTGACAGGTTTGGAAAATGATCTTGTGTACACCTTTAAACTAATTGCTAAAAACGCACAAGGTACCAGCGCTTCTGAAGAAGTCACAGCAGTACCACGTTCTTCCAGTGACTCAGAAACAGAGGATGATGTCATTGTCAGCACAACAACAACCACTTATGTAGATGATGATGGAAACAATGTCACTGAAAAACTGGTTGTGGAAACAGATCTGACAGATTACTCTGTGAAAACAACACTTACCACAACAACAGAAGGCCGTGACGGCTCTGTCACAGTAGAAAAAGTGATGGAAAAAGTTTCTAACACAGGCGAAATCCTTGAAAGCTCAAGAGATTATAGCTATACAGAGGAAAATCTTAAAATCGTATACAATACCTATGAAGATAGCTATGAATCTTATGGCGACCTGACTGCAACTGTGACAAACAACGATAACGTCAAATTGCCAACTTCTATGGTAGAAATGATTCATGAAAAAGGCGAAAGTACAGTTACCATTGTTGCTCCTAGTGCAGAAATCACCTTTGATGATGCAGCCCTAGCAGAAATTTGGGCAACAGTACATCCTGACTCTGATAGCACTTTCGAAGTGATTGCTAGATATTCTAGCCCTGAACTTTTCCCTGCATCCTTGCATGAACGTTTTGGTTCTGCCTTTGTGGTAGATCTGATTGTAAAAGTGGACGGCGTTGAAGTCAATGACTTTGGTGCTGGGAAAGCAACTGTTACACTTCCTTACCAACGTTCTGATTTGACTGGCCATGTCAATGTGTATCATGTCGCAACGAATGGTGTAGTCACAAGCATGCCAGACACCATTTATCGCAACACAAATTATACCGTTACCTTTACAACAAATCACTTCTCTTACTATGCAGTGATTGAAGAAGCAGGGGTGTTCTTTGATGTAAGCCCAACAGACTACTTCTATAACGCAGTGGTTTGGGCTGTGGAAACAGGTATTTCTTCTGGGACAAACGAAAACTATTACAGTCCTTATGAAATCAGCAACCGTGCACAAGTCATGACTATGCTTTGGAGTGCAGCGGGTAAACCAGCAACATCCTTTGACCCTGGCTTTGTAGATGTAAATCCAGATGATTATTACTATACAGCTGTCAACTGGGCATTCCAACGTGGCGTGACCGCAGGCTTTAGTGATGAATTCTTTGGCGCAATGCGTGAGTGCGACCGTGCTCAAATCGTGACTTTCTTGTGGAACATCAGCGGCAAACCTGTTGTAGACGATGAACTCTATTTCAGTGACGTGGCTGTGGGAAGCTGGTATGCAGACGCTGTCCGTTGGGCAGTATCTGAAGGCATTACTGCAGGTACCACTGCTTCTACCTTCGAACCATTCACAGAATGTACACGTGCAGAAGTGGTAACATTTATCTACGCATTCCTAGGGAAATAATTTAATAGGTATTGTACAACAAACATGATGTAAAGACCTAGAAAAAACGGCTACAACTGATATGCTCAGTTGTAGCCGTTGATTTTTATGAACGCTTTCAAAAAACAGGATACATAAGAGATTTCTCCAGACCAATCTTTTTCTTCTGATTATGTTTCACTTTTTTAGTATCATTTAAGGTTCGAGGATTATAATCATCATTAGAAAAGTAATTTCTAATACTATAAAGAAAGGAAACAATAATGTTCAAAAACAGTAAAACAAGGTTCTCTAATGAAAAAATAAAAGGAGGGACTTATCATGCTTGATTCAATCTTTGCATCTGCTATTGTAGGAGCAGAGATGGGGGGCATCACCCCACTAGCCTTTGCCATATGTATGGGCTCTGCCTTGGTCATTGGATTTATGATTTCGGTTTTCTATACCATTCACAACCAATACACCAAAAGTTTTGTCATGACCCTTTGTACACTACCATGTGCTGTGGCGATGGTCATTATCATGGTCAACGGTAGTGTGGGGGTGGGAGTCGCTGTGGCAGGTGCCTTCAGCTTGATACGCTTTCGTTCTGTTCCCGGAACAGCGAAAGAAATCTCTGCCATCTTCTTGGCTATGGGCGCTGGCTTGGCAGTAGGATTGGGCTATGTTGCCTTTGCCTTTGTCTATGCTCTGTTCCTCTCTTGTGCAAACATGGCGCTGGCAATAAGTTCCTTTGGAGAGCCACAAAAAAATCACCGCACTTTACTGATTACCATGCCAGAGCATTTAGATTACGGCACTGTTTTCCAAGACATTTTTCAGCAATATACCCTTTCAGCACAGCTTGTTGCTGTGAAAACAACAAGTATGGGTAGCTTATTCAAGCTAAGCTATGATGTCACCCTTGCCAAAGAAGAAGATGAAAAAGCTTTTTTAGATGAATTACGCTGTCGTAATGGTAATTTAGAAATCAGTTTAACCAAACAAAGTATCGTAAATACAGAATTATAAAAGGAAAAGTTTTCACAAAAAGAAACACTCTTTTGGAAAAAAGAAAACAGATAAAGGCTCTTGTCAATAAGTGTCTTTTGAAGTTCACATCAATAAATTTTTAAATTAGGAGATATTATTATGAACAATTTAGGTATGGCGACCTCTTTGCTACTGGCAGTTTTTTTCACAGGATGTGCAACAGCAGATACAACTGAAACACCTAGCACCACAAGCACTAGCGAGCAATCATCATCTTCTTTGGAAAGCACCCCATTAAGCTATAACTCTGGTATTCTCAGTTCCCTTTCCTCTGACGATTTTTTTTCCAGTCGTGATTATCGAACCACTCTGGATTCTGAAAGCCCAGTCACCTTGACTTTTTCTGGGAGCAGCATCACAGCAGATGGCGACGGTGTAGTGATTTCTGGCTCTACTGTTACCATTGTGGAAGAAGGCACTTATATTTTAACAGGCTCTTTGACAGAAGGGCAAGTCATTGTGGATATGGCAGATGAAACTCATAAAGCTCAACTTGTCTTGGATAATGTCACCATTCAAAACAGCAAAACAGCAGCCATTCACGCACCTGTGGCTGATAAACTCTTTATCACCATGGTAGAAGGTTCCGAAAATCATTTTGACATTGCCATTGACAACGATGATTCCGTGGATGCTGGTATTTTTGCTCGTTGCGACTTAACTTTAAATGGAGAAGGTACCCTTCATATTCAAATGACAAAGGGCGATGGGGTGGTGGGGAAAGACGAATTGACCATCACTTCAGGGACTTATCATGTCACAGGAGATGGTCATGGGATGGATGCAAACGACTCCATTGCCATTGCAGGTGGTACCTTTGTTTTCGATGTGGAAAAAGATGGTTTTCATTGTGAGCATAGCGACAATGAAAGCAAAGGAAATATTTATGTCTTAGATGGTAACTTTACTTTGAATGTCCTAAGAGATGGTTTTGATGCCAGTGGATTTTTGGAAATCAATGATGGTTATTTTGACATCACCACCAATGGAGGTTGGGAGTCTGCACCTGTGAAAGTTGCAGCCGTCAACACACATGGTGGTGGCAGAACAACAACCACTCCAAATACAATGAACTCCGGAAATCAGCAAAGCCAAATGGGGGGAGAATCTCCTGATATGGATGCCATGATGGCTATGGGAGAAGAAATGGCGGGTCAAATGGACCAACGTGACCAAGGGCAAATATTCCAAGGAACACAAGGACAAATGGGTGGCATGGGTCAAATGGAAATTCCGGAAGGTATGGAAATGCAACAAGGGATGCAAGGCATGGAAATGCAACAAGGGATGCAAGGCATGGAAATGCAACAAGGGATGCAACAAGGGATGCAACAAGGGATGCAAGGCATGGAAATGCAACAAGGAATGCAAGGTATGGCAATGCCAGAAGGCATGGAGTTCCCTGAGGGGATCGAGCTGCCAGAGGGTTTTGACCCTAACGACCCAACGACCTTTACACCAGAAGTACTGGAAAGCATCATGGCACAAATGACACCAGAAATGATGGAGGAAATGCGAACAGCCATGACAGGTGGCATGCCATCAGACACAGGAGTCACTTATGTAGTGGATGGAGAAGAGGACGAAACACTGGAAAACAGCACAAAAGGTTTGAAGGCAGTGGGAGATTTGCGTATTTACGGAGGTGTTTTCATTTTGGATTGCTATGACGACGCAATCCACGGTGACAGCAGAGTGGAAATTCACGGTGGGGACTATACCATTGGAACAGCAGACGACGCAATCCACGCCAACTGGGAAACAGTTATCTCAGGAGGGAATATCATCATTGAAAATTGTTTCGAAGGTATCGAAGGACAAAGAATCGACATTTCTGGTGGCTATATTGATATGTATTGTGGAGATGATGGCATCAACGCAGCCACAGGTGCCACAGATCCAGAGAACAGCAGTATTACCCTCAACATTTCTGGAGGGACCATCATTATGGATACCAACAAAGAAGGGGACGGCGTGGACTCTAACGGTAGTATCTTGATCACTGGGGGAGATTTGTTGATTTCCAGCACCACAGATGCAAGAGATACCCAACTTGATTCTCAGTATGACTCTATTATCACTGGGGGGAGTTTTGTAGCAACAGGAAGCAATTCAGGTACCATTCAAAACTTTGATGGAGAATCTACCCAAGGAAGTATTTTAGTGGTTTTATCCTCTGTCACCTCTGGTCAAGTCACTTTAACAGACAGTGAAGGAACGGTTTTAGTAGATTTTCTCCCTGTGAAAGACTATCAATCAGTGACCATTAGTATCCCTGAACTCGCCGTTGGCGAAACTTATACTTTGATGGCAGGGGAGCACAGCGAGACCATCAACATGGAATCTCTCCAATCTGGAACTTCCACTGGATCTGGTTCCATGGGGAACAGAAGATAAGAAGATAGGAAATGCTTTTCTGTCCTGAAAATAAGCTTTGAAACTCCTTTCAAGGAAAGGAAGAAAATGGACTCTCTTTCTGCATTAAAAGATGAGCAGAAAGGGAGTCCTTTGTTTTCGTATCGGAAGAAGTTATGGGCTTACAACAATTCAAATTGGTTCTTGTGGAATAACAAAATACCTTCTTTTTGCATTCTGGATAATTCGGCAGACAATGCGCTTCGGTCCACAGCAATATAGTTTGCCATTTCTTCACGATTCAGGTCAATAATTATTTTTCCTTTTCCCTTGGAGCCTAAAAAAGCTAAAATCTTTTCTCTGGTGCTACGTTTGGAAAGAATTTCTACTTTCTCGCTCATAGAGACGCATTTCAAGGCAATCATTTTCAGCAGATTTTCCACCAGCTTTCCATGAAATCCACAGGAATGGTCACAGGTTTTTAAAATCTTTTGATAGTTTAAGAATAGGATTTTACTTTCCTCTTTGGCTTCCACTGTCACTGGGGAATGGAGGAGATCAGCACAAGGAAATACCTCTGCGAAGGTATCCCCCACAGAGATATGGGCAAGGATGGTTCGATTTCCATGGATATCTTCTTGAAAAACCTTCACAGAACCAGAGAGCACCAGACCAATCTGTTCAATCTTTTCTCCACTGAGAAAAATTACATCTCTTTTTTCGTAGTCTTTGGTAAATCCCCCCAAACAAGCGAGGATAGAGTGAAATTCCTCTTGATTCAAATGGTGAAAGAGAGGATTATCTTTTACCACTGGATAATAATCTTCCATTATATTTTCCTTTCGTTGTAAAAACAACATATTTTTTTCTTTGATTGTAGCATAATAGAAAGGAAAGGTCAAGATTGAAAGAAATCTTATCTTTCAAAATTTGAAAAATAAGGAAAAATTCCTTCTTAGTTCTCTTGTTTGCTGGAACGAGGGAGCAGAATGTGTAGAGGAGAAAGAAATGAGCAGAGAAAAAATAATCATTGACAGAGAGAAGTGCGTGGGCTGTGGTTTGTGCGCAAGCACTTGTCATCAAGCAGCCATTGCCATGGTGGATGGCAAAGCGACGGTGATTGCTGAGGATATATGTGATGGTCTGGGCAGATGTTTGCCTGTTTGTCCTGTGTCAGCAATCTCGTTTTCTAAAGAAGAAAAAAAGATAGACAGAGAAATCTCTGTCTCCTGTCCAAGTATATCAGAAAAAATCATAGAGCCACCTGAAACAGATGGGGAAAAAGGGTCGCCTTCAGCGTTAAAACAATGGCCCTTACAAATTAAATTAGTACCCACAAAAGCACCCTATTTTGAAAAAGCCCCCTTGCTTGTGGCTGCAGATTGTTCTGCTTTTGCCTATGGAAATTTTCATCAGGAATTTATGAAAAACAAAGTGACCATCATTGGCTGTCCTAAATTGGACGAAGTAGATTACTCTATGAAATTAACGGAGATATTGGCAGAAAACGAGATCAAATCTGTGACAGTGGTACGCATGGAAGTCCCTTGTTGTGGAGGCATCGAGAATGCAGTGGTAACAGCTTTGAAACACAGTGGGAAAATGCTTCCCTGTGAGGTGGTAACACTGTCTATTGAGGGGCAGATATTAGGAAAATCAATCAGAAATTGTTAAGGAACACTGATTTTGCTGATGTTCAGAGATATTTTGATAAAAAAATAAGGAATCCAAAAAGGATTCCTTACTTTATCAGTATACTTGGCTACTTCAGAGCAAGTCAATCTGTATTAATAGACTCGGCTACTTTGGAGCAAGCCCATCCAAGATTGGGTATCGCTAAATCCAGTGGCGTTGTCACCTAGTAATGCAGTAACATCACTTGCTACAGCGTCTGATTCTGCTAAAAAGGCTTGCAAATCAAAGCTTTCACTGCTGTCCTCGTCTGTATTCACATTAGGGGTGGCACTGGCTGATGTATTGGCGCTACTTGATTCAGCATCTGCTGTTTCACGATATTGAGCAAGCCAAGCTGAGGGATCATAAGTTTCCGTATTTTCTGGGTCAGTGGGGTCTGCTACTTCGGGTTCTGCTGGAGTTGTCACCTCTGGAGCAGAGGCATCTGGTTCTGTGGGAGTTGTCGCTTCTGGGTCTGCCACTTCTGGTTCTGGATTTACTTCAGGAGTGCTTGTAGAGCCAGCTGAGCCAGGACCGATTTCGTTGGGATTGGGATTAGCCTTTTCATCACGATAGGCTTTCAGCCAAGCTTCTGGGTCATAGGTTTCCATATTGCTGGCATCTGTGGGGTCAATCAGCTCCTCTGGAATGGCTGCTTCTGGGGCTTGGTCGATTTCGGGCATCACAGTGGGAGAACCATAGGTTCCATCCATGTTGTCCACTTCTGGTTCGTCGCCCACCACCAAATCAGATGTAGTCGCCATGCTTTCCAGATAGTCCAGACCCTCTTGGGAGGGGGTATAGCTGTCATATTTGGGCGCTACTTTTTCAGGAGCCTCTGTTTGGGGATTTCCCTGAGGGGCTTGTCTCACAGGGGAGACAGGGGAAACTTTGTTCATGCCTTGTACGGAGTTCATGTTATTTTGTAATCCTAATAAATTCATAATGAACCCTCCTTTCAAAATATTGCTATACTATATTATACCACAAGAAAGCAGTATAAAAACAAAAATAGGGTGAATGGTCGAAAATCAGGGGCGAATGGTTCTTTTAAAATTTTCTCCAATCACTTTTTCAAATAAACTCGTAGAAATATTTTTATCGCTGTTATGATATGGATTGATTCTTTCGTGGTATTCCCACTGTTTTACCAAGGAGTGTGAGGAATTCTGTTCTTGAATTGTGCTGTGAAATGTGGTAAAGTAGAGAGACAGGGTCTTGGATTGAAACTCAGCAGAGAAAGGAGTGGGAAGGATGGCTGAAATCGCTCATTTTTTAAACTTTTTCACTAAATTATTCTATGGTGCCCATTTGGCACTTGCTTTTTCAGGCGTAACTATAGTAAAAAACAAAAAAGACTACTGTTTCATTATGCTTCTTTTGGTGTTATTGCAAAACCTTAGCTACTTTTCCGTTGGAGAAGGATTCACTGTGGAAATTTATCCTTTTTTAATTCACCTACCACTGATTTTATTCTTATATCTCAAAGTGAAAGTCCCCTTTTTTCACAGCGTATTTGCCTTAATTCTTGCCTTTCAGCTGCTTTCCTGTCGAAACTGGTCAGCAGTATTTTGCGGCTATTTTACAGGAAATACACAAGTGGCAAGAGACTTCGCTGCAACGATTCTCACTGTGCCTCTGGCTTTTCTCTTTGGGAAATATCTTGCCCCTCCCGTTGCAAAGCTGAAAGGGGAGGGGAAAATCATGGCACTGTTGTCCATTGCCCCCATCAGCTATTACGTATTTGTTTATACTTTTAAAGTCTATGAAATTTTTTCAGAAGAAAATACACAAGAGATTCTGAATTTTGTAGAGGCATGGAGCGTCTTTGCTTTTTTGGTCTATTTTTTATTTTCCTTGTATCTTTTTGAAGAAAAAAGGAGAAGCGATATAGAGCGAGCTGTCCTACTTAATATGCAAAATCAGTCAGAAATAGAGCTGAAACGCCTACATTCTCAATACGAAAAGGAGGAAATGCACAGACATGATATGCGACATCATGGAAATTACATTCTCTCATTGTTACCAGAGGAGAGTGGGGAGAAAGCAAAAGTCTATATCCAATCAGTGCTGATTTCCCCAAAAGAGGAGAAGAATTTATTTTGCAACAACGAAACCTTGAATTTGTTGTTACAGTTTTATCAGGAGCAAGGGAAAAAGAAAGGGATTCCCCTTGAAATTAAAGTAGAGGTGGGAGATTATTCTGGAATCTCCATGGTGGATTTGTGCTGTTTATTGTCCAATGGTTTGGAAAATGCCATGAAGGCAAGCACAGAATTGCCAGAAGGACAAAGGTTTATTTCCCTGAAAATACAATCCAAAGGGAAAACATTGCAGATTGATCTGAGAAATACCTTCCTCACAGAGCCAGTTTTTGTTGGGGATTTACCCCATACTGATCAGGAAAAACATGGCTACGGCACAAAAAGCATGGTTGAAATATGCAAAAAATATCATGGTATCGCCCGTTTTTCTGTGATAGAGGATAAATTTTGCTTTCAAGGGGTTTTGTTCCAAGGAAAGGGCTGAGTCTCTGAAAAAGGAAAGCCCTTCCTTTTTCCATGCAAGCAAATAGGAGTCAGGTAAAATAAAAAAACCACAAAAGATAATATGGAATTGACCAATCATTTCTTTTGTGGTATATTTATTTGGTCCGAGTGACAGGAGTCGAACCTGCGGCATCCTGCTCCCAAAGCAGGCGCGCTACCATCTGCGCTACACCCGGATATTATGGTCAATCAGAAGCTTCCTCTTGACGACTTATTTATTATAACACAAAAAAAATAGGATTGCAATACCCAATTTTGTATGTTACAATATTTTTTTAGAGGGGTTGTTTGTACAAAATGACCAAAAAGAAATGGATTTCCAGATATAAGGAGAATTTTAAAATGAGAATGAGAAAGAAACCAAACCTTCCAGCCAGAATGGAGAAATGCAAAAATCTTTTGCCAGAGGATCCCAAAGGAATGAAAGGAAAGTGGCAGACACTTTTTCCAGAGGCAAAAGAAATTTGGCTGGAGCTAGGAGCTGGGAAAGGGCGTTTTACAGCAGAGATGGCACAAAAGCATCCAGAAGTGCTGTACGTTGCTGTGGAACGTGTTCCGGATGCCATGGTGGTAGCCATGGAAAAGGTGGAAGAAATGTCTTTGACCAATGTGTTTTTTATCGATGGGGATGCAGCCCTCTTACAAGAATATTTTGAAAAAGAAGAAATCTCTCGGCTTTTTGTGAATTTTTGTGACCCATGGCCAGGGCAAAAACACGCACGTCGTCGGCTGATTCATGCCAATTTTCTTTCCATCTACCGTCGGGTACTAAGAGTAGGTGGAGAGGTGGAATTCAAGACAGATAATAAGGATTTGTTCGAGTTTTCCTTATTCCAATTCCCCAAAGTGGGGTATGAACTCAGTGATGTCACCCGAAATTTACATGAAAATGGGATTCTTGGTATCATGACAGATTATGAGGAAAAATTCCATCTCCAAGGACTGCCCATTCATCGTTGTGTTGGGAAAAAACTGTTTTTGGAAGAAGAGCCAGAAATTGTTCCCATCTACACAACTGCTCCTCCTGAAAATTAAATGGTGGAATTTGTGAAAAATATGAAGAATTTCCTTGACAATAGAAGAAAATTGTGATATTCTATCCCAGACGAAGCATAACGTGAAAAAATTATCAAAATAATAATCGTCAGGAGAAAACGATGAAATTTATCCGTAGTAGCCTAATTCGTAAAATTGCCATTGCCTCTGTACTGAATCTTTTCCTTGCTTGTATTGTGATTATTGTCATGGGTGCAACCACATTGTCCAGTAAAATGAGTACTGCCATTCGACAAGAAATGGCAAGTTCAGCAAATACAATGGCATTAGAGATTGAACAGGTGTTCAGTTCGGTGGAGGCGATTGTCAGTAATATTTATCACGCTTCGGAGACAGCCTTTCATGATCCTGATGTATACGTGGCACAAGAAGGTGTGGAAAGTACTGTTGTCTCAGGGGTTGAAATCTCTATGCCTATTCATGATTTTGAGCAATTTACCATCAAAACCATGGTGAATGCCTTGCAGTATAGCCAAGATTTAGCGGGTATGGGGATTCTCTTCGAGCCAAATGCTTTTTGGAATGGGGTTCAAAATTATTCTATTTATGTGACAGCAGGGATGGCAGCAGAGGACGTAAGCCACTTCTTAGATTATAATGATTTTAGTGGACTAAGCTACTACTCTACCAGTAAAACCACAGGGCAAAGCTATGTGACTTCTCCTTATCTAGAAAATAATGTGATGGTTGTCACTTTGTGTCAACCCTTTTATAACAAAAATAATCAGTTTCTAGGTGTCATCGGTGCAGATGTTTCTGTAGATCATTTTGGTGCCTTTTTGATGCAAAATAGTGAATACCCCAGCATGGAATCCTCTATCTTAGATTATAATTATAATCTTGCTTACAGCACACGAGAAGGCTTGAACTTTGGAGATGCTCTGTCAACCATTGTGTCAAATACCAGTGATTTGTCTGAAATTAAAAGTCTCATGGGTAAGGGGGAGGCATTTGACTATACAGCAAAGGATGCCATAGGGGAGAATGTCACACGCTTCTTCCAACCAATCCACGTGGGGAATTATACTTGGTGGGCAATGACTTCCATCAATAACAGTGATATGAACGCTTCTACTGTAGAAAGTGTGACACAGCTGATTGTGGCTTCTCTTGTGATGCTTGGTTTTTCTGTGCTCTTTCAAGTGGGACATTTGCAACGTACCCTATCCCCAATCAAAAAAGTGGTGGGGGCAGCAGAGGACATTTCAAAGGGCAATCTTCACGTAGATCTGTCTGTGAAGACAGGAGACGAATTGGAGTTACTAGGAAACTCTTTCTCTGGCATGGCGAAAGCTTTGCAAGGGATGGTGGCAGATATCAAAAATGTCCTACGCCAAGTATCCCTGAAAAATTTAGATGTAGAGCCCAATGCTGAATATGTGGGAGATTTTGCTGAAATCGAAACTTCCATGTCCAGTATTGTGGAAACTATGAACAATATCATTACAGAAATTCACATTTCTTCTCAACAAGTGGCAGCAGGGGCAAGTAATGTGACAGATGGCTCGATGGTGCTGAGCCAAGGTGCCACAGAACAAGCAGAAACCATCAAAATTCTGTCTAATAACGTAGACGAAATCACTGAAAAAATCACCCAAAATGCTGAACATTCCACAGAGGTCAGTGACATCTTTGTACAATTAGTAGAAGATATCACAAACGGCAACGAGCGCATGAAAGAAATGATTCAGGCGATGGGTGACATCTCTACCAGTTCTGAAGAAATTGGTAAAATCATGAAAACAATCAATGAAATTGCCAGTCAGACACGGATTCTTGCACTAAATGCTTCTGTGGAAGCTGCCAGAGCAGGCGAAGCAGGGAAAGGCTTTGCTGTGGTGGCTGGGGAAGTGCGTACACTGGCACAGAAATCAGCAGAAGCTGCCAAGAATACCACTGAACTCATTGAAAACTCGGTGTCAGCAGTGCGTCGTGGTTCTGAATTGGCTGGTTCTACCCAAGAATCCTTGAACGTGGTGATTGAACAAGCAGAACGCACCTCTGTGTTGATTTACGATATTACAAAAGCCAGTCGTGACCAAGCAGATGCAATCCAAGAAATTACATCAGGGATTCACGAAATCACGGGTGTGGTCGGTAATAACAGCTCTGCTGCAGTGGAAAGCGCTGCCGCCAGCGAGCAACTCCTTGCTCAATCAGAAACCCTTCAAGTTATGGTCAACGAATTCCAGTTGAAAGAAGACGAAAGTAAAGGCCACGCAACCTTTTAATCAAAAGTAATCATAATGATACCTCCACTTAAGAACATTTCTGAAGTGGAGGTATTTTTATGTTCTAAATCTTTGTATTTCCACATATTTTAGGAAGAGACTTGTCATAAGTGGTCTAATCCCTGTTCTATTTACACTTATTATTAGGAATAGAATTGGGATTGGATATATGTATGAGATGATTATTTGAACAGGAGGAAATCATATGTGTGGGATAGCAGGAGAAATAGACTTTTCAGGGAAAGAGAGAACAAAGGACGAGGTTTTTCTCGCCATGAAAAACAGTCTTCGCCCTCGTGGTCCTGACCAAGAGGGCTTGTATGAAAAGGGAAAAGCAACTCTGATTCACAGCCGACTGGCAGTGGTGGATTTAGAGGGAGGGATGCAACCACTGACAAAGCACTATCAAGGGGAAGAATATACCTTGGTTTATAATGGGGAGCTGTATAACACAGAAAACATTCGCTGTGATCTCCTTGCCTGTGGTCACAGCTTTCTGGGCTACGGAGATACAGAGGTGCTTTTGACGGCTTTTATCCAATGGGGGGAGGGCTGTTTGGCTCGGCTGAATGGTATTTTTGCCTTTGCTGTTTGGAAAGGGAAAGAGGAAAAACTATTTTTGGCACGGGACCGTATGGGGGTGAAACCTCTTTTCTATACCTTGGTAGAAGAGAAACTGATTTTTGCCAGTGAAATCAAAGCTCTTCTTTGCCATCCAGAAATCCCCCCAAAAGTCAGCCGTCATTCTTTGGCAGAAATGCTACTCTTAGGCCCAGGCCGTCCCATGGGGAAAACAGTGTTTCCACAAATACAAGAACTGAAGGCAGCAGAATGTGCGTGGTATTGTGGTAATACCTTTACCCCCAAAAGCTATTGGAATTTAGTAGATCGCCCTTATTCCTTTCAATTTCAAGATACATTGATGGAACTTCGTGCTTTGGTGGTGGATGCCATAGAAAGACAGGTGAGCTGTGATGTGCCTGTCTGTACCTTTTTATCAGGAGGCTTGGACAGCTCTCTCATTACAGCTGTGGCTGCTCAGACCTTAAAAAAAGAGGGGAAACAGCTTCATAGCTTTAGTGTGGATTATCTGGATAATGACAAGAATTTCACGGCGAGTAAGTTTCAACCCTCTCGAGATGATTATTACATCAATCTGGTGTCACAAGCTTATGAAACCCAGCACCATACCGTGTTATTGGATACACCACAGCTGGTTCATGCTTTAACAGCAGCCGTGGAGGCGAGGGATTTACCGGGGATGGCAGATGTGGACAGCAGTCTTCTCTTGTTTTGTCAAGAGGTGAAACAACACGCAACTGTGGCGCTGTCAGGGGAGTGTGCCGACGAACTATTCGGAGGGTATCCATGGTATAGAGACCCTGAAATTAGAGAGAGAGCTGGCTTTCCTTGGGCGCAAAACACAGCCTATCGCCTTAGTTTTCTCCAAGATGATTTTGCTTCTGCACTGGATGGCGAGGCATTGCTTGAAAATTATTATCAAGAGACTCTTTTTGCGACCCATAAATTTGTGGGAGGGGACCCACAAGAGGGGCGCATGAAAGAGATGACTCGCTTGAACACAGACTGGTTCATGCAAACTTTGTTAGAGCGAAAAGACCGTATGAGTATGGCATGTGGTTTGGAAGTACGAGTCCCTTTCTGTGATTTTCGTATTGCAGAGCTTCTTTATACCATGCCTTGGGATTTGAAAGAGTATCAAGGGGCAGAAAAAGGCATCCTACGCCAAGCCATGGAGGGGTATCTTCCAGAAGAGGTGCTGTGGCGAAAAAAATCTCCCTATCCCAAAACCTATAACCCCAATTATCGCCAAGCAGTGGGGGGGATTTTGGGAGAGATCATTCGGGATTATAAGTCTCCTCTCTTAGAGTTTGTCTCCAAAGAGGCTTTGGAAAGACTGCTGACAGAAGAAAATTCTGTTCCTTGGTATGGGCAACTGATGACCACACCACAAACCATTGCATATTTTATCCAAGTCAATCATTGGTTGAAAAAATATAAGATAGAAATTACCTGATTTTTCTTTGCAAAAATCTTTTTTTCTGCTATACTAGAAAAGGAATTTAAGAAATTCTAATAGATGATATGTATCAGAAAGAGGAAAACAAATGAAAAAAATTATCTTAGGTGGCGACCATGGTGGAGCCACATTAAAAAATCAAATCAAAGAAAGATTAGAAAAAGAAGGCTATACAGTGGAAGACATGGGGGTTAAGGACGAAAATACCTCGGTGGACTATCCTGTCATTGCAGAAAAAGTGGGGAAGGCAGTCCTTGCACAGGAAGGGGACTGTGGACTCCTGTTTTGTGGGACTGGTTTGGGAATATGTATTGCAGCCAATAAAGTCAAAGGGATTCGTGCTGTCACCTGTAGTGACCCTTTTTCTTCTCGTATGTCCATGGAACACAATAACGCAAATATTCTTTGCCTTGGTGGGCGAGTTATTGGGATTGAGCTTGCTTGGACTGTGGTGGAAGCCTATTTAAAAGCAGAGTTTCAAGGGGGCAGACATGGAGAACGGGTGAACTTAATTCATCAAATAGAAGAAAAAAACTAAAGCTTTAAAGAAGACACACTGGGGGGATGTCTCCCCCAATGCTGTCAACGAAACAACCCTCTCAGTCAGCTAACGCTGACAGCTCTCCCAGAGGGAGAGCCAAGCCCGACACAAGGAGAGCCAATTTCCCCTGCCTCTCCCTTCGGGAGAGGTGCCGCCCGCAGGCGGCGGAGAGGGCGTTCCCCAGAGGGAGAGCCAAAAGACTTCTTTCAGAAAGCTTCTTCGGGTTCCCTTGCCTCTCCCATCGGGAGAGGTGCCGCCCGTAGGCGGCGGAGAGGGCGTTCCCCAGAGGGAGACCCAAGCCCGACACAAGGAGAGCCAATTTCCCCTTGCCTCTCCCATCGGGAGAGGCAAGGGGAAATCCTTAAGTGACAGCATTGATGTCCTCCCCCAGTGTATTCAAAAGATGAAATGGCTTAGATTACAAACTCTGTGCCATAGACAAGAACTTCACTTTTCCCCTGTGGAAGCTTTCGGATGTTGTGCTTTTCCACCAGTCCTCGCCCCACAAAGGTGCAATCTGGCAAGGAAGTCCAAGGCTCGATGCAGAAAAAGCGATCAGGCTTGCCAGACCACAGAACAAGATGGTCGAAATCGGGAAAGACAAGTCTCAGTCGGACTTTCCCCTCTTGATCCAGAAGAGACACCCCACGTTGGGGGAGGTTTTCCAAGACATAGGAGTCAAAGCCATCTTTGCTATGGTCCAAAGAAAACTTGTTCTCTGAGAGAGGGATTTCTTTTTTCTTTGGAGTAAGAATCCCCTTTTCATCAGAAAGGTAAGAGTTAAGTTCTGTCACAGCAGGGATTTCTAAGGCACAACGTCGAAAATCCTCATCCTTAGTGAAGCCCATGGCAAAGGCATCGTGACCACCCAATTCGTACCACATATCCCCTTCCCCTTTGTTGGTGATTTTATGGCTTTTTTCTAAAATTTGCCCCTTTAAACTGTAAGTAATTTCTAAAGAAAAGTCAAAGGGGTATTGTGCTTTCCTCTCCTCGTCAGATTCTAAGAGGAAAGTTATGGCAGTGGCACTTTGATTGGTGCAAAGGAAGGGGAGATCACGGGCGAATCCATGGGTGGGAATCTGGTAATCTTCCCCTTGATAGCGATAGGTCGTATCTCGAAGCCTTCCCACAAAAGGGAAGCAAATGGGGGCATGACGTCCCCATATCTCTGGATCGCCTTCCCAAATCCATTCACGACCCTGACAGTCCATGGCAGATTGTATCTCGGCACCTAGGGGAGAAATAGTGATTGTCATGAGTTTATTGTGGATTGTGTACATATTTTACCTCCTCACTGAAAAAGTCTGGGAAATCCAGAGCTTTCTCGGAAAATTTTCTCTTGCCATTGTTGATTTGATGTGGTATAATAAACTGATTTGCCCTCATAGTTAAATGGATATAACAAGCCCCTCCTAAGGGCTAGTTGTGTGTTCGATTCACACTGGGGGTGCCAACAGAAAAAGAAAACTCCATTCACTGTCTTTGGGTGAATGGAGTTTTACCTTGTCATTTATAAAGTGTCTTTAATGACACGCAAGGAATTTTTTGTGGCAATTTTTTCGATTTGGTCTGCAGTGAAGCCTTCTTCCAGCATTTTTTCGAAAAAGAGAGGCATTTCTTGGGCACCAGAAATCTCCATAATGGTACCTTTGCTGTTGTCAAAATCCGAGCCCAAGGACAAAGCGTCAATACCAGCCACGTTGATTACGTGGTGCATTTGACGAAAAACAGATTCGCAAGTACTTCTTTTGTTATTGGGGTCACCTGTGAGCAAAAAGGGATTGAAAGAAATCCCCACCACGCCACCTTTGTCCCCGATGGCACGTAACATTTGGTCGCTTAAATTTCTGGGGTGAGGGGCAATTTCTCGGCAACCACTGTGGGAAGCCACAAAGGGTTTTTTGCTGATATGTTCCACATCCCAGAAACCACCGTCTGATAAGTGGGACACGTCCACAATCATCCCCAGATCGTTCATCATACTAACGGCATCTTTCCCTAGTTTGCTGAGACCTTTGCTCATGATATCCACATCGCCAGAGCAAGGCACACCCAAACAGTTGGGAAGATTCCAAGTCAAGGTGAGTAAACGCACCCCTAGCTTGTAAAAACGTTTCAGATTAGAAAGTCTGCCGTCAATAGCTCTGCCATCTTCCATAGATAGAAAAGCAGAGACTTTGCCAGCACGGGTGTTGCGACGTAAATCGTCGTACTTTCCAGCAAAAGCAGCAGAATCTGGATTTTTCAGGAGTGTCGTTTGGAAGATTCGGTATAAACGATTGATATGCTCTTCATCATTGGGGAAAAGAGCACCCATTCGAGTTTTCAACGTAAGAGGAACCATATAAATGGCAAAGAATTGTGCACGACAGCCATTTTTTTTCAATCTATTCAAATCCACCTGGGCAGAGGGGAGAGAGATGATGTCATGTTCCATACATTTCCATCCCTCGGTCAAGGTGTCGCAGTGTAGGTCAATATAGGGTACCATGTTTACCTCCTTATATTCCCATAAAATAGCCTGTAACAAGGCTGTAGGGTACAATATACAGATGATATCTTAAGGGTATTATAACATAAAAAAACAAAAGATTCAACAAGAAAAGAAACTTTTAAAAGAAAATTTTAAAAAAAGAAAAAATTTCAAAAAAACTATTGACATTTCCAAATCCCTGTGGTAATATAACTATTGTATCTGACCTCAAGATTTAAGGGTCTTTTTTGGAGAGGTGTCCGAGTGGTCATAAGGAGCTAGTCTTGAAAACTAGTGACTCGCAAGAGCCGTGGGTTCGAATCCCACCCTCTCCGCCACAAACTTCTTCACAGTAAAAATTCATATGCAGAAATACCCAAGTGGCTATAAGGGGCTCCCCTGCTAAGGGAGTAGGCGGGTTAAACCGTGCGAGAGTTCGAATCTCTCTTTCTGCGCCATACTTTAGCAAGTGCAAATAAGTCAAACTCTATTTTTAGAGCTTGACTTATTTTGTTTTCATGGTAAAAAAAACAGGCTTCTTCCTTCAGTGGGGAGAAACCTGCTTTTAAGTTTTATCCTGCTGGAACTAGAGGAATCTGAAGCACTGTTTAGAAGATGGGGAAAGGATTATTTTTCGTAGTTTTCTTTGTCAAACTCTTCTTTTAATCTTTTTAAAGCTTTTTTCTCGATTCGAGAGACATAGGAACGGGAAATACCACATTCACTGGCAATTTCCCGTTGGGTTTTAGGGATGAGCGTATCTATGCCATAACGCATTTTCAGAATGTTTTTTTCACGTTCTGGAAGAAATTTTTCCAACATAGCACGTACTTTGATCCGAGCGTCTCGGTTATCTAAATCCTCTAACATGGTGTCATCTACTGCAAGTACATCCATCAGGGAAAGGGCACCTGCCTCGTCGCTACCATCTAAGGCATCTGAGAGAGAGACATCCCCTTGGGTTTTACGGATGGAGCGAAAGTGCATAAGTATTTCGTTTTCAATACACCGACTAGCATAAGTAGCAAGTCTCACATTTTTATCAGCCTTGAAAGTAGAAATCCCCTTAATCAGCCCAATCGTCCCGATCGAAATCAAATCATCTTGCTCCCCAGTCTGGGCGTAGTATTTTTTGATAATATGAGCCACCAATCTCAAATTATGCTCCACAAGCTTGTTCCTTGCTTCTAAGCTACCATTTGCATACTCATCCAGATACTTTCTTTCTTCCTCGGCGGAAAGGGGCTTGGGAAAGGAGCCGCCTCCGCCGGTGAGACGTAAAGAAAAGAAAAGTCCGTTCATCACAAGGTAAATCAATGGGGAAAAAAACATAAAAACACCTCCTACGACAGTGTATGAGGTGTTTTTACTTTTAGAACTCTAAGTCGAAATCTGTAGAAGCGAATTTCTTTCGGAGTTTTTCTTTTTCCATTTCCAGCGCTTCTTCTGACAAAGAAATACAAATGCAATCATAACACATACCAACTTCATCTAGGCTGACTTCTCCAGCAGTGCAGTGGTTATCTTCTTGGTAGATACAAAATCTATGACGACAGGTCATAAAGTCACCTCCTTTTACATGGTGAATATTTTCACTATACTTTGGTTAAAAAAATAACCTATAATAAGGTAGAGGTGAATTCAATGGCTATTAGTTATGTTCCTTTGGTGAAAACAATGGAAGAAAAAGAGATTTCTTGGTATTTTTTAGCTCAGCAAGGTATCGACCACAGAACATTGCATCAATTACGGCATAATATGAACATCACTTTGAAAACCTTGGAAAAAATCTGTTCAATTTTACACTGTACTCCCAATGATGTTTTGGCTTTTGTCCCAGAAAAAGTAGAATCTACTGTAATATAGTGAATGTAATCAGTATATAGAATTTTAAAGAAAAAGTCAATATTATTTTAAAGGCAGTCTTTCTTTTGAAAGACTGCCTATATTTTTATGTTTGGATCATTCGTATCATACCTCGATAAGTGTTACGAACTCAACAATGATACACCTCACTCTTTCAAGATGACAGCCAAGGATCAGAGAGGTTTTTCCCCATTTTGTTGGGATATCATTTCACAAGAGCAGAGGGAGAACAGGGCTCTGTCCAGAGGTTTACTGCGATGAAATTTCTCTACCACTTAGGCAGTTGGTACCAGTTGACACGGTGATTTGTAGCATAATTTTCTCCTTTTTCAAAAGGGTGGAAATGGTACAGAGTCGAGCCATGTCTGGATGGAATCTTTGATTTTGCCAGCAATTTTCAGCATCATCTCATCTGTGTTATCTACATCCGCCACGGTTTCGTCATCATCCATACCGATTATGATGGTTCCACTCTCTGAATTGGCAAAAGCTTTGATGGTTTTCAGGATAGAGTCGCTGTATTCTCGTTTGTATTCTAGTTGTGACCCTTCCATTTGTATCACCTCTTTTCACTATTTTATTATAAATGAAGTTGGAATGCAAGGATATTGAAAAGATTTATCATCGAAAAATCCCTATCAATCCCAAAATCAGATATTCTTTTCCAAAATAATCTTTTAATTCCAATAAACCGAGATAAATGACTGAGAGAAACAATTTCAGTTCTCGCTCACTTTTTGGTTTTCTCATTTTTTGTGCACCACTGAAAAAATATATTTCTTGGCAAAGTTCTTCTATCTGTTCAACTTTATAATTCAAATATTTTTCGTAATATTGCAAGGCATTTTTATTTAAATAAGCAGAAATTTCATCTAAAGCAGAATGAAAAACAGGTTGAGACTGAAAATAACGCACCTGTTTCAGGGAAAACCCCCATGTCTCTTTTACAATAGATTCAGCCTCTTTGTCTTTGATACAAGAAAAAAGAGAATCCTCCATGAATACATCAAAAAAAGGGACAACACAGGTTGATTTCACTTCTGTTTCACTGCGGTCAAACTCCAATAAGTTGGAAAGTTTCATAAAGCCCCATTGTGATAATGGAATATTTACAGAGTTATCCTTTTCAAAAAGAGAACATAATTGTGCAAATAGTCGTAAATAATCACGGTTCTTATGAAAATTTTTTCCATTATCTTTGTCTATTTCATAGTGTTTGTAGCGAAAAAGAGATTCTAAATTCACTGAGATATCCTTATTTGTTTGAAGTCTGCTCACATGATTGACAATAATTTGATATAGATACAAAGGAGCTACTTTCCGTAGTGATTCATAGGAGTTTAAGTCAGAAATGAGAGTTTCTAGATTATAAAGAAAAACCCCATTGCCCTTCAATTTATCCGTGAAAATTTTAGTGATATTCCAAAGTTCTTTGGTGCTGACATTTGTTTTAGGCAGAGATACTTGATTTTTTTTGAATAGTTGAGGAACAATAAAATTCCATGACTCTGACAAAGATTCTATGATGGAAAGATTTTTTTCTACTTCTTCAAATTGATCCATAGCAAATATAAATTCATCTGTACTTTGTTTTGATTGTGCCTGAAGTAAACTTCCTTGTTCAGGCAAGTAAAGTCTTAATAAACGCCCTAAATCTTTTGTATACACTTCTACTTCACTGATTGAGATGCAGGTCTGAAAGGAATCATCTAAATTAAATTGAAACTTTTCACCCAGATGAATCAGTTCTTTTTGCCATGTGATTCGTTTTTCTTCCACTTCCTCTAAACTTAGGTTTTCTTGCTTTAACCAATCTTCAAGGCTAAAATCCTCTTTTTCATTGAGAAATATCTCTTCCAGCTCTTCCATAGACATCGTTTCATCATAGATCCCTTCTAGAACTTTTGCAGAAAAGAGATTGTCAAATAATTTCATTCATATCACCCTATTTTAGTATAGCACAGATATTTATAGCTTACAACAAGAAGTAGTTCCGAAAATTATATTTGTTTCGGAACTACTTCTCTTAAAAAAAGAACATATGGTATAAAATCAAACTATCAATGAAGGAAAGAGCCTATTGGTACCTCAGCCAATCACCTTATGCAAATAACGGATTTCCTATTTTACTATTTATAATGGCTTATTTTATCCATACTTTGAATAATTTAGTGTTGCCGATAAAAAAATTTCCCTTTCTCTTCCTCTGGGACATCTCTTTGCCTTTCTAGCATGATTCCTTCTGCCGTGGTTTTTCTGGATCTGGGGTTGACGACTCAATTTTTTTATGCTAAAATAGAGTTAGAGAAAACTAACTAACTGAAAGGAGTGCTAAAAATGTCTTTACTCATCCAATGTGTCATCGCTTGTATTCTGTTCACTTGTCTTGTCCTGCCCTCTGGATACAAAGACCCTGTGAAGCAGATCATGTCTTATCCTCCAGCCATCAGAAAAAGAGTGGAATCCTTGCCAGAATATCAAGACACCATCCAATCCATAGAAAAAAGGCATATTTCTGTCAAAATCATTGCGGCATTTGTGTTCGTGATCATTTTCGCTGTCATTGCTTACTATTCTCAGGCAAGGACTTTTTCCTCTGCCTTTCGCCACACCTTTTTGTTATTTCTCGGCGTGAATCTGTTTGATACCGTGGTGTTGGATATCGGTCTTTTTTGTCACAGCAAAAAAATGGTGATTTCAGGGACAGAAGACATGGTCAAAGAGTATCGTAGCCCTTGGCATCATGTGAAAGGATTTTTCATTGGCACAGTGATCAGCATTGTTGTGTCCTTGCTGAGTGGCAGTTTGATTCATTTCTTTGTGGCGTAGGTCTGGTTCTATGAAATGATGTCACGGAAGAAAAGTGGCTCATTAAAGAAAAAAGAAACATTTCACCCAAGAAGGTTTGGTACAAAAAGAAACATTTATTCCGCAGATATCAGTCTTGTCGAGGCGGAAAAGCTTGATAAAATACCATCTTTGGAGATACCAGAGGATGGAATCGGAATGAATCAGCATATATATTGGTAACTGCTTATGCACCCTATTCCGACACAGTGATACATTATCTCAAAGAAGAAGGTCATGGCACAATCAACCATTACATGGAAAATGTCACTTTATATTCTACCCATTTAAGTAGCATCCCCCATCATCAGCGCCACATGGATACACGATACTGACTTATCTGATTTGGAATGGGAGGGCTGATTTTTAGGCTATTTTAGTATGAATGTTATCTGAAAGTAGGTTTTATCATGATTAATGTAGGGGATCGAATCGTAAATACCTTTGTTTACCCCATTCAGGAGGGTTATGTGATGATTGACACAGGTTATGAAAATATGTTTCAAAGTCGTGAAAAGAGATTAAAAAAGAAAAATATCTCTGTCAAAGAGGTGAAATACATTTTTTTAACCCACGCACATGACGACCACGCTGGGTTTGTGAACGAGATGATTCAAGAGAATCCAGACATTCGTGTGATTATGAGTCCAAAAGGCTTGGACACCTTAAAAAATGGCAAAAACCCCAATATAGGTGGTTGTTCTGGCACGCAGAGTTATTTATTTTGCCAAATCCTGAAACTGTTTGGCAAGGGGAGTCACACTTTCCCACCCATCAAGGCAGAATTTGAAGGAAACTTATGGTTCCTCACCCCGGACAATCAGGCAGAAATGGAAGAGAAATTAGAGGGAACCATACTGGAAACCTCTGGACATACCTGTGATTCTATTTCTTTGCTGACAAAAGAGGGCAACTTGTTTTGTGGGGACTTGGCAATGAGTGGCATTCCTAGTAAAAATAACATGATTATATGGATTGAAAATGAAGAAGAATACGAGAAGTCGTGGGGGAAAGTGCTTGAAACAGAGACAAAAAGGATATATCCCGCCCATGGCAGTCCTTTTTCAGTGGCTAAATTAGCAAAAAATAAGAATAAAATCCAAAAAGTCAAACTGATTCCATTATCATAAGAAAAGGGGGGACCATGAAGCTTAGTGAAAAAATAGTGAAAACCAGTGCCCCTGACTTCGACTACATTAAAAGTTTCATGAAACGAGTCTTTCCACAAGAGGAACTCTTTCCCATGTCATTACTTATGGCGCTGAATAAGTTGAAACGCTGTAATTTTCAGGCTTTTTATGAAGATGAACAATTTATCGGCATCCTATATACCATAGAATTTCCAAAATTTGTCCATATTAAATATCTTGCTGTCAATGACGTACTACATTCAAAGGGGTATGGGACAGAAATGCTCCACTTGTTAAAGGGTAGGTATGGTGATGAAACTTGTACTTTATTTGTGGAAACATTAGATTCTACAGCTGAAAATTTTCTACAAAGAGAGAAAAGAATTGCCTTTTATGAGAGGAATGGTTTTCATCAAGTAGGAGTAAAGATAGGTAATAAAAAGCCCCTTTACGATATTTTGTCCTCTAATCCAAACTTAAGGAAAGAGCACTGCAAGAAAGCATTGCGTTTTATTCCCATGAAGGTGTTTGTGGAAAGATGAGGAGAAGAGGCAGCTCACATAATTCCTCCGACAAAGTGAGAAAAGAAATCAGACGAGAAAATTTCAATAAAAGGAGCCAGTGTAGAAATTACACTGGCTCCTTTCTTAGAACAAAAAACTTCTACTTGTCACATTGAAAGAAATTGATTTCTTCTATCAGATTAGTTCCTCAGGAGCATCTTTTCCCAGATTGGTATCTTGGAATTTTTGGTAAGCATAACGAAAATAGAAAAAAACTAAAATTGCTTCACCTAAAAAACTACTCAAGAAAATAAGTTTTGGATCAAAGATTACCCCAACTAAGGTAAATCCAAGCATACCTAGGGTAGAAATCAACATATTATAGTCCTTTTTGTAACGAATGGTGACGATTGCACCAGCTGACATGGGGATTAAAGTGCCGTAACTCAGAAATTTTAAAATGAAGCGAGAGAGAAAGAAGGCATTATCCTTGTCAATAGAATGACGAATCACACCGCCGTAGTCAATCAGATCCACTGGAGAGGTAAAAATCGCCACAATCGCTCCTCCTGACAGGAAAAAAACAAGAACCCACACTAATTTAGTGTAATTTTTGTGGAGTAATTTCCCACAATCACGAAAAGCGTTCAGCACAATCATCATAATCAGAGGTGTCAGAGCGTGGAAAACGTGTCGGAAGATACCAATCCAATAAAATCCAGAAACATTGACCAAGTGATACCCCAAGCCAGTGATGATTGTGTCATAACATAAACCAAAAGAGATCAATCCATTGAATAAAAAGATAGAGTCTTTTGATTTTTTGTAATATATTAGGGAGAAAATTCCCACTGACAATAAAAAAGCGAAGAGTAAATAGCAGTAAGTGGGGTTGATTTGTTCAAATAGTTTTAACATAAGTACCTCGTTTTAATATGATTGGAGATTTTACAACGTAAGTTTTCTTCGGCAAATGGATTTGCTAAGGCAATACCTCATAATTGCCGTTTTCAAATTTCAAGAAAAATTGTTTCCCCTAAAGGGACTTCCAAGGTCGCACAAAAAGTTGAAATTTGAGCGTAATCCTTGGTGGATTGCCGAAAATTTCAGCGAATTTGTGGGACGATTTTTGAAGGAATTTGGAAATGAGTGATTGTGAGGTGTTGCCCTAAGGATAGAGAGTAATCATGGCCCTTGTGATGATTTGGAATATTACCAACAGGAAATTTTCTTCTTATAAGCTGAAATTTATTTGTGATTAAGAAAGATTCGTAAAATTACTCAGCATAACAGCCACTTCCACTCGTGAAACAACGCCATTGGGGGTGAGTGTACCATTTGCATTTCCTGACATCAAGCCATTTTTTACTGCCCAAGCAAGTCCAGACTGCGCCCAGCTATTTCCGCTCGTTCCGTCAGGATAGTCAGACAAAATGCCAAGTTCATAGCTGACATCTTTCCCTTGGACTGTTGCAAGCTGACGTAAAATTAGAGCAAATTCTTCTCGACTCACATCTCCCACTGCGTTAAACCAAGTGCTTGTATTCCCAGCCATCACTTTATTTTCAAAACACCAACCAATGGCATTGGCATAATTCCCAACATCTGTGAAATCACTGGCATAAGTGCCACCATCTCCGCTCATATTATAAAGTGATTGTGCGATTAAGCCACGATTACTTGCCGTTCCGTAATTTTCTGGAGAAATATCCGTCATAATATCAGAAGATACGAAGTCGATATAAGTGCTTGCCCATGTGGGGTAAGAACTGCTTGGGGTGGTGACTTCTGGGGTGATGCTTGGGGTAGTTGTGGTAACTGGTGCTGTGGGCAATGTTGGCACAGAGGTGGGGATAATGGTGGGATTTTGGTTTTCCTTAGAAATATCTCCCAGAGAGGAGAATGTAAACACATTTGTATAGGAGGATAGTTGTGCTACGCTGGTATTGGGGTAGCCATAGACCACCAAGGAAGGATTGCTCTCCACAAATGGATGGTTTAAAAGAATCATTACAATGAGATGTTGATAATAAAAGCAAGAACTGACAGTACTAGGTAACACAACTTTTGCCAAAGAACTACAGCCGAGGAATTGTGCCTTATCCGTATACGTAGTATTCTCGCCATAAGCAAAACTTCGGAATCCATAAGGGAAAATTGCTTCGCTCAGGCTGGTACAATGTTGGAAGGCAGCTAAACCAACATAGGATAATCTTGTATTACTGAAATCAAGTTTCCCTAGTTTAGAACAGCCATAGAAAGCATAATCATAAATATTTTTCGTGGTGCTTGGTAAAGTGATTTGTGGCAAAGTCGTGCAACCATAGAAAGCATAAGGTCCAATGTTCACAATGCCTTCTCGCAAATATACATCTTTTAAGGCAGTAGTATTTAAAAAAGTAGATTCAGGCAACTGATCAATATCTGCCATGATAATGGCAGAGGACAAGAGGGAACATTCTTGGAACACATGGGTTCCCATGATACGCACTGTGTCAGGCACATATGCCGAAGTCAAACCAGATCGATAGAACACCCCACGGGCGAACTCTACCACAGTACTGGGAATCCAAATATCTCGCAAAAGAGTGGTGCGAGCAAAACAATCACGACCTAAATATTCCAAGCCTTCGTTCAAAGTCACCGAATGTAAGTTGGTACAGCCGTCAAAGGCATATCCCTCAATTCGCTTGAGGGTATTTGGCATGGTAACAGAATCAATATTTGTCTTATTTTGAAAGACATTGGCAGCTATGCCAAGGACAGTCCTTCCACCAATGGTGGAAGGAATCACCACATTGCCACCAGAACCAGTATAAGAGGTAATCAAACCACCTGCCCCAAGAACAAAATCCGATTCTGCACTTGCGTTGGGTGTTGGGACTGGAGTGACTTCCGTCACTACCATGTCAGATTTTTTGGGCAGTGCAGGGGCTGAGGTTGGGGACGTGATAGCGTTTTGATTTTCACTTGATGTAGACCCCAGAGAAGAGAAGCGAAACACATTTGTATAAGTGGAAAGTTTCGCCACAGAGGTATCTGGATAGCCATAGACCACCAAGGAGGGATTGCAGTCGATAAAAGGATGGTTTAAGATTTCATAATTATTCGTGAGATAGTTCAGCACCAGCCCAGCGCTAAAATTGGGAATGGTATAGCGCCAATAGCAAGAACTTAAAGTGCTAGGTAGCACCACTTTTTCCAAAGAAGTACATCCATAAAATTGCGCCTTATCTGTATAGGTATAATTCTCGCCATAAGCAAAACTTTGGAATCCATAAGGGAAGATCGCTTCCCTTAGGCTGAGACAATGTTGGAATGCTGCTAAACCCACCGAAGCTAGTTGGGTATTGGAAAAATCAAGCTTCTCCAGTTTAGAACAAGCAAAAAAAGCATATTGGTTGATGGTTTTGGTGCTGCTTGGTAGGGTGATTTCTGTTAAACTTTTACATCCATAAAAGGCATAAGGACCAACAGTGGCAATGCCTTCTCTTAAGTAGACTTCTTTCAAGACGACAGAGTTTAAGAAAGTAGATTCTGGTAAGAGGTTGACATTTGCCATGAAAATCACCTCTGTGAGACGTTGACATTCTTGGAACACATGAGTGCCCATACTTCTCACTGTGGCAGGCACATATGCAGAGGTCAAACCAGATTGATAAAACACCCCACGAGCCAATTCCACCACGGTACTAGGAATCCAAATGGCAGTTAAATTGGTGGTGCGGGCAAAAGAATCACGACCTAAATATTCCAAACCTTCATTCAAATCCACAGAGCGTAAGTTGCTACAGCCATCAAAAGCATACTATTCTATCCGTGTCAAAGTACTTGGCATGGTGACAGATTCTATGCTTGTCACATTTTGGAAGGCACTCGTCCCGATGCTGTACACTGTCTGCCCGCCAATGGTAGAAGGGATGACCACATCGCCACCAGCTCCTGTATATTTTGTGATGATTCCACCACTGCCCATGGTGAAATCTCCTTCACTACTGGCGAGAGTTTGGGTATAAACTCCTGTTTCCTCTGTGATTTCTCTGGCAAAGCTGACCATAGATACACTGGATAAGAGCATAGAGCTTGCTAGAATGAAGGGTAATAATTTTTTCATAATGACAGACCTCGTTCCTTGGTGAAATTTTGATTTTTTTAATGTACAGTATCTATTGTATGGTAAATAAAGGGGAAAGTCAAGGGGTAAGAGGAATATTAAGAAGGTTTACTCAGAAGCAAGAAAAAATAAATGTTATATAACCCTTGACAAGAAACCTGACTAGCTGTATAATACAGTTAAACTGCACTACAGGATTAATACAGAAAGGGGTGGTAATGTGGTATCATTCCATGACCTGATTTTAAAAGAAGATAGCCCGATATATTTGCAAATCATAGCCCATGTCAAAGCAGGGATCGTGGGAGAACTGATCAAAAATGGAGATGAAATGCCCTCTCGAAGAACAGTTTCAGCTCTTTTAGGGGTGAATCCAAACACAATTCAAAAAGCTTATAGGCAAATGGAAGAAGAAGGTTTGATATACTCCCACGCAGGGGCGAAAAGTTCCATTACTGTTTCCCAAGCACAGGTAAAGGAATTGAAAAAAGAGTTGCTTGAAGGGGATATTTTACACATCATCCTTCGTTTACAGGCGATCGGGCTAAAAAAAGAGGATGCATTCACACTGTTAGAAGATTTATGGGAGGAGAATGAAGATGAAACAAAAATTTAGTTTATTATCCTTGGTCAGTAGCCATACACTGAAACCTGTGATTTCAATTTGCATTATAATGGCAAGTTTTCAAGCTGGACTACTGTATTATTTTGGAGTAAAACAAGAGGAACTTATGAATTTCAACGGAAGTATACAGCCATTTTATGCGTGGGGGGAGCATTTTTGGATGGAATTAAGCTATCTTATAGCACTTTGTGGAATTCTTGTCCTTTGCCTTTTAGAAAACTCTCTTCGTAATGGTAAGTATACATTGTTGCGACTAAGTACAAAGGAAACTGATTTCTTTCTTGCCTGCTTTTTTAACACATTGTGTTGCCTTTTGCTCTTGTGGGCAGTGGAGGCGATTGTACTAATTTGTGGAAGTTATTACTATATTTCAGTCACACCTTCTGATTTTCTCACCAATCAAAGTATTTTTCTTGCAACGTTATACAGCAACTTTCTCCAAGGGATTTTTCCAACGGTTAATCTGGCTGTTTGGGTGAAAAGTATGCTACAAATACTGTTAATTTCCTCCACTGTGGCAAGTGTTTCCACAAGTATCCTACAGGGGAAGTTGAGGAAATATTTGATAGGTTTCCTTGTTTTTCTTGTGCTAAACTATTTTTCCTCTAGGTATGTAGAAAGTAACCTTGTTTTTTCTGTGATTTATGCTGTGTTATTGGTGTTTGTGCTGAAAGGAGGCTTGTCTTGTGAAAGAGAAAAGGAAACAATGTAACATTCAAAATTTCCTACCCATGGGCGAAGAAGCAATACCTCTATTTCGTCTATATTCTATATTTTTAGGGGTACTATTCCTTTTATCGCTCCAATTTTTTTATCATTTTTGGCGTTTTCAAGTGGAACAAGAGTGGATTTTAGAACGGGATGGACTTTTGATTCAAACTGAATATTTTGGTCAACTGATCAAAAAAGGCTTCAATGGTTTGCCTTATTTTTATATTTGGTGTTTTGGATTGGGCATACATCATTATTATACCCACACAAGGGGAAGTAAATCAATCTATTTAATGAAAAGATTGCCAAATTCTTGGGAATTTGTGGTGAGAATCTGGACTTTCCCAGTCGTGTTTTCCTTAGTGACAGGTATTCTTACGGTTATTTTAATATTTTTGTACTACCAATACTATCTCTGTTTTTCAGTCCCAGACACAATTCCAGAAAATCAACTGGAAATTTTTATAGACTTATGGTTTCAAGGAGGAGAAAAATATGTTGAAATTAGAAAATATCAATAAAAAATACTTGCCAGTAAGCAAGGCATTGGACTCTGTGAATCTCGACTTACCACGAGGAGAAATCGTGGGAATTTTCGGAGAAAATGGAGCCGGTAAAACAACATTGATGAAATCTGTCTTCAATTTTCATCACTATGAAGGGAAAATAACCTTAGATGGTGAAAAAATCACTCGTGCCAACATCAATAAACTTTCCTTTGCTACCTGTGAACATTCCTTCTTTCCTAAGATTACTGCAACAGCACATCGTGAATTTTATGAAAATCATTTCACTACTTTTCGCAGAAAACGCTACGAAACCTTGATGGAGTTTTTTGAACTTCCTCAAAACAAAAAAATAAAAAGCTTTTCCACAGGGCAAAAAAATCAATTTGAGGTCATTATGGCACTGTCACAGGGAGCTGATTACATTTTCATGGACGAACCCTTTGCTGGGAACGATATTTTCAACCGTGAGGACTTCTATAAGGTGCTTTTGGGGATTTTAGAAGAACAGGAAACTTTGGTCCTATCCACCCATTTAATCGAAGAAGTTTCCAATTTTATTGGTCGTGCCGTGCTGTTCAGCAAGGGGAAAATCATTGGGGATACCACTCTGGAGGACTTGGAAGAAAAGGGCTTAATGGCTTATGTGAAAGAGTCCTATCAATACCAAAATGACCGAGTCAGCCGTGCTTTGGAAAGATTTCAGGAGGAAAAGGAGGGAGATACATGAATAAATCAGCGATATTCTCGATCTTCTTTGCAGTGGTTTCTGTTCTTGTCATTGGAGGCACTTCCGTGAAACTTGCCTCTGTGAAAGAAGAAGTGACAATCAGTCAAACTGTTTTAGTGGGGGATGAAAGTCTTGTGACTAACATTCAGATGAATTTAATCACTTATGATCAATATATGAACTCTTGGGAGATGAATATACCCTTATCTGCACCAGAAGAGAGGGAAACTACCTTCTGTTTTAATGTGAATCCTTGGATTGCTTATCCCAACGAATCAGAAGGGGATTTTTACCTTGGAACAAGTGTTAATATTTCAGGCTCCACCATGGGAACAATGGATTTTGAACTCATGGAACAAGAGCAAGGACACGAACAACTTTCAAGAGAGATGCTACTACCTTTTTTGATGCTAAAAGAAGTAGCAAGTGCCACTCCATTAGGGGAAACCCACAGTGAAACTTTATCTATGGCAGATTATTATGATTACTTACCTCTTAGTTTTAACATTTTCCCCAAAGGGGCTCGAGCCTTTGTCAATCCTTCTTATGATATTTTACAAGATTATTTTAAGTTTCCTGTTCACCCAGAGATAAAACTGAACATCACCGTTGAAAAAAGCATGGAGGGGGTCAAAGCTTATTCTGTTAAAAATGCGGGGGATATTACTTCTGAAATTCTGGCATCTTATGTGATGGTGGAGGATGGTATCATTGCTGCGACACAATCAGTGACTTATCAGGTTTCCATGCCAGATGAATGGAGTATAATCAACGAATTCATCAGGCAAGAAGAAACTCAAATCACTAAAATTTCTTGGAATCATGTGAATGATGGGAATATCAGCACTGTGGAAATAAACGATGTTTATGAAATTTCTACCCTTGATTCTTCTTATACTATCTTTGATATGGTGGATTTAGGAGAAAATTTAGGGGTATTGCAGGAAAAAAAGGACCAATATTCTTTTTCTGTCCGTGACAAAGAAAGTTTTGAAGAACTTCAATCGGTACCTCTCAGCCATGATGGCTATACAATCAACGAAGTGGATGGTGCATTTCTGATTGTTTCTTCTATTTCTCCAGAGGAAACAGCACGTTTCACCGTGTTAGAACAAGAGAACGACCATGTTTTCATCGGATTAGAGGGGGAAGATAGGTATCTTTTGGAAGGTGAAGAGAACAAGTATTACTCTATGGCACATTATAATTATCATAAAGGGCATCTTTCAATGATAAGAGAGTATCGACGACATGATCAACATTTAGGTGATATATTCGTGAAAGTTTTCGATGAAAGTGGTATGTATTTTGCCAGTCTTTACGAAAGTAGCCAAACAATCCAAGGAGAATATTACAATGGTATTGATTATGTGCAACTCTTTGACCAAGCAGAAATTACTTATAAATGAAGAAACTCCTGTAAATTTTAACCACTAATGCCCAAAGCACGGAAGATTCAACAGATCATGGAGAGAGTACCTTTGTCCTTGGACGAAGGTACTCTGATTATATTCTATCCTATTTTGCAACCACTCGACTTAGGTCAGATAGTGATTGCAGTTTCTCTAATATTTTAGGAAAGTTTTTTCCAGTTTCATAAAAACTTTATGCACTATGTGGATCAGCTATACTAAGTTGTACAGAAAAAAATCGAACTGTGTGTTATACTAGACAATAAGAAAGAGGTGATACACATGGCAGAAAAAGTAAAAAAATACTAGATGAATTCAAAAAGCAAATCGTTTAATTTTCCCAAAGGTATAGATAAATGTGAAAAAGAGCAACTCTGTGTGAGTTGCTCTTTTCATCTTAAAATGTCTTTCATCTGGGAAATATCAGCTTAGACCTTAACATTTTGATTTATTTCTTGGATGATTTTGTGTATTCCTTGCCATACTGAAAGATCCGTGAAAATCTCAACAACGCTTCCTTTGGAAGTGAACGGTGCTTCTTGCAAGACAGATAGGTCCTTCATCATACCATTTTCCACGATGTACTCCACAATTTGGTTCACAAAGTAAATTTGTCGATCATCTAAATTCGCATTACTTAAAAACACCCCAAAGGCTTTTTTCGCTGCATTCATATCCAGTCCAAGAATTTCTCGGACAAATTCCCCTAGAGGTTTTTCGCCAAAGGTGTTTTCATATTCTTCGGCTGTGCCTACTTGACTCCATAAAATATCTTGTAAATCAACCATATCCTCAAATGTAAGTGGCTCATTATGCTTTAATTTCGCAATGGTTGGGTGATTTTGGTGTTCACGCACATAAAACTCTGCTTTTTCTTTATAATTTTTTAAATCATCATTTTCTAAGTCAGATTCATGCCACTCCGTGGTGATTTCATCCGTGAAGTTGGTGCTATAAATGCGGTGTTCCTTTTTTATAAATTTCACCAAACCACGTAGAGACTTTCTGATGTGTTCAAATTCTGGGATTGTTGCCTCCCCCATGTAATCATTGTGTAAAATTTTCTCGATTAACTCGTGTTGCGCCGTGATTTCAGGAACATTTTGGATTCTGGAAATATCATTTACTCTTTGAAATAAATCACCTATTCCTTTAGACATTGGTTTTTTAGCCAAAAAGGCAAACTCTATCCCATAGAGAAGGGCATCGAATCGCAAAGCAGAAATTTCATCCTTGTCTGGCAAGATAAGATGTGCCAAATGTTCAGAAATCAGTGCCGTATCCTGAGAAGTGAGAGAATCATATGCCTTTTTATCGGAAAATTTCTCCACAAACTCTAAGTGCTGCTGCACTGCAAAGTGTTCTTTGTTTAATTCAGATACTTTTCCTACTACTTCAATGACTAAGTTTTCTCTGATTTCTTGTAATTCAGGGCTTTGATAATCGAAGTCTTGGAGCAATAGAACTAATTTCGCCTTTAAATTCACCAAAGCACCTTGCAAAGGGAGGATATTGTTGGAAGTTTTTCCTTCGTGCATACGGAAGAACTTGAAATTTCCACAACAATCGAAAATATAGAACTTGCTTTTATCCGTCCCGTCAATCAGGTTGGGACAAAGACGAGTGCCACGTCCAATCATTTGCCAAAACTTCGCTTTACTCATGACTCGTTTGAAAAATACCAGATTAACCACCTCAGGAATATCAATCCCAGTGTCTAACATATCCACAGAAATGGCGATGTGTGGCATTTTATTCCCATCAGTGAAGCTATCAATGGCAGTTTCTGCATAGTTAATATAATTATCAATGACTTGGGCAAAACCAGGAAGATGTGGATAGTTTTTGTTGAATATTTCGTATATTTTCTCTGCATGTAGATGATTCTTTGCGAAAACAATGGTTTTCCCTAGTTTGCTACCATAGTCCACTGAAATCCCTTGTGTCATCACCAAGTCCAACACTTTCGAGATGGTATCTTCGTTAAAAAGCCACTCATTCAGGGCAGAGGAAAGGATTTTTTTCGGAACATTCCCTGCATCATCGGTAAAAGTCTCTTCAAATTCTTCTTTTTCCTCGTCACTTAGGTCATCATAGTGAATGCCTTCGTCAATGAATTTCAATTTACTTTCCACAGACATAAAATCCACTAAATATCCATCTCTCACAGCTTGGGCAAGTTCATAGCCATAAGTGGGGATTCCCTTGTCCAGTTGGAAGATTTCATAGGTGTTTTTGTCAATTTCGTCCTTAGGTGTTGCCGTCAAACCCACCAAAGGCGCATCAAAATAGGTGAAAATATCCTTGTACTTGTTATAAATAGAGCGATGTGCCTCGTCACAAATCACAAGGTCAAAGTGACCTGTGGTAAACAGCTTCCCATCCTTGTCTTTGATTGTGTCAATGCAGTTGATCATTGTTTGATACGTAGAAAAAACGCAGTGAGCAGAGGTGTTTTTCTTATCTTCACAGAGATTTGTACAAGAAAGATTAGGTAAAAGATTGACAAAGCTCCTTTTTGCCTGAGAAATCAGTGGAGTTCTGTCTGCTAGGAACAATATGTTTTTCACCCAACCATGTTTTTGCAGAATCTCACAAAGTGCGATGACAGTTCTCGTTTTCCCCGAACCTGTTGCCATCACAAGGAGTGCTTTCCTCTGATTTTCTTCCAAAGTACGACAAACGGCTCGAATAGCGCCTTCTTGGTAGTACCTATCTGCAATTTTCTTGTTCATTTCAATGTTTTTCAGGGGAGTTCGTTGTTTTCGCAAATTATAGAGTTTTTCCAAGTCTCGTTTTGCGTAAATCCCAGCCACTTTTCTTTCTGGATATTGCCAATCAAGAAGTCTGTATTCAAATCCGTTGGTTAAAAATAACACAGGTTTCACTCCATGCTGTTTTTCAAGCAATTCAGCATACAATGTCCCTTGAATCCTTCCTTTTTCCACGGAAACAGAGGTTCTTTTTGCTTCAATGACGGCTAGAGGCTTACCAACATCGTCATAAAGGACATAATCAGCGAAACCAACTTCGGATTTATTTGGCATTCCTTGCAGTTCTACCTCGTCAATCCAATTTCCCTTTTGTTTCCAACCTAAATCACGCAACATGGTGTCAATATATATTTTTCTGGTGGCATATTCTGATAAATCCAGAGGTTTTGGCTCGTAAGATTCTTTCTTTTCCTCGCAACGCTGAGAAAGTTCCTCTCTCACATCCTCCTTTTCTTTCTGCAACGTGGTGAAGTCCACTTCAGAAATAGGACTGGCAGGGACGGCTTCTCCTTGCTTCAGTAAAACAGGGTCAAATTCTCTGTCCTCATAATGTTCCCCATAGCAATAGCCCAAGAAGTCAAGAAAAATATAGAGATTTTGCAAACAAATAGTGGCTTTTTGTTCTGAGATTTCTGCTTTTTCGTGGCTGGTATCATTCCCAGCTTTTCGAATAAAATCAAGTCGAAAGAACAACTCAGGATCTATAAACTGCTTAAAGCAACGAGCCGTCAACAGGCTGTGAAGGGTGCTGTTTTCTGGAAAATATAGTGCATTTTCCACAGAATAGAGCCATTTTATGGCGAACTCCATGGCTCTGCGACAGTTGACTGCTGCTGTGGCAGGGTCAATGGCAAAGCATTTCTCTGCATTCACTGCCACTTTGGCAAAGGTTTGAAATTGTGGTTCTTTGGTAAAATGATCGAAGTTGGTCATCTTATTCATTCCTTTCTGTAATGATTGCATCATTAAGTTTTTGGCAAACTTCTCGAAAATGATTTTTCACTTCGTGATTGGTAAAACGAATGACTTTTAAGCCTAAACTATATAAGATTTTTGTTCTTTCTGTATCATAACTCATACCTTCCTCAGTATAATGCTGAGATCAGTCAAGTTCTATCACCAGTTTAGCTTTGTGACAATAAAAGTCAACGATATAATTACCAATGATACGTTGTTTATAAATTTTGACTGGGTAGTGCCTCAAAAAATCGTACCACAATTTTCTTTCTTCTTGTGTCATTTCTTTTCTTAGGCTTTTGGCTCTGCTAAGTAATTTATTGTTTTTCATCACTTCTGCTCAAAGATTCGCAATTTTCAAGAACGCCCTCTCAGTCTTTTCCCCTGAAGAACACCCTCTCAGTCGCCTGAGGGCGACAGCTCTCCCAAAGGGAGAGCCAAAAGCCACGCACCCTCCTCTGCCTCTCCCTCTGGGAGAGGTGCCTCCGCAGAGGCGGAGAGGGTTACCCAAAATACCCCTGCATTCTCTCTGCAAAGAGCATTTCCATCTTCACAAGCCCCTCTTCCATTTCTTTTTTTGCTTCCTCTACGCTTTGGACGTATAGGGCGAATTGTTCTTGGAGGGGGAGGGGGGGGAGAGGGAAACTTATTTCATTTAACTTCGATTGATTTAGTTTTGGTTGTGCAGAGCCAGTTACGAATGGTGTTAAATCAATTTTGTTAAATAAATATTCGCAGTAAGTTTGTGTTGCTGTTGCGTGGAAAGAAAGTACATGAGCATGATTATTAATCCAACATTTTTCTTCAACAGAAAATGCTATAGCTGTTGTTCTAGCGAGTAGATTTGCCCCATCTTCGGAAATTAAAAGTAGTCTTTCATCAAAAATATAGTCGTTTACATAATCAATTATACCAGAAGCTCCATAATAGGGATATTTTCCAAGTTTTCGATCGTTACTTGTTATCGGAACCCTTCTGTTATCTAAATTTTTCGAAACATCATCAAGATTTTTTTCCTCCCACGCCATAGGATTCACCACTGGATCCCCAAACATCTCCACAAACTTCGCCTTCACTAGCAAATTCAGTTTCTTGATTTGCTCTTTCCGTAGAGCGATGATTTCACTGATTTCATCTAATTCGTGAGCGATTTCTTGCTGTTTTTCAAGGGGTGGGAGGGGGAGATTAAATTTTGACAGCCAACCTGTATTCAAATTTGCTTGTGACGCACCTTTTACATTTTGTCTAATTTGTTCAAAAAAGCTTTTTGAAAACATCCAATAATACAAATATTTCAATTCTAAATTATCTTTATTTTTATTTCTAAAGAACCCTAAACTCACGAAAGTTCCAAATAAAGGAGTGTTTTTTTCAATTATTACTGGTTTCCCCAATGTTCCAACACGACAGAATAGCATATCACCAATTTGTGGCTTTGCACCTTTAGGTAGCGAGTTATATTCTTCTTCTGTAATGTAACTGCATTTTTCAAAATTTATAAAACCTTGACTGATATCTTTAACAGATAGAAAAGGAACTCCCTGCTCTTGGTATTTAGGTGTATGCGTTAGTCCTAACGAAATCTGAACTATTTCTTCTAACTTCACTTCACTCATAAAACCCCTCCAACGCTTCCAATTTCGCCCCAATTTTTTTCTCTATCTCAGAAATATCTGCTAAAATCTCCTTTGTTGGTGGGTAGACTTCTGCCACATACACTGTCTTTTTATACTTATTGATTGACAAATCATAGGCATTTTCCACGATTTCCTCTTTGGGAACGATGAAACTTTGTTCCGTCCGTTCCCGACTTCCCTCTGCCTCAACTTTACTAAATCGCTCCAAAATATCAGGGATATCGTTGTCAGAAATCTCACTTCGCTTGTCATCCAGTGAAAAACCATCAGCCTTCATGTCATAAAACCACACAGAATCTGTTCCACCATGCCCTGTTTTTGTAAAAATCAAAATCCCTGTACTCACCCCAGCATAGGGCTTAAATACCCCTGAAGGCATGGAAATCACAGCTTCAAGGCGATGATTTTCAATAATTTCTTTCCGAATCGCCTTATGCGCCGTAGAACCACCGAACAAAACACCATCAGGGACAATGACAGCACAGCGACCACCCACACGCAACATACGCAGCATCAGTGCGAGAAAAAGAAGTTCACTTTTCTTGGTTTTGCATACTTTTATCAGATGTCCAGAGACAATATCGTTGTCAATGCTTCCTTTAAAGGGTGGATTCGCCAAAATCAGAGAATATTTTTCGAAATCCGTGTTCTGATCTGACAAACTATCCCGATAATCTATGGAAGGGTTGTCCACACCGTGACTCATCATGTTCATAGCACCAATGCGAAGCATGGTAGCGTCTGTGTCATAACCTGTGAACATTTCATTCATATAATGGTCCTTTGTTTCTTTGTTTCGGAGAATTTCACCATTATTTTTCTCTTTTAAGTAGTCACCACTTGCCACCAGAAAGCCAGATGTGCCACAAGCAGGGTCACAGATGAAATCCGTAGCAGAAGGTTCCATCAACTCCACCATCATACGAATGATGTGTCTTGGCGTGCGAAATTGACCATTTAAGCCAGATTGTGCAATTTTTGAGAGCAAATACTCATAGACATCCCCACCAATATCCTTGTTGTGGAGTTCGTCCATACTAGCATAAATCTCATCTAAGGAATCCACCACTTTTGACAGCAATAAGGGGGTGGGGAGGTTAAAATTTGCCTTTTCCATATACTTAGCGTAAGAAGTTTGTTTTTCTCCGTGGAGATTCTTGATGAAAGGAAAGACAAAGTTACCCATCATGTCAAACATTTTTTCAGCAGGGAAATCGTGAAAAACGGACCATTTCAGCTGTTCCCCAGAGATGGTTTCTCCTGAAATGGTGACTTCCTCAGGAAAAAGTGACTGAAAAGGCAGTCCTAACATGGCTGATTCCTTATTTCTCATCATATCGTTGTAATCCAGTCCACGAATGAACATCAAATAGGTGATTTGTTCCACCACTTCCAGTGGGTTCACGATGCCACCCGCTGCGAACATATCCCATAAGCTGTCGATTTTGTTACGTAATTCCCCTGTAATCATAATTGTACCTCATTATTTCTTTGTTTTAGAGGAAAAGCCTTCCTCTTTGTCAGTTCTTGTCAAAATAATTATACCATAATAGGGAAATGATTACAAGGAGAGGGGAGGGATTTCGTGGGATTTTCCATGATGTCAACCCTAAGGAGAAAAATCCTCCCAGTAAACCTCTCTCATCCTTGGCTATCATCTTGAAAGAGAGGGATGTAACATTGTTGAGTTCGTAACACTGATCGAGGTAGGAAAGGACTGATACAAACATAAAAAATAGGCAGTCTTTCACAAGAAAGACTGCCAAAAAATATAACTATTTCTTCTGTTGTTCGCCACTTATATATCTTCCACTTCTATAAAAAGTTGGTATGGCTCAATTCCTAGAACTAGGCAAATACGAAAAAGAATGTCCAAAGAAGGGGTTTTCTCGACGTTTCGTGCCTCGATATGACTGATATGTGTGCGAGATATGTTTGTCTTATGTGCCAATCCTTCTTGGGTTAAATGCTTCTTTTTTCTGTAATAAGCCACATTTTTTCCAATTATTTCATAGTAGTCCATAGTTTCGTCCATTTCATCACCCTTATTAAGTGTAACCTAAAACAGTCATCAATTTGCTTGCTATAAGCTAGCAAATCTGTTATACTTTATTCAGAGGAGGTGACTTTATGACCTGTCGCCATAGATTTTGTATCTACCAAGAAGATAACCAATGCACTGCTGGAGAAGTCAGCCTAGATGAAGTTGGTATGGTTAGGATTGTGTTGTATTTCTTTGTCAGACGAAGCACTGGAGAAGGAAAAAGAAAAACTCAGAAAGAAATACGATTATGATGATTTCGACTAAGCGTGATAAAGTAAAATCACACAAACAAACACCCCCAAATGTTAGAAAAATCTAAGATTTGGGGGTGTATTTAAATGACCAAGGGGTTTTCAAAAATCCCGTGAATAGAAGCTGTGAGTCAGGCTCTCACTGCCCTAAGTGTTTGCGGAAAGGGCACGCTCTCCACCACCAAGGGCTTTGCAAATATTTTGGTATTTTCCACAGACGATGAGTCTGTCTCCTTCACGAAAATAGTCCTCAGCATGGACTTTGTCAGGTTGCCTGCCAGCACGTTCTAGCAAAATGACCAAAATACCATATTTGTCCCCGATGCAGCTGTCACGTAGCATTTTGTTTGAAAATTCCTCTGGTACTTTCCTTAAATTAACCTCAACTATGGCGTTATGCCCTATGTGGTCCAGAAGCAAAATTCGATTTTCATAGTTTCCGTGGACCAGTTTTTCTGCAACAGCTTCGATGCGTTTGTTGATAAATCGGCTTGCTGTTTTGTTTCTTCCAAGCATTTCCACCACGAGTAAAAGCACCAATGGAATGGATAACTGCCACCACACATGTTGTAGCTCGAACTGGTTCAAAGACACAAAAACATTCACCAAAGCAGACATAATGGTGACCGAAAAAGCATACCCAAAAACCATAATAATATGTGAAAGTTTTCTTCGCACAGGGGTAGATATTGCCATTTCACTCTCTTTTGTGGTAAATCCACAGCCAGTGAGCAAGGCAACTACCTGAAAACGTGCCTTTTCTCTGGGCATTCCAGTAAAACGAAATAATACTGTAAAGATAGAAACAATAAACTGGTAAATAATCACCAAAAGTGCAAACAAAGTAAAAGACCCAAAGATACCCATGGAAAACTCCTTTTATGTTACTGTTATATAATGTAAAACGTTCACCTTCATTATAACAAACATCTAGGATGAAATCAATACTTTTCGTAAAAATTCTGACAATTCCTCATTCCCCTCTTTAGGAAAAATAATCCCCTCAAATTCCCTAAAAATCTTCCACGGCTCTTTCTTTTGTCCTTGTCAATCCCTCAAGAAGTATCTCGATTCGTCATTTTTTTGTACGACCTTGACATTCCCCATAGAAAGCACGCATTTTCTCTAAATCAAAAAGAGAATCATGAGGCATTGTCTTGACTTTTACAATGCCAATGGTATATAATAAGCTATACTCTTTATGCCAAATTACAAGCATATTTTAAGGATATTATAACGTGAAAATCATCAAAAATCTAGTCCTCACTACAACAATCTGTGCAACTTTATCAGGGAAAGAACAACCACCAGATTTTGGTTTTGACCCTTCAAAACCTGCTGATGAAGTAACCCATGAACAAATGCTAGAATCCTCTCAAACAAGTTGGAGTTAAAACCTAGCCCCAACCACAACCCACAACGATATCTATAGGAGAAAATTATTGTTCTGAAAAAGTTATTAATCCTTGGTGGATTCAGAACTTTTTCAGGGCGAAAATTAGGGAGCCTATGCTGGAACAAGACTCTCTGGAGAGCTTGATTTCTCTGGAAAAATTATGCAGAAAATAAAGTATTAAACTTGACAGCAAGGAACAAGTATGGTATGATATACCAATATGAAAAATATTTAAGCTCAAAGGCTTCATTATTTTGATTGAAAGCTATGGTTTCAAGTTGTTGCCTTGATTTCTGTAGAATCTTACAGTAGCAAATTATATATTATGACAGAGAGAAGTGGTTCTATGAACTTTATGAAAGATATTTTAAGTGATTTTGTTGAAAGTGATAAAAATTTCATTCGGCATCTCCTAGGTATGCCTAATAATGCTACTGAAAAGCAGAAAAAATTATGGAAAGTGCTTTTGCTAGGCACTGTAGGATTTGCATTTTTCTCGATTCTTCGTGTCTTATTTAATTTTCAACCACTATTTATTAAAGTGATCACAGTTATCGTTCTTCTCGCTGATTTATTTTTACTGGCGACAGACCGTGATAATATGGATGAACTTTTTGAAAAACCCACGTTCCTTATAGCTTTAGCTAGTGGGTTATTATTGTCCTTTGTGGGTATGTTACTCTACCTTAGCTACGCAATTTGGTTCATTTCCATGATTATCGGTTTTGTTCGTGGGGCAGACCGAAAACCGATATATCGTATTTTGGCAGCACTCACCAGTGGAATTGGGGGATTTGCTCTTGGGTTTAGTGTAAAAAATGTCCTATTTGAGTTGGTTGGTATGATTATCATTATCATTGTCTTTAAATATGTGCTTTTTGGCATGACAGCTCTTTTTGGTGTTGCAGCTGTAGCAGGTGTGATTGACGGAAGTAAACCTCGCTCGGAAGGAGCACAATCAGTATTGGATGGCATTAATGATGAAGGCGTTCAGTATGAGTATGTTGTAGATGAGGCAAGGTTAAAACAACACTTGGCAAATGATCGAGTGAAACTGAAGACCGAGTTGAATAATATTGCTTATCGTAATCGACATGGAAAATGACATAAGACAACTTGAAAACACTTTTTCTAGTACATGAACCATTGAAAGAGGTCAGCCACACAAAGGCTGACCTCTTTCATATTGCGTAATACTTTATCTCAAAATTATCTTATTCATTCTATTAAATCGTGATATAATGAAGCAAATGAACGGATATACCTATGAAACAAGTATAAAATTATCTGTGTGGTGAATTTATGCGTTTATTCCTGAAAAACATTGGAAAACTGTAAGAAGCTGACATCAAGCTAGATGGCGTCACACTGTGGACAAACGGACAATTTGCTGTAGGTATGAATGGGTTTCAGGGACGAGGACAGCACTTTAACGACTGTACCCCAGGGCACTCTCCCTTGCTCCTTTAGAGCAATTCACCTTGAGGAAACAGTTCTTCAAAAAGTTTAAAATTGAGAGTCATCCTTGGTGGATTACCGAGATTTTTATCGATTTTAAAGAGCTTATTTTAGCAAAAGTAGAGAATGGGGATTGTGCGCTGTTGTCTTAAAAATTTTCAAAAAACTTCTTGACAAGGACGTTAACTTGTGCTAATATGAATACACTTAGTAGTCCTAAGTAAAAAAGAACTGGGAGAGTTATCTGTGGACGAGATGAATTTATTCAATGAGCACATGGACGCATTACAAAAACAGATTCATTTGCTCAAAAAAGTACGAACAGCAGAATACGGATTCTTTCAAAATAGTGATACTAACATTTTAAGACGTATTCAAAAACATGAGAAAAAGCAGGGCGTGAAGACAACTTCGGTGAAAATCAGTCAACAACTGGGCATCACCCAAGCGACAATTACACCAATGCTAGACAGATTATTAAAGAAAGGATATATTACCAAAGAAATTTCTCCCACAGATAAAAGGGCGAAATTGCTGTCGATCACGCCAGAGGGACAGGCTTATTTAACAGAAACAAGTAATGCTGAAAAAAAACAAATTGAAAAGCTAATCACCTATCTAGGGGAAGAGGACACAAGGGAATGTATCCGGCTTTTACAGAAAATGACCCGCTTTCTTTGTGAGAACAATCCATCTCCAAGGGGAAAATAAGACAAAAAGTGCTGCTTAGCACTATTTTTTGAATAAAAAAATACTTAGGTGTACGAAGAAAAGGAGAACAAATGAGAAAAATTGCGATTTATGGAAAAGGTGGTATCGGAAAGTCCACAACCACCTCTAATTTATCCGCTGCTTTGGCGAAAAAAGGATTTAAAGTCATGCAAGTTGGTTGTGACCCAAAGTCTGATTCTACCAAAAACTTAATGGGCGGGAAAGTCATCCCCTCTGTTTTGGATATGTTGAAAGAACATGGAGATGATTTAAGCCTAGAACACGTGGTGTTCACAGGATATGCAGGGGTTCTCTGTGTGGAATCAGGAGGACCCACTCCAGGGATTGGTTGTGCTGGCCGAGGGATTATCACAGCTTTTGAAAAACTTGCAGAGTTAAAGGCATTTGAAGTTTATCAGCCAGATATTGTGATTTATGACGTTCTTGGTGATGTGGTTTGTGGTGGTTTTGCCATGCCAATCCGTGATGGATATGCAAAAGAAGTATTTATTGTCTCTTCTGGAGAGATGATGGCTCTTTATGCAGCGAATAACATTGCAACTGCTGTGAAGAATTTTGAAAAACGTTCCTATGCCAAAATGTCTGGACTGATTTTAAACAGCAAAAATATCGAAAACGAACGAGAAATTGTAGAAAAAGCTTGCGCAGAAATCGGTACGGAAATTATAACAGAAATCCCACGCTCTGGGGACATTCAAGTGGCAGAAAACAAAGGTGGAACTGTCTTTGAATTTGCAACAGAATCCCCCATGTGTCAGGTGTATCAAGACTTAGCAGATGAAATAATCAAGAACACAACAGATGGATAGAAAGAGGTTTTTATGAAAGATAACATGGAAGAAATGGAAGCAAAAATGGATATGATGAGGAAACTGTCTGGGATGGAACGTTGTCCCTTGTCCTCTGCAGCAAAAGCAATCGCCTCTATTGAAGGTGCTGCAATGCTGATTATTGGCACAGAAGAATGCACTTATTACTCAAAAGTTGGTATTATCAGACGTGGAGGGGGCGATATTTGTTTTTCTGTGGTGATGGATAAGCACGATGTCACCTTTGGCTCTGCGGACAAAGTCGCCGCAGCCATCGACGAATTGATGGAAATCACGACGCCCAAAACACTATTTTTGGTGACTACTTGTGTCCCTGAAATCATCGGCGAAGATTACCAATCAATCGTCCAAGAAGCAGAAGAAAAATATAAACTGCCAATTCACCTCTTAACGACCAATCATTACACTGGTAAAGACGGAGAATATGGCTTTGAATTGGTGGAAAAAGCCATCGGTTATGCCTTGCCCAGAAAGAAAAAAAGAGATGGTCAAGGAAATTCTCCTATGGGAAAAATGGGGGAAATGGCTCATAAATTTGCTGGAAAAGGGCAAGGGGGTCGCCCTGAAGGAGGTCGCCCTGAAGGAGGTCGTCCAAGAGGAGATATGAGTGAGGAAGAAATGATGGCAATGATGCGAGACAAAATGGGAGGACACATGAGCGACGAAGAAATCAGAGAGAAACTTCATTCTCGTATGGGTGGAGGTGGCCGCAGATGAGTTTAACACGTTTTTTACCAACTCCCTCTGACCGCATGGGTATTTTGTGGACGCTGTTACAAATAGAAGGTGCCATCGTGTTAGAATATGGACCAGCAGGTACTTCAGCTTATGCAAAGAAAAATTTCACCACATCTGAAATGAGTATTCCAGGGGATCTTTTCACGACGCAACTAAGCGAAAGTGAACTTGTTCTAGGTGAAGACACACGTTTAGAGAATAAAATCAAAGAACTGGACAAAAAACTCTCCCCAAAAGTGATTTTTGTCATGGCTTCTTCTGTTTCTTCCGTCGTTGGTTATGATGTAGAGGGTGTTTGCAGTTATTTAAAAGAAGAGGTAAAGGCACAGCTTGTTGTCTTTCCACAAGGTGGTTTTGCTGGAGATTTTTCTTCTGGATTACAAGCAGCCTACACAAAATTAGTCACAGAATTACCAGAAGAGACTGCTGAAAAAGAAAATTGTTACAATATTTTAGGCATTTCATCCTTTTCTTCCCACGGCGTGGGGGACATGAAAAAGGCAGAAGTAATGATGAAAGAACACTTTGCTTTGTCTCAACACGCAGTACTTTCTTGTGAAACAAATTTAGAAAAAATACTCACCATGGGAAAGGCAAAAATCAATTTGGTTCTTAGTTACGAGGGACTAAAAGGGGCAAAAATACTACAAGAACGTTTTGGAACCCCTTATGTTTATGGATTTCCAATCAGCGCAGAAAGCCAAGAAAAATTCTTTGGAGAAATCGCAACGTATATTCCAAGAATAAGCCAAGGAACACCAGTCACAGCCACAAAGAAAACAGGAAAAATCGCTGTCTTTGCCCCTTATGATGTGCTTATTGCCATGGAAGAATATGCCACAGAAGTGGGGCTTGAGGTGGAATTTCTACTGTGCAACCATTCACTGAAAGAAGTAGAAAATCCCTCTGAAAAAGTGCGTTACTGCAAAACAGAGAAAGAGAAAATCGCCTTGTTTCAGTCTCTTAAGGACACAAATATCATTGGGGAAGGGACATTCTTCTCTCTGGTTCACGAAAGTAACCAAACATTCACACTTTCTACAAGAGATGACAACAATCCAATCTTTCAACTCATGGGTCATGAATCTTTTTGCATCAACGAGTAAGGAAAGAGAAAATGAACACTAAAAATATAGGCGAAGAACTAGAGCAGAATTCCCTCCAAAAAACCATTGGTAAATACGCATTACCCGCTATTTTAAGTGGATTGGTGGCAGCACTTTATAACATTATTGATCAACTTTTCATTGGTCATATCATCGGAATTGATGGCAATGCAGCCACAAACATTGCCTTTCCATTGGTCACCTTGACAACGGCAATCATGCTTTTGTTGGGATTAGGTGGCGCTGTGAATTTCAGTATTGCGTTGGGGAAAAAAGACCTAGAGCGAGGGAAGAAATTTGTGGGCGCTGTCTTAGTCGTTACCCCTTTGGTGGGGCTATTGATTACCACAATCACCTTGCTTTTTCTCAATCCACTCTTGTGGACATTGGGGGCGACGGAAAATAGTTTTGACTTAGCATTTTCTTATGTAAGTATTACAGCATTTGGCTTTCCCCTTTGGATGTCAGCAGAAGCCACAACGAAAGTCATTCGCTCTGACGGCTCTCCCAAATATGCTATGATTTGCTCTTTGACTGGAGCCTTCCTCAACTGTATCCTAAATCCCCTTTTGATGATCGGCTTTGACATGGGAATAGAGGGGGCTGCATGGGCAACTGTGATTGGTCAAGGTGTTTCCTTTTTCCTTGCCATAAGGTATTTCAAAAATTTCAAGTCCTTCCCTCTCAAATGGGAAGAAATAAAACCAGATTCCACGATTATAAAACAAATCTGTAAAATTGGTGCTGCGCCTTTTCTCCAACAACTGGTGATGATGTTGACGCAAATTGTGATGAATAACATGGTAGTTCACTATGGTGGATTGTCAGCCTATGGCACAGAAATTCCCCTTGCTTGTGTAGGGATTATCACAAAAGTGAATGCCCTGTATATGGCGATTATGATTGGAATAGCACAAGGAGCCCAGCCTCTCCTAGGATATTCCTATGGGGCGAAAAAGCCAGATAAAGTGCTGGAGATTTATCTGCAGTGTATTAAATATGCTTGTGCGATTTCTGTTTTGGTATTCTTGTCTTTTCAGATTTTCCCCCGTCAAATCTTATCTGCTTTCGGAGGAGAAGGAGAATTATTCTTTGAATTTGGTGTGAATTACTTTAGAATCTTTATGGCACTGACATTTTTAAACGGAATACAACCGGTCACTTTTAACTTCTTTACTGCCATTGGCAAGCCTTTGAAAAGTGCCATCGTATCCCTGTCCAAACAATTACTATTTTTAATTCCCCTCTTATTGATTTTACCCACATTTTTGGGCATAGATGGACTGTTATACGCAGGACCTGTGGCTGATAGTTTGGCTTTTGCCATTACAATGGTATTTTTAAGAAAAGAAATCAGCGAGTTACAAGGGAATCCTCCAGAAGAAACAGTAATCGCATAAAATAAACCCTAACACACTGGACTTCATGTCATAAGATTGCTGAAATTTGTGAGACAGTCTTTCTGGTGAGAGACTGTCTCTTTTTCTCGGAAGACATGAAGCCACGCAGCCACACCCTTTCTTTCCTATGAGTATCAATATTTCTGCAAGTGTTGAACTGACTCCTGTTGGAATATCCTTGACATGAATAACAATTTATGGTAATATCAAGAAAAGGAGCTGTGATAATGACAAGAATATGCAAAGATTGTGGGGCAGAGTTTACCCTGTCACAAGGTGAAATTGATTTTTACAAAGAAAAAAACTTCAATTTACCCCAACGTTGTAAAAGTTGCCGAAAAAAAAGAAAAGGAACCAATACACAGGAACAAAAGCCATCTATCAAAGAACCTCGTGTTATATCTGTAAAGGAGCAATCTATTTACTCTAAAATTGCTAGTATCGTTGTTGCAGTCTTGTTGTTGATATTTTGGATCTTACCAAAAATCACAAATTTATTCCAGCTGAATGAATCTTATTATGATACTACCTATTCTTCCTCACAAAGTGCTGACTTGGAGTTTAGAAGTGAGGAATATCTCAGTGAGCATTTCAGCAAACACGGAGGTTTACTGGGGCATTATAGCAAGGAAAGTTACTTATTAGCAGCAAATAATGTCATCAAGTCCTCCTCAGCGTTGAAACGAACCCAATCAGACGGAGACACAGCTTATTATCAAGAATCTAGCAATGAATTTGTAGTGGTTTCCACAGATGGCTATATTAGAACTTATTTCAAACCAACAGATGGAAAAGAGTACTTTTACCGTCAATAATGATCATTTTCTCAACATGAACAGGGGGAAGCATTTTCTTGACAAGGGGTACGAAAGATGTTATAATAACTTAGTTCTTAGGATGATGGTAATTGTTGGGAGAATCATCTTTCAGTCAACAATTTGAGTATATGAACTTAATTACCTAGGTTTTAGGGCTTTTTTTTGATTTAGGCTTTCTAACATCATTTCCACTTGTTTCTTGTGGGTAACTGGGTGTGTGGTATTGCTTCCAATGAGAGAAAATAGTGTGAGGAAGGGAGAAAATGATGAATGTAGAAGGAAAAACATATACAGAAATGTTTCGCAGTGTGAAAATAGCGACAGCAGCTACTGTAGATGAATTTAACAAGCCTCAAGCTAGAATCATTAATGTGATGATCGCAAATGAAGATGGAATGTATATCGTAACATCCAAAGGCAAGCCTTTCTATAAACAACTGATGGAGACAGGAGAAATTGCATTATCAGCAATGTGCCCCAATAATAAATCTCTAAAATTCACTGGAAAATGTAGATTAGTGGATAAGTTTTGGGTAGATGAAGTATTTGTGCAAAATCCAGGGATGAACGAGGTATATCCAGAGGATAGCCGTTATATCTTGGATGCATTTCTCATCTACAGTGGACAAGGTGAATTTTTTGATTTAGATACCTATCCAATCCAAAGAACTTATTTTTCTTATGGTGAAGTACAGCGTGAAGAAGTTGGTTTCTATATCGATGAGCAATGCACAAAATGTAATGTCTGTGTGAAAAAATGTCCACAAAAGTGCATAAGCACAGGGGATACTTACAAAATAAAGGAAGAAAATTGCTTGTTTTGTGGTTTGTGTCTAGAGGTGTGTCCTGTAGATGCAATTAAGGCAAAGCATAGGGTGTTTCAATGACAGTCATCAATGATATCTTAGAGTTATATGGAAATCGGGGCGATTGGTTTTGGGAGCTTTGGTTAGAGCATATCAAACTAGCCACGACAGCACTGCTCATATCGGGAAGCATAGGACTATTACTTGGGATATTTATTGCAGAATTTCCAAAGTTTGTCCTACCGATCATGGGAACAAGTAATTTACTATACACAATTCCAGCAATCTCCTTATTAGGTATGCTCATACCCGTCACTGGGATAGGGAACACCACAGCAATCATCGCCTTAAGCATTTATGGTGTCATGCCCATGCTACGGAATACTTACATCGGTATCACAACAATCAGTGCAGATATCATCGAAGCAGCCAGAGGAATGGGAAGCACAAGGCTACAGATCTTATTAAAAGTGAAATTGCCACTGGCTTCTGGGGTCATTGTTGCAGGAATCAGAAATATGGTGGTGATGACCATCTCTGTCACTGGTATCGCTTCCTTTATCGGCGCTGGTGGATTAGGGGTGGCAATCTATCGAGGCATAACAATATACAATCCAGCAATGACAGCAGCAGGGAGTATACTTATTGCGTTAACTGCAATAATTTGTGATATAATCTTAGGTATACTAGAAAAGAAATTGAAATCGAGAGGAATTTAGGAAATGAAAAAAAGAGGATTCGCATTTTTAATGTCAATGAGTTTATTGGCACTGGCAAGCTGTAGCACAGCAGAGACACCAGAAATAGCAAGTGGAACACCCACAGAAAACACAGGCAGTCAAGGTGAAGAGGCTGTAGAAACAGTCCAATTAGACCCCATTCAAATCGCCACAAAACCAATGGTGGAGCAATTCATTTTGGGAGAAATGCTAGGGCTATTGATTGAAGATGTTGGCTATGAAGTAGAGATCACCAAGGGAATCGCTGGTGGTACCAGCAACATCCAACCAGCCATGGAAGCAAAAGAATTTGACTTGTATCCAGAATATACCTCAAGTGGTTGGGTGTTGGTGCTAGGCAATGAAGCCGGTTCCATTGATGATTCAGAAATGCTAGAAGCCTTGCAAGCAGGGTATAGCGAGAATTATGGCATGACTTGGGTGGGCATGTATGGATTCAATAATACTTACACCATTGCAGTGCGTCAAGAAATCGCTGATCAATATGGCTTGGTAGATACCAGTGATTTGCAAGCTGTGGCATCTGAATTAAATTTCGGTAGTAACCCTGATTATATCGAGAGAGCAGATGGCTTTCCTGCATTATGCGAAACTTATGGTTTAAAATTTGCCAGTGTATCTGATGTAGATATTGGATTAAAATATCAAGCACTTAGTTCTGGAGACATTGATGTCTCCACTGCTTTTACAACAGACGCAGCCCTTGCAAATCCAGATGCACCAGTGGCAGTGTTAAACGATGATTTGGGTTTACAAGTGAATTATTTCTGCTCTACCATCGTCAGAGAAGAAGTCTTAGAGGAATATCCATTACTGGAAGATGCATTGCTGAAAATGGACGGCATTTTAAGTGATAAAGAAATGGCAGAACTGAACTTCAAAGTAGAACAAGGGGAAGACGAATTAGAAGTCGCTCGTACTTATTTAGTGGATAAAGGGCTACTAGATGGCTGATATCATTCGGTTTGATCATATCAGCAAAAAGTATGGAGAGCATTCAGTCTTAGATCAGCTAAATTTAGCCATCGCATCTGGAGAATTTGTCACAATCATCGGAAAATCTGGCTGTGGCAAAACAACTGCATTAAAGATGATCAACGGGCTAAACGAGCCAGACAGTGGTAGTATCTTCATAGAAGACGTGAACATTTCCACCATCAACAAGGTGAAATTGAGACGAGAAATCGGATACGCCATACAAAATGTCGGATTGTTTCCACACTTAAATATATTAAAGAATGTGGCCTATGTACCCAATTTATCCAAGGAAACAAGATGGAACAAAGAAGAGAAAGAGGAAAAGGTTGTCAGTTTACTAGAAAGTGTGGGACTAAGTCCTGATATCTTATACAGATTCCCAAGGGAATTATCTGGTGGACAAAAGCAGAGGGTGGGCATCGCCCGTGCCCTTGCATCAAAGCCAAAGATCATTTTAATGGACGAACCATTTGGCGCAGTCGACGAAATCACAAGGGAACAATTACAAGTGGAGTTATTGAGAATACACGAAGAATTAAAAATGACTGTCTTATTTGTAACACATGATGTGAACGAAGCGTTAAAGTTAGGCACTAAGGTCTTAATTTTAAACAGTGGAAAAGTGGAACAATATGATTCCCCCAGTGAAACATTGAACCATCCTAGTTCAGAAATTGTAAAAGATTTAGTGCTAAGAAACAGAGAATTAAGCCTAAGAGTTTAGAGGACGCTTTTCTCTGTGTCGCTAACTGTATTCTTCCTTAAATAAAGCTGTTCTTTCCTTCAGAATAATCATAAAAGCTGTGAGCCCTTTCTATGGATTCACAGCTTTTTTCTTAATATATAGGAGAGAAGATAGGGAAAGAGTGCTACTTTTCAAAAAAAGAGTCTTGTTAATCGGAAATTAGGGAGCAAACAGGACTTCTACTTCAAAACCTGTTAATTCTTTCCCGATCACAGAAAGTTCTTCCTCTGTCATGAGAGGGGGGATATCCTTAGCATGCAGTCCAATTTCAAAGGAAAGCAAAACGTGCTCTCTGTCTAAAAAAGAATAAGTAGCAGAACGAATCCACGGATATGAAGTAAATTCGTTGACAGCGATCTTGGCAAGGTCATGTCGCTTTGATTCTGCAATCGTTTCCTCGGGACTAACATAATCAGTCCCAAAGACTTCAAAAGAACTGGGGATTTCAATGACCTCTGGGGCATAATCTCGATTTTTGGAGGAAAAATGCTCATATCCTTGGTCAAACAGGAAGTCAAAGACCATTTCGTCTCGATATTCCACTTGCTCCCCATCATCGTTGGTATAATATCCCGCAATTTCCACAACAGTGCTTTTCCCTTCCTTACGGATGTAAGAATCAATTTCACGAGGAGCACTGGTTAATTCGTCAATTTCTTCCCATTTTGCCGTGACTTTCTCGTTATATTCCAGAACATCAGGGTGATAGGTGTTATTGCCCTTTTCGTCAAGGACAAATTTCAGTTCAGGAAATTCTGTGAAATACATTCCAGTGGCACCAGGAATGTGGATATAATCATAAGTGGAGATGAGAACGCCAGAGCCAATGATTTCTGTGATTGCTTTGGGCTGTGTGGAGTGATAGGCAAATCCCACCCCAGAACCTAGGACCAAAAGGGTACAAATACCTCCAATTAGAAGGGATTTCTTTTGCGTAGACATGATATTCACAATCCTTTCTTGAATATCCCCTTGACCAAAAGCCAGAGGGGAAATGAGTTTCTTCTTTGTGGCAAATAGCAGTAAAGTTTCGGCATAGCCTTTTGAAAATGGTAATCCTTCCTCGTCCATAGTGGCTGAGTTTTTTATCACTCCTTCATCCACTGATAGTTCCATATCTTTTCCCGCAAGGCGAAAAGCAAGCCAGACCAAGGGGTTGAACCAATGTAACATCAGCGTCACACAGGCAAAAAGCCTTGTGATATGGTCAAATCGCTGAATGTGATAGCGTTCATGTGCCAGAACATAGTTTTTTTCTTTATCTGTCATGTGAGAGGGGAGATAAATTTTCGGTTTCAAAATCCCCCACACAAAAGGGGTATATAAGTGATCTACCAAATACACATTATCTTCTTCTTTTGACCCATATTGAATTAATTTCTTTGTTCTATACACAGAAATCAAAGCAGAAAAGAGGAGAATCATCATACCGATACACCAAAATAGGACAGCAAAGCTCAAGAGAGAAGGAGACGCCTCCTCGTTGTTCCCTGTGGTCTCAGTTTCAGTGCGGTTGTGATTAGAAAAAGCATCATTTTCTGTTACCACGTGATTTTCTGCTGAATACTTTGTGTCCACATAAAATTGCGCTACTGTGATAGGCATGATTTCTTGCTGAACTCCCTCCAAGGGGAGTTCCAAGGAAAAGGGTAGGAGCAAGCGAAGTAAAACCAATGACCAAAGAGGAAAATAAGTAGGCTGATGAGTCTTTTTCAGAATAAATCTGGCAATGACGACTGCAATAATTACAAAAGACCCCAACAGACTTTGATTTAAGACAGAGAGAAAAAGTCCTTCCAAACTCATTTCAATCACCAAACCTTCTGTTGATCATTTCTTGGATTTCCCTTGCTTCTTCTTCACTCAAACTCTGATTTGATACAAAAGCAGCAAATAATTGTGGCAAAGAACCAGAATAAGTGTGTTCTAAAAACTGTTTGCTTTGCAATAGTTTGAATTCCTCTCTAGAAACAAGGGAAGTCACCACGGCTTTTTGATTCTGGAACAAACCACGTTCACAGAATTTTTTCAAAACGCTAAAGGTGGTGGATTTTTTCCAATTTAATTCCTCGGCACATAGTTTCACCAGCTCCCCAGAGGGGATAGGCTCATGATCCCAAATCATATCGGCAAATTTTGATTCAATTTGCCCCAAAGGCTCTCCCAGTGTTTTCATAAAATCTTCCTTTCTCTCGCCTGTGTCCTGATGAATTAGAGGTCTATCAGCTACAGATTTACATAAAGTCTATCAGCTATCGTCCTATTTGTCAAGAGGTTTTTGAAATTTCTACAAAATATTTTCACCCAGACAAACCATGGAAGAAAACCCTAAAGTCTTGACAATTTTGAGATCCTTTGGTATAATTTAACTTGTGAATTTTTGGATACACTGTTCAAAATAACAAAAATGAAGGAGAGAAACATGAAAAAAACAAAATTATTACCACTATTTCTAGCATTAGGACTGATCTTCACTGGCTGTAGCAGCGAGGACACTGACAGCGATTCCGCTTCTAACAGCAGCACCCAAGAGGAGAGCAGTATCTTCGGGAATATTTTTAGCGGGGGAGACAGTTCTACTTCTGCCGACGAAATGCGTTTAGAGAACTACACAGGCAGTATCACAGTACAAAACAACAGTGTGGAAAAAACTGTTGTGCTAGGTTCTCGTTTGGTCACAGGTGATAATATCGAAACCATGATGGAAAGTAATGCCTTTGTGGTCCTTGACCAAAGCAAGGTGCTTAGAGTGAATGAAACATCTCAAGTGGAAATTATCCAAGAAGAGGAACATCTTGACATCTACTTATCCAAGGGAACCGTATTTTTTAACGTGACTAGCACATTGTCAGAAGATGAAACTCTTGAATTTCACACTAACAACGTGGTGACAGGGGTGCGTGGTACCTCTGGTATCATCCACTTTGATGCAGAAAATCAAGTGACCCAAATTGTGGTGCTCACTGGGACAGTCACAGGGACAACGGCTTCAGAAGAGCAAAACATTGAGGCAGGGCAGGTGGCAATCGTGGAAACCCTTCCTGATGGCACAGTGGAAATGACTCTTTATGAATTGGAAGAAAATGACCCTCTTTATTATTTCGCTGACACTTTTGTGGACGGAATTCAAGGAGATTTGAATGGAGAGGGACAATCTCTGCCACTTTCTGACATGGTTCGGGAAAGCAATGACCCCTTGATGATGTATGACCTATATGCTCAGGTATTGGCAGATTTAGCGTTTGAAGCCGAAAATGGGGATTACAATAATTTGGCTAATTGCTTTTACATGCTCTATGATATGACTGAAGACGGCATCCCTGAATTATTCACGAGAGGCACAACATATTATGCCGCTGTAGACATTCACTACATCCATAGTGGCAATCTGCTGACATTTCCAGAGGTCTATAGGTATAATGATTCTCCAGTTGCTTGGTTCAATGGTGCCCATACAGGGAGTTCTTTTGACAGAGTGGGTTTAACCACCAGTTCAGACAACTATGTTTTCGATGAAACTAGTATAGATGGGTATCCTTCAGGAAGAGATGGCATTGACCTTTATTACTACTATATTCAAGATGGCGAAATGATGGAAGACTATGTTCATGACCCTGCAGGGAGTTTCAATTACAATCAAACTGGGGTTCATTCCACACCTTTGCCTGAAAATTGGTACAATATCGCTGACTTCACAGGCTTGGACCAATGGATAAATCAATAAAGAAACTTGAAAAAGATGAAGCCACAAGGCTTAGCCCATGGTATAATCTAAAAAAGACTGGGTGATTTCCTTCTTTTTCCGTCGAGGGATGGTGATTCTTTCTTCGTTGGTCAATAAAAAAGCATCTCCCTCCATACCCATAACGGCGTCGTAATTCAAAAGAACAGAGCGACTGACCAAAGAGAAATTCCCAAATCCACAGAGGTTTTCGCACAATTCTGAAAAAGTCAAACGACAAGAAAGAAAACTTTCATCTTTTAGTTTAAGCCGTGAAAAATTCCCCTCTGGTTCGCCGTAAGAAATGGAAGAGTGAGCCAGTTTCACCAAGGATTTTCCTGTTTGTACCCAAAAGATATTCTCATTTTTTTGCTGAATTTTTGTCAAAACCTGATCCATGGCAGTGAAAAGTTTCTCTTTGTTCAGGGGTTTCAAAAGATAATTGCTTGCTTGGACAGCATATCCATCCAGTGCGTATTGGGACGCAGAAGTACAGAAAATCAGGTGCATTTCTTGATCACAAAGTCTTAGTTCTTTTGCTGTGGCAAGCCCTGAAAATCCAGGCATAAAAATATCTAAAAAGCAAAGGTCAAACGCATTTTCGCCTCTTAGTTCATCAATAAACAAAAATCCACTGTCAAAGCATTGGATATTAAAATGTAAGTTTTGTTTTTTCTCGTATTCTTGAAGTAAAGCTTCTAAAAGAGCCGATTCTTCAGGCACATCATCACAAATGGCAATGGATAACATGGGATCACCTCCGTTGATATTACTTTACCACAGATCTAACAGAAATTCAAGATTTATTCTTGAAAATCTCGATAGACTTTTCAAGAAAGAAAAAGCATTGCAACCTGATGACTTCCTATTTTGACCATGAAAAAAGTTCTGAATCCGTATGGACTCAGAACTTTTTGCTGTTAGTAGAGAAGAAAAGGAGGACTAATATTTCTGTGGTTTTTCGTTGCTATTACCTTTCAGTTGAACATTTTGAGGATACCTTTATAAGGAGTTCCTCTAAATTTCTTGTGCAACAAATTCTTGATCTTTAACGTGAATCTGTACTTTGTCCCCTTTTTGCAAGGTGTTGGAGAGAATCAGGTCAGAGAGGGAGGTTTGCACTTTCTGATCAAAGTAATTTTTCAAAGAACGAGCCCCATACTGTTGAGAGAAACCATTTTCTTTGATATTTTCTTTGGCTTCTTTTGTGAGTGAAACAGAAAGTTCTAAATGCCCAAGTCGTTTGTTGGTTTGTGCGATGAGCAGTTCTATCAGTTCTGTCAGTTGGGAGTCAGAGAAAGGACGGAAATAAATCAAGCTTGTGAAACGATTCAGCAGTTCTTCACGCAGATGTTGTTTTAACACAGGCTCTACAAGAGAAAAGTCGGGTTTTTCCTCTTTGATAATTGATTTCTCCCAAGTAGAGATGTCATAAGCTGCACGAATTTCAGTGGCTGCTAAGTTAGAAGTCAAAATGATAATGGTTTGACTGAAATCGACAGTGTAACCTCTGCCATCTGTCAAGCGTCCGTCATCTAAAATTTGCAAAAGAATGTTTAACACATCAGGATGTGCTTTTTCGATTTCATCAAATAGCACCACGCAATGTTGCATTTTGCTCACTGCATTGGTCAGTTGACCTCCTTCTTGGGCGTCTGTATAGCCCGTAGGAGAGCCAATCAAACGTGCAACGTTGTGTTTTTCTCCATATTCGCTCATATCAAATCGAACCAACTTATCTTTTTCATGAGCTTGGAACAGCGTTTCAGCAAGTGCTTTTGCAAGTTCTGTTTTCCCAACCCCTGTTGTTCCTAAAAACAGGAAAGAAGCAATGGGCTTGTTGGGGTCACTGACACCAGTTTTTCCACGTCGTACAGCCTGACTCACAGAAGAAATGGCTTCTTTTTGACCGATGACTCTCGCTGCCAGACGTGCTTCTAATTGGCTCATCAGTTCTACTTCCTGAGGATTCAATTTCAGGACTGCCAACTCACTTTTTGTCCGACGAACAATTTTCTTTTTGGGGTAGACCACTTCACCGTTTTTAGTGACTGTAAACTCTCCTAGATGGTATTGTCCCTTTTGCTCGTAGAAATAAAGATTTTTTGCCTCGGGATGTTCTAAAATATAACCAGCTAATAAGGTTTCCATATTTTTTTGAATATAGCGTTTCAAGGCTCTGGCACCATATTCAGGGTCATAGGCTTCCTCAACAATATATGGAATCACATCAGGGTCAATTTCCACTTGAATCCCTTGGGGTTCCAAACGTTTGGTGATGGAACGAATGATAATTTTAATAATTTCTGACACAGTCTCTGGCAGAAGAGGCAAGAAATAGACCATTTCATCCAATCTGTTGATAAATTCTGGTTTGAAAAATTTCTGAACTTCTCGTAACACTGATTTTTTGGTGGATTCCTTTAATTTACCATGCTCTGTCCCATAAAGAACATGCTTGGCACCAAGGTTCGAGGTTAAAATAATGATGGTATTTTTAAAATCAACCACATTTCCTTGGGCATCGGTCAAACGTCCTTCATCTAAGATTTGGAGGAAAATATGAAATATATCAGGGTGAGCCTTGTCCACTTCGTCAAACAAGATGACACTGTATGGATTTTTAGCCACGGCATTGGTCAGCTGACCTCCGTTTTGACTGTCAATATAGCCAGGAGGACTACCAATCAACCGAGCCACATATTGCTTTTCTCCGTATTCATTCATGTCAAAGGTCAATAATTGGGAATCTTCGCCATACATTTCTTTGGCTAGGGTTTTGCCAAGTTCTGTTTTTCCCACCCCTGTACTTCCTAAAAATAGGAAGGAAGCAACAGGACGATTAGGGTCTTTTAGTCCTGATTTTGCTCTGAAAACAGCTTGTGACACAGAAGTGATGGCTTCCTCTTGTCCAATAATCCGTTTTCTCAGGCGAGATGGCAAGGTCAGAACCCTTTTTCTCTCCTCTGCATCGTTTTGATATAAAGTATCAGAACCAGATTTAAGTCGCACCCACTGTTCTAATAACTCTTTGGTGACTTTGTTTTCAGGAGAATCAGCCATTGCCACTTCCATAAAGCAGCAAAGTGACCAAGAGGCTTCCTTTTCTTCTGGGCGAATGTTCCCTTCTGGTGCTTTGGAGAAGAGTCGCTCCCCAGGAAGGTAAGTGCCGATTTTCTCTTGTGGTATATTTGGTTGAAAACATTTGTTTTTGACATGAAACCACATATGAGAACAAAATTCTTCCAGCAAGAAGAAAGATTTTTCAGGCTGTGCCAAAGGAATAGTACCTTGAAATTGCTGAGAGAGGGTATAACAAGCTTCAGCAGCCTCTGGTGCTATCGTGGTGTGAAAACGCTCTTCAAAAGGCTTTAGAAAGTCTGGGTGACGAAGCATAGCAAGAACTTCTTCTTCGGAGGGTTCTTCCAAATGATAAATTTGCATTTTTGTCATGAAAAGCTGATACCTTGGGTCTTTGCTATTGCTAAGCATTTGATAGAGGGAAGTAGGGCATTGCACGATCACTTTGGTATCTGACAGCAATTTTGGTAAGAGAACATCCTCGAAAATGTCAACAAATTCGGTTCCCACCTGTGTTTTGACTAAAAAATCTCCCAAATAGGGGACATATAAAACACCTTCATGATAATCTGGATTGTCACGATATAAATAAAGTTCCTTTGGGGTTACGATGTGCAGTGTTTTATATTGAAGTTCCAGTGGCAGTTCAAGATTTTCAAGTAATTGAGCGATTCTGTGCACCACTTCCCCTTTTCCAACACCTGAATCACCATAAAGCAGCACATTGCTATAGTTTTTTTTGGAAATAAGTCTGCTTAAGTCTTCCACAACTTCTTCTCGCCCAATGATGGGAAGGCTTGGCCAAGCTTCTCTGGAGCGTTCCACTCGTTTCTGAAAGGTAGCACGATAGTCACTTTTGTGAAGGGATTTTTCAACCGTTTTTTTGCTTAGTTTATACTTTTGGAAGACTACTTGTAAATCAGCGTTGTCACATTCTAAAAGAGCAAGAAACAGATGGATTTCTTGAACAGCTTCCATTTCACCGTAATTATCGGCAAGAGTGCGGGCTTTTTCATAAATTGCTTCCAATTCTGGAGACATAACAGGAGCTGTTGCCAAAGGCACGCCAACACTTGGTTCTTTCTTTAAAATAGCATGAAGATCATCGTAAAATTCCTGAGAGACATGGATAGACATTTTGTACTTATTTTTCAGCTCAGCGAGGAGAGGCTTTTCTTTATTTCCAAGAAGAGCAAATAAAAGATGAATTTCAGTTTGGGCAGGGTGTTTATAGAGATTGGCTAGTTGTAATTGCTTTTTTTTAATTTCTTCTACGTTTGGTGCGAATTTTAATTGACTCATGGTAATCCCATTTCCTTTCACATTTCTATTGTTATTTTCCTTACTCCTTCATGTTCAGTAACATGGCTTCGAGCATCTGTTGTAAATTCTCTTTCCCTTTGGTCTTTAATTGTTCATACGGAATTAAAAGAGGATGTTCACGTGAGACTTTGTTTTTTGATGGTGGATTTTCATTTCCCTTGGTAGGGACAGCTTTGTCCATGATGGTCCAGTTATACATAAAATGAAATCTCATCCAGCGAATATGCTCTAATTCACAATATGGCTTTAAGGAATCAGAATTACTTGACAAAAGCTCTTGCTTCTTGGATAAAAGAAAAAGAGCTGCCAGTAAACTTGAATCCCGATCAAAAGACAACAGGCTGTGCCACAGTTGATTTTCTTTTTTTGGAAGTGCATTCCAATAGTAGGCATTGATTTTGATGGCAAGTTGAATGAGCTTGTTATTGGTGATATTTTCATAGGTGAAAATGGTATCTTTGTCACCAAAAGAAACAAAATTCTGAGTAGTCGCTGTATCTTCGTGGAGTAAATCCTTATCATTCAGTCTGAGATAAAGTGGTACTGATATAAATTCTTCTTTATCAGTGCCATTGGTCTTTTCTAGGGGAATGACAGCAAGAGGAAAAGCAGTTTTTAATTGACTTGCTAAGGTGAGGGTTTCGTTGTCATTTTTTCCACAAATCACAAACAAATCTGCAGTTTTCAGTTCTTCTTTGTGGAAATACCATTCATCCTTATAGAAAAACAGACGGTCATCAGGGTAGTGATTTCCATTTGCACCCACGAACCTGCTGGTTAATTCAGCTGGGTAGGTTTTATATTCCCTGTAATGCACATGGTCAATTTTTTCAAGACCATGATGAAATGCTTCATACTGGGTAAAATCACCGAATAAATGATATTCGATTCGTTGATTTTCATTAAAAATATTCACTTGTAAGCCATAATCTAAAAGTTTTTCCAGTAAAAAGCCATCTCCCAGAAAGAAAATTTTCACGACACCATTTTTTTCTTCGCACAATGCTTTGACTTTTTGTCCTTGGTTGATCCAAAAATCTTGGGCAAGAAGTTCTTGGTAACTAAAAGGGTACAAAGATTTTGATTTGTGGTCCAAAAAATGTGGGCTTATGCCCTCTAACATTAAATGAATGTGGGAGTGAGGGCTGAAGGTTTTTTGGTATTTTCCGTAAAAAGCTAAATTTTCTTGGATATCATCATACATAATGATATGGTGGGAGACATTCTTTTCTCGGACACCTCGTTGCGCCCAAAAACAGGGGACAGATTTTCCGTCATTAGTCTTTTTCATTTTTTTGATAATTGCTTCAGTTTCTCCTTTGTCCCCATAAAAAACCACCACATTTTTTTGAAAACGAGGAATGTAGTTTCGCTGAAAGAGAGCATATAGTTCTTGAAAAACACTCAGAATAAGCGTGGTAGAAGCAAGGAGTGCAGACCAGCGAGAAAGCTCTAAAAGGAAAGACTTCTCTTCAAAATCATATTCCATGATATAGTTTCGCAGGGCGAAATAGGCTGCATCTAAGTAGTCATCAGGGTAAAATTGCAAGTATGCAAGGCAACCAATGAAAAAAGGAACTGTGGCAAGGCATAAAAAGATATATTTTTTTCTTAATTCTTTTTCAATGGTGTCAAGGTCTTTGGGGTTTTTATCATCATTCATGACAAGAATGTCCTTTCTGTGGAAGAGCTGTATTCTTTCTATGGGGTGAGATTAAATTTCTGTGTCATCGATGCGATAAATTCTCAATCCATCAAAAAGAGCCAGAAGAGGAATCATCAACTTCATAGGTTCTGCGTCTTTTGCCTGATCCGCTAGAGAAAGCTCATCAAAATGTTTCAAATCTGGGTGAACTCGATTACGGTTTCGCACAGCTTTGTCCAGTTTTTCAGTGTCAAACTTTTTAGCATAGTACTGCCAACCCATAGCAAATTTCTCTTCCATCCAACGTTCATGCTCTAAGCGAGAGATTTTGTCTAGTTCAGCAGGGGTAAAAGCAGTCAGGGGTTTTTTGTGAGAGGGGGCATCCGTGTAATAACAAGAAAGTGCTTGTAGATGTTTGGCGTAGCCCTTTGCCTGAGCGATGTTAGATAGTTTAATTTCTAAAGATAATTTTTCGAAGGAAGCGATGAATTTTTGTCCTAATTCTTCTAGTTTTGCCTTTGTGTTGATCAAGTGCAAATCTTTTAAACCATTTTCATAGCGTCCATTCAGTATTAAGGCAAAGTCGTATATATTCAAATAGTTTGTGTTAGACATAAACCCTGCTGTTAATCGGCTTGCTTTTTTGAATTCAGTGGAAAAAGTCACAGAGAGGGAAGCAGAAATATCCACAATGTCGTGAATGCTTTTTCCAAATTGACTCATTTCTTCTGGCTGATCTGTGTGCAAGCTTTGATATGATTTAGACTTCAAACTTTGTTCCTTGTATAGTTCATCGTAAAAATAGATGCAATGAATGGAATTGTCTTGAAATTTTAAATCAAAGCCAAAGGGATAAACATCGCTTCTGGAATTTTGCCCAAAGGAAATACGGTTCCAACATTGTAATTCATCGCAAAGCATCAACAAATAAGCAAGAGGGGCTTCGTCCTGAAGATCCAGATTTTTTGTGAGGTGGCAATGGTTCACAGAAAATTTAAACAGACTGTTGTGCAAAGTCACTGCCACAATGGCATCCACTTTCCCTTGGTCTAATTGGGACAGATTGGTCAGGGATTGAAAATATTTTTTGGCAAGAATCAGTCCGCTAAAATAAGCATGGTCTAAATAGAGATAAGTTGCCTTGGGTTTCTCTTGATAATTATCAAAATTTCCCCGATAGACCATGGTTTCTTCCAGTTCTTCATAAGAAAGCTGATAGGTTTCTCCCAGTTCCTTGTGAATTTCTTTGGCAAGCAACAGGCGTAAATCAATTTTTTCTTCCCCCACTGTCACAGAAGCAAATTGCTCCATGCCTTTATAAGAAACAAAAGGAGAAAAATCTGTCTGACTGCCTACTTCAGATTTGTCTACCCCCTCTAAAACACAGGCGTATACTTTCAGCTGTTGATGGGCGATTTCAAAGGGATAACCCACATCGTGAAAGAGAGAGGAAAGTCCCCAATGTTCTAAAAAGTGACAGCTCCCCTTACCGACTAGGTCATATTTCTTTTCATAGACAAGTCGCACCTTTTCATTGTTACGAAAAATAGCAAGACCTAAGAGAAAAACATAAACAGAGTGGGTATAGTGGTCTCTGTGTTTCATCAACAAAGAGCTGGAATTGCTCTCATGCTCTGCCAATAATTCGACCAAATACCGCACAGAATGATAGTTGTTGCCAAAGGGTTGGAAAATTTCACAATAGCAAACATACACATCAAAAGCGTCATCACGTGACCCTGTCTCCAGAAAGCGAGCCACAGCTGTTTCAAGACAAAGTCTGTCAATATCACGGTTAAAGTTGTAGTCTTCATTTGGTTCCTCTTGTAAATGTAATAAATCTGTGCAGTTATCACGGATGAAGGTGAGCGATTCTTTTCCTAAGTTATGCCCCACAAGGGGCAAGGGAGGGGTTTGACTTGCTGTTAATGCGGAATATGACATAAAAAACTCCTTTTTCTTAAGAGCAACAGAAAAAGCTCTTTTGTGTGATGTTCTTACACTCTTTCTATTAAAAAACAACAGTTAAGTGATTCCTTGTTTTTAGATGGAACGAGTCTTCTATTTATGGACGATCCAAGACAAGAAAAATTGTCGATTCTTATATTATACAGGAAATTTTAAGAAAAGACAAGAGGGAAATCACTAAGACAGAAATCACCCATTTCAGTGAAAATCTAGGGGAATACCTCTCAGAAAAAGTTGCATCCACGTATATAGCGAAAACGCTTTTCATTTCAAAGGGAATATGTTATACTAAAGAAGTAGGATAAATACAAAGAAAAGGTTTTGGAATAGAAAGGGGATCATGATGAAATTAACAGAATATAAAAACGAAAATTTTCAGGCAGGACCAGAAGGAAAAATAGAGTTTTTCTCTCCAGAAGGCATAGAAGATCACGGTTTTTTAGTCTTAAAAGTAAAGAATACCAGCCGATATCTCCAAGGGATTCAGTTGGGTTTTTGGAAAAAATCCAGTGAAGAATCTGACCTAAACGTGACTTTTGGCATCATTCCTCAGCTAGAGACAATCCTGTGTCTCCCACTTCATTATTTAGATGGTCAAACCATGTTCCTTCCCCGCAGTGCAGGGACATTGAAGAGAGTGGTGTTTGGTCGGAAAATTTTACCCTCAGAAGTAGATCGGATTTCCATTTCCCTTGACCCTCATTTTGAGAGCCAATCCTTAGAAATTCTGGATATACATTTTGCAAAAGAAGAACCAGTCTACACGGTGCCAGATACTCTTTTGGTGGATGCCATGGGGCAAAGTACCCTCTATGATTGGGAAGGGAAAACCCATTCCCAAGAAGAATTAGCCCAAAATATAAAAGCAGAAATAGAGAAAAACAAAAATAGCAGCTTTCCAGAAACTTGGAGCGAGTATGGTGGGGATTTGTCTCTGAAATATGAAGAAACTGGATTTTTCCACACCCATTATGATGAAAAGTTAGAGCAATGGCTTTTAGTTGATCCAAAAGGTCATGGATTTTTCTCTGTGGGCTTAGATTGCGTCAACCTAGATACTGTGGGTAAAGTGGATGACTTCCCCCATTTGTTTCAAGAATTGAAAAAAGATGGAGTCTTTGCCCCTGCCTATCAAAAAAGAGAAGGACCTCACAGTGGGATTTATTATAATTTTTCTCAAGCCAATATGTTGCGTGTCTTTCCTGAAAATTCTTGGGAAACATGGGCAGAACTGACCAAAAATCGCCTAAAATCATGGTGTTTTAATACCATTGGTAACTGGTCAGAGGAAAAGTTTTGCCATGCCAGCAAGCTTCCCTATGTCCTCCCCTTAAAAGATTTCCCTAGCACAAAAATACAGATTTTTCGTGATTTTCCTGATGTCTTTTCAGAAGAATACAGAAAAAATAGCGAAACTTTTGCAGAACAACTAAAACCATTGGTGGATGACCCTTATTTTATTGGCTATTTCCTTCGAAACGAGCCACTTTGGGCTTTTGTTGTGGGGATGAATTTGGCAGAAGAACTGCTCGAAACGGATTTTCCTTCTAAAACAAAAGAAGTATTGATTGCTGATTTGCAAGAAAAATATGGAGATATTTCTGCACTGAATACAGCTTGGAAACAAGAATTTTCAGATTTTTCAGCACTAAATCAACCTGTGAAAAAGGGAAGGGATTTCTCGCCACAGGCGAAATCTGATTTAGAAGCTTTCAGCCACAAGATGATCGAGAGCTATGTGTCCCTCCCCTCCATTGCCTGTAAAAAAGTGGACAAAAATCACTTGAATTTAGGGATGCGTTACGCCTATATTTGGGACTCTGCCCTCCTTGCTGGTTGCGAGCATTTTGACGTATTTTCCTTTAATTGTTACAAAATGAATCCAGTGGAACAAATTATTTCCATTGGTGATATGACAAACCTCCCTGTGATGATCGGAGAGTTTCATTTTGGTGCTGTGGATAAAGGCTTGATGTCCACAGGTTTAAAAGGGGTTTCTTCCCAAAAAGAACGTGGTACAGCTTATCAATTTTATGTGGAAAATGCAGCAGCAGAAAAATACTGCGTGGGAACCCATTACTTTACTCTGAATGACCAAGCCTATTTAGGACGATTCGATGGAGAAAACTTTCAAATTGGTGTGGTGGATTGTTGCCAACATCCCTATGAAGATTTTGTAGAGGGTCTCTTAAAAACAAATCAAGAAATTTATCAAGTGAAAAAGAAACAACGTCCCCCATCCTCCATAGAAGGAAAAGAAATCCCACGAATTGGGTTTTAGAGCGATATTCCCACAACAATCTGACCTTCCCATAAATTACCGATGCAATACAGGGTGAATTCTTGACATTTTTCTTGTTATTTTTCTGTTTTGTGTTATGATAGATAGGAAGCAAAAAACACTGAGTGAAAGGTGATAACATCTAATTTGGAGGAAAAAATGAAAAAGATAAGCCTAGTATTATTGCTACTCTTGATGGTCACAGCAGCAGCACTGCCCAAGGAAGCAACACCCACCCCAGAACAAGCCCAAGAAACCCTCGCACCGATCAGTTTATCCATCCCTGTGGAAGAGGTGCTTTCTGAAATCAACCAGCCAAAGATTGAAACAACCACTTATTTTTCCTCCTTAGCCCTACATTTTTCGCTCCTGACCAATACCTTAGAACATGTGGCAGAGGCAATGCAGGTAGGATTGGACGTCCTTTCTTCTGCGCCAGAAGAATCCACAGAATATCGAGCCATGTGGATTAGCTACCTTGAATTGGCACAGCGTGACTTGTCCACAAAAGAAAAATTCCACGCAGAGATGTACACCATGTTCAGTCAATGTAAATCTTTGGGGCTGAACCGTGTCATTGTCCAAGTCAGACCCTTTGGGGATGCACTGTATCCCTCAGACATCTATCCTTGGAGCGATTTCATTTCTGGCACACAAGGGGTGGCACCAGATTTTGACCCCTTGGAAGAAATGATTACCCTTGCCCACTCCATGGGGCTACAGTTCGAAGCTTGGGTGAATCCCTATCGTGCCAGATTGAATAACAGTATTCCCACTGCATTTTCAGCGGATAACCCAGCCAATAACAGCGAATTTGTTTGGCAAGTGGGGGAGGGAATCTATTATAACCCTGCTTTGCCAGAGGTGCAAGCCATGGTGGTAGAGGGGATTCGTGAGATCGTGGAAAATTATGATGTGGATGGCATCCATATGGATGATTATTTCTACCCAAGCACAGACCTTTCTCTGGATAAAGAGGAATATCTGGCAAGTGGCACCATACTTTCCCAAGGGGACTGGCGACGTGAAAACGTCAACAATTTAGTCAGAACCATTTATGCCACGGTGAAATCCATTGACCCTTCTGTGAAATTTGGGGTCAGCCCTCAGGGGAACAATGACAACAACTACAACAGCCAGTACAGCGATGTGAATTTGTGGCTCTCCACCCCCGGTTATGTGGATTATATTATTCCTCAGATTTATTGGGGCTTTGATTTTATTTTATCCAATGGCTCCACCAAGTATCAATATCTCAATGCACTGAATATGTGGAATGACTATCCACGTCACCAAGATGTGGAGCTCTATATCGGCTTGGCAGCTTATCGCATCGGCGACGGTGATGGAAGCTCTTATACAAAGGAAGAGTGGAATTCTGGCAGAAATATCGCAGAGATGATTCTGGCACTACGAGAATTGGAACTCCACGGATATGTTCTTTTTCGTCATGATTTCCTCTTTAACAATGCCAGTCACCCCAATCTAGCACAGGCAGAGTGTGAAGCGATGAAAGAAATCAATTAACCTCAGCGACCATAAAAAAACTGTCATCCCCTTTTGGAAGATGACAGTTTTTTATTATAATTATCTGGATTATACTTCCATGATAATGGGTAAAATCATAGGACTTCTCTTGGTCTTCTTATACAAATAGTTGGAAAGATTCCCTTTGATGGCTGTTTTGATTGGATTCCAGTCCCCTGTGAATTCATCTTGCACAGACTCCACAGCGTCCATTGCTACATTTCTTAGTTCTGCCATCAGTGCGTCAGATTCTTTCACATAAACAAAGCCTCTGGTAGTGATGTCAGGTCCAGAAATAATATCTCCATTTTCAGGAGACATGGACAAAGCCACCACAATCATCCCATCTTGCGCCAAGTGACGACGGTCTCTCAATACAGCAGAGCCCACATCGCCTACGCCCAAGCCATCTACAAAAACTTTTCCTGCTGTGACAGTATCGGTCAAACGGAGAGAGTTTTCTGTCAGTTCAATTACTCGACCAATTTCACCCACAGCGATGTTTTGTGGAGACATCCCCATCTCTTCTGCAAGACGTGCGTGCAATTTCAAATGTTGTTGCTCTCCATGGACAGGAAGGAAGAATTTGGGTTTCACCAAAGCGTGGACAATCTTCAATTCCTCTTGACAGGCATGGCCAGAAACGTGAAGGGCTCTCTCTCTCTCGTTCAGCACCTCGGCGCCTTTGCGATACAGCTCGTTCACCACATTCCCCATTGCTTCTTCATTCCCTGGGATGGTGGATGCAGAAATGATAATCCGATCCCCTTGACGAATGTCCACTTGTCTATGAGTAGAAAACGCCATACGATACAGCGCAGACATGGTTTCCCCTTGGCTTCCTGTGGTGATGATACAGATTTTCTCTTTGGGGAGAGATTTGATGTGATTCAAATCCATCAATACCCCTTCGGCAACGTTCATATAACCCAAAGAAGTGGAAACTTTCATGTAATTTTCCATACTTCTACCAGAAACAGCCACTCTTCTGCCATAGCGTGTGGCAACATCCATGATCTGTTGCAAACGGTCTACATTAGATGCAAAGGTAGTGACGATGATTCTCTCTTTACACCCTTTGAACAAAGCATCAAAGGAAGCCCCCACAGATCTCTCGCTTCTGGTATAGCCGGGGTTTGTCACGTTGGTGGAGTCAGCCATCATACACAGCACGCCCTCTTTCCCCAAAGCGCCAAAACGTCCTAGATCAATCATACCACCTTGGATGGGAGTGGGGTCGATTTTGAAATCCCCTGTATGAATCACAGTCCCGATGGGGGTTTTGATGGCAAAGCCCACTGCATCAGCAATGGAGTGATTCACATGGATAAACTCCATGGAAAATGCGCCTGCCTTGATAATGTCCCCTGATTCGCATACATTTAATTTCACCTTGTCCAGCAAGCGATGCTCTGTCAGCTTCAGCTCTACCAAGCCCATGGACATTCTTGTCCCGTAAATGGGTGCTTGGATGCTCCTTAAAACATAAGGAAGCCCGCCAATATGATCCTCGTGTCCGTGGGTGATGAAAATACCACGAATTTTGTGTTGATTTGCAATGAGATAGGTCACATCAGGGATCACCACATCAATCCCATACATGTCATCATCAGGAAACCCCATGCCACAGTCTACCATAATAATATCATTGCCATATTCGAAGACAGTCAGGTTCTTTCCGATTTCGTCCAGCCCTCCTAGGGGTATAATCTTTAATTTTTCTGCCATAATAGCTCCTTTTTCATACTTTTTAAAATTTTTCTGCTGACAGGTCAGCTTGGTGTCAACTTACAGTATTTAATAGTGTAACACATACAGATAGAAATGTACAGAGTTTTTTTCTCTTTCAAAAAATAATTCTCCCTCTCCCACAGCCCCCACAGAATCCCCTTCCTATTAATATGAAATGTCACAAAAAAACTTTTGTTACAGTTATGTTACAAATAGCTAAAAGCCCTTGACCAGTTCCTCCTTCTCGTGTATTATAGTCACATAGGCAAGGTTGCGAAGCTTTTGTCTAAATATATTTTACTTTATTGGAGGAGTGTTTTTTTATGAGAAACCTCAAACGTGCACTTAGCCTAGGGCTTGCATCTTCTATGGTGCTTAGTACTACTGCATTCAGTGCTTCTGCTGCAATGGCAAAAGGCGAATATCCAGAAATGGGATTGACTGGTTACACTGACCACGACCAATTCTCTTCTGACACTAACGAATCACAAAACGCTGCATTTATCGCAAAACAAATTGACTTGATGAGCGGTCAAGAAGACGGAAGCTTCGGCGTAAACGATACTTTGTCTCGTTGGCAAATGGCTGTTATCGTCACAAGAATGTACTTCGGCGATAACTTCGACGTTACAACATATCCTACTACAAACGCTGATGGCTCTCCTGTCTTCAACGATTTGGACGGTGTTGTCACTGAGGATATCAAACGCTTCATCTTTGCAGCTTGCGACACTGGCTTGATTGCTGGTGTGGGTAATGGCAACTTCAATCCTAATGGTCAAGTCACACTTGCTGACGCTTTGGTCATGGTGTTGAAAGCTGTTGGTTACTTGAACATCAACGACAAAGAATGGACAACTGCGAACAACTATCAAACATTTGTGACAAGCCTTGCTTATAACCTAGGTTTGATCGACAAAAGCTATGTTGGTAACAACGCTGGTCTAAACGAAGCTATGACTCGTGAAGAAATCGTTGTTCTTGTGGTTCGTGCTTTGACAGACATCGCAGCTGTCAGCTATAACCAAGCTGAACAAAAATACTACAACACATTCGGCTTGATGAACGGAACTGATGACACAATTGATAACACAGACACTTATGCTACTTTGGGCTTTGACCGCTTCAAATTAGAAAAACATGATGTCTATGACCCATTTGGTCGTCCTTCTGTCACTTGGATCAAAGACGGCTATGTTCTTTCTAACTTCGTAGAAGAAGCAGTCTTCGAAACAGCTGAACCTGTTTCTGTCAGCACTTTGTATGATTATCTTGGCGCTGTCATGAACAAATACACAGCTGAAAACTTCCATTACAAAATCGTTGTGGATGGCGTGGAATACAGCGAATGGTATGAAGCACATTATGTTGACACTGATTTCAACACATTGGGCGACCATGTAAGCATCGGCAACACAGACACCAGATCTGGTGGTACATTCGAAAACTTCGAAGCTGTGATTGATGCGAAAAACACCACTGATTTCTTGGCTTCTGGCCATGGTGCTTTGACTCAAGTTTATGTTCTTGATACCTTTGATCTTCAAGGTAGCCACATCGGCGACGACGACAGAAAAGGTGAAGTTATCATCTCTGTGACTAATACTCACTTGGGCGTGATTTCTAACTACAAAGAAAACACAGATGGTACTTACACAAACTATGTGGAATATCTTGATGATGTCATGACAACTGACACAACAAGCAACACAAAAGTTGGTTTGGAATACAAATCTACTGATTATCAAATCATCACAACTGATACTTTCTTCGACATTGGCGAAGTTGTTTCTGTCAAAGCAAGTGGTGATGACCTGATTGCTGCAGTGGATGACTCTGCTACCTTGACAACAGCTGCTGGTGTTCAAGCTGACATGTCTGCTATCATGATCAACGAACCTTTGACTGCAACTGGTGTTGTAAATCAATTAGATCGTTATGTTTATGAAACAGGCGGTGTTTGGTTGACATTAGAAGGCGACGACACTGATTACTATTTCAACGTTGCGAACCGTGGTAACGTGATTGATCGTGGCGAAATGGTTCCTTCTTTGGGCGCTAACGTCAAACTTTATCTGGAAGAATTCGAAGGCCACAAAACTATCTTGGGCTACGAAATCATTGAGCCAGAAAGCAAATACCTATATGTTGAAGGTGTGCCTACTCAAGGTGCCAGCTACTTCGTAGGTGTGGAAACAAAAGTTACTTTCGATTTCGGTACTGAAGATAACGTCTATGTTACTCACGTGGATGGCGACGCTGTCACAACAAGCAATGTAGAAGACAAAATCCCTTCTGACAACCGTTTGATTGATGCCAATGGTTCCATTGCAACAGCAAACGAAAACTTCGTAGTGGATGACTATAACATTGTGGATGAAACTGAGTTCTCACAACGTATTTTCCGTTATGAACCTTATGAAAGCAATGGTCAAACATTCTACAAATTGTATTCTTTGACTAACATCACAGAAAACAAAGCAAACGCAACTTATAACAGCGATGAATTCGACTATGATTCAAACGTCATGGTGAATGGTAAAATTTCTACAAACGAAGATATTTACTACAACATCGGTAACGGCATCAACGGTACTGTTGGTATCTTTACATCTGCTCGTTATGGTGATGGTATCATCGACAAATCTTATGATGATAAATTTGCTATGTCTACAGTCAGTGTAGATAATGCTGGCAAAACAAGCTTCACCAATGAAGATTATATCATGCTTCAAGGTGCTGCTGGTGAAACCACAGCCTATGGTCAAACTGGTGAATACGGCTACGGCGATGCTCGTACTGGCTTCAACATCATCCAAGGTTACGGTGTTTATGTCCTTGACATGAATCCTGCTTCTGATACAAAAGAAACTCTTGGTTATGATGGTCTATTCACAGGAACTTATCTCCAAGAAGGTGATGCTACTTCTGGTTTTGTCAATGTATTAAAAACAGATGGAACAGATTCTGGTTTCCGCATCGACGAAGATCACTGGACAAACAATTCCGCAAATCGTGACTTCGCATTCCTTTGCGATGAAAGCACTGTGTTCATCGATGTTGTTGGCGGAAGCGCTACTCCTGCTACTCTTGCTGAAGTGGAAACTTTGGACAGCAGTGATGTAAACATGCAAGTTATCTTCGGTGCAAATGGTTATGCTGACATCGTCTTCATCAACCATGGTACAAACGCAGAAGACATCAGCGATCCTTTGGATTACTTCATCTTGAAAGATGGCGATGGCACTGTCAGAACTTATAACGACGACGAAGGCAACCAAGTCCACGTTTACAAAGTGTATGTCGGTGGGAAAGAAACAGAAATGCACCTTTCTTCTGCTGCAGTTGCTACTTTGGGCGACAACGGCTTAGAAACAAACGTCCTTTACTACAGCGTTGATACCACAGGTAACGACGAAATCGTTGACGAAGTGTACTTTGTTGTTGACTATGAACCACTACGTAAAGTTGCTTATGATATCAACGACATTGGTCAAACTGGTCTGGATACTTTAAGAGCTGATGGAACTATGTCTGACGCTACTCTTGCTCTTGCTTACAACAACCAATGGTCTGTTGTGACAAAACAAAGCACTGGTACTTTCACTCTTTCTTGGAAAGATACTGAACTGTACAAAGGTGTAGGAAACACAGAAACAACATGGGCAGACCGTACCTTCACTTATGATAGTGAAACTGTCTTCGTAGCTGTGACTTATGGATCTGGTGGCTTGATCACTGATATCCGTCCTACTTCTTCTGCTGCTTTGACTGTTTACAGCGAAACAAACAAAAACTATCCTTGGGTAGACGTTGTTTCCGTTAAAACCAATGAATACCAAAAAGCAAGCTTGGTTACTTTGTTGTACCCATATGATGATGGTTCTTCTGTAGAATCTGAAACAGATGCAGCTGGTATTTGGTTCCCAGAAGTTCCTTCTACA
>JAWXUL010000004.1:134975-209520 GCA_044432725.1 Eubacteriales bacterium
ACTATGAAACAATCGTTGTTCCAGAAGGCAAATCACTTAAATTGGATGCAGGTAGCCTTGCTGATGCTATTGCTCTAAGCTTTGTAATCTCAGGTACTGAGATTGCAAGTGATTTAGATGACAGCGAAACCACTGACACTTATTACTACGCTAGAGATGCAGAAGTGAAAGTGGTTGTGGATGTACTTGACAAGAAAGTGCCTTTGTATGGTTCTGATGGTAGTAGTATCTTGGACAACACAATTGATTTCGGTGAAGCTTTTAAAGGAGAAGACGATACAGCTGTATTAAACTTTGGGACTGATGATGTAGAAGCGTTTGTCGACAACACAGCTGTAAACCCAGGTGACAACCTGTACTTCGTAGATTTCGATGTCACATTCGGTGTTGATGGGACAGCTCCTTTAGACTTGACCAATATCGAAGCTAAGTTCTATGAAACTGAAACTGTTTACTTCGAAGATGGTGTATTAGTTGCTACTGATTGTACAACTGTTGGTGATGTGGTTGCTGATAGTAGCTATAGCGCATACGAGGTAATCGGTGTTGGCTCTAGTGTGTACACTCTTGCGAATGCGAGAGCAAGCAAAACTGCGATGAGCTACGGCTTAGAACTTGATACTCGTTACGCAAAAGTGGAAGCTCAAGCTTATAGTTCTGATGATGGTGATGATACTATGACTGGTAAATTGACTTATAGTCCTTCTGGCTTGCAACAAGTTGGAACAAGCTACTATGCAACTGTTGGTGATACTGTCACTTACACCTTCGAAGCAACCACTGATATTAAAGCTGGAACAACTTTGACCTTAGCATTTGCTGGAGGAGTAGATGAAGTTACGGCTTCTGTGAATAATGGTTCACTGTCTACTGGCGGAGGTACTAAAGTTTACACACTAACAAACAAATTGAGCAAAGGTAACACAATTGTCTTTACGGTGACAAGTGATGAGACACAAGAAGGGGCTGATGTACCTGTCGTTACTGGTATTTCCTAATTAACCCCCTCGCAAACTCTAAATAAATAAACGCTTTTTCCTCCCCATTGTAAAATGGGGAGGTTTTTTTACGTAAAAAAAGACAAACACCAAAGGCGTTTGTCCTTCTTTATTGCTTTTTGTTACTTTTTCTCAGAAAAAGTAACGGGGTCTGGGGCAGAGCCCCAGTGTAGCTGCCTTATGCGTAAAACCTTTGGTTTTACTTTTGAGTTCTTCAAAAAGGGTAAGAAATAAGACAGCCACTGGTAGCAACAGTGGCTGTCCTGTGACAGTGCCGTTCATATAGGGGTAACCCTTCCAGAGGATTCCTCAGTTACATAATAGCACAATCCATGCTCCTTGTCAAGAAAAAATGAAAAAATAGGATTCATCAATTTAAAAACTTTTCGATCTCTCGATCCATCCTTGCCACCTCTTCTTGAAACCCACGTGCAGACACTCGAAAACCACCCTGTCCTAAGATAATCATCTGCTCCAAACCGTCAGAAGTGGCAACTCGGACAGTATAATCCGCTGCAAGCGAGCCTGTACATCGCTCGATGTACATATCTGCCGTCTCTGCCTCCTTGGTATAGACCACTGTGATGTTGTGATATGCCTCTTCACTTCTGGCACCACCCTTCACCTTGTATGCGTCAAACACCACCACCACTGGACATTGATAGAACCCTTGGTAATTACATAACAAATCCAAAAGCCGTTGTCTGGCAGAATCCAAATTACCTCTGGCTATCTTCGCCAAATCATCCCACGCAAATATGATGTTATATCCATCCACTAACAAGAAATTCGGCTTAACCCTTTGTGGGGGAGAGATGATTTCCACGGATTTCTTCCTACTTTGTATCTTCTCCACAGAAATCTTGCCATAAGTACGCTGAAAAATCTCTAGCAATGCTTTGTCCTCTGCCAAGGAATTGGCGTATTTCTCTCTGTGCACCCGAAGCACTTCTGGTGGGAAAACTTCCTTCTCCATAGTGCTAGGGCAGTGGCGATATGCCGAAACCTGATCCCATGGCACCGTGAACCCTGCCCCTCCTTCGCAGAAAATGGACGCCCCCCCATCTGCCACATATCCCTTTTGTGCAATCACTGAGGCAGAATCCACGCAAGGACGATAGCCCAAAAATCGTTGGGAGAACTGCCCTCTCCCTCCACTGTATCCTTGGACAGTTCTGCTATAATCTCCCAGTTGGGACAAGGGGACTTCTCCTTCGATTCGGCTGAACTCATCTTCGGCAGAGGAAATCTGGCATTGCCCCCCCATCCGTTGGAGATCGGCAATCCCACGTCCCACATTTTGATTGGGTAGTGTGAGAAAGACCTGTGACCATGGCTCTAGCAAGATGTTTCGCCCCTGACGCAGTCCCTGTACCAAGGCTCGGAGGGTGGCTTCTCGAAAATCCCCCCCTTGACTGTGCTTTTCGTGGGCTCGTCCACCCACAAGGGTGATTTTTAGGTCAGTTAAGAGAGATCCAGTCAAAATCCCTGTCAAAGCTTCGCTCTCTAAGATGGATAGTACTAAATGTTGATAGTTCATGGACAGGGAAGTGCTGGGGCAGTCACTGGCAATCACTAGCCCAGAATCAGGAGGGAGGGGAGAGAGTTGCAAGACCACCTCGGCATAATGTCGCAAAGGCTCGAAATGCCCCACCCCCTCGATGAATTCCCCCTCTGCCAAAGTTTCTCGATAAAGGATCGTTCCTTGGGAAAATGTCACAGAAAAGCCGAATCGCTCCAAGATCACAGCAGAAAGCACCTCTAATTGCACGGTACCCATCACATCCAGACCAATCCCATCCCCAACAAGGTCAATCCCCAAGGATGGGTCCTCTTCCTCCAGTTCCTTCAGCAAAGGCAATGCTTGGCTTTTGTCCACTCCATCAGGCAAATCAAGACGATATTGCAACACAGGCAAGAGCTCCCTCACGCTCTCCCCCTTCTCAATCCCCAAAGTCCCCCCACCTACGCTGTGACTCAGCCCAGTGACAGCACAAATCGTTCCAGTGGCAACAGATGGCACAGACTGATATTTTTTCCCAGAGTAAAGACGAATCTCGTTGATTTTCTCTGGAATGCCATTGATTTTCACCACATCACGCACAGCCGGCGCCCCAGAAGTGACTTTTATGTGAGTCAGCCGTGTGCCAGAACTGTCTCTGCTGATTTTGAAGACCTTCGCCCCAAATGCCTTGTTGTTAGAGAGAGTTTTCTGGCTGTACTTCATCACACCATCTAAAAAAGCAGAAATCCCCTCTTGCTTCAAAGCAGAGCCAAAATACACAGGAAAAAGGAGATTCTCACCGATGGCTTGAGAAATTTCTGCCACAGAGAAGCTTCCCCCAAACCCAGAGAGGAGACTTTCGTCACAAAGAGCGATTTCCTCGAAAAAATCCCCCTCCTCTTTCCGTGAGAAGTTCACGCAAGCAGGGTGGAGCTTTCCTTGCAAGGTGGAAAGAATCTCTTCAGGAGATAAATCAGGCAAATCCATCTTGTTCACAAAGAAAAAGGTGGGGATTTTATGACGGCGAAGGAGTCTCCAGAGAGTTTCTGTATGACTTTGCACCCCATCAGAGCCACTAATCACCAAAATAGCATAGTCAAGGACAGAGAGACAACGCTCCATTTCAGGAGAAAAATCCACGTGACCAGGGGTGTCCAGAAGAGTCACCTCCGTGTCTCCTATCTCCATTCGCCCCTCTTTACTATAGATGGTGATGCCACGATTTTTCTCCAGCTCTGCAGTATCCAGAAAAGCCGTGCCGTGGTCCACTCGCCCAGTGGCAGAGATGGCTCCCCCTGAAAACAAAAGGCTTTCCGTCAAGGTGGTTTTCCCAGCGTCCACATGAGCCACCATACCCAAAATAAGTTGTTTCATAACCATTCCTCATATCTTTTTATGTAGCTACATTATACCATAAATCCACCCTTCTTTCTACCCATAAAGAAAAATCTTTACTCCTTTTTATCCCAGAAGATCCAAAGTCCCCCTTTACTTTTCCTTGATTTTCAGGTACAATAATGAGAATAGGCTAAATATCTGAAAGAAAAGGAGTGATAAAAATGATACAATTTCCCCAAACACCACAATACCTCCAAGGACTGTCCCTCATAGATCAGCTGAACCAACAGGGCTTTCAAGCATATCTGGTGGGGGGCTGTGTCAGAGATTTACTCTTAAGGAAAGAGGTTTCTGATTATGATATCTGCTCTTCAGCCCTCCCCGAAGATGTCCAGAGGATTTTCCCAAAAACAGTGGATACAGGCTCCCAATGGGGGACAATCACCGTTGTCACAGACCATGACAGCTACGAGATTACCACTTTTCGGAAAGAATCCACCTACACAGACGGCAGACACCCTGATGCCATTGATTTCCATGGCTCTTTGGAATCAGACTTAGAACGACGTGATTTCACCATCAACGCCATGGCATACCACCGCAAAACAGGGCTGATTGATCCTTATGGAGGAGAAGTCGACTTGAGCATGGGCATTTTGCGAGCTGTAGGCAATCCCTATCTCCGTTTTGCTGAAGATTATTTGCGTATCCTGAGAGGACTACGCTTTTCAGCCACATTAAATCTGAAATTGGAAGAGGAAACAGGAGAAGCACTTCTAGTAAACAGTCATGGTTTGATTGATATCACAAGGGAACGGGTGACAAATGAAATCAAAAAATTAGTGATGGGACAATATGTAGAGAACATCGCAGACTACTACCCAGTCTTGGAAGAGGGGGTATTCTTTGGCATAGACTGTCTCTGGGAAGCAGAGGAAGAAGGACAGCTGAGAGACAAATGGAAAGAAATCTCCCAAGCACCACCTCTGTTATCCTTGCGACTTGCTTTGTTTCTCTCTCTCTTTGCACCTGATAGTCGTTTTTTGAAATTATCCAAGCAAGAAAGCCAAGAAGTAGATTTTTTATGTGAGATGCCCTGTATCCCTTGGGAAGGAGAGAAATTCTTTCTGGATACCATTCAAAAGGAAGGGAAAGAGCGAACAAAACTCCTTTTATTCTATCAAAAGCACCAATTCCCCTATCATCGAGGAGAAATCGAAGCATTGGAAGCCACCCTTATGGAGAAGGATTGCACCTCTTTGGGAGACCTTGCCATCAATGGGACAGACTTGCTACAACGTGGGGTGCAAGGGGAAATGATTGGAAAGCTATTGGCAATCGCATTAAAAATGGTTTTAGCAGAGGAAGTAAACAACGAAAAAGAAGCTCTCCTTGCCCTCATCTTTGGAGAAAGACAAGAACAAGGAGAACTTGATTTGTAATATAGCAGTTTGCAAAGTGATTTTTGTAAGAAAATCAAAAACTTTCTATATCTCCTGATACATGGCAGAGCTATCCTCTTTGCGTACGTGTTCTACCACTTGTAATACTTCCACCTGAACAGATCGCTGTCCAAAGGTGATTTCCAGCTTGTCCCCAACTTTCACGTCATAGCTTGCCTTCACCACTCTGCCATTGACGGTGATTCGTTGGTTGTCACAAGCTTCATTTGCCACTGTCCGACGCTTAATCAATCGAGATACCTTAAGCCATTTATCCAAACGCATGAAACATCCTCCTTATACACTTTCCTTTTACTTGAAAGGAAAAACACCCAGACAGTGAAATCATTCATAGTCTGGGTGATTTTATTTTGATTATTCTTTCCCAGATACAGCATCTTTCAATGCTTTACCTGCTTTAAAGCTAGGGATTTTAGAAGCAGGAATCAAAATCTCTTCTTTTGTTCTTGGATTTCGACCCATACGTTCGCCACGTTGTTTCACTTCAAAAGAGCCAAAGCCAACCAGTTGCACTTTATCTTCTTGGATCAAAGCGTTGGTAATGCTGTCAAGGACAGCAGTCACAGCATCTTCTGCATCTTTTTTAGTCAATCCAGCACGTTCTGCTACATCGCTAATGAGTTCTGTTTTGTTCATCTTTCATTCTCCTCTTGTTACCAGCGGATTCTCTGGTAAACTTAATCTTTCTGCTTTCATCAACAATTAAAAAGAAATACCTTTAGCCATAATTCGAGGGCAGTATAGTAAATTGTTGAAAAGCCAATACTGAAATATTATAGCATAAAACCTAGGACTGTGCAAGGTTTTTTTCTGAAAAAACCGATATATTTTTTAAAAGACATGAATTTTTTTTCGTAATTTCAATAAAATTGTTAATTTCTGACTTTTAAAGAGATAAACTATCTAAACATAGGGATTCCTTTTTTTATCTACGTCCTCTTTTTTTCTGAATGATACGAAGTAACTTTTCTCCTTTGGGCATCATTAAAATGTCGCTTTCTTCTACAGCTCCTAAAATCAGAACCAAAGAAAGATAGATCACAACAGCAACCACAATGGAAAGGAGCACACAAACAGCATTTCCAGTGCCAGAAATACTACCAAGGGTTTCACCAGCAAAAGCAGTGGAAGAAACCATCAGCCCAGAGCAAAAACCATAACTCGCCCAAGCACCACCACCCATGACTGTGGCAGCAATCAGAGGTTTGATAAACATAGAAAGATTTCGAGAAAGTCCAGGAATCACACGCAAAAGCACAGAAATGGAGACAAAGAAGCAAAAAGAGAAACAAAAAAGATTCCCCATAGGGGCGCCGTAAATACCGATTCCCTCTTGCCCCACTAAAATATAGTTTGCAATCACTTTAATCACACCACCAGCAATGGTGATCAAAATGGGGAGATAAAAAAATCCGTAAACTTGCATGATAGAGGTACAAACCAAAGAAAAGCAAACAAAAGGCGCCACAAATCCCAGAGAGGACAAAAGTTGTCCAGACAGCTGTAAATCTGCATTGGGATAAAGTAACATGATAATCGGCTCTCCCAAGACAAAAAGTCCCGCCCCCATGGGGATGGCAAGGAGTGCTGTCATTCTCAAAGAAGAAATAGAGATTTCAGCCGCTTTTTTTCGTTGCTTTTGTGCCAAAGCAGCTGTCACAGCGGGAATCACAGAAATAGTCACAGCAGTCACCAAGGATAAAGGCAGATTGTAAATATTCAAAGCCCAAGCATAGTTTCCGTAAAGGATACGACTCTCGTTTTCAGACATTCCCAAAGCACCTTGGAGCTGTCCTTGGACCAAGGTAGCATCAATCAAAGTGATGATGCCAGACATGGAAGAGGTGATGGTGATGGGAATGGCAATGGCAAGGAGTCTACCCATAATTTCTTTTTGAGAAGAGGGCATTTCGCCTTTTTTCTTTCTGGGAAAGCCCCCACCCCATACAAAGCGAAGGACGAGAAATCCAAGTGCCATGGCAGTTCCCACAGTGACACCCATGATGGCGCCAGCCGCCGCCTCTGATGCTAGGATGCCTTCAATGGTGTTGTCAATCTCGTCAGTTGGTAGGGCTTGGAAGGCTTCGCTGCCCAGATATTCTTCTAAATCTTCTGTGGTGAAGCTTTGATTCATAAAATAATAAGCCAGAGATAAGCCAAGAATCAGCTTACTCAATGCCTCGATGATTTGAGAAACAGCAGTTGGGGTCATATAGCCTTGCCCTTGAAAGTATCCACGAAGGGCTGCCACACCACTGACAAAAACAACAGCAGGGGCAAGGGCACGAATACTAGGGGCAGCATGGGTGTCGTTTAATAGTTCAGCAAGTTGTTCAGAGAAAAAGAACATAATAAAGAAAGAAATCCCCCCAAGAAAGAGGAAAAATTTCAGGGATACACTGAAAATTTCTTTCACTTCTCCATGATGTTTCAGGGTAGAGGCTTCAGAAACCATTTTGGACACAGCCACAGGCAAGCCAGTGGTGGAAATGGCGATGAGGATCGCATAAATGTTATAAGCATTTTGGAAATCTGCATAGCCCTGTTCTCCAATGATATTCCCCAAAGGAATCTTGTAAAACATCCCAATCAACTTGACCACAACAATGCCTAAGGTTAAAATTGCCATGCCCCCAAAAAAGGTGTTTCCTGACTTTCTTTCTTGTGGTAGTCGTTCATCTGCCATAGTAGTCCCCCTTTTCTGGATTTGTTCATAGGATTGTTCTCTAAGGTATTGCCCTAAGGTAATACCTCATAAGTCCCGTTTTCAAACCCTTTTCTAAGCTATGTGCCAAGTTCCCCAAGTATACAAGGAACGCCATAATCTTTTACTTCTTTTTTCAATTTTTCCACATCAATGGTGGTATAAACCCCATTTTCATACAAGACTTTTCCTCTGCACATGGTCAGACAAACGTCAGAGCCTCTGGCAGAAAAGACAAGATTTTCTGTGACATCATGACAAGGGATCATAGAGAGAGAGGAGAAATCTACTAAAATTAAATCAGCGTCATAGCCAACTTCCAAAACACCTGTTTTTCTGCCCAAGGCTTTCCCACCATTTTTTGTGGCTATCTCAAGAGCGGTTTGAGAAGAAATCAAAGTGGGGTCAAGAGCCACCCCTTTGTGGAGCATAGCGGTCAGCTTCATCTCTTCCCACAAATCATGATTGTTGTTAGAAGCAACTCCATCAGTACCCAGAGCAACATTCACCCCTTTTTCCAGCATGCCAGAGATAGGAGCCACCCCAGAGCCAAGCTTTAAATTGGAAACAGGGTTATGCACAGGAGAAATATCTCGTTTCACCATCAAATCCCAATCAGCTTCCTCTGTCCAGACGCAGTGAGCAGCCAGACCGCCATTAGCCCAAACACCATGGCGTTCCAAAATTTGCAGAGGGGTAGTTCCATTTCTGCCCTTACATTCTTCGTGTTCAGATTTTGTTTCAGAAACGTGGATGTGAATCCTTGCCCCTGTCTCAGCCACCATGTTCCCCATATAGTCCCACAATTTTGGGAAAGAAGTGTATTCCCCATGGAGAGAAAGGTCGCAACGAATTTGACCATCATGATGATTTTGCCAATTTTTCAAAAGTGCTTTGGTATCCTGTATCCCTTGGAGAGAATCTAAATCAGCAGAGGGGTCAAAGCAGAGAACACCACGGCTGAGATTGGCATTGATTCCTGTCTTTGCCACAACTTGGGCGATGTCCTCTACAAAATCGTACATATCAGCAAAAGAAGTCACCCCACAAGCGAGCAGTTCTGCAATGGACAATTCTGTGCCAATGGCAACGGCACGGCTGTCCAGTCTGGCTTCAGCGGGAAAGATAAACTTGTTCAGCCAATCTTGCAAATTATGCCCCCCACCAATGCCACGAAGCAATGACATTGGCACATGGGTGTGAGCGTTCACCAGACCAGCCATTAAAATTTTATCCTCACAAGAAATCTCACGGCTAAAGTCTCCTTGAGGACGTTCCTGACCCATATAAGTGATTTTACCATCGGCTGTGGCAAGATATCCCTGTTTCAAGGGATTCTCTCCTTGGGTTGTTACATTTGTGAACAAGATTGACATAAACTTTCCTCCAAAAAAAATGATGATGACTCTATTCTACAGGATATTGGAAAAAAAATCAAGGATTTTTCCCAATCTTTTTCTCCCGAGCCAGAAGGTTTTGGGTGGCGATCCCCACAAAAAGTCCAGAGATCACAGCCAGTAAAGTGAGATAGGGAAAGAGATAGAAAACCTCTTGACTCCCTAAAATCACAGTGGCAAGGGAGAGTTGCCCCAGATTATGCACCACAGCACAACAAGGGGAGACAAACCAGATTTTATCCCAAGGACAAAAAGGCTTTAATAAAGTTAAAAGGAGCAAGCAACAAAGTCCCCCTGTGGCACTATAAGCAAGAGTGAGAAGTTGCCCAGCAAAAAAACCTCCCAGTAAAATGCGACAAAAAAGAACCTTCCACGCCTGAGAGACGCCCATAGAATATGCCACATAGATGGTGACACAATTAGAAAGCCCCAGCTTTGCCCCTGGAAGGGGGATTAGCAAGGGCAATCGTGCTTCTATGATAAAAATTGTGGTAGCGATGGCGACAAAAAGGGAAGAACGTGTCAGTTCTTTTAATTTATCCTGAGATGATGTCATAGTCTCCTCCTGAAAAGGAAATCACCAACTGATGGGGGAGACAGATGATGGTTCCACTGTTGCGAAAGCCCTGATTGATACAAACTTTATCAGGACAGTTGGCTTGGATGACGGCGATTTCCCCTAAGGTGACAGCGATGGTGTTGTAACGATCCCCATCTGTCAAGGAGATTTCATAGGGTTCTGTCACTTTGGACAGGTCGATTTCTTGTAATACTTCTCCTCGTTGGCTGATGGTGGCGATCTCCCCTTCTTCCTCCTCCATGGAAAAAATCCACAGAAGGGAAAGAGAGAAAATCCCCACAAGAATTAGCAGAAAGACAGCATTTTTTTTCCACCAAATCTGCAGCGGGCTGTGGGGAGCGGGTGGCTCCCCTTGTGATTCTATCTTCATGGGCTAATCACCTGTGCACTGTAGCCATTCGCCAAGGTATAAGGCAATCCAGAAGTGATATAAATCTCTCCTTGGTCTGTGATGAGCACTGCCTGAAAATCCTGATGCTCTCGCCAAAAGGCAATGGCTTCTTCCAGTCCCATGACAAAAAGCGCTGTAGAAAGACAGTCTGCATACATGGCAGAATCAGAGATAATAGACACAGAACTCAAACCAGCATCGGCGGGATAGCCTGTGCGAGGGTCAATGATATGCCCATAAGTGTTTCCCTCGTGGGTGAAATAACGTTGATATCCACCAGAAGTCACCACTGCTTTGTTTTCGATTTGTACACTGAGGATTGCCCCCCCACCATAGGGGTTTTGTATCCCAATATTCCACAAAGAGCCATCTTGTTTTTTTCCAAGAGCATAGATGTTTCCACCCAAGGAAATCATGGCAGAGGAAATATGGTCCTCTTTCAGTTGCTCTGCAAGCTGATCTGCCACAAAGCCCTTGGTGATGGCGCCAAAATCCAGTTCCATCCCTTGGGGCAGACTCAAGTTTTCACCGTCCCAAGTAATCAACTGGCTATCTACCAGAGGTAAGAGATGGTCAATGGTTTCTGCCTCTGGAACAATTTCTTCTCCCAAGGTAAATCCCCATGCTTTCACAATGGGGTAAATGCTTAAATCAAATGTCCCTTGCGTTATTTCTGACATCTCAATACCATACTCCAAAACCTCTGCCACTTCTTCTGATAGGGGCAGATTGTTAAGGGCTTGATTTTCGCTGATTAGGTTGATTTGAAAGACCTCGCTACTGCTACGAGTCGTTGAGAAAAGTTCTTCCATTTGATAGAGATAACTTTTGGCATCTGACAAGGCAGTGGTGCTGTGATTGCCCCAGACAGAAATAGAAATCAAGGTATCCATGGCATAAATTTCGCTAGATTCCTCGGCGCTATAGTCGTTAGGCAAGGCAGAGCAACAAGCAAAGAGCGGTAGGGAGATCAGTAAGAAGGGGATCCATTTTTGCTTTATTTTTTTGATTTTTTTCATTTGTTAATCACTGCTTTCCCTTTTGAATTCTAAGGGTTCTCTGAAGAGTTCACCTTTGAAGAGTTCACCTTTAAGTTGCTATATTATAACACATGAATCAAAGAAACAAAAGTTAATTTTTAAAATAATTTGTAAATATTATGTAAACAAGGATTTGTAGATATCTTATAAGTGTAGAAAAGACCCAGAGAGGTTCTCTTTCTGGGAAAGGCAAGGTTTTTTCTGCCTTTCTACTAGACAGCCGCTGATCTTTATGTTATACTAATCAAATCTTAATGGGCATATCTTACAAAGCAACATCACATTTATACATTATAATATGCCCAAAACAAAAGGAGTTACCTTCATGTTCACAGCCCTCTCTACAGCCAATCTGGAATGGGAAGAACTGCCCTTGCCCTCTGACGAGTCATTGTTTCGAGTTTTTATCATTCTGCTCATTGCAGCCTTTGGGATTCCCATTTTGCTGAAAATGTGTGGGAAGATTTTGGATAAAAGCAAATCTTTATGCAAAATACAAAGCTATATTCTTTCTACCATCAGGATTTTTCTATGGTCTTTTGTGGCTTTGATGGCAGCAGACAGTTTTGGGATTCCCGTAAATTCTATTTTCGGACTTTTGGGCGTGGTAGGGATTGCCCTATCCCTTGCCTTGCAAAATACCTTATCCAATTTTGCTGGTGGTTTGCAAGTTTTGGTTTCTCAACCCTTTCAAGTGGGGGACTATATCGACACAGACCAAGGCAGCGGCACAGTGACAGAAATTGGGCTGGCATACAGCAAATTAACCACAGTAGACAGCAAAGAAATTTTGGTTCCCAATGCCCTGATGTCCAGTAGTAAGATTATCAACTATACAGCGTCAGGATTGCGTCGGGTGGATATGTTCTTTCCCACATCTTATGATGCCCCTACCCAACGAGTCCGTGAAAGCATCCTAGAAGTGGTCGCTACGCTAGAAAAAATTCACAAAGACCCAGAACCAGTGGTCTATTTGTACGAATTTGGAGACAGTGCCATTGTCCATACCCTCCGTGTTTGGACAGATACAGCCGATTATTGGGAGACCTATTTTGCCTTGCAAGAGGGCGTGCGAGAGTCATTTGCACGTCATGACATCGAAATTCCTTTCAATCAAATGGTGGTACATCTGCCATCCAAAGAAGCGCAACAATAAAAGGAGGAAATGTAAATGAAATTTAAATTGCCTCGCCCACTTTGGGCATTGGGACTTGTGATTTTTAGCTTTGGCGTTTTGTTCTATTTTTCTGGTCAAAGTCTGGAAAAATCGGATTCTATCAGCAGTGGATTCACCCAAAACATCATCGAATCAGAAAGTGTCCAGAGCGTCATTGATACAGAACGCTTTGAAGTGGATCAGGACCTTTGGGACACTTTTCATATCTTCTTGCGGAAAAGTGCCCACTTTTGTCTCTTCTTCCTCTATGGCTTTGGTTGGGTTGCCTTGCTTTGCCATAAAAATATGAAAAAAGGGATTTTACTTACCTTTTTAATCTCTTTTCTCACAGGGGCCGCCAATGAATATCATCAATATCTTGGGGGGACACGAACAGCAAAAATCACTGATGTGATGATAGATACAGCCGGTGGCATCACAGGAGCCCTTGCTTATGCAATCCTTCTATTTTTGATACAAAAATATTGGAAAAAGAGTAAAAGTACCGCCATCTGTGAATAAAGGCATTTTCAAGATGGAAGCGAAAAGAGCTTTCATCCCTATTCAGAAAGGGTCTCGGAAGGCTTTTCCAGTCCATGTAAAATGCCATTGACAGTGGGGGAGAGCACTTCGCCACCAATCACTTCTCCTTGGAACAGGAGGAGATTCACTTGGATGCCCTCTTCCCCTGTGGGGTAGTTTGTCACAGCATAGGTATAGCGTTCTACGGTTTCTCCTTGGAACTGTGACAGTGGGGGGAATCCTTGGGCTGTTTGCAGAGCCACATAAGCATCATAGCTTTCGTCCAGCAGATCTGGAATCAGAAGAGTTTGGGAAGAGAGGGCTGTTTCTTCTACTTCCCACCCCCATTCCTGTAAATAGGCAAGGCGTTGGTTTTGGGTTTTTACGCTGTGGTCACTTGCCATGGTGGCTTCATAAGGGGCTTTTGCCAAAGAAAACACTAAAAATCCCGAGCAAAGGGCAGTAGCTGCCACCACTGCTGTGGAAAAGTTGAACTTTGGTAGTTTGGCAGTTAAAATAATCATATCATTCACTCCTAAAATCTTTTTGGAGAAGGACTCCAATTTACTGTTTATCTTATGTAGGAAGGCAAAAAAATATGTCAGAAATTCGACGGATTGACCAGTTGCTTGTTGCCTCTGGCTGTTATTCCAGAAAAGAAGCAAAAGAGCTTTTGAAAAAGGGACGAGTGTTCGTAGATGGTCAGCGAGTGACCCAAGGGAAATTTCCCCAAGGTGTCACTATTTCTGTGGATGGTACGGCTCTGCCTTCTACCTTACCCTTATGGATTATGCTGCACAAACCACAAGATTATGTCTCTGCCACCCAAGATGCACAACATAAAACAGTACTGGACCTCTTACCTCCAGAGATGAAGGAGCGGGGATTGTTCCCTGTGGGAAGATTAGACAAGGACACAGAGGGTCTGTTGCTGTTGACAGAAGACGGGCTGACAGCCCACAACCTCCTCTCTCCCAGAAAGCACGTGGCAAAAGTATATTATGTCGAGGTAGAGGGTGATCTGACAGAATATCATGTGGAGCAAATTGCCCAAGGGCTGACCTTGGGAGATGGCACTCTTTGCCTTCCAGCAAAATTGGAAATATTCTCCCCTAGAAGCTGTGGGGAAATCACTCTTTGCCAAGGGAAATATCATCAAATAAAACGTATGATGGCAAGCTTGGGGACACCTGTGACCTATTTAAAACGTATTTCAATGGCAGGTTTGCCCTTGGATGGGACACTGGCACTAGGTGAGTGGCGGCAATTATCCATGGAAGAGATTGACATAATTTCCAGAAATTAGTAGAAAAATACAGGGTTTGAAAATTTTTTCGGCATTTTACACAAAAATTATCAAAAAATGCTTGCAATTTGCCCCCTGTACCCCTTATAATAAAATAAACGGGAAAAAACTCATCTCCCATCTTGATTAGGAGGAAGGAACTTGGCCAGTAGAATTTTTCAAAGCATTGTCCTACAGCTGAAAGAAAGTAGTCATCGGACAGTGGGGGTCATTGACGGTGATGGTATCGTAGTGGCATGCAGTGAGCTCAGCTTAATGGGCACCTCTTGGGAAAATGCAGTAGAGGTAATTACAAACAGCGCAGGAGAACGTGTCACATTTGATGGTAAAACATTCAAAGCATTGGTTGGTGCTAGTACCCATTTTGATTATGCCACTTTTATCACAGGCGAGGACGAAGAAGCCAAGATTTTATGTGCAATGGCAACGGTGTCTTTGAATGGGGCGAAAACTTATTACGAAGAACGCCACGACAAAGCTACCTTTGTGAAAAGCATCATTTCTGATAATATTATGTTAGGTGATGTCTATACCCAAGCAAAAGAACTACATTTCGACTCTGAAGTCCCAAGGGTCGCTTTTTTGATTCGTCAAACCGAAGTCCCAGAAACAGGTCTTTTCGACTGCCTTCAGGGGATTTTTCCAGATAAGTCAAAAGATTTTGTCATCTCGGTCAGTGAAGAGGACGTTGCAGTGATAAAGCAACTATCAGCCATGACAGAAGGAAAAGAACTGGTGAAAATGGCACAGGTAATTGCAGATGATATTGAAAAAGAATTGCATATTTCTGTGGTTGTGGGCATAGGGACAGTGGTAGCACATGTCCGTGATTTGGCTCGCTCTTACAAAGAAGCGGGGATTGCCATTGATGTGGGCAAAGTCTTTGACACAGAAAAAATGATTATCAATTATGAAAATTTAGGGATAGGTCGGATTATTTATCAATTACCTACCGTATTATGTCAAATGTTTTTGCAAGAAGTCTTTAAAAAAGACCCCATTGATGCATTAGACCAAGAAACACTTTTGACCATTCATAAATTCTTTGAAAATAATCTAAACGTGTCTGAAACAGCCAGAAAACTTTTTGTCCATCGTAATACCTTGGTTTATCGTTTAGAGAAAATCAAAAAACTGACAGGTTTGGACTTGCGTGAATTTGATGACGCCATCACATTCCAAGTGGCTTTGATGGTCAATCGTTATCTTTTATCTCGTGGGATAGAAGTATAAGAGTGGAAAAGTGAGCACTTTTTTGGGACTCTTGTAAGAATCTTTTATATTTGAAAGCCCATGAAAAACGACAAAAATTATGATTTGTATATGATACAATCAAAAGGAAACCTCTAAAATCCTGAAGGGTTTCAGGATTTTAGAGGTTGACTTTCCTAATAACTCTTCCCCAGTTCATGAGAGCTTGGTGAGAGAAGAAATAAAACAAAAAAGAAAGGGAGGTAGATAGCGTGATACGTTTAGATGGAGTCCACAAAGATTATGACAACGGCACTAAGGCATTAAAGGGAGTGTCTCTTCGTGTGGACGACGGTGAATTTGCTTTTTTGATTGGTCCCTCTGGTTCAGGGAAATCCACCTTGATTAAATTGATAACAGGAGAGATTCAATCCTCTCATGGACGCTTACAGGTCAATGGCTTTGATATGAATAACTTAGCACCGGGGCAAGTACCCCATATGCGTCGTACATTAGGCATTATATTTCAAGACTTTCGCCTGATTGATAAAAAAACAGTGTACCAAAATTTAGACTTTGCCATGCGTGCCATTGGGGCTTCCCCAGCATCGGTGCGTCGCAGAGTGCCTTTTGTCCTAGAACTTGTGGGCCTTTCAGAAAAGGCAAACCAGTATCCAGGACAACTATCAGGGGGAGAACAGCAACGGGTCGCCATTGCACGTGCCATCATCAACAATCCTCTGATGATTATAGCAGATGAACCAACAGGAAATTTAGACCCCAAAAGGTCTATGGAAATTATGCTTTTATTGCAAGAAATCAATAACTTAGGCACAACCATCTTAGTGGTGACCCATGAAAAAAATCTGGTGAACCAATTTTCAAAAAGGGTGGTGGTGATCGAAAACGGAAAAATCATTAGTGATGGTACAGGTGGGTATAATGGGTAAAAGACGACGCTTTCGCTTAGACATATTTTATTTTATCAGAGAGGGGATGCTTGCCATCGTCTCTCATGGCTTCATGTCTTTTGCAGCTGTGTGTATGATTGTGGCTTGTTTGCTGATTATGGGCTCTTTCTCCCTATTAGCAGTGAACATGGATCAAATGCTAGGAGATTTAGAAGCAGAAAACGAATTCCTTGCCTATATTGACGACAGCTTTTCCAGTACAGAGGCAAAAGAGATAGAAACGCAAATCAAAGAAATCAACAATGTGGCAAGCATTATTTTTGTATCCAAGGAAGAGGCAATGGAAGCTTATCGCTCTTCCCAAGATTATAATGAACTTTTGGACACCTTGCCCTCTGATGTGTTGCGAGACCGTTACCGTATTCGTGTGGCGGAAATCGAGGAAATCGCAACTGTAGTCAGCGAAATACAACAAATCGAAGGGATTGCCGATGTGTCTGTTGCGTTGGACATTGCAAATGGCTTTGTGATGATTCGGAATGTGGCAACCATCATCGCAAGTATTTTGATTGTGATTTTGGTGTTTATTTCTCTGTTCATCATGTCAAACACCATCAAACTTGCTACTTTTTATCGCCGTGAAGAAATTGGTATCATGAAAATGTGTGGTGCCACCAATGGTTTCGTCCGAGCCCCCTTTGTGGTGGAAGGGATGATTTTGGGGGTGACTGGTGCATTGTTCGCCTTTTTCTTCCAATGGCTTTGTTATCAGTTGGTATTTAACTTTATCGAAGAGATTGGCAGTGGCGCATCTCTTTTGACCATGGTGCCCTTTGGAGATATGGCAACAGTCATTTTGAATATCTTTATGGTGGCAGGCTTTACCATTGGGGTAGGGGGATCTCTCCTTGCCATACGGAAATTTTTACAAGTCTAGGAGGAAAGAAAATGAACGACAAAAAACAAAAATTGATGGCTCGAATCATCGTGATTATCTTAGTGGGTTCCATGCTATTAGGCTTTTTGCTACAAGCCCTCAGCGCTTTTCTTTAAAAGGTGACAGAATCTATGAAAAAACACCTATCAAGAATTTTTCTCATGGTTTTTGTGATAGTAATTCCTTTTTTCTCTTTGCAAGTAGAGGAAATCAAAGCTGTCACCCAAGCAGAAATTGATGCCTTAGAAGAACAAGCCAAAGATATTGCCTCTGCCCAAGCAGAGCTGAAAAGTCAGCTGTCAGTCCTTTCTGACGATATGGACAGTGCAAAGGCACGAAAGAATATCATCGAGCAAGAAATAGATCTAATCACCCAAGAAATCGCCCTGACAGAAGCACAGATAGAAGCTTTAGAGGGAATGATCTATCTGAAAGTAGAAGAAATTCAAGTCGCCGAAGCAGAAGAGAGAGAACAGTATCAGCTCTTTTGTCAGCGTGTGCGTGTGATGGAAGAAGCCGGAGATGTGAGTTACTGGTCCATCCTCTTCCAATCCAATGATTTTTCTGACCTGTTGGATCGTATTATCATGGTCGACGAGATCATGGAATATGACCAGACCGTGATGGAGAACTTGATTACCATCCGTGAGAGAATCATCAAAGAGCGAGAAGACCTGGAGATTCTTCAAGTGGAGCAAGAAGAAGTTTTCCTCCAACAACAACAAGCAAAAGTGGACAAAGAATTGCAAGAAGCCGAGGTAGACAAGCTGATTGCACAAATTATGGCAAAAGAAGCTCAGCTGGCAGCCTTGGAAAGTGAATTGCGCTCAGCAGCCAACAGCATGGATGCCGAGATTCGCAAAAAAGAGCAAGAACTCCAAGCGCTTTTAGCAACACAAAACCCCATTGTCAGTGAATCTGGATTTATGTGGCCTTTGCCTGCCTATGACACTTTGTCTTCTTTGTTTGGGAATCGAGTCCACCCTATCACAGGACTTGCAAACAATCACACAGGGATTGATGTCCCTGCCCCATCAGGCACCCCCATTTTAGCGGGGAAATCTGGGATTGTTCTGATCTCAGCCTATCATTCCTCTTATGGGAATTATGTGGTCATCGCCCACGCAAATGGGCAAAGCACCCTATATGCCCACATGGTGCAACGTGGTTGTTCTGAAGGGGATTCTGTCACCCAAGGATCTGTGATTGGGTATGTCGGGACAACAGGCTCTTCCACAGGAAATCACCTCCATTTTGAAATACGTCTTGATGGGAATCGTGTGGACCCAGTGAACTATTTCTCTGACAGAGCCCTTTATGTCACTTCTGGTGGGGTAAAGACAAGATTAAATTAAGAGTCTGGGAAAGGAGGAAAATTCTTCTTTCATCAGCTATGATTTTTTACCTTGCCGGAAGCGTGGATCGTCTGAGAAAATGATCTTGAAAAGGATGGTTGCTATGGAACGTAAAAAGAAATTACGAAATAATTCAAAATATTATCAAATTACAAACAAGGAAAAACGGAAGCTTTTTCTATCACCTGTACAAAAGATTTCTCGACTAGCAACAGACTCCAGACGCTGTGCTTTGGTGTTCCAAGGAGGACCTTGTGCGCTACCCTCTCCAAAGGGAGGCGAACTGTCTCTCACAGAAGAAATTTTGGCTATGTTAAAGAAATACGAGGCAAAAGCCACCTTCGCAGTCATCGGAAGTACAGCTGAAAACTATCCTGATACCCTTGGTAAGGTGGGGAGTATTCATTGGAATGGTGTGAAATATGACCATATTCCTGATATGAACCGAGATGACCAAGGGGGGGCTGTGGCTTGCCCAGACTTAGTGAAAGAAATCTTGGAGAGAGGCAATGAAATTGCCTCTCAAGGATATCGAGCCATTCCTTGTGGGAAAAACCCCGCCAGAAGAGAGTTTTTCGGGAATTACAAAGAGGTATTAGAAGATTTAGAAAGACTGCACAGTCATTTCAAAGAAAATCATCAATATGAAATCAAATTGGCAATGCCCCTTCTCGGTGCCACAGAAATCACCAAGGGGATGTCTATTTTAGCACCCTATGGACAAATGGGATATCAAATGCTTGCCCCCATGGTGGATGGCACTTTCTCATGTGCAGGAAAAAACCATGGAGACGCTTGCGTGGGACAGTGGGAAACAATCCGTCAACTACTAGAAGAAGATGGGGATTGTTTCTGCGGGCAACTCTTTGCACTACCCCATGGATTCAATTCCATGGGGAGAGCGCCAGTCCTAGAAGGATTGGAAAAACTCCTACAGATTTTAGACGATTTTGGGTATCGGGTGGAGACAGTTTCACAGCTTTTGGAAGATTCCCCCTTCGCAGATGTGGAATTAGACGTGAATTCTGCCCAACTAGCCAGAAAGCTTTTGGCAAAAGACAAAGTCCTTCTTTATCAAGACAATACCTTGCGCCTTTATCATCTCTTAACCAGAGGAGAGCTTGCCATGGTCTTTTTTGGTAATCAAACCAGAGAAACGCAAATCTCTTATTCAGAGGACAGCAAGAGCGAATTCCCCGATATCTCCACCCACCATCCCTATCGAGCAGCCATTGAATATGCAGTAGAACAGGGCTATTTGATGCCCAGAGGTCGGAGATTTCAGTCAGAGGATTTGGTCAGTGCCACGGATTTTAATCTTTTTTGTGACCAATATTACGGCGTCCAATGTACGTTGACAGGAGATTCTCTCACCCACCGTGCCTTAATCAAAACGTTACACCACCTTGAAAATTAGGGGAAGAAAGGAGTCACCATGAAAAATAGCAAAAAATTTACCTTTTACCTGAATATTGTCTTGGGACTTTTCCTCCTTTTAAATTATTTGATTTATCTCCCCAACTTAAACCCTCTCTATGGAGAGGGTGCCTTTGCCTTGCTCTTGACAGCATCCTTGTTCTTTGTCATCAACAGCCCCAGTGCTTTGTCCTCTGTCACTGTGCTGCGAGAAGGAAAAACAAATTTTAATGTGAAAGTAGATCGAAAAGCGAAAGGCGTTCAAAAAATTCTGAAAATTTTAGGAACCCTGTGGGGCTTGTATTTCCTCGCTTTTGTCCTGTCTACCCCTCTTTTTCGCTCCTCTGCCTATCGTGATCAGTTGGGTACCCCTAACATAAGTGATTTTTCTGACGATATACAATTAGTTGATTTGTCACAAGTCCCCATTGTGGATAAGGCTTTGGCAGCCACTCTGGCGGATAAAAAGCTAGGAGAAAATCCAGGGATGGGCTCTCAAGTCTTTTTGGGAGAGCCTGTGATTCAACAAGTCAATGGAGAACTGCTTTGGATTGTACCCCTGCAACATTCAGGCTTTTTCAAATGGTTGCAAAACAATCAGGGCTCTGCTGGCTATATCCGTGTTTCTGCCACCAATCAACAGGACATCCAATTTGTAGAAACGCCCATCAAATATCAGCCATACTCCTTTTTCTGGGACGACATTACCCGTTATCTCCGAACAGTGAAAGGCTATGTTTTCTCTGGCTTGACGGATTATTCCTTTGAAATTGATGACAACGACGAGCCATACTGGATTATCACAACCTATGAAAACGCATGGCTTTATGCCCTCCCTGAAGCCACTGGGGTCATTACCCTACACGCTTCCACGGGAGAAACAGACCATTATGCCATCGAGGAGGTGCCACAATGGGTGGATCGGGTACAACCAGAGGATTTCATTGTGAATCAAATCAACAACCAAGGGCTTTTTGTACATGGTGTGTTCAACTTCTCTAACAAAGATAAGTTCCAATCCAGTCGAGAAGAAGCAATTATCTATAACGAAGGAAACTGCTATCTTTTCACAGGTTTGACTTCTGTGGGCACAGATGAGTCAGCCATAGGCTTTATTATGGTGAATATGGTAACAAAGGAATCTAAGATATACCAAATTCCAGGTGCCACAGAGAACAAAGCCATGGAATCGGCACAAGGCGAAGTGCAACAATATGGTTATTATGCCACTTCTCCCATTATCATCAATCACAAAAGCATCCCCACTTATTTCATCACCCTAAAAGACAATGGTGGATTGATTAAGCAATATGCCTTTGTGTCTGTGGCTGATGTCACCACTGTAGGAGCAGGGGAAACCATTGCCCTTGCCTTGCGTGATTACGATTTGTCTCTTTCTGCCACCAATACCTTTGTCCAAAACACAGGAGAAGAACTATCCTTCACTGGCACAGTGGAAAGAATCGCCTATGAAAATACTGGAATGGACGAAAATTATAAGTTGATCTTGAAAGAGAAAAATGACAAGATTTTCCTCCTAGCACCAGAACTGTCTCAAGAGCTAGCCCTCACGATGGTGGGAGATCAAGTGACGCTGTACTACTACCAAACAGAAGATGGTGTCATCACAGCAACACAATTCGACAACAAAGAGTATAATCAGTCAGAATAAAACAAAAAGTATAAACAAGAGACTTTTTAGCACTTCTACACAAAACAAAAACCGTCCTGTATCTAAGGAGCAAAGCCCACGAAAGGAGCAGAAGAATGAATGTTATGGTACTAAACGGAAGTCCCAAAGGGAAAAACTCCGTCACACTGCAAACAGCACTTTATCTGGAAAAAAGAAATCCCCAACTAAGTTTTCAATATTTCCATGTGGCACAGCAAATCCGAAAACTAGAAAAAGACATGAGCTCGATCAAAACTGCCTTAGAGGAGGCAGATATCATCTTGTTTCTTTATCCTGTCTATACTTTTTTGGTGCCTTATCAATTATTGCGCTTTTTGGAATTGATGAAAGAAGAAGGATTGGACTTGAAAGACAAATTTGTCAGCCAAATTTCCACCTCGAAACATTTTTTCGATACCACTGCACACAAATTTTTGCAAAAAAATATTGGAGATTTATCGGGACTTTATGTGGCTGGTCTTTCTGCTGATATGGAAGATTTGCTGGAAGAAAAGGGCAGAAGAGAAGCTGATTCTTGGTTTGACAAGTTCCTCTTTGACTGCGAAATTGGAAACTTTTTACCCCATACCAAGGTTGAAAGCAGTCAAGACGAGATTTTCCAAGGAACAGGAACCAGCGTTCCCAAAAAATCTGATAAAAAAGTAGTTGTCGTCACCTCTTGTCACAAGGATGACCTGAACTTACAAAACATGATTGCTGAGTTTGTGGCACGTTGTCCTCACCAAGTAGAGGTGAAAAATCTGAGAGAATTTTCTTTCCAAGGAGGATGTCTCGGCTGTATGCAATGCACTGTCACTGCAGATTGTATTTATAGCGATGGTTTTCAGGACTATCTTCGAGAAGATATCCAAAAATCAGATGCAACCATCTATGCCTTTACCATAGAAAATCATTATACCCATTCTTCTATGAAATGCTTTGATGATAGACAATTTTGCAACGGGCATCGCTCGGTGACCCATGGTATGCCTGTGGGCTATATTATTTCAGGGAATTACGCCCAAGAAGAAAATCTACAAGTGTTGGTGGAAGGACGCAGCGAGGTAGGGCTTGTCTATCTGGCTGGCGTTGCCACAGACCAAGGGAACACTGCAGAAAATATAGATTTATTGGCACAATCTTTGGACTACGCTTTGTGTCATAAAATGGAAAAACCAATCAATTTTTATGGTGTAGGTGGGACTAAGATTTTCCGTGACATGGTATTTTTGATGCAAGGCTTGATGAAAGCTGACCATAAATATTACAAAGAGCATGGTATTTATGACTTTCCACAAAATCAGAAAATGAAAATATTCCAAATGAAAATGATTGGTAGTTTAATGAATATGCCGAAAGCGCAAGAGAAAATGAAAGGGAAAATGAGTCAATATATACTCATGCCCTATGAAAAAGTGATGGCAGAGACAAAACCAAAAGAAAAAAACAAACAAAAAACAGGGGAGGGCGCATAAAAATGGGAATTTTAGATATCGCTATTATTGCTTTTGTTTGTATGGAACTATCAAACGTGATTATTCTATACTTTTACCCTGAATTTCCTTATGGAAATGGGGTTGCAGTCTTTCGCCATTGGGAAAAATCCAAAGAAGACGAAGCGACGCATCTCTTTGCACGATATATGGCAGATTGGGTGGCTGGGGTAAAACTGATATTCATTTTCCTTCTTGTGGTGGTGGTGATTGTTGGAGATGAACGAACCAAAATCTGGGCAGTGGTGGCAATGATTTTGTCCATTCTTTCTTACTTTTTCCGTCTCCATCCAACCATGAAAAAATTGGATCAATTAGGAGAACTGAAACCTGCTGGTTATTCCAAAAGCTTGGATTTGATGATCATTGGCTTTTTGCTTCTTTTTATCGGAGCTTTGTGCCTTCACTTTTTTCTTCCAGTAGAGAATCTCCCCTAGGGAAAAAACCTACTTTTCACTTCCAATTATTTCAAATACAGATTTTTCTAAAAGTAGGAACGAGGAATTAAAACTGGTCCTCTGATTGGAAGAACGAAAATAATTTCCTACAAAATTTTCATATTGGCACAAGATTTAGGGCAAATTGGCACAGAAAAGAATTTAAATTGGCAAAAAAAGTGAAAAGAAGAAAAAATTTTTTTTCAAAAGAAAAAATAGAAATTCGAATTTCATAACTTTTTTAAGGTGTTTTTACAAAGGGAGGCTGGGAAGTTTCTCAGTCCCTTCTTCAAAAAAGAAACAAGAATTTTCTCGGAACAATCAAAGCCAAAGTGCTATCCTTAGAAAAAGCTCTTCTTGCCCTGAAAGAGCTTTTTTACTTTTAACATCTTTTCTTTTTGAATTTCATGGAATAAGCTTATTTTATTCCTTTTTTTCAAAGAGAAAGATAGTTTACTCTTTCTTTCAAAAGTGAGAAAGAAAAGGGAAATATGTGATTAGATTTTTTTGCCTGATTACTATTCGTTATAATTAAAGATAATATCACGTGTTGAAAATTCAGAAGAGATATTACCTTTTCCAAAGAGAAGGGGCAGAAAAAGAGAAAACTTCCCCGAAAAGTTTATTTTTGGAAAACAAAGATTACCACTTGTTTTTTTATCTAGGGTTGTGTTATAATAAGGTTGACGCAATTTTAGACAAAATTTGCAATTCGCATTTAATGTTTATTTTTTATTTATTCAAGGAGGTTTTATTTATGAAAAACCATTCACAGAAGCGAAGAGTGAGAGGTGTTCTCTCTGGGTTCATGGCAACCACCATGACTGCCAGTTTGCTTCCTGTTTCTACTACCAATGCGTATTACTATAGTGACGTGGCATGGTGGGCAACCACTGCTGTGGACCGTTGGTCTAATGCTGGCGTGATCAAAGGCTATGGTAGCGACTGGTTCGGTGCTGGAGATTATATTACTCGGGGTGACTTTGCCCTGATCCTTTGTAACATTATGGGATATGAAGTGCAATCTGAGGCTTCTGTTTTCTTTGATATTGGCTATGCAGCGTATTGGGTGCAAGACCCTGTGCTGAAACTCCATGCAACCACTCTCATGATGGGGGATGGTTATTTCTCTGAAGCAGGTGATGATATCACCAGAGAAGAAGTCTGTCTTATCTTGGGACGTGCTTTCAATATCGAAGGTAGTTCAGATTATTTTTCCTCATTTAATGACAGTAGCTCCATTGCCTCTTGGGCTTTGCCTTATGTCATTGCCTTGAAAGAATTAGGGGCTGTCAGTGGACGTGGGGACAATTTATTCGAGCCAAAGGCACAAATTACTCGTCAAGAAATGATGGTAATGATTAATAAACTAGCACCAAACTATTACAGCGATAAATACCAAGATTCCACCTTGACCAGTGGCACAGCTGTGATCAACATGAATGATTTCCACAGCGACGACTGGGGTCTTTCTGGGAACACCATCACAGAAGATCTGGTCATTGCCGAAGGGGTCGCAGATGGAGATGTCACCATAGACGATGTGAAAGTAAGCAACAATGTCATTGTCAAAGGTGGTGGAGATTCTACTGTTTATCTTTCTGATGTGACTGTGGGGAACAAGCTGTTAATCAGCCGTCAAAAAGATGAAGTCCGTGTGGCAGTGGCTGGTAACAGCAGTATTTCCAATGTGGAAATTAAAAACACAGCCACACTAGATGCCACAGGTGTTTCTTCTGGGGGCAAAGTGGATCATGTTGTGGTCAAGGCAGAGAATTATCTCTTTGACGAGACTGGTGTTTTAGCAGATGAAATGTTTGTCACTTTGTCTGGTACTTTTGCTTCTTTGTCCAATGAAACAGAAGGTGTGGAATATTTTATTTCTGGTTATATCGAGGAAATCAAAGCCACCAAAGCTTGTATCATCAATGGTGTGACAGTGGAAGAAGGAGAAACCTTTGATAGCTCTTCCCTCCCTGGATACGATATGACAGCGCCAACCATCACCCTAACAGCTGATTATGGCTCTGCAGATGAGGACTCCAGTCTTGACCCAGAAGCCGTTTTAACAAGCGAAGTCACTTATTTCAACCCTGTCACTGGGGAAGTTGAAGTGAAAATCGAAGTGGAAAGCATGGAAGATTGTAAGCTGATGAACAATCCTGCCAATGCAGTCTCTGTCTATAATCCCAATAACTCTACCTCTCTTTCTGCCTTGGAACTAGAGGTGGTCTATGACGAAGAAAGCAGTTATGATATTTATACTGTCACTTTCTTCATGGAGCAAAATTTTTCTGAAATTCCTCTTCAAGTGAACTTTAAGGCAGAAGATGAAGAACCAACTGTGAAAATTAGCAAAAACTTCAATAACATCAGCAACGCTTCTGCCACCGTGGAAGAGTTAAACAATGATGATTATGAAACCTCTACTTCTAACAGTGGTATTACCACAGCTTACATCGCTGCAAGCTATGTGCGTAACTGCGAACCACATTACAATGACGAGTACATTTTCTCTTTGAACACAGCGGATGTGGACGAAGAGACCTACAGCGTTAAATTAGTGGATGATGACGATGATGTTTTCGTTTATGAAGTGCAATTTGACAGCACAAAGCTAGATGATATCGACCTGACCATGAACTTCTTGACAGTCGGTGCAGAGGATCTGGAACCAAAAGTTCGTGCTTCTATGACCTATAAGGACTCAGAACTCATCAAATATTTAGATATGGACAACTATGGCTTGAACGAATATGGGCAAATGTACATTGATATTGTAGTTGCTTACTCTGACCTTAGTAAAAAGTATACCATCGATGACGTTGACGAAGATATGAGTTTCCAACTCAAATCTACAGCCAGTCGTGCCATTTCAATAGATGCTAATTCAGGCGAAACAGAATATGGTTATGGGCTGAGTTATGACGTCTCTCTCTCTCATATGGGGAATGAATCTTATTACACTATTACTTTTGACCCTGCAGAAGAGTTGGACCAAGTATATTTCCAAGTAGAAGTGGACCCAGCAGACACTCTTTCTGTGATGGATTCTGAAATCAATATAAGCAGATTGCCAAATGATGGAACTTATTTCAAAATTAACAGAAACACTGCCACCATCAATTCCAGTGGTAAAATGACAGTGCAAGTTTATATTGACTTAGAGGCATTAGAAAAATTAACAGGTTATGAATTGGATACACGTACTCCTGTTTCTGTTTATGATAATGGAGGTGATTACGATGTTGATGGTGAAAATATTGGTAATACACAAAGAACAACTTCTATTTCTAAAATAGAAGAAGGCTTGTACGAAATCAGCTTTTCACCACTCACAAACACAATTACAGATTTAGATACAGATACAACCTCGATAAGCTATCGCCCAGTGAAAATTGAGCTTAATCTGGAACAAACAGAAGATTATGTGGCACTTTATGCAAGTGAAGGTGTTTCTTCTACGAATCTGCCTTATACAGTCCTAGCAAGCGAACATGACAGTTTTGACTATAAGATTAGTTTTAAAGTGAAAGCAGGTAACTGGTGGACCACAGATGCTGCAGACTACAAGTTTACTGATTTTGTGAATGGTGACTGTCCTGATATCCAATTAGTCGCCCCTGAAGATGAACTATTTGACGAAGTTTTGGAAAAATTACAAGTAAGTGTGGGAGGCAATAATGAAGGCTACCGTACGGTTGTGATTTATTTTGATACAGCGGCTCGTGTGAATCCAGAGGATATTGCCTTTTATTTCAGGAATGTTGATACATCTGAGGATGTGAGTACAGCTTATGAACATCCTACGATAAGTGACAGCGATATCAGTCTCGCAACAGGCGAAGGGGAAATAACTTATCTGAATCATACCTCAAGTACCTCAACGGCTCAAACAGGTTCAGTTACCTTTAAAGTCACACTTAAGAACAATTATGAAGTGGCAGATGTTATTTTAGGAAATGGTTGCAGTAATATTACTGCAATATCTAGAACTATAGACCCTCAGGATGATGGAAGTTACTTGGTCACAGTAGAATACGAATTAAATAAACCGGCTACGGATTCTACACTCAAGTTAGAGGTGGAATGTGACGTGATAGATCCCCCTGAAATAGTAACAAATGCTGATTCCCGAATCGCCATCACAGTAGGAACTGTTGCATTGAAGAGTGTAAGTGGAGGAAATCTGACCTATACTGTTCCTGTTACTTTGAACCCCAATTATACTCTAGATACTGCAAACGGGGTTAATGGTCTTTATGTAACAGGTGATGACACAAACCAAATAACCAATATAAGTTTTACGAAACCTACAACTTCAAGCGACTATACCTTCGAATTTACAATCCCTAAATCATACTCAAAAGATGTAGTAATCGGCGTCAACTATAAAAAATAGTTCATAAAAATCCCCCCTCGTGGGGGATTTTTTTACCCTAAAAGCAAGAAAATCCCCAAAACTACTTCAAGTTTTGGGGATTTTATTTTATTCTTCAGAAGGAACTTCTTCCTCTGTATTGTCTTGGTCGGCTACAGAGTCTGTGGCATTTTCATCCACCACAGAATCCACTGCGTCATCCTCTAAAATTTCGCTGTCTTCCACAGGGTCGATGACATCGCTGTCCTCTTCCACTGTGTCGTCCTCGTCCTCTTCAGTGACGTTACCTGTGACGTTACCCAGTGACTCCATCAAGCTATCCCAGTCCACACTGTCAGCACTGGTACTGGCATCCCAGTCAGTACCGAACCAATCAGCATCGTCACCCAGATAATCGAAGAGAGACTTCCCTTCTAAAGTGAGCATCTCATTGGCTTGATAGGCAATGGCGAGCATCTCACGGTCTGCTTCTGTCAAAGAAGACACATAGCCATGGACTCGCACTGTGGTATCCACAGGACTGCTGTCAGTGTCGCTGTCCTCTACGTCGCCCTCTTCTTCTGTATCTTCGCCAAGAACGATGTCAGGTACGATCTCAATGTCATAACCCTCGTCGCTCTCCACGTCAACGTCTGCTTCTTCGTCACTGACATAGTCGATATCCTCAAATTCTTCGATTTCGCTGAAATCCATGTCCTCTTCTGTGATGCCCAAAGCTTCATAGTCGATGTCTGTATCCATATAGTCAAAGAGTGTTTCCACTTCTTCCTCTTCCACGATAGAAGTATAGCGAGCGACGGCTTCTTCGCTCATGCTGTACTTGTCATAGTTGGGAGAAGGGGCTGGGGGTCTTTGCCCTGTTCTTTCCGTCTTTTCGTTGCTGCTATTTTTTGTTTGTTGCAAGGGAGAATGTTTCATCCCCAAACCATTGATTCTGTCCATAGTGTTCTCCTTTAGAAAAAATTATAAATCAGTCGATACTGTTATATCGACAAAAAAAGTCAGATGTTAAGCCTAGAATCCTATTTTAAAGGATAAATATTTTAATATTTTCACCTTTCCTATTGACAGATAGGTTATTCTATGCTAATATTGCTACAGTGGCAAAAAGTGAGCTAACTCAATAAGCATGAAGGAGCTGAGGATATGACATTAGCAGAAGGAACGGCTGAAAAGCAATATAAAGTTTTGTCTTTTGATACAAATGACGAAGAAATGGAAAGTTTTCTTCTTTCTTTGGGTTGCTATCAAGGGGAAACCATTGGTTTGATTGGTGTCCGTGGGAAAAACTATACTGTTTCCATTCGTGATGGTCGTTATACCATCGACAAAAACTTAGCAGAGGCAATCACTGTGGAACTCATTTCTGCTTAATCGCAACAGAATCAGTGGCCCGTGAAACAAGCTTTCATGGGCGATGTGGGTTAGTTAAAGCTAAGATAAAATTTATTGGAGGTCAAATATGAGAGTCGCATTAACAGGCAATCCCAACAGTGGGAAAACAACCTTATTCAATGCCCTAACGGGCAAAAAAGAACACGCAGGCAACTGGGCTGGTGTTACCGTGGGCGTGAAAGAAAGTCCAGTGAAAAGTGATTTTTCTCCCGAGAAAGACATCACAGCCGTGGATTTACCCGGTGCTTATTCCATGTCTCCCTTCACTTCAGAAGAGAGCATCACCAGTACTTATGTGAGAAAATCCAATCCCGATGTGATTATCAACATTGTGGATGCAACAAACATGAGCCGTAGTTTGTTTTTCACTACCCAACTACTAGAGCTTGGGATTCCTGTGGTGGTAGCTTTGAACAAATGGGACAGCACGCAGAAAAAAGAAATTGAAATTGATGTGGATGCTTTGGCAGAAAAACTCCACTGCCCTGTGGTGAAAACCACAGCAACAGCAGGGGAAGGCTTAGAAATCCTTATCACTCAAGTGAATGCTGTCTTTGGAAAAGAGCAAGAAGCTCCTTATCATCAAGGAAGCGTCAACCTTGGTGACAAGGAAGAAGTGGTTGTGGCAGACAAAGAGCGTTTTGACTTTGTAGATCGTGTGGTCTCTGTCACAGAAAAACGTCAAGTGGCAAGTCATGAAACCAACAAACAAGATAAATTAGATGGGATTCTTGCCCATAAAATTTTGGGTATCCCCATTTTCGCTGCTGTTATGTGGTTGGTCTTCTCCATCTCACAAGCTTGGGTGGGACCTGTCTTAGGGGAAACTTTAGCTGGGGTTTTAGAAGGCTTTGGAGAAGTTGTGGGCGAAGCCATGGGCGATGCCTCTCCCTTTATGGTTTCTTTGTTAGTAGATGGTATCATTGGTGGTGTAGCAGCTGTTTTGGGCTTCCTCCCACTGGTTATGGTCATGTATTTCCTCATCGCTTTGCTAGAAGACTGTGGCTATATGGCTCGTGTGGCTGTTGTTATGGATCCCATTATGAAAAAAGTGGGTCTGACAGGAAAATCAGTTATCCCAATGGTCATTGGAACAGGTTGTGCCATTCCAGCTGTTATGGCTTCTCGTACCATTCGTAATGAAAGAGAACGTCGCACCACAGCAATGCTCACTCCTTTTATGCCTTGTGGAGCAAAAATTCCAGTGATTGCACTCTTTGCCGGGGTCTTTTTCGATGACGCTGCTTGGGTCTCTACTTTGATGTATTTCTCTGGGATTGCCCTGATTATCATTGGTGCTTTCTTGATTCAAATCATCACAGGTCATAAAAATCGTAAATCTTTCTTCATCATCGAGTTACCAGAATACGCAGCACCAAGCATTGGCAGAGCTTGCCTTTCTATGCTAGACCGTGCCAAAGACTTTATCATCAAAGCAGGGACAATTATCCTTCTTTGTAACGCTGCTGTTCATGTCATGCAAAACTTCGATACTTCTTTACAATATATTGACATTGACGCTGCCATTGAAGAAGCAGTGGAAGTGGCAATGGAAGAATCCCCAGACGAAGTGGAAGCAATGTATTTAGCCTTTATGGAAGATGGTCTTTCTGAAGAAGAAGCAGAGGAAGAAGTGGCTGCAGAATTCTTTGCAATCGTCATGGAAGATGAAGCCTTTGTGGAAGAAGTCCGTGGCATGTCAGCCAGTTCTATCTTGGCAAAAATTGCCACACCTTTTGCACTGATCTTCATTCCTTTGGGCTTTGGTACTTGGCAACTGGCTGCTGCAGCTGTCACTGGCTTCATCGCAAAAGAAAACGTGGTGGGTACTTTGGCTGTGGTCTATGGCATCAGTAACTTCATTGATACAGAAGAACTAGAGCTTGTCCAAGGAGCTGGAGAAGTGGCAGGGGTCATGGGCTTAGGCTCTGCTGCTGCTCTCGCCTATCTCATGTTTAATCTCTTCACCCCTCCTTGCTTTGCGGCAATCGGTGCTATGAACTCTGAAATGAGAAGCGCAAAATGGTTGTGGGCTGGCATTGGCTTGCAATTTGGGACAGGATACACGGTTGCTTTCTTTGTCTATCAAATCGGTAGCTTGATGACTGTGGGCTCCTTGGGCGAAGGCTTCTTGCTAGGATTGATTTTGGTTGCTGCTATGCTTGGCTATCTTGGCTACTTGATGGCAACAGGGAAAAACGGAATCTCTAAAGAGTATATCCTCAACGGAAGTGATGCAAAAGCAAACAGCACAGTGTAGGTGCTTGCCATGGATTTTGTTGTTGGTGGTATCATTTGTCTGATTCTTTTTCTCGCTACTTCCTATCTGTGGAAAGAGAAAAAGAAAGGGAGCATCTGCCCTGGATGCTCTGCCTGTACTGGCACTTGCCCTTCTATGAAAGAAGAAGAAACTGAATAAAAGAATCTGATGGTTCAGAAATCTTAAAAATCCCCCTGAAACCAATATGGTTTCAGGGGGATTTTATTTAAAATGTGTCAAAAATTTTGTCTTTTTTCTAAGGCTAAAGTCCTAATTCGTTAATATATTCTGTGGCTTCGTCATATTCATAGCCACTGATGAAGTCTTTGACTGTGTTGAGATGTTCTTGCTGTGCTTCTGACCAGTGGAATTCTGCCAAATGTGCAAGCAAGCTGTCGCAAAGATTGATATCCACGCAGTCCAAGGCTTCCACTAAGCTTGTCAAGGTAGAAGCAAACTCGCTGTCTTCCCCTTGTGCTTTCTCAGAATCATCTTCTTCCTTGTGGAATTTGGTCAAAGCGTTACGGATATCCTCTAGCACAAGGGAGAAATTCTCCAAAAACTCTGCTGTATGCTTATCCAGATAGACCCAATCCCCTTGAGAGGATGATTCTTCCAAGGCACGTGCCTGCTCTGAAATCTCCAACGCTCCCAAAGAAGCAGAGGCGCTCTTCAATGCGTGTACCTCTATCTTATACTCCAGTTGCTTTTTCTCTTTATAGAAAGTCAAAATAGAACTACTTCGCTTTAAGCCATCTTTATAGTACATAGATAAAATATCCAGATAGGTGTCAAAATCTCCTCCCACTCGTTGGATACCAAGTTTTGTATCCACATTAGGAATGAGTATTTCTTGTTCTTCAGCCGCAGCGATTTGCTCATCCCCACCTGAAATTTGCTTTTCTTTGGGCAACCACTTCCGAATAATTTCATGGAGAGTACTTAGCTTGATGGGCTTTGCCAAAAAGTCGTTCATCCCTTCTTTGATAAACATTTCTTGGGTGCCAATGATGGCATTGGCTGTCAAAGCAACAATAGGCAGATTCTGGTATTCTTCCATTTTTCGAATGGCAATGGTGGCATCAATCCCGTCCATCACTGGCATCATATGGTCCATAAAGACCATATCAAAATGATTTGTTTTCACCAGTTCCACTGCTTCTGCACCATTTTCTGCTGTGGTGATTTGAAAGGCATAGGGTTTCATCAATCCGATTGCTACTTTCAAATTCACCAAGTTGTCATCTACTACTAAAACGTGACAGCTAGGGGCGGTAAAGGGAGCCATGACTTCAGATTTATCACTGGCAAATACCTTTTCATTCAAAAGATTGGCAATATTCAGCGTATGCGTGGGCATGATTAGAGATAAATAATCATATTTGGATTTAATTTCAGCTGTATCAGCCAGTAAAACGATTTTGGAAGAGAGATTCATCTTCTCCACCATCTCTTCCACCTTTGCCAAATACATACAAGAAGTGAAAATATAATCGAATTTTCTTTCGTTTAGCGCTTCGTTTAGCTCTGATTGCAAGGAACAGGAAAGGGAATCCACAGAAAGAGCATCACAAGATTTTTGCAAAGAGTTGCGATAAATATCTCTTGCCTCAAAAATCAGGACTGATTTATTTTTTTCCACAGAAGCCATGGATTGATATTCTGTGTATTTTTGAATGAGGGTAATGGTAAAGGTAGAGCCTTCCCCAATGGTACTCTCCACAGATATGGTACCACTCATCATTTCGCACAGACGCTTGGAGATGGCAAGTCCCAGTCCTGTTCCTTCGATGGTGCGATTTTTAGTGGTATTTACTCGCTCAAATTCGATAAAGAGCTTGTTCATGTCCTCTTCGCTGATTCCAGAGCCAGTATCTGTCACGGAAATGGTAAGTTTCACTTCTCCATCCCCATAAGAGCCAGAAACGTCCAAAGCAATATGCCCTGAAGGGGTGAATTTGATGGCATTATTCAGAATATTCACCATCACTTGCTTCACACGAACCTCGTCCCCAATCAATCTGTCTGGGAGATCTTGTTGGAAATTAGTGACAAACATTAAGTCTTTCAGTTCTAAACGGGCATTGGCAATGTTGATCACATCAGTTAAAATATTAGAAAGAAGATATTCTCCTTCCACAATGTCCAATTTTCCAGATTCGATTTTAGAAATATCCAGCACATCATTGATGATAGAGAGCAGACTGTCACAAGCTCTCTTGATGTTGTGAGCATACTCTTCCACCTCTGTTTTTTCTGTTTCTCGCAAAATGATATCAGTCATACCAGAAATGGCATTCATGGGCGTGCGGATTTCATGGCTCATATTAGCAAGGAAATTACTTTTTGCTTTAGAGGACAGCACAGCTTCTTCGTGTGCTTGACGGAGATGCTCTTGATTTTTCTCGATTTCTGCGAGCATGGCTTTTTCTTCTCGTAAATCACGGGTATATCCTGCCACAGCAAAGTCATTTTGATAAGGAATCCGAACCAAAGTAATCTCGCAAGGGATAGGTTCTTTGTCCAATTTTTGATGGACCCACTCAAAACGATGATAGCCCATTTCTCGGGCAATCATAATCATTTCTTTGGCTTTTACCATAGAGTTTTTCCCGCAAGGCTGAACCTCTGGGGATAGTTCATCAAATCGATCCAGATATTCTTGTTTGTTCTTCAGTTGGAAGAGACGGACAGACTCAGTACTGCAATCAATATTGCTCCCATCGCTGAGCCATAAATTACAACAAAGAGGGGTAGCGTCCAGCATTAGCTTTCCATGCTCCACTGCTTCAATCGCAGCCATTTCTGTTTCGTTTTGGTGGAGCCCTTGGGCAAAGACTGACCCAGCAAGGGAGAGCATTTTCTCTTCCTCCTCGGTGAACAGTCGTTCCTCGTTGCTGTCCATCACAATGAAGCCCCAAGGTTCGTTGTTAATGGTAATGGGAGAAGCCATAACAGATTTGATGTCCTGCAGTTTCATAAAAATATATTCGTTGGGGTGTAGGTCCACAGCTTTGGTATTAAGGACAGTATTTTCTTGCAAAGCTTTGTAAAAAGTGGGCAGTGCGATTTCATAACTGATATTGTCATAATTTGTTTTCTCAATGGCATGAAATAAGTTTTGGAAAAAATCCTCTTTTGTTTCTTCTGAAAATTTACCGTGAGAAACAAAAGGCACATCCACATCTTGAAAAATTTCTTTCACTTCATCTTGTGTAAAATGGCGACGATATACTTTTCTTAATTTAGAGTGAAAACTTGCCAAGTAGCAACAGGGCTTGCCATTCACAGTTTTGTTTCTAAAAATAGCAAGGCGAGAGCCTTCGCTTACACCAGAAATCTCGTCCATACACTGGAACACAACTTTTTCATAGTTTTCGCCCTTTGGTGTGGTCATCAGCTTTTGAGAAATTTTTGTAATTTCCATCAGCAAAGTATCTTGCCGTGTGAGGGCTGCTGTACGGTGGAGAATTTTTTCTTCCAAATCGTTTTGATATTCAGCCACTTGCAATCTAGCTTGTTCCAGTTCATCGATATCCAAGCAGCCACCAATGGCTTTGGTGGGTTTCCCTTCCTCGTCCACAGAGACAGCGTCGCAAGTGTCTTTCATCCAAATATAAGAGCCGTCTGCTTTTCGAAAACGCAAATTCATACGATAAAAAGGGGATTTCCCACTGGTAAACTGGGCAAGATTCTGGCGCATCGTGGGATAATCATCTGGATGGATGATCTTTTCCCAATGATCTGTGCTACCGTCCAGATCCTCTGGGGTATAACCAAGCTGATTGGCATATTCTTCGCTGTAAACCACTCGATCTTTTGCAATATCCCACTCCCAGACTCCCAATCCAGAAAGAGACATGGCAAGTTTCAGTTTTCTTTGATTGTCCCGAAGGCGTTGCTCCATGACTTTTCTCAGGGTGATATTTTGAATGATAGCAGCCATTTGCAAAGGTTTTCCATCCTCATCAAATTTGATGTATTGTCCACGTTCTTGCACCCAAATGGTCTGACCGTTCTTTTTCACAATACGAAATTCGCTGAGATAATTGGAGGACTGCCCACATTGATATTTTTTCAGCGTATCCATGGCCATGCTTTGGTCCTCTGGATGAATGATTTGATTCCATTGATCAAAGCTCCCAACAATATCTCCAGCGTCATAACCCACAATATTAAAAAATTCATCACTTAAATTCAAGGTATCTTTTTTAAAATCCCAAACCCAAAATCCAATCCCAGTTGCTGTGATTAAATCTTCTAAAATTTCTTTGGTGAAGAATTCGCTGTCATTACAAATCATATGCTTTACTCTCCTTTTTATCTTCTTCTTCATAATATTTTTGAGAGATCGCATAAAAATCGTCATGAACTTCTTTGAACACTTGAATTAAATTAGGATCAAAGTGAGAGCCATCTTCTTCTAAAATAATACCCACAGCTTTTTCGTGAGAGAAAGATTCCTTATAGGCACGGCGTGAAATCAAGGCATCATAAACATCAGCAATCGCCATCAAACGCCCTGCAATGGGAATGTCTTCTCCCTTTAATCCACGTGGATAGCCTGAGCCATCCCATTTTTCATGGTGAGTCCCCACAAAATCAGCAGCAATTTCTAAGAAAGTGGAATCTTCCAAAGATTCCATTGCAAATCTTAAGGCATCTTCCCCAATGGTGGTATGGGTTTTCATGTACTCGTATTCAATGGCGTTGAGTCGATCGTCTTTTAACAAAATACTATCAGGAATGGAGATTTTCCCCACGTCGTGAAGTTTAGAAGCTTCACCATAGACATTGACGTCCACATCCTTTAAAATTTCTGGATAAATATCCATTGCCTTTGCCTTGGTGAGTAATACTTTTAGATATTCTGTGGTTCTGGTCAAATGCCCTCCTGTAGAGCCGTCCCGACGCTCTACCATATCAGAAAGCACATGAATGATAGCATATTGCAAGGTTTGAATGGTTGCTGTTTTCGCATCCACCATTGTTTCCAAATTCAAGCTGTAATCTTGTAATTCTTGTTGCTGTTGCGCCAATTTTAGATGTAATTCCACTCGTTTCAGTAATAAAGGGAAGGAAAAAGGCTTGATCACATAGTCCACAGCCCCTAAATCCAGTCCTTCGTATTCGCTGGAAGAATCATCTTTGGCTGTGACAAAAATCACGGGGATTTCATCGTAAGGATGCCCCATTTTCTTGATTTGCTCGATCACTTCAAATCCGTTCATATCAGGCATTTCTACATCGAGTAAAATCAAATCTGGCTTTGTTTTTTCCAGTACCTTCAAAGCTTTGACACCACTTAACAGAAGCAAAATCTCATAGTCTTCTTCCAAGGCTTTTCTTGCTATATTTAAATTGGTGACATTATCATCCACCACCATAATTTTTTTCTTGCTCATTTGACGCACGTCCTTTCATGGCCCATATCAAGGGTATTCGTTCTCATTTAGTATATAGGATTTTAATAGAAAAGTCAAGAATTGTCAGGGAAAAAGAGAGAGCAAATCAGCCTTATCTCCTTCGGAGAGAGGAAAAGAGAAAGCCCCCAATCGTGAGAGGTTTTTGTCTCACGATTGGGAGGCTATCAGTCTGAAATTCTTTCTTTTTTAGCAGGTATGACTCAAAATACCGTCTTTTCTAGGGTGGGATGCTAGCGATTCAGATTTACCTATCAATTAAATCTCTCTATCCTTGGGCAAAACCAAGTGAAAGGAAGTCCCTTTTCCAACAGCACTATCAACTGTGATATTTCCGTGATGTAACTTAATGATTTGCTCCACCATAGAAAGTCCAACTCCCATGCTGTCAGATTGATTCTCGCTTCTTGCAGCGTCCACTCGATAAAATCGCTTGAAGATGTGATCTAAATCCTCTGCACCAATGCCAATACCATCATCTTCCACGGTGATTTGTACAGTATCCTGATTTTCTGTTAAAGAAACTTTCACAAAGCCATCATCTTTTCCGTACTTCATTCCATTATCGATAAGATTGGAAATCACTCGTATCATCAAAGTATAGTCGCAATCACAGAACACATTTTTCTCAATTTCAGAGAAAAGTTTTTTATTTTGGAGCAATAAGCTTTCTTGCTCTTCCAGAATAATGGTAATCAATTCAGATAAATCAACTTTTTCGTAATTGATTTTTTGCACTCCATTATCCAAACGCACTAAGTTCAACAAGGTAGAAATCAGTTGTTGCATTTTTTTGCCTTGTCTGTAAATGGATTGAAAGGACTCTTGCTTCTCTTCTAGGGAGAAGTTTTCTTCCAACTGACTCTCGCATTCGGCTAGAATCACAGAAGTAGGGGTACGTAACTCATGAGAAACATCAGAAGAAAACTGTTTTTCAGAGATGAAAGCTTGTTCTAACTTAGAAAACATGGTATCAAAGGTCTGCGCAAGTTTGTGAATTTCATCTTTACCTTGATTCAAGTTGATTCGCTGAGACAAATCTTCCCCTTTTGTAATGTCTTCTGCTGTTTCAATAATTTTTTCTAAGGGCTTGATGGACTTTTTGGTAATATAATAACTACCCAAAGCAGATAACAGGATAAAAATAGGCAAAGAAATAAAGGTAATATTGAACAAAAGAGTTATGGTTTCTGAAATTTCTGAGACAGATACAATACCACGTAGAAAAATATTGCCATTTTTGCTGTCTTCCACCAAAAAGTCATAGAGCAAATACTGAACCCCGTCAAGATTCACAGAAGTCACTTCCCGATTGATCAGCGGATAAATGGTAAACAGAGCATGATCTGAAGCAAATCCCCCCAGAAGAACCCCGTCATCACTATAAACAAGTGTAGAAATGTGGTTTTCAAAGAGATCTAAGTCGTCTAAGTCCAATTTGCCTTTCTCCCACTCTACTTCTTCAGCGTTGTCGTGGACAATGTATTTCAGTTGTCGTTCCCCACTGGTTGCTGTGACAAATTGACTGATATACATCATAAATCCTAAAATAAAACAGGAAATCAATGTCATGAGGAGGCTATTCAGAACTGTGATTTTCGTTTTCATGGACATAGAACCACCTCATTTTCCTTAATAAATTAACGATAATCTATATCAACTTCTAATAATTGCCCAGAAATAGCATGGACTGTATATTCTGATTTTGTTTGTCCTTCATACCAGCTGACTTCGTAACGAGGAATAAAATCATCTAAATCTAGCTCGAAACGTAGGTAAGAAACCTGATTTTTCTGTAAATTAGCGTGACCCAAAGCGCTGTCACTAGCCTTCATGCCACCCACACCCCAAATCAAGGCACAGGCAAGTATGACTGGGATTCCAGTAAAAATAGCCACTTTGAAATATTTTTTCATACCTTTATTAGTGGCTTCTACCTTTTCTTCTACTATTGTTGCATTTATCTTTTTCATAAAAAACACTCCTTAAATCAAATATAATTAGTCATAATCTTTGTCAAAATCAAGAATTGTGCCAGAATTTCCGTGGATCTCGTAGTCATATTCCGTTCTACCCACGTTAAACTCTACTTCATATTCAGGCACACCGTCATCATAGTCCAATTTCACTTTCAGACCAGAGACTTCACTTTCACTGACCCCTGCATGAGAAAGAGCAATAGACTTCGCTTTTGCCTCTCCAATCAAAGTGGTGGAAGTGCTAGGAGTGGTTGTGCCAGTGGAAGGAGTCGTTGTACCAGTGCTAGGAGTGCTAGTGGAAGGACGAGAAGTCTCCATATCTTGGTCATATTCTAAAATTGCACCAGTGGTTCCGTGGATTTCAAAGTCATACTCTGTATTATCTTTGTAAAATTCCACTTCATATTCGGGAATACCATCATCATAGTCTAAATTTACCTTCACGAAAGTCACTTGACTTTCACTCAGACCAACGTGAGAAAGAGCGATAGACTTCGCTTTTGCCTCTCCAATCAAAGTGGTGGAAGTGTTAGGAGTGCTGGTGCCAGTGGAAGGGCGAGCTGTTTCCATATCTTGGTCATATTCCAAAATCGCACCAGTGGTTCCGTGGATTTCAAAGTCATATTCCGTATTATCTTTGTAAAATTCCACTTCATACTCAGGGACACCATCGTCATAGTCTAAATTCACCTTCACGAAAGTCACTTGACTTTCACTCAAACCAACGTGAGAAAGAGCGATGGACTTCGCCTTTGCCTCTCCAATCAAAGTGGTGGAAGTGCTAGGTGTGGTGGTGCCAGTGGAAGGACGAGCCGTTTCCATATCTTGGTCATATTCTAAAATCGCACCAGTGGTTCCGTGGATTTCAAAGTCATATTCCGTATTATCTTTGTAAAATTCCACTTCATACTCAGGGACACCATCGTCATAGTCTAAATTCACCTTCACGAAAGTCACTTGACTTTCACTCAAACCAACGTGAGAAAGAGCGATGGACTTCGCTTTTGTTTCTCCAATCAAAGTGGTGGATGTGCTAGGTGTGGTGGTGCCAGTGGAAGGGCGAGCCGTTTCCATATCTTGGTCATATTCTAAAATTGTACCAGTGGTTCCGTGGATTTCAAAGTCATACTCTGTATTATCTTTGTAAAATTCTACTTCATATTCAGGGACACCATCGTCATAGTCTAAATTCACCTTCACGAAAGTCACTTGACTTTCACTCAAACCAACGTGAGAAAGAGCGATGGACTTCGCTTTTGCCTCTCCAATCAAAGTGGTGGAAGTGCTAGGAGTGGTGATGCTAGTGGAAGGAGTCGTTGTACCAGTGCTAGGAGTGATAGTGCCAGTGCTAGGAGTGCTAGTGCCTGTGCTAGGACGAGCTGTTTCCATATCTTGGTCATATTCCAAAATCGCACCAGTGGTTCCGTGAATTTCAAAGTCATACTCCGTATTATCTTTGTAAAATTCTACTTCATATTCAGGAATACCATCATCATAGTCTAAATTCACCTTCACGAAAGTCACTTGACTTTCACTGAGACCAACGTGAGAAAGAGCGATGGACTTGGCTTTTGCCTCTCCAATCAAAGTGGTGGAAGTGCTAGGAGTGGTAGTGCCAGTGGAAGGGCGAGCTGTTTCCATTTCGTAGTCGATCTCTAAAACATCGCCAGTATTTCCGTTGATTTCATAATCATATTCCATATTATCCACATAAAATTCAATTTCATACTCTGGGATACCGTTGTCATAGTCTAAATTCACTTTGACAAAAGTGACCTGACTTCCATCTACCTCCGCATGAGCCAGAGCAAGTTCTTTCGCTTCCTCTTCAGTCAACAGAGCATTTGTCGCAGCACCAACAATGCCGGCTGTGGAAGAGACCGAAGCATCCCCACTGGGGTTTGTTTGAATATCGACAGGCTGTGGTTCTTCTTGGCACCCCACCAAAAATAAGCTAGTTGCAAGGATTCCTGCTTTTAATAAAAAAGTTTTCATAATCTTTTCCTCCTAAAAATAGATATGTGATTCAAAGCTGTATCATCTTTGTATCTATATCTTATCAAGGAAAGGTTAAGAGAAGATTAAAGGGAAAAAGTTTTTTATTTATTTTTTTATGCCTTAACTTGGGGGAGTAGAAGAGGTATCGTTATCTATATGTATCAGGGAATTTCTTATGATTTCATGAGAAATCCCCTGTTTTTCTTAATTTTCTCTCAGCACATAGCCACTACCACGGACGGTGTGAATGAGTTTTTGTTCAAAGGGGTCATCTATTTTTTTTCTTAAATATCGGATGTATACATTCACTAAATTACTTCCACCCTCATAATCATAACTCCAAATGTGATTTTCGATTTGTTCTCTGGTCAGTACATGATTGACATGATACAGCATATATTCCAATATTGCGTATTCTTTAGAGGAAAGCTCCACTTCACTCCCTCCTCGGGTGACTTTTCGGGTGCTGGTATTCATCACAAGGTCGGAAATTTGTAATACATGGGTATTTTGCTGTGGTTTCATGCGCAATAACACACGACAACGAGCCAACAATTCCTCGAAAGAAAAGGGCTTTACCATATAATCATTGGCACCCAGATCAAGCCCCTTCACTAAATCTTCTGTGGTGTCTTTGGCTGTGAGAAATAAAACAGGACTTAGAATATTCTGTTGACGCATTTCTGTCAAAACAGTATAACCATCTTTTTTTGGCATCATAATATCCAAAATAATCATATCATATGTGGTATTTTCGATGTAATACATGGCATCTTCCCCATCGAAACAGGAATCCACCCCATAACCAGCTTTTTTTAATGTTTGAGTCACCAGTTTATTCAAATCCTTTTGGTCCTCACAAAGTAGTATTCGCATTGTTATCACCCCTTATATAAGGCAGTATAACACAATTTTACCCCTTTGTCCAGATAAGGCATGAAATAGGAAACAGCCCCTCAATCCTAAAAAAAGTAAAGGAATGATGAGCTGTTGCCCTAGTTTTGTTTCAATTTGTTTTGAGAGGAGTTTCTCTTATTTTCCGTGGAATACGTATAGCTGAGAAGTGAAATCCCCTTTGTCTGTGCCAGAAGTATACTTCCCTTTGAAATTTTCTCCTTGAATCAGCCCAGTGAATTCAGTTTCCAAAATCATGCCACAGTGCATAAGTTCGTCTCCATAATAATTCTTATCTTGACAAGAGTAGCACAAATCCTCGTCAAGCCCCACTAATTTGATTTTTTTCAAGGAAGGATTTGGGGTTGCCAGAATTTTATAATATCCTAAAATCGCTGTCTTGCGATCAGGTGAAACCACCATCCAACTATAATAATTCCCTTGTTGCAAGCGATAAAAGTCCCCTAGCTGAATCACGTCTCGGTATTCTTTGAAAAAAGAAATTTGCTCTTTCACTTGACTTTTTTCTTCTTCACTCATTTGATTCAAATCCAGTTCATAGCCGAAAGTGCCGAAAAATGCTACATTGGCTCGCATGGACAAATTGGTTTTTCGATCTACTTGGTGATTGGGTATGGCTGCCACATGGCTTCCCATAGATACCACAGGAAATGCCATCGAAGTGCCATATTGAATGTGTAAACGCTCCACGGCATCGGTATCATCAGAAGTCCAAGCTTGAGGGGCATAGTACAACATCCCAGCATCAAATCTGCCTCCCCCAGAAGCACAAGATTCAAACAAAATCTTTGGATAACGTCCAATTAACTTTTCGTAAAGACGATAAACCCCTAAAATATAGCGATGGAAAAATTCTTGTTGGCGATTTGCGGATAAAGCGGGGGAAAAAGCTTCAGTGATATTCCGATTCATGTCCCATTTAATGTAGGAAATGTTGACTTGATCCAATGTCTTGCACATAATATCAAAAATGTAGTCTACCACTTCGTCTCTGGAAAAATCCAATACAAATTGATTTCTGCCATAAGATTTAGGACGATTTGGTGTCTGTATCACCCAAGCAGGGTGAGATTGATATAATTCGCTGACTTCATTCACCATTTCAGGTTCGAACCAAAGTCCAAAATCCAAACCAAGCTCATTGATTTTCTCACACAAACCAGAGACACCATGAGGCAATTTTTCCACATAGTCCCACCAATCCCCCAAAGAACTGGTATCATTGTCTCGTTTCCCAAACCAACCATCATCTAGCACAAAAAGTTCTACCCCAAGCTCTTTGGCTTTTGTAGCAATATTCAAGATACTTTCTTCGGTGAAATCAAAATAAGTCGCTTCCCAGTTGTTAATCAAAATGGGACGGCTTTTCCCTTGATATGCCCCACGCATCAAGTGATTCCGATATAAATTATGAAAACTTTGACTCATGCCATTCAAGCCATTGTCGCTATAGACCATCACAGCTTCAGGGCTTTGGAAGGTGGCAGAGGGAGAAAGTTCCCAAGAAAATCCAAAGGGATTGATTCCCATCATCACACGAGTGACGTCATAGCAATCCACTTGGGCACTGGCAAGGAAATTTCCACTATAGATGAGAGAAAATCCGTATACTTCCCCCTGATGTTCCGTGGTTTCCTTTCTTTTTAAGGCGAGAAAAGGATTGTGACTGGCAGAACTGGTGCCACGACTACTGGAAACAGAGGTCGTGCCTTTGGAAAGAGGACGTGTGCTGATGTGACGTTCTCTGCTCCAAGCACCATCTAAAGTAACCATCTCATAATCTGCATCATACAAGTCCAAAGAAAGGGACATCCCACGTTCCAGCCAAAGGCTCTTCGTGCCAAGATTTGCAAAGGAAACACTGCGCACCACAGCAGACTCATTTTGGAAGAGATGATAAAACAGCGTGATTTCAGCAGAGATTTCCTTGTCCTCTAAGACAATTTCCAGTGTCTCCACCTCTTTTTCCTCTTTCCCATGGGTGTGGGGTAAGGAGGAAAGGGCTTTCTTTCCCTGATAAATGCGATGGCTTTGATATTGGAAATTGGTGATGCGACTGCCGTTTTCTTGGAGAATTTCATAGGCTGGGTCACGAAAATCTCCAGTACCATAAGCAGGATACTCTTGCTTTAGCACTTCCAAAGAGAAGTCTAAATCTCCTTGAAAGGTACATGGGGCAAGAATACAGGCACGCTCCACCAGTAAATGGTCAAAAGAAGGGCGATCTTTCATGGCTTTCCCGAAATATAATTGACCCAGTTGTTGATTTTTCAGAATGGTGAAAATATAAGAAATTTTCCCGTTATTCAAATGAAATGTTTTACTCTCTTCATGAAATATAATTGACATAATATGCTCCTATTCTCCTTTGGTGGATTCTTCTGTTTCTGATTTGTTGCTTGCTTTTTCCATGGCAAAGGCGCCACAGAAAGAAATGGCTGCCACTGCAACAATGGCAAGGAAAGTGCTACTGGTAAAACCAGTGGCAGAAGCCAGTCCAAGGTCAGAGAAGATAATATACATGGACAGCATAATGAAAATCACAAAGCTACCTGCTTTGAAGCGATTTTTCCAAGGAGTAATTTCAACCAAATGATTGTTTTCCAGCACAAAATCATGATCCATTGGTTTCATTTTTCCAATGACGTGCATGATCAGGCAAGAAATCACAAACAAAATGGCAGAGACGTGTAAATAGTGGAGATCCACTTTAAATACCAGTTGAGACAAGCCATAAGTGGTGACAAAGAATGTGATGGCGATTTTTGCAGCAATGGGAGGGACTCTTTTGGTCATGTAACCCATGAAAATAATGGTGAAAATGGGTACATTGAAAAATCCATTGATGGTTTGCAAATAATCATAAAGACCAGTGGGAGCGTTCATAATAAAAGGTGCACAGAACATAGAGAAGAAAGCCACAACCAAGCCGAATTTCTTCCCGACTTTCACCAAATCTTCTTCGCTTGTATCTTTCCCCCATTTAGGACGATAGACATCAAAGGCGAACAAAGTAGAAGCAGAATTTAACACACCATTAAAGGTAGAAAGAATGGCACCCATCATAGCAGAGGCAAAAAAGCCAACCAAAGGCAAAGGAAGAACTGTTTTCACCAATTCAGGATAAATAATATCAGGGTTTTCCACATCAGGACCAAGGATTTGATATGCCATAATGCCAGGGATGATTAAAATGATAGGGGTTAAAACTTTCAAAAGACCAGCATAGATAAATCCTTTTTGTCCCTCTTCCAAATTCTTCGCAGCCAAACCACGTTGGACAATACTTTGGTCTGTGCCCCAATAATACAAATTCACCAAAAGCAAACCAGTAAACATGGTGGACATAGGCAGTGGGTCAGTGTTGGAACCAATGGCATTGAATTTTTCTGGCGTAGAGGTGAAAAAGAGTTCAAGACCTGCACCCATATTCCCATCTCCCAGATAAAGGAGAGCAAAAACAGGTACCAACAGTCCACCAATCACCAAGGCAATTCCGTTGATGGTATCAGAAATGGCAACGGCTCTCAGTCCGCCAAAGACAGCATAGCAAATTCCAATCAACCCAATGGTCCACACAGTCACCCAAATGCCTTGGGCGTAAGAAATACCAAAAAATGCCGAGACATCGAAGATCTGTGACATTGCCACAGCACCAGAATACAAGGTAATGGGCAACATATTTACGATGTAGCTAATTAAAAAGAGAATTGCCACAAACTGACGGGTACCATTGTCAAAACGAGATTGGATAAATTGGGGGATGGTGGTGATTCCTTGCTTCAAATAACGTGGAATTAGAAACAGAGCAATCAAAATTAAAGTGATCCCAGAACCAACTTCCCAGCCCATCACGCTCATGTTGTGGGTATAAGCTTGGGCTGACATTCCCACAAAACTGACAGCTGAGAGATTGGTCAAAAGAAGGGAAGAAGCAATCACTCCTCCTGTAAAGCTTCTGCCTCCCAGAAAATAACCGTCACTTGTGGATTTCTCCATATTTTTTGTTTTGAAAAAAGTAATTGCACCCACTGTGCAAGCGAAAATAAGAAAACTAATAATAACCATACTATCCATAAAATAACATCCTTTCTTCTGTGTTCTTCTGTGAACACGTGTTCATTTTTCTTTTGTAAGAAACTCACGCTTTTTACGTGAGTTATGAGGGGGAAATCTTTTCCAGTTATTGTTAAATGCCTATTTTTTTTTAGAGATTCTCTGAGATGGTTCTTACACTGCCCTTTTCAATCACCATAGGTTCATCTAGTTGCGTGAGTTCTTTTTCGAGCAAGAGATTGATGGCAAGCTGTGCCAAGGATTTTTTGGAAATATCCATTGAGGTCAGCTGTAAATCCATCCACTCAGCCCACTGCAAATTGTCAAAGCCAATGAGCGAGACATCCTGCGGCACACGTAGATTTTTTTCTTCCAAAGCCCGTATCACACCCAAAGCCATAATGTCATTAGCGACAAAAATTGCCGTGGGAATCTCGTCCGCTAAGTAGTCCAAAGTCACTTGGTAAGCGATATTTTCTCGATAAAAGCCATAAATAATCGGGAGTTCTGAAATCTCAGCCTCTTTCATTGCCATGGCATAACCCTTAGCTCGTTCATAGGAAGAGAGCCTGTCGTCGCCTGATAGATGTAAAATCTTTCGATGCCCTCGGTCGATGAGATATTTTGTAGCAAGATAGCCTCCACGCACATTGTTGGTGTTGGCTCGTTTTAATTCCTGTTCCTTGTCGTCATCATCGGATAATTGGTCTACTAAAACCACATTATGCCCTTTTCTCGCCAGTTCTTCTAATGCTTCTGTGCGATAAGGAAAGCCGATAAAGATCGCACCAAAGAGCGATCGACTGGTAAAGTGTTGCTCCATCATTTTACATTGTTCCAGATCACTGATTGTATCAATTAAGGTAAGGTAGCCCGCTTGCTTTCCCATTTTGATAAAATGGGACAACATCTCCATATTATAAGGAGAATGTACCCCAACCCATTTGCTGTCCTCAGGGTTTTCGTAAAAGTCAGCCAGAAAAACGCCGATGGTGTTGTTGGTTTTACCCACCAAAACCCGTGCAGAAGTATTGGGAGTATATCCATGTGCCTCGATGACTGCTTGCACTTTGATTCGAGTCGCCTCTGGCACGTTGGGATATCCATTGACCACACGAGAGACTGTACTGCGAGAAACTTGGGCGAGGGTAGCAATTTGTGCACTTGTCATAGAAAACCTCCTTTTTTACACTGTGAACACGTGTTTATTGATAAGATAATCATAACACAAAGGGAAAAGAAGTCAATACTTTTCTGGGAATCTTTTTAACTTTGGAGAAAAGGTCAAAAGTTTCTAGGCTTTTTTGTGCAACTTCACGAAAAAATTTGGGATAGAAAAGATTTGGGATACAGGGACTGAAAGAACAAAGGAAGAATAAGGTTTGAAACAGTGTATAAATTCTCTATAACTTTTTTTAATTTTCCCTTGACACATGGAATCTTTTGTGGTAAAATTTTATTTACCTGTGAAAGGGGCATTTTGAAAAAGCTTTCCAAGTTTTTTCTCTCTTTTCTTTCTCCCTTACGGTGGAAAAAGAAAACCCCTGATACAACACAATTTGTGTTGCATCTCAACGAATCTCAACAGGGAGGCAAGAAGAATTGCCGAATCACACCGTATCATAATAAGGAATCACATAGGAGTATATTAATACTGTTATGCCTTTTTTTGATCTGCTGAGTTCGGTTTTCTTGTGAAAGAGACTGGAATTCAGTTTTTTTATGCATTTTATGCAAAAACGGAAAACCATTTAAGATCGCAAATTAAAAGGAGGTGCCGAAAAGTATGGCAGCAAAAGGTGGCGCAAGAATCAAAATTACACTTCGTTGTGCTGAGTGTAAACAAAGAAATTATAATACCATGAAAAACAAAAAAAATACTCCAGATCGTCTGGAAAGAAACAAATACTGCCCTTTCTGTAGAAAACACACAGTTCACAGTGAAACGAAATAGGAAGGAGGGGTAAAGTTCTATGTCTAATAAGAAAAAAAACTCTCCCCCAAAAGCAGAAGAAGCCAAAGACGTGAGCAAGGCAAAGTCCACCGAGGACAGCAAGGCAAAGTCTAGCGGCGACAGTAAATCCAAAGACAAAGCCAAAAAGCAAGCTGGTATGAAGCGTTGGCTTCGTGAAATGAAGTCTGAACTTGCAAAAGTGCAATGGCCAAGCAAAAAAGAAACGACAAAGCACACAATCACTGTTCTTTGTTGTGTCGGACTTGTGGGTGCTTTCATTTGGGTCTATGACTTGGTCGCTGTGGAAGTAGTCAATGCACTACTGGCACTGGCGCAAGTCATAACTGGTTAAGGGTGATGTCTATGGAAGAAGCGAAGTGGTATGTGGTCCATACCTATTCTGGATACGAGAATACAGTAAAAGCGACCATAGAAAAACACGTGGAAAACCGTGGCATGGGTGATTTAATCTGCGAGATTAGCATCCCTATGGAAAAACGAACCGAAATCACAGAAAAAGGCGAAGTGGAAAAAGAAAGCAAAGTGTTCCCAGGGTATGTGCTAGCGAAAATGGTCATGACAGACGAGTCATGGCACGTGGTTCGCAGCGTACGTGGTGTGACTGGCTTTCTTGGATCTGGAAATACGCCAATCCCTCTAAGCGAGCAAGATATTGCAAAACTTGGGGTAGAAACAGTGGAAATTGTCTTAAATTATGCCGTGGGAGACGGTGTGACCATCTTAGATGGAGCACTAGAATCCTTCACTGGTATCGTAGAAGAAATTGACCTTGAAACCAAAACCGTTCGTGTTTTGGTCTCCATGTTTGGCAGAGAAACCCCTGTTGAACTGGAATTAGATCAGGTAGAACCTGTATAAAAAAATAATTGGAGGTGCTTTTTGTGGCACAAAAAATTACTGGCTATGTAAAGTTACAAATTCCTGCAGGAAAAGCAACACCTGCACCACCTGTTGGACCTGCTTTGGGACAACATGGTATTAATATTGCTGGATTCACAAAAGAATTCAACGAACGCACAAAAAATGACGTGGGACTTATCATCCCTGTGGTGATCACTGTCTATGCAGACCGTTCTTTCACCTTTATCACCAAAACTCCCCCAGCACCTGTGCTGATTAAAAAGGCTTGTAAAATCGAGTCTGGTTCTGGTGTGCCTAATAAAACCAAAGTGGCAACCATCAGCAAAGCAGATATCCAAAAAATCGCAGAGCTGAAAATGCCAGACTTAAACGCTGCTTCTTTGGAAACAGCTATGAGCATGATTGCTGGTACTGCACGTTCTATGGGCGTGTTAGTCGGCGATTAAAGGAGGGTGGAAAAAGATGTTTAGAGGTAAAAAATACCAAGACAGCGTAAAGAAAATTGACCGTGCTGTACAATATGACTCCCCAGAAGCCCTAACAAAAGTAGTAGAAGCTGCGACTGCTAAATTTGATGAAACAGTGGAAATCCACATCAAATTAGGAGTTGACTCTCGCCATGCTGACCAACAAGTCCGTGGTGCGATCGTTCTACCCCATGGGACAGGGAAAACCCAACGTGTTTTGGTCTTTGCAAAGGGACCAAAAGCTGACGAAGCAAAAGCAGCAGGTGCTGATTTCGTAGGCGAAATGGACATGGTGGATAAAATCCAAAAAGAAAACTGGTTCGACTTCGACGTCGTTGTGGCTACCCCTGATATGATGGGTGTGGTTGGACGTTTGGGTAAAGTTTTGGGACCAAAGGGTCTGATGCCTTCTCCAAAAGCTGGTACAGTGACCATGGACGTCACCAAAGCAATCAGCGAAATCAAAGCTGGTAAAGTGGAATATCGTTTGGATAAAACAAACATCATTCACTGCCCAATCGGCAAAGTTTCTTTCGGTGCAGAAAAATTAAATGACAACTACTCTGCCCTTATGGGTGCAGTCGTCAAAGCAAAACCTTCTGCTGCAAAAGGAACTTATATCAAAAGTTGTACAGTGACCTCAACCATGGGTCCTGGTGTGAAAGTGAATACTTCCAAAACACAACAATAAGACTAAAGCTGTTGCAATTTCTGTTGCAACAGCTTTTTTATCTTTGTACATCAAAAAAATCTGAATCCACACAAATAATGGATTCAGAATTTTTTTGAGCATTTTCAGATAAAAGAGGGATATCCTCTTTGTTTTTTATCATTACCTTACCCCAAAAGTTGCAACACAGTCTCGGGCATTGTGTTGGCATGGGCAAGCATAGTTTGGTTAGACTCTGCCAAAATATTATTCTTAGCATACTCCATGGTTTCTTTGGCAAAATCTGTGTCACGGATGGTAGATTCTGCATCTTGTATATTCTCTTCCATGACCCCTAAGTTTTTAAAGGTAGAATCCAAACGATTTTGGATCGCACCATAGACAGCACGACAATTTGACACACGATTCAAAGCTGTCTCCACTTTGTCAATGGAGTTCAAAGCTTCTTTTTGTGTGCTCACATCAAAAGGCTCAATCCCCAAACGTTCTGCGTGCATATCAAAAATAGGAACTTCTAGCTGATTAAAATCGTCCCCAGTATCACCAATTTGTAGGGTCAGACCACTGGTGCCATAATATAAAACATCAGACAAAATTTCTAAATCCTCTTCAGAAAAACCTTCCAAAGCATTGCCCAAAGCTTCCATAAAAGCATCGTCCATGTCAAATTCAAGTTCTGTGAAATAAGGCATTGAGCCCTCTGTACCCGTACTACCATCTAATAAATACATCCCATTCATATGGGTAGAATCTGCCACACGATTGATTTCACCTAACAGCTCGTCAACTTCTAATTGCATAGAGGCTCTGGCGACCTCGTCATCAAACATACCGTTGGCAGAACGCACAGCAAGTTCTTTCATACGATTGACCATATCGCTTAACTCTTGCATGGCACCTTCTCCCACTTTCACAAGATTGATACCATCAGAAACATTATCCTGTGCAATGTCAAGACCTGTGATATGTGCACGCATCTTTTCAGAAATAGCAAGGCCAGCAGCGTTATCTGCAGCAGTATTGATGCTGTAACCAGAGGATAATTTCTCTAAATTACTGCTCAAAGCCTTTTGGTTTTTGGTCAGGGCATTATAGGAATTTTTCCCTGGTATGTTATTTTGAATTCTCATGTGTTCCACTCCTAGTTCATTTATTTAAAACATTCCCTAAAAATTTCCACTGGTGGACGAGGGAAATTCTTTCTGGTTCATACTTTCTTTATCGGCAGTGTCATTTCAGAAATTAAGGGCTTTGACAAAATTTTCATATTCTGAATGTTCTGTCTGCGTGCTTCTCTTTTAAAAGTAAGTAAAAAAAGAAACGTCCTTTTTCTGCTATATTTTTTTTGATTTTTCACTTGTATTTTATATTTCTTTCCTGTATAATAAAGGTACTGTCCCTTTCTAAGAAATTCCCTTTTCTCAGCCATTTTATCTCAATCATAAGAAAAGGGAAATGTCTGTCTCACTCCTTTCCAAGTAAGGAGATATAATATGGAAACTGGGCATAATATGAAAAACAGTCTAAAGACAGAGAAAAGGAGAAAACAATGGCAATAATGGCAGTGGACTATGGAGATGTGCATACAGGCATCGCTATTTCTGATCAAAGCTGTATGATTTCTGGATTCTGTACCACCATCCAACTAAAAAAGCAAGAACTTTTGGCAGAAAAAATTGCCGCTCTTGTGACAGAGTACCAAGTCACTGTGCTAGTCCTTGGTTTTCCCAAAAATATGGACGGTAGCGATGGGAAGCGAGCTCCTATCTATCACAAATTTGCCAAAAAATTGGAAGAGGTCACCGGCTTAAGTCCAGTCCTTTGGGATGAGCGTCGTAGCACCATAGAAGCACACCAAATCCTTCATACCATGGGAAAAAAGCAAAAAAGCCACAAGAAGACTGTGGATGCTGTGGCGGCTAGTCTGATGTTAGAAGGCTACCTTGCTTTCCTGTCTAACCGTGCCTCCCAAGAAAAAACAACATAATCAAAAAAGTAGAAGTGACCCAAAAAGGAGTAAAACAAATGAAAATCAACAAAATTAAAGCAATTTATTTTTCTGGTACTGGTACCACAGCAAAAGCTGTCTCAAGCTTTGCCCAAACAATGGCAGAGCTTTTGGATGTTCCTTGCGACATCATCTGCATCAATCCCCCTGCTGTGCGCAAGGTAGAGATTGCATTTTCCGAAACAGATTTAGCAATCATTGGTTGCCCCACCTATGCAGGACGTCTACCAAATTTGCTGTTACCTTATTTTCAAACAAAATTAAAAGGAAACAATACCTTAGCTGTGCCAATTTGCCTGTATGGCAACCGTAGTGTGGACGATGCCTTGATGGAACTGCGTAACACCTTGCAAGAAAATGGCTTCTGCACCATTGGCGCTGCAGCCGTGGTAGGGCAACACGTCTTCGCTCCTCGCTTAGGGATTCAACGCCCCACTGCTGGGGATGGGAAAATGCTAAAAACCTTAGCAGACCGTGTTTATGAAAAAATAGATGAACTAGAAGCCCCTCCAGAATTACCCGTAGATGTGGTGGGGAACGACCCTGTGGGTCCATATTACGTCCCCCAAGACCGTTATGGTTATCCCATCAACATTGTGAAAGTCCGTCCCAGAACTGATAAGACAAAATGTAATAAATGTGGAATTTGCATCCGTACCTGTCCCATGGGCGCCATCTCTCCTGACCCAAATCAAGTCCCTGGACCTTGTATCAAATGTGGCTTTTGCTTCAAAATTTGCCCAACAAAAGCAAAATATTATGATGATGAAGGAATGCTCTATCACAAAAAAGAGCTAGAAGCCCAGTACTTCGAGCCAAAACAAACACAGATTTTTTATTAAAGGGTATCCCTAGAAAGAGTGAACAAAGTGCAATATGAATTTACAAAAATAGAAGAAAAATGGCGAAAAATATGGGAGGAAACCCGTGCTTTTGCCAGTGACAATCACAGCGACAAAGAAAAGTTTTACGCTTTGGTAGAATTCCCCTACCCTTCTGGGGCAGGGCTTCATGTAGGCCATGCACGTCCTTATACAGCCATGGATGTTGTGGCAAGAAAAAGACGTATGGATGGACAAAATGTGCTTTTCCCCATGGGATATGATGCTTTTGGTCTGCCTACAGAAAATTTCGCCATCAAAAATAAAATCCACCCAGCCACAGTCACACGAAATAATGTGGCAAACTTTCGCAAGCAATTAGAAGCTTTGGGCTATTCCTTTGACTGGTCCAGAGAAATCAACACCACAGACCCAGAATATTTCAAGTGGACCCAGTGGATTTTCCTGAAACTCTTTGAAAATGGTCTTGCCTATAAGAGCATGATGCCTGTGAACTGGTGTACAAATTGTAAAATAGTCAAGGCAAATGAAGAAGTAGTAGATGGTGCCTGTGAACTTTGTGGAGGAGAAGTTATCCAAAAAGAAAAATCACAGTGGATGCTTGCCATCACCAAATATGCCCAACGCTTGATTGATGATTTAGATGGCCTAGACTTCATCGACCGTGTGAAAGCACAGCAAAAAAACTGGATCGGTCGCTCCACAGGTGCCGAAGTCACCTTCACCACTTCGAACAAGGACAATCTTGTGGTCTTTACCAGTCGTCCTGACACTCTTTTTGGGGTAACCTATATGGTAATCTCTCCAGAGCATCCCTGTCTTGCCACTTGGAAAGCTGTCTTGGAAAATGACGAAGAAATTCAAGCTTATGCCGAGGAAGCAAAGCGCAAATCCAATTTCGAGAGAAGCGAACTTGCCAAAGAAAAAACAGGGATTAAAATCAAGGGTGTCACAGCCATCAACCCTGTCAATGGCACAGAAATCCCCATCTTTGTGTCTGATTATGTCCTGATGTCTTACGGCACAGGTGCCATTATGGCTGTTCCAGCCCATGATCAAAGAGACTGGGAATTTGCTCAAAAATTTGATTGCTCCATCATTGAAGTAGTGGCTGGGGGCAATGTGGCAGAAGAGGCTTTCACCACAAAAGATGACAAAGCTGTCCTTGTCAATTCCGATTTTTTAGACGGGAAAACAGTGAAAGAAGCCATTTCCTTTATGACAAAATGGTTGACAGAAAAGAACCTTGGGGAAGAAAAAGTCAATTACAAGCTTCGCGATTGGATTTTTTCTCGTCAACGCTATTGGGGCGAGCCTATCCCCTTGGTAGATTGTCCTCATTGTGGATTTGTACCAATTCCAGAATCAGAGCTCCCTCTCACACTTCCAGAAGTAGACTCTTACGAGCCCACAGACACAGGGGAATCTCCACTGGCTGCCATGACAGAGTGGGTCAATACCACCTGTCCAAAATGTGGGAAAGAGGCAAAAAGAGAAACAGATACTATGCCCCAATGGGCTGGCTCTTCTTGGTATTTTCTACGCTACATGGACCCAGATTGTAAAACAGCCCTCGCCAGTGAAGAGGCTCTGAAATACTGGTCCCCTGTAGACTGGTATAACGGTGGAATGGAACACACCACCCTCCATTTATTATACTCTCGCTTCTGGCATAAATTTCTCTTTGACATTGGTGTTGTGCCAACAACAGAACCCTATGCCAAACGCACCAGTCACGGCATGATCTTAGGAGAAGACGGACGAAAAATGTCCAAATCCTTGGGCAATGTCATCAACCCCAGCGATATCATCGCAGAATGTGGTGCAGATACCATGCGTACCTATATTATGTTTATTGGTGACTTTGAAAAAGCAGCGTCTTGGTCACAAAAAGGGGTTCTTGGCTGTAAACGTTTTCTGGACAGAGTCTGGAAGCTTGCCGAGGAAGAGCGTACAGGAGATGACTATTCCCCGACCCACGAAGCAGCTATTCACAAAGCCATCAAAAAAGTGGCAGATGATATCGAGGCAATGAAGTTTAACACAGCCATCGCTTGCCTGATGGCACTGGTCAATGATTTTTATGCCACAGCCCCAAGCCGTGGAGATATGAAAGCGCTGCTGACCCTTCTCTCCCCCTTCGCCCCCCACCTTTGCGAAGAGCAATGGGAAAAATATGCCTTTGGCGGATCTGTTTGTGCCACACCTTGGCCAGAATATGACCAAAGTAAAACCATCTCTGCCACCACACCTATGGGTGTCCAAGTGGGAGGCAAGTTAAAAGCAAGCATCGAGGTTCCCACTGAAGCAACAGAGGAAGAAATTGTACAAATTGCCTTGGCTGACGAGAAAATCAGTAAAATTGCCCAAGGTATGACCTTAGTAAAATCCATTGTGGTAAAAGGTCGCTTGGTCAATCTGATTTTTAAAAACGCCTAAAATAGAAGAGGCTTATCTGAACAGAAAACATCTTTTAAACTTTTTTCGCTTTTTCCATTGACAATCCTTCTTTTATGTACTATAATATTAAAGTCAGAGCCTATGCTTATGACCCTGTAGTGGCAGATCCAGTTGCCACCTTGGAGGGAGGGAAGATAATGTCAGAAGTCCGTTTGAGAGAAAACGAATCTCTTGAAAGTGCACTGAAACGTTTTAAACGTAGCTGTGTAAAATCAGGAGTCTTAGCCGAAGTTCGTAAACGTGAACACTACGAGAGCCCTAGCGTGAAACGACGCAAAAAGTCTGAAGCTGCTCGTAAAAATCGTAAAAAATCCTACTAATTTTATAGGCTGAAAAATCTGCTGTCACTTGTTGATAGCAGATTTTTTTGTTCTTTTTTTGTTTTATTTTCATATATTATAGCATCTAGAATCAAAATATGAAATTAAAATAAAAGGAGTTTTTATTATGTTAAAGACGAAATGTCAAAAAGCCATCTGCCGATTCCTCGCTTGTTTCCTCCTCTCCCTTCCAACAAGAGCCTTGTCCACTCTCTATCCTCCCCCACAATCCTTAACAGTATCTGCCAAGGCTGCTGTGTTGATGGATCAAAGCACAGGTATGCTCCTTTATGAACAAGAAGGAAATACCCAGCTACCCCCTGCCTCTGTCACAAAAATTATGACCATTCTCTTGGTGATGGAAGCCTTGCAAGAAGGACGTATCACCCCCAATGAAATCGTTATCGTTTCTAGCAATGCTGCCTCTATGGGTGGTTCACAGGTCTATTTGAAAGAAAACGAAACCATGGAACTGTGGGAATTGTTGAAATGCGTGGTGGTGGTCTCTGCCAACGATGCCTCTGTGGCATTGGCAGAACATCTTTATGGCAGTGAAGATGTTTTCGTGTCAAAAATGAACGAAAGAGCCAAAGAACTGGGCATGAGCCAAACAAATTTTGTGAACTGCACAGGTCTGCCAGAGGAAAACCACTTGACCACGGCATATGACATTGCCTTGATGTCTCGTCAGTTGATGTTATATCACCCCGAAATTTCAGAACTTTCTACCATTTGGATGGACACAATCCGTGGTGGAACCTTTGGGCTTTCTAACACAAATCGACTGATTCACAGCTATCCAGGGGCTTTGGGATTGAAAACAGGCTCTACAGATCAGGCACTATATTGTCTTTCTGCTGTGGCAAATCGTGAGAATCTGACCCTCATTGCTGTGGTGCTGAAATCTCCCACCTCTGACCAACGTTTTCAAGATGCCAGTAATCTTCTGGATTATGGCTTTGCCAATTTCCAAATACAAGAAGTCACCCCCACAGCCCCCCTTCCTCCCACTCCTGTCATTTTGGGAGAAAAAGAATCTGTTCAAGGTGTTTTAGGAGATGTCTCCAAAATATTGTTACAAAAAACAGAAAGTACCTCGTATATCATTCATCTACCAGATACCTTGGAAGCCCCTGTTCGTAAAGGAGAACAAATCGGTAGCTTTGATGTATTGGTAGATGGAAGCCTTCGTGAAAATATTCCCATCTATGCCAGTGAGGAAGTGGAGCGTTTGAGTGTTTTGGGTATCTTTCAAAAGCTTTTTCGTATCTTACTTATGGCAGAAATTTGATAGAGCGTCAAAAGAATCATTTTACATCAGCCAGTAAATAAGATAACTCCTTTAAAAAGTAGCAAATTCGACTGAAATCCAGAGATAAACAAACTTTTTCTAGAGAAAAAACCGACTAGAAAAAGGACATGAATGCCATTCTTTGGAAAACTAAGCCTATCTTCCTTGGTTGCTTGTGAAAAATACACAAAAAAATCTTTTTCTTTCTAAAAAAAAGAAATAAATGTAGATTTTCCCTTGACTTTCTTTTCCTTTTTGTTGTATAATGGATTTAAGTAAAATCCTACCATAATGTCACAGTTATATTCATTGGAATCTTGTAAAAATTTTGAATTTCTACTAATAGGATGTGTATTTCCCCATTTTCATCAAGAAATGCTTTGTCATATCCACAGTTTTTGTGAGATTTCACTATAGGGAAACAATAAATGAAAGGGAGACAACGCTTATGAGTTATTTATCAGAAGAATTTTCCGACTTTGATCGCTATCTGGGGCTCGAAGCCTTCACAGAAGGGAGAAGTTTTGGCGCTTGGAAGCTTTTTGGAGCACATCCTGATGTGCAAAACGGCACAGAGGGATATCGCTTCTTTTTGTGGGCACCCAATGCCAAAAATGTTGCTGTCATGGGCGACTTTAACCAGTGGAACGACTGTTCTCACCCCATGACCAGACTAGAAGGTGGTTTGTGGGAGTCCTTTGTTCCTGATTTGCAACAATACGATAGCTATAAATATGCTATCCATACCCATGATGGAAGAGTCATTCCAAAAGCGGATCCTTATGCGTTTCACAGTGAAACCCGTCCAGCCACAGCTAGTAAACTCTATCACATCGGTCAATACACATGGAATGACCAATCTTGGCTGGACTACAAAAGTCAAATGTCTCCCTATGACAGCCCCATGAATGTATATGAATGTCATCTTGGCTCTTGGAGACGTGGTGGCGAAGGGGAGTTTTTGGATTATCGTAGCATCGCACAGCTTCTGGTGCCTTACGTGAAAGAAATGGGATACACCCATGTGGAAATGATGCCAGTGATGGAACATCCCTTGGATGCTTCTTGGGGCTATCAAGTCACAGGGTATTTTTCCCCAACCTCTCGTTTTGGAACACCTGATGACCTGAAATACCTCATCGACCAACTACACCAAGCAGGCATAGGGGTCATCTTGGATTGGGTTCCTGCCCATTTCCCCCGTGATGAATATGGTTTGTTCCAATTTGATGGGACAGCCACTTATGAATACCAAGACCCTATCATGGGAGAGCATCCTCAATGGGGCACCAACTGCTTTGATTTAGGCAGAATGGAAGTACGTTCCTTCCTCTTCTCCTCTGCGATGTACTGGCTAGAGGAGTTCCATGCAGATGGTTTGCGTGTGGACGCTGTTTCCTCTATGCTATATCTGAATTTTGGAAGAGAAGACGCTCCTTGGCTCCCTAACATTTATGGTGGGCAAGAAAATTTAGAAGCAATTTCCTTTTTGCGTGAATTAAATACCAATATCTTTCAAAAATTCCCTCATGTGTTGATGATTGCCGAAGAAGCCACCTCTTGGCCTCAAGTCACCCACCCTGTGGCTGAGGGTGGTTTGGGATTCAACTTTAAATGGAATATGGGTTGGATGAACGATATTTGTCACTATATTAAACTTGACCCACTGGAAAGACAACATCACCACAAAGATTTGACTTTTGCCATGATGTATGCATTTAACGAAAATTATATTCTGCCCATGTCCCACGACGAAGTGGTACACATGAAAAGCTCTTATCTAGGGAAAATGGCAGGGGACACTTTCCAAAAACTTGCCTCTTCTCGTGCTTTTTATCTGTATATCATCACGCACCCGGGGAAAAAACTTAGCTTTATGGGGGCTGAATTTGGTCAGTGGAACGAATGGACAGAAGAACATTCCCTAGACTGGCATCTCTTAGAATATCCAGACCACCAAAATATTCAAAATTTCCACAAAGAAGCAAACAAACTGTATCTGGCATCTCCCTCCCTGTGGGAGAGAGATTGCTCTTGGGATGGTTTCCTTTGGCTTTGTGCAGATGATAACTTAGGCAACACCCTTTGCTATGCTCGATGGGATAACAAAGGGAACCCTCTTGTGGTTGTGTGTAACTTCTCTCCTGTCCACCGAGATGGTTACCGTGTCCCCCTTCCCATGGCTGGCAGATGGACCGAGCGTTTCAGCACAGATTGGGCTGAATTTGGAGGCAGTAATATCCGGAATCAGGGTCATTTAGAAGCCCAGATGGAGTCTTGCTATGGACAACCTCAATCCATGGCAATCAACCTTCCTCCCAATGCCACCTTGGTTTTTTCCTATGTTGACCAAGAATCCAAGCCAAACAATGGCTTAGTCTTGGAAGAAATGGATAAAAAAAAAGTAACCATTGAGAAAGTAGAAACTGCTCCCAAAAGAGTCAAAAACCCAGAACGTGAAAAAAAACTGGGAGAATCACTGATCATCGGTGAAATTGTCGATGACACCCAAAAACGGAACAAAAAGAAAAAAATGGTGGAAGAAGTTTTGGGCATCTCCAGCAAAGAAGAAAAACCAAAGAAAAAAGTAGGTCGTCCCAAGAAAATAGTGGACGAGCCCATCATTGAAATCCCAAAAAAACGTGGCAAAGTAACCAAAAAGATATTAGATAACAGCCCAGAAAAGTAATACCCAAGAACAATTTTTCATCATTTAAAGAGGTGTATTTATGAAAAAAGAAATGATTGCCATGCTACTGGCAGGGGGACAGGGAAGTCGTCTGTATGCCCTGACCAGTAAGGTTGCAAAACCAGCTGTTCCCTTTGGCGGGAAATATCGTATTATTGATTATCCACTATCAAACTGTGTCAACTCTGGCATCGACACAGTTGGTGTCTTGACACAATACCAACCCTTAGAGCTTAACAGCTATATTGGCAGTGGTCAGCCTTGGGATTTGGACAGATCTCACGGAGGGGTGCATATTCTACCACCCTATGTCACAGAAGGTGACGCTGGTACTTGGTACAAAGGGACAGCCAACGCCATTTATCAAAATATCGGCTTTGTAGACTTGTACGACCCAGGATATGTTGTCATTCTCTCTGGGGACCACATTTATGAAATGGATTACAGCAAAATGCTTGCCTTCCACAAACAAATGAACGCAGCTTGTACCATCTCTGTACTAGAAGTCACCATGGAAGAAGCTCGTCGCTTTGGTATTATGAATGTGGACAAAGATGATAATATCTATGAATTTGAAGAAAAACCCAAAGAGCCAAAATCCAATCTCGCCTCTATGGGTATCTATATTTTTACTTGGGAAAAATTAAGAAAATACTTAATCGAAGATGAAAAAGACCCTGATTCTTCCAACGACTTTGGAGGGAACATCATCCCAGCCATGATTGCTGGAGAAGAAAAACTGGTGGCTTATCGTTTTAACAGCTACTGGAAAGACGTGGGCACAATTTCATCACTTTGGGATGCTAATATGGATATGCTTGCAAATCACAGCTCCCAAGATACCAATCCCACTACATGGCCAATCTATGCCAGAAACCCCATCCTCCCCCCTCACTTTATGGGAGAATCAGCAGAAATCTCCCACTCCTTGGTGACAGCGGGCTGCGAAGTCTATGGTAAAGTGGATAACTCGGTTCTCTTCCATTCTGTGGAAGTGGCAGAAGGTGCCAAAGTCAATTACTCCATTTTGATGCCTGGTGCTGTGGTGAAAGAAGGGGCTGTGGTGGAATATTCCATCATCGCTGAAAATACCACCATCGAAGCAGGCGCCAAAGTAGGCACCCCCCCAGATGGTTCTCCTGATTGGGGCATTGCTGTGGTGGCAAATAATGTTACAGTACAGCAAAATGCTACAGTGACAGCTGGCGCCATGGTGCGTAATAATGTAGAGGAGGGCAGTACAGTATGAACAATTTAGCAGGCATTATTTGGGCACATCGCTCAGATACAAACTTAGGCGAGCTCACTCGCCCTCGGAACACCTGTTCCCTTCCCTTTGGCTCTCGTTATCGCTTGGTAGACTTTATGCTGTCCAACTACATCAATGCTAATATTGGTAACGTGGGATTGATTGTCCACGAAAGCTATCAATCATTGCTTGATCACGTGGGGAACGGAAAGGATTGGGACTTGTCCAGAAAACAAGGTGGACTACGTATCCTTCCCCCCTTCTCTAACGCAAAACGTGGTGGTGGGGAATACCGTGGCACCATTGAAGCATTGTCAGCTGCCCAAGATTATCTGGCAAATCTTCGAGAAGATTATGTTATCCTTGCTTGGGGAGACATTGCTGCCAATCTGGATATCAGTGGGATGTTCCAACAGCATCAGGAAACAGGTGCTGACATCACAGCCATCTGTACGCCCACATCTCCCAACGAAAAAACAAAAAACTATGTTTCTTTGGACGAAGAAGGCAGAATCAGAGATTTCATCTCTTACTGCGTCAACCCAGAGGACCATTTACGCTCTTTACAAGTCTATATTCTCTCTAAATCTCTCTTATTGGAGATTATTGAATACTGCACTTCTCACAATCGTTTCAGCTTCAGCCGTGACGGCTTGCTATCACGACTTGACAGCTTGAAGGTGATGCCTTTCCTTCACAAAGGATTCTGTACCCATCTCCATTCCATCAGTAACTATTTTGCTTATTCCATGGATTTGCTGAATCCAGCTGTCCGTCGTGACTTATTCAACCCAGACAGACCCATTATCACAAAAGATCACAGCTATGCCTCTACTTATTATGCACCAGAAGGAAAAGCTGGAAACTGTCTCCTTGCAGATGGTTGTCATATCGCAGGTACTGTGTCAAATTCTATCTTAGGACGTGGTATCATCATCGAAAAAGGTGCCACTGTCACAGATAGTATCTTGATGCAAGGTGCTATTGTACGTTCTGGGGTGCACCTATCCCATGTCATTACAGACAAAAACGTAGAAATCACAAAAAACCGTCAACTCATGGGACATTCCACCTGTCCTTTGGTGATAGCGAAAAATTCTGTGGTCTAGAAAGGAAAGTTTATGAAAATTTTATACACTGCTTCTGAAGTTGCCCCTTTTATTAAAACAGGTGGCCTTGCCGATGTGGCGGGCTCCTTGCCCCAAGCACTTGCCGCTCAAGGTCATGAAGTTCGAGTGGTTTTGCCCCTTTACGAAGGAATCAGCCAAGAATGGCGTGATAAAATGGAATTTTTGTTTCATTTTGATGTGTGGGTTTCTTGGCGTAACAGCTATTGTGGCGTGTTCTCTTTGGTTGAACAAGGAGTAACCTATTACTTCATTGACAACGAGCATTACTTCAAACGTGGCAGAATTTACGGTCACTTTGATGATTGCGAACGCTTTGCCTTTTTCTGTCAAGGGGTCATGGCACTCCCAGGCAGATTGGATTGGGCGCCTGACATCCTTCATGCAAATGACTGGCAAACTGCCCTTGTCCCTATCTATTTACTGGAGCGTCGCTATCATGTGGAACAATTTGGGCAAACTGCCTCAGTATTCACCATCCACAATGTGGAATACCAAGGTCGCTTCTCCAAATCTGTCCTGTCAGACGTGTTAGGCTTGGGAGAAAGCTATTTCAACGCCAATATGTTGGAATATTACGGAGACATCAACCTGATGAAGGGGGCGATTATGGCGACCCACTTTATCAACACTGTTTCCCCAACCTATGCAAACGAGTTGAAAATCCCTTTCTACGCCCACGGGCTTCATGATGTGATTAGCTCACAAGCCCATAAGTTGCAAGGTATATTAAATGGTCTGGATGTGGAACTGTATAACCCTAAAACAGACAGCAATCTCTGTCAAAACTTTGATGAAAACTCCCTAGAAGGTAAGGCAAAGTGCAAAGAAGCACTGCAATCTGCCTTGGGACTTCGAGTGGAGCCAGAAACACCTATCATCGCTTGCGTTTCTCGCCTTGCCGAGCACAAAGGCTTTGCCCTTGTGGTGGATGGCATCAAACAAATTATGGATATGGGTGCTCAAGTTGTGGTTCTTGGTACTGGTAACTATGAGTATGAAGAGGCATTTCGCCATGCAGCAGAGCAATATCCAGGGATGTTCTCAGCACAACTTGCCTATTCTGCAAGCCTGTCCAATTTGATTTATGCAGGGGCTGATATGTTCCTGATGCCTTCTTTTTCCGAGCCTTGTGGTCTGTCTCAAATGATTTCCATGCGTTATGGGACTGTGCCCATTGTTCGTGAAACAGGTGGTTTGCGTGATTCTGTGGTAAACTTCGATCTGGAAGAAGGCACAGGCTTCACATTTGCTAACATTAATACCCACGATATGCTTTATGTCATCGAAGAAGCTGTGGAATTATATCGTAATAACAAAGACCACTGGTATCACTTACAGAAAAACGGCATGACAGCTGATTTCTCTTGGACGGGTTCTGCTTTGGCTTATGGAGAAATCTATGAGAAAATCAAGATTTTACCTCCGCCACCTCCTGTTGCTGAGCCTGTTCGAAAAACCAAAGGCATCAAAGGCAAAGCAGAAGACACAGCAGAAAAAAAGCCAGCAAAGAAGTTAACAAAAATCGGCAAAAAGAAAAAATAAATATGTCACCCTACGGGAAAGGTTCCCGATAATTTTATAAATGGAGGCTATACACTATGGCTCGCTACACAAAAGACGAATTGGTAGAACTCATCACTGGGAAAATTCAACGCAATTTCGGCAGAGAACTGGACGAAACAAATTCCTCCCAAATGTTCAAGGCTTGCGCCCTTGTCATCCGTGACATCCTTGCAAACCAAAGAATCAAAACTTCAAACCAAGTTTGGGACAACAAAAAAAGAATGGTGCATTATCTTTCTTTAGAATTTTTAATGGGTCGCTCATTAGAAAAAAATGCCTATAACTTGGGTATTTTAGAGGAATTGACTGCAGCAGTCGACAGCCTTGGTTTTTCTGTCACTGATTTGTTTGAAGAAGAACCAGACGCAGGTCTTGGAAACGGTGGCTTGGGCAGATTGGCTGCTTGCTATTTAGATTCTATGACAACCTTGGAAATTCCAGCTGTGGGTTATTCCATTTGCTATCAACTGGGTATCTTCAAGCAAAAAATCATTGATGGTAAACAAGTGGAAATGGCTGATAACTGGTTGGAAAAAGGCGACGCTTGGTTGATTACAAAAACAGATAAAACAGAGCAAGTTCGTTTTGGTGGTCACATTGAAGATCAATGGGACGAACATGGTGTGAACCATCCTAAACACGTGGATTACGTGACTGTCCTTGCAATCCCTCGTGATATGGAAATTGCAGGTTACGAAACAGCTCACACCAACTGCCTTCGTTTGTGGGAAGCAAAAAGTCCTACTCCTGTGGATATGTCCCTCTATTCTCGTGGTGATTACGTGAAAGCAGTGGAACAACAAGCCATGGCAGAGGTCATCTCCAAAGTTCTTTACCCAGATGACAACCACTATGAAGGGAAATCCCTTCGCTTGAAACAACAATATTTCTTTGTTTCTGCAACCACACAAAGCATCATCCGTAAACATCGTGTTTATTATGGCACATTGCGTAACTTCCACGAAAAACACGTGATTCAAATCAATGATACCCATCCAACTTTGGTGATTCCAGAGCTCATGCGTATTTTAATGGACGAAGAAGGTTATGGCTGGAACGAAGCTTGGAAGATTGTCACCCAATCTGTCTGCTACACCAACCACACCGTCCTGTCTGAAGCTTTAGAACGTTGGCCACAAGGCTTGATTCAAGATTTGCTTCCTCGTATTTGGGATATCATTGTGGAAATTGCACGTCGCTATCAAATCACCTTAGAGAAAAACTTCACCGACGACTGGAACAAAATTGCAAACATGGCAATCATTTGGGACGGCGAAGTACGTATGGCAAATCTTTGTATTTGTGCTTGTCCTTATGTCAACGGCGTGGCAGCACTGCACACAGAAATCTTGAAAGAAGATGTGTTTAAAGATGCTTACTCCATCCGTCCAGAGCAATTTAAAAACGTGACAAACGGCATTGACCACCGTCGTTGGTTGTCTCAAGTGAACCCACGTTTAGACAAATTAATTCAAGATTGTACTGGTGGGGACGATTACCTCTTGAAACCACACGCAATCGCTAAATTCGAAGGTTCTGTGAACGATGCTGCAGTATTGGATAAATTGGCTTCCATCAAACAAGAAAACAAACGTCTCTTCGCCAATTATATGGCAAAAGAATCCAATGTCATCTTGAACACAGATGCCATTTTCGATGCGCAAGTGAAACGTCTGCACGAGTACAAACGTCAACTGCTCAATGTACTGCACATTATTTCTTTATATCAAAAGTTGCAAGACAATCCTAATATGGATATGGTCCCTCGTTGCTTCATGTTTGGTGCCAAAGCGGCTCCTGGTTATTATGTGGCAAAGGAAATCATTCAACTGATTAACTCTCTGTCCAATCAAATCAACAACGACCCAATCTGTAAAGACAAACTACAAGTATTCTTCTTGGAAAACTATCGTGTTTCTCTTATGGAAAAATTGCTTCCTTCTGTGGAAATTTCCGAGCAAATCTCCACTGCTGGTAAAGAAGCATCTGGTACTGGTAACATGAAATTCATGATGAATGGTGCCATGACTGTGGGAACCATGGACGGTGCTAATGTGGAAATGCACGAAAAATTAGGAGATGATAACATCTTCATCTTCGGCTTGACTGCAGATCAAACAGCAGAAAAATATCGTCATGGTCATAATCCTTTAGACTATTACACCCACAACGAAACACTAAAACGTGTTCTGGATCAAATGACTGCTGGCTTCTCTGATGGTATTTCTTATGGCAATCTGACCAATCGCTTGCTGATCGGCACCAATGGTTCTATGCCTGATGAATATCTACTTTTGGCTGACTTTGATGCTTATTGTGAAGCACAAAATGCAGCGTCTGCATTGTACAAAAAGAAAAAAGAGTGGAATCAAAAATCTTTGATCAACATTGCCCGTTCTGGCAAATTTGCAGCTGACCGCTCTATCGGCGATTATGCAAAAGACATCTGGCACGTGCCTACTCGTCACTAAGAGACAAAGAGTGGGGTAAATCTCTCAAGGAGAGAAACAATTTTGCCCAACAAATTGACATCCCATTTTTATGGGGTGTCTTTTTGCTGTCAATGGATTGAGAATCAAAGAGAAACTACCTCTGTTTTCACCTCACAAATATTTTTGGACAGAGTGAACCCCCTAATATGTCAAACATATTAGGGGGCTTTCTTGTATGAGAGAAAAGAAGTGCTTTTATAATTCCATGATGCGACGCACCACATCAGAAATCACAGACTGACTGTTGGAGACTGTGATAAAATCAGCTTGTTTTTTCAGTTCCTCAGGTGCTGTTTCACATAAAATACCCACATCTGCTTCTATAACCATCTCTAAATCGTTGTAGAAATCACCCACAGCGTAAATTTTATCCTTAGGATTGCAATATTGACGTAGTTCTTTCACCATGTTGCCCTTGCTACTACCTTTGGGGAGAAATTCAAAGTAATTCTTTCCAGAATTGACTCTGTCAATCACATCCAAAAGCCCCTCTGACTCAGAAATAATCCAAGAAAAATCTCCCTTGGGTGTGATAAATAAAACTTTTCTCAAAGAAATCTTCTTCAGTTCTTCCAAAGTTCTGACAGAGAAGGGTTTATGGGTTTCTTGGATGTCCTCTGCCACCATGGAAAAGTCAGGATAAAAAACTGTGCCCTCACTGCTATGAATTTGTATTCCAATCTCTGGATGCTCTTTGTGGCAACGTTCTAAAAAAGGAATGATTTTATCTTGATTCAAAGCCATTTCAGCTAAAACTTCTCTTTTTTCTTGGTCGTATAGTACAGAGCCATTGGAAAAAATACAATGAAAATTCAAAGGCACAGCAGCAAATTTCACCAAGACATTTTCGATATCTCGACCAGTGGCGATACCAAAACGTCCACCATTGTCAATAAAATACTGAATCGCTTCTATATTTTCTTGAGACACCTCTCTCTTTTCGTTTAATAATGTACCATCTAAATCTGACAGCAAAATAATGTTATCATATTTCATTTGTAATCTCCTTTCTTTATTGACAGAGGAACTGAACAGTCTCTCTCCCTCTGAAGTGATTGATGTCTAAATTTCCATAGAAAATTTCTGCTTTTTCCGTACTTTCTCGCTCTTTTTCTCCATATCGCCAGCGCAAGGCACGAAGTCCACCCTTACCCACATAGGCAACGTGTTGTTTTTCTGTCCCCATAAAAGTAGGGTTATTTTCAGGCAAGGAAAGTGAAAAATAAGGAGGAGGAAATCCTTCGCCAAAGGGTTCCAGTTCTTGCAACTCCAAGGCAAGTTTTAAGTTACAATCCTCTTCTTCCAACTGTCCATCCAGAAAAACAGAGGCTTCTCCTGTCCCCTCGGGAAAAGCAACCTGTACCAAAGCCATAAATTCCGCTTGAAATGCCTCAAAATTTTCTTCTGGTAAAGATAGCCCTGCTGCTTTTCCGTGGCCTCCATACTGCTGTAACAAGCCAGAAGAAATCTGATCCAAAGCATCTTTGATGTGAAATCCTTCGATGCCACGGAAAGATCCTTTGAGCATACCCTCTTTCCCTTGATGAAAGACCCCCACGATTTTATGATAAGTATTCATCAGTCGCCCAGCCACCAAGCCAACCAAGCCCTCTGGCAAATCTGGACAGAGAACCAGCAGGGCAGGAGCATCCAAATCCATAGTTTTCACTATTTGAGCAGCCTTTCGCTGTGCCACTTCTGTTTCTTTTTTTCTCGCTTCATTTAACTGCTTTAAGTAAGCAACTTGCTCTGTCAAGGCATTGTTTTCCCCTTCTAACAAAGCACATACAGCCACATTCACATCCCCACCCATACGAGAGGGGGCATTGATCATAGGCACAATGCGAAATCCCAATTCGCTGCTAGCGGAGATTTTATTTAGTTTTTCTTGTCTCATCACTTCTCGGAAAAAAGGTCTGGTTCCTTGATTCATCATCTTCAGACCCTCTTTGACTATAATTCGATTTTCTCCATACAAAGGCACAATATCCCCCACTGTTGCCATAGCAACAATGTCTGTACAGAATAAAACAGGAGATAAATCTTGATTTTCAGCTGTGTACAAAGCGAGCATCAGTTTAAATGCCACCCCAGCGCCACATAGTTCACGAAAATTACAAAATTCATCCCTTCTTTTGGGATCTACCACAGCATCAGCCACAGGAAGTTCTTCCCCCATTTCGTGGTGGTCTGTGACAATCACTGTCAAACCCTTGGATTTTGCAAATTCCACTGCTTCATAGGCAACAATCCCATTATCTACGGTCAAAATGACCTTTGTATCTGGATGATAGCATAAAATTTGCTCAATTCCTCTGATACAAATGCCATAACCATCTAGTTCTCTTTGATTGCCATATTGAAAAACCTGTGCCCCCAAAGAGGCAAGAGCAGCAACAGTCACAGCAGCTGCACAGCAACCATCACAGTCGTAATCACGGTAAACCACGATTTTTTCCTTCTCTTTGATTGCATTTTGCAAGAGCGCAACGGCTTTGTCACTGTCTTTCATGTCTAAATTGTTTAAAATGATGGACATATCACCATGAAACACTTGATAAATATCTTGGGGTGTATTGTATCCACGCCTCGCCAGAAATCCTTGTACCACAGGGGAAAGACTGGAAACAAAGCTGTCAGTTTTTACGCTGTGATCCAGATCCCTTTCTTCATATAAATAGGGCATAGCTTACCTCTTTTCATAAAACTCCCTTATTTTAGCATATTTCTTCCCTAAAGTCAAGGGATAAACAAGAAAGAATGAGCAATTTACTACCAGAAACCCTACATTCTCCTGAGTCATTCATTGCTCCCCAAAAGAAAATTGTAAAAAATAGAGACATCCTTTTCATATATTTCTATTTTGTAGATGCAATCCTGTAAAATACTCTGTTTCTCTGGCAAAGATAGAGTCCCCCACACTTCTCCCAAATTCCATATTTTTTTCTTCAAAGCCTGTATTGCCATTCCTTTTTCTTCATAGAGCTTCTCTTCTGCCAAAGATTCGTTCAATTTATCAATTTTATCTCGTTGTCCCTGTATCAAATCGAGCAAAACCTTATCTTCTCCCTTGGCAAAAAGTTGGTATAATCGCTTTAATTTCCCCTCTTCCACAGTGATTTCTTGGAGAATAACCTCAGCGATAGAAGGGAAATCCTCCTTTTCTCCTTGGAAATCCAAAGAAATCTGTAAAAGGTCTTTCTCTACAATCTCTTCCACATCTCTTGCCCATACAGCAGGGGCGTGACACTCTTTCCCAGAGGACATATATGCCTTTGACTTGTCCAAAGAATAGCAACGAAGCTTATAGCCTCCCTTCCCCCATTGTTGATAGCGTAAACGATTCCCACAATTTTTGCAATAAATCAAGCCAGATAAAAGATGAACAGCAGAAGCACGGAAAGAAACCTGGCGATTTCTTCTTCTTTCCTGTGCTTTTTCATATAATTCTTTGGAAACCAAGGCTTCATGTTTCCCTTGATACTCTTCCCCACGGTAAGAAATCAGCCCCAAATTACTTCGCCTGTCGATGATTTGAGTCACCAATCTATCATAGCCTAGCCCTAATTTATCAGCGATTTTCTGAGGAGAAAAGCCCTTGATATAAAGCTGATAGATTTGACGCACCACTTCCCCCTCTCGTGGGTGTGGGACTAAAATCCCTTGCTCCTTGTCATAATCATAACCAAAAGGAATGGTCCCTCCTCCCATCCAATAACCTTGTTTCACACGCTCTACCATGCCCATCCTTGTGCGAAGATAAATATTCTCCCGTTCAAGCTGTGCAAAGGCAGACAAAATGCCAATCATGGCACGTCCATAGGGGGAAGAAGTGTCAATCGACTCATTCAGAGAGATAAAATCCACATTTTGTGGTAAAAACACATCTTCGATCAAATAAAGTGTATCTTTTTGACTACGAGATAGCCTGTCCAGTTTATACACCAAGACAGAGGAGAGTTCTCCCTCTTTCACTGCAGAAATCAAGCGATTCATCTCTGGTCGCTCTAAATGACTGCCAGAAAAGCCACCATCAATAAAAAATTCATAGTGATCCCATCCTTTTGATTGACAATAACCCAATAATCTTTCTTTTTGTGCCTCGATGGAAAAGCCTTCCTCTGCCTGTGCTTCTGTGGACACACGCACGTATAAACCAGCACATTTCACAGTTCTTTTCCCTTGACTTTCCCCAAGACTTTCACTGATTTTTCTATGGGATGATGACGAATCACTTCTATAATACCTTGGTTTTTCACCAACAAAGGGGGCAGAACCCCCTCTATTTTCTGTTGATTCACATATCTTGTTACTTTCATTGTGTCACTACCTACCTTTTCAGAGGGATGTTAAAGGAATGTTGAATCATTCCACTTCTCTCATTATCTCCAAGATAGGAAGCTTTCAGACGACTATTGCTTCTCTTTCACGATAAATACTTCATACAATCTCACCAGTCGCCCCCAAGTTTGCCGATCTAGCTGTCCTGTCACAGGGAGAGCAGAGATTTTTTGCAGATAGATCACGTTTTCTTCCAGTGCTTCTGTAAAGTGTGCAGTGGGTGGATCAGGGACAAACCCCTCCATCTCTGTGCTCAGTAGCTGGAACATCTGCTGAAACAAGGCAATCTCCCCCTTTTCATCACCTTTCTGAAAGAAAATGTTTCCCTCTGGAAAGCCACGCAAGACCTTGGGTTTTTCGATAAATTCTTTCCATTTCCAAGCCTCTTCCCTGATTGCGACCCATACATCTTGAGTGACAATCCCTGTAACAGGTGGATAAAGCTCTTTTTGAAAAAGAATCACCGCTTCCATGGTTTCTTCTCCAAAAATGCCGTCTATGGCGACTTCTGGCATAAAAGGATAAACCTTTCCCAGTTCTCGTAGCATGGTTTGCAAAGAGGCAACAGGACTGCCTAATCCCACGGTATTTTTCATCTTATCGCCCTCCGTCAGTGTCTGCAAAATGAACATTTGTATATTGAAAAGGTACCGAAGCTTGGTAACTCAGTGTCTGGGGAAAACGAATCTCGTCCTGAGCCAAGGCATCTTCCACACGGTAAAAATCACTGTAAATGTTAGACCAAGTGTCATAATTTGCAATACCAGTGGCAGGTAACCCCCTTACCTTTTGATAGTTCATTAGTGCAGACTCTGTTTCCTCGCCAAAAACACCATCTACAGGAATCACACGCAAGCTTCGATTAAATTCTGCCAGAAAACTAAGCATATACTGCAACACAGAGACAGAATCTCCCCGATTGCCCAAACGCAGTTCTCCAGAATATTGAAAGCTAAGTTCATAGAAGTTCTGTCCCAAACTTACCAGTTCTGACAGCTGATTTACCCCAGTATAAAGATAAACAAGGCGATACCAAGTAGCTTTCCCCACCACACCATCCACAGACAATTTGAAAACACGCTGAAACTCTTTCACAGCATTTTCTGTCTCTCTGCCAAAAACCCCATTCACCGGAGAGATTTTGGGAATGGCAGGGTAGTTTTGAGAAATCCGATTCAAACTGACTTGCACCACAGTCACATCTCCACCAACAGACCCCAAACGCAAGGCGCTACCAGAGTAAGAAGGGATGATTTCTTCCACAGGAGCATTGGACACAATTTCCACTTCTTCCCCATAATAATACTTCAAAATTTCCACAAATGTATAACCTTGCAACGCCATTTCCTGAGAGCCCCATTGGGACATACCCGCACAACGGGTGGTGGTGCCATTACAAAACTTTGCTGCCAGTGGCTCCACCGAGCCTTTTCTTCGTAAATAGGAATTGAAAATTTCATCCACCATCAGGGAAATATTTTCAAAGACTGTCCCCCCATAGGTATATTTCTGGTCAAAGGCAGTGGTGGAGGTGATATTAAAATCATAACCCTGACTGGGATAAAATTCTGTATAGACTCGGTTCAAAGCATAGGAAATAATGGCTAAAATATTGGCACGAAGGGCTGCTGGCTCCCATGTGGGGAAAATCTCGCTAGAAGCTACATTTTTCACATAATCAGGAAAACTCACTGTGATGTTCCTTGCCCATTCATTGGGCAGACCCAAATGGACAATCAAGGTATAGGGCACATAAGGGATTACTTTTACTGCCATGGGTTCCCTCCTTCCAAATCATTGACAAAGCTTTCCACCAAACTGGAACCATCTTCTTGATAAGGCAACAGTTCCACGGGCAAAATACTTTCTGTGTCTGGAAATACCTTGACATGTTCAATCATTTGAGAGATAAAATCAGGGTGTTCCACCCAAACCTCTAAAGAGGTATAAGGGGGGCTGACTCCTTGGGGGTCTTGGTTCCTTGTCACAGGTATTTCTATGATTCGACTTTTACCACTGGTATTACTGATGTCAAGGGCGATGACCTCTCGTCCCTCTTTTACTAGGATGGTTGCGTCAGATACTGGGATTTTCCCTCGTGAGGTAAATACTTGGATTTGTATTTTTCCTGTTTTCATGGACATCACTCCTTCTGGTCATTTTATGCTTCTTTTAACAAAAGGTGCCAATGTAAATTCATGTATTTCAGGACTTTCTCTTGACAAGTCAGAAATTTGTGATATACTTATAAGTAATGTAATGTCCTGAATCTTCACTGTAATTAGGGAAGAACCATGGCGATTTTTGATGTTTCTATGGATAGATGAAGATTAGAAGAAAGTGAAAAAAAGAGGATCATGGCCATGTTTCGTGGGTACTTTGACAAATTTGACGTAAAACATCTCTCTCCTAATTTAACTCTGCGACTCACTGAGCCTTTCACTTTTTCCAAAATGGAACATGCAAAAGAGCAGCTGATTTCTATCGCAGAGAATAACGAAACCACTGCCATGGTTTCCTTGGTGAATCAAGAAAAATTTCATCGGGATATGGAGTTTAACATCTGTTTCCCTGTGAATGAAGCCGATTTTATCCAATATGATCAGTCAAATTTCTATGTTCTCCCTCGTGTCAAAGTGGTCTCTTTGTCTTGTAAAGGAACCTATACAGTCATGGAAGAAACCTTTCAAAGCTTGCAAAGCTATTTCCAAAAACACAATCTGAAATCAACCTTGCCTTATCGCATCGCCTATTTTCCAAACAAAAAATTTCTTCAGAAAAACCAAGCTTATTTTACAGAAATTCAAATACCCATCATGACAGAAGAAGACTAATTTCCGTTGTATTTGAAAAAATACACGTTTTTCTTCTGGGCTCTTAGGAGTCCCAAGGATAAAAGAATCACAGGGAAAGAGAGAACCTTTGTGATAGCTCCTTGGTAAGATGGAATGTGTATAAGCCCTTAAGTTTTCGGTAAATCCCCAAAAGGAGTGATATCTAAATATGAGTCCAGAAGTAAAAAGCAGCAAATGTGTCGAATGTGGACATATTTTCGAATATGCACTGTGGCAGTCCTCTTGCCCTAACTGTCGTTCCTCTAACTTACAGGTGGTCAATGCAGCCCCACCAGTGAAAGAAAAACAAGCGATCAAGCTTGTGACAGATACAGTGGTCCGTGACCCCAATCGTCCCCCACCTAAATCCAGACTGATTCATAACGATGACAGCAGAGAAAGTCATTTTGTCATGCCAGAAGGTGGCGTTCCCCTGATTATCGATGAAGAAAGCCGTCCTAAGCCCAAAACCTTGCTGACAGAAGATGTCAAACTAATTCTTGACGCTGACAGCACTCCCCACACTTCTCAGTTTGCAGAGGGAGAAATTGATCTTCTCATCATGGAGTTAGAGGATCAATATCGTTTCCAAGAGGGGGACAACACAGAATCAGCTCCAAGCCCAGAAGAAAAGGGACGTTATGCTTTGGAACGCAGACTAGAACGATTGCGAGCCATGAAAGCAAGTCAAGAACAAGAAGATGCAGAAGAAAATGCCCCTGCTAGACAGGCAAGACCCATTCACAACCCTACAGAAGAAGCCCCTCCCAGAGGGCTCAGCCGTGGAGGAAGCGAAGAAGCCCCTCCCAGAGGACTCAGCCGTGGAGGAAGCGTAGAAGCCCCACCCACAGGACTCAGCCGTGGAGGAAGCGAAGAAGCCCCACCCACAGGACTCAGCCGAGGTGGGAGCGAAGTGGCTCCACGTACAGGACTTAGCCGTGGCGGGAGCGAAGAAGCCCCACGCACAGGACTTAGCCGTGGTGGGAGCGAAGTGGCTCCTCCCACAGGACTTAGCCGTGGAGGGAGCGAAGAAGCCCCACGCACAGGACTTAGCCGTGGAAGGAGCGAAGAAGCCCCACGCACAGGACTTAGCCGTGGAGGGAGCGAAGAAGCCCCACGCACAGGACTTAGCCGT
>JAWXUL010000005.1:0-8416 GCA_044432725.1 Eubacteriales bacterium
TCGTAAACTTTCAATAAAAGATGAATCCGTTAGGATTCATCAACATATTGTGTTTGAATTTGATAATTCAAGCACAAGAACACAAGATGTTGCTGTTGCTTGGCTCTCCCTCTGGGAGAGATGTCAGCTTAGCTGACTGAGAGGGTTCTCTCCCGAAGGAGAGCTTGACTGAGAGGAGGCTTGGCTTTCTCCATAAAAAACCAGAGATACCTCGGAAGAGGAATCTCTGGTTTATTGTTTACCACCAAGGGGTGCCTTGTATAAGCACTAGATTTTTCGGTTCATAAGTGTCGCTTTGATAGGAATTGAATGTTTCCTCATCTGGAGTGTAGGTATTGGTGATAACCTCTGTACTCATATCATATTCTTGGCTATGACTTGCAACAGCCGTAAATATGCCATCTTGTAACTGGATCAGTTCATCATAATAGTTCCCCATTCCAGATTTTCCACCACTGCAGATAATACCATTTGCTTGGATAGAAGCCCTGATATTTGAACCAGAAGTGCCTGCTCCACTGTCTACCACTTCTCCATTCACCACAGTACTAGCAGACATGAGACCAGAACCATAGTTGGAATTGTAGAAAACCAAAAGTTCCATGATACCGTTTTCATCTAAGTCCACCAGTTCATAGGCGTAAGAACAGGGACCATAGGTCATTTCCATGATGTTGTAATTTTCTGAAGCTTGTCCATAAAAGCCAATAATTTCAGCGTATATGCTCAGGTAGTCCATGTCAAGCTCTCTCACCATCTCGCTGAGAGGTAGAGATTGCCCCTCGCCGTTCAAATCCCCTTGGATTCCGTCCACAAAAGTATCAGAGAAATAATAAATTGGGTCTTCTTCCTCTAAACTGTAAATACTCATTTCCACTGTGCCGTCAGGAAGGGTTTCCACGATTGCCACTTGCCCTGCTTCGATGTTTAGCTCTTCACTGGCTGTTGTGCCAGTGACTGTGCCTGTCAGCACTACAATTTGGGTGATTTGTGCCACTGGGTCAAAGTGGATGATGCCAGAAGTCCCACGCACCCCAGTCACTACGTTATTTGTGTGAAATTCCAGACTTTCCTCTACTGAAAGAGAGGTAGTCACATTAAAAAAGACAGTTCCTTTTGACAGGTAAATATCAAGCTGCTTGTCCTCTTGGATGATTTCCACTTGAGAAGTTTCGTTCACACGCAAAACTTTGCTTTGGTCAAGAATCACATAGGCATTGCTCTCTATCATAGTTTCGATGTTGTCCCCTGTTACCAAACGAGAGCCAAGAACTACAGGTTTTTCTTCGCTGTTGTTTTGTAGCGTGATGTTTCCTGTGTAGTTCTCTAAACGCATTTCGTCGGCAGTGGTGGAATTGTCTCCACCTCCAAACACGTTTCCGAAGATACTGTCACTGCTGTCAGAGGAAGAGGCAGAGGCATTGGTGCTGTCGTTGCTGTCCTCACTACTACAGCCTGATAAGACAAGCCCTAAGGCAAGAAATAGGGATAATAATTTTGTTTTTTTCATGGGTGACTCCTTTTTAACTTGATTTTAAATGCTAGCACCATAAGAAATTTTACTTTCTTATGGTGCTATTTTTTTCCTTGTGCTTTGGTTTACGATTCCAGTGCAGCGAGCACATCTTCTACTGAATTCCAATAAGGAGAATCTACATCTTCAAAGTCTAAGGCAACTTCCTCCACAAAAGTGGTGGCTTCGGTATATGTGCCATCTTTCAGCTCAAAAGTGGTAGAGAGTGCTGCAGAATCAGTAAAATTTGCTAAGGCTTCTAACTCTGAATCCGTGATGAAGTTTGAGATTTCATCTTCAGGCAACACATATTTTGCATAACGATTGACGTAAGAACTAGCACTGTTTTCCCACATGACATAGACATATAAATACATACGGTCTGGTTTTTGAGAGAACATTCTGTCAGAGAAAGAGAAGTCTTGGTAACCCGTAACTCCTATCCCTGTATCGTATGCGCTCTTCTGACTTTGCAGGTAAAATTCACCATCGTTTTCTTTGATGTAGTTGCCATCATACTGCTGCAATGTGAATTGGTTGGTGACAAGTTCGGTCTCTGTCCAACCCACCACAGTGGGCAAGATGTAGTTCTCTGTGCCTTCTAGAAACCCATCTGTTGAATACACTGGGTACCCTTCCAATGTGCCTGCTATCATCACCACACTATTATTCCCACTGTCTACAAACGCCACATGAGTTGCCTGTGAATTGTTCAGGTAATCAGCATAAGCAGTGGCTTGCTCAGGGGTCAGGGAACGACTGTTCCCAAGGACTTGAATGTTACTAGGCAAATTCACTCCTTCAGGCATTCTCACCAGTTCGGATAGTGACAGAGATTGTCCCTCACCATTCAAATCCCCTTGGATTCCGTCCACAAAAGTATCAGAGAAATAATAAATTGGGTCTTCTTCCTCTAAACCATAAATCGCCATTTCCACTGTGCCATCAGCAAGGGTTTCCACGATTGCCACTTGCCCAGCTTCAATGTTTTGCTCTTCTGAAGCTGTTGTGCCAGTGACTATGCCTGTTAAAACCACGATTTGTGTGATTTGAGCCACTGGGTCAAAGTGGATGATACCAGAAGTCCCACGGACACCAGTCACCACGTTATTGGTATGAAATTCCAGACTTTCTTCGGCACTTAGGGAAGATGTCACGTTAAAAAAGACAGTTCCTTTGGATAGGTGAATGTCAAGCTGTTTGTCCTCTTGGACAATTTCCACTTGAGAAGTTTCGTTCACACGAAGGACTTTGCTAGAATCCAGAACCACATAAGCATTACTTTCCACCATGGTTTCGATGTTGTCCCCTGTCACCAAGCGAGAGCCAAGGACAACGGCTTTTTCTTCGCTGTTGTTTTGTAGGGTGATACTGCCTGTGTAGTTTTCTAAACGCATTTCGTCGGCAGTGGTGGAATTGTCACTGCCACCAAAAACGTTGCCGAAGATACTACCACTGTCACTGCTGTTAGAGGCAGAGGCAGAGGCAGAGGGGCTTTCACTGCTGTCCTCGTTGCTACAGCCTGATAAGATAAGCCCTAAGGCAAGAAATAGGGATAATAATTTTGTTTTTTTCATGGGTTACTCCTGTTTGTCTTTATTTTTTTTGAAGAGAAGGGATTTTTTGTCCGAAAGAAATTATAGCAAAAAATAGTTTTCTTGTCAAGGTCTTCCATTTTTTAAGGAACAGCTCATAATTCCCGTTTTATTGGGGAGAAATGGAAAAAGCAGAAGCAGAAGGTGCTGTGGCACAGCCTCCCAAGGCAGTTTCACGCAAACTACAGGGCAAAGCACAGCCCACTTGATACATCACTGTTAACATTTCATCAAAAGGAATCACTGGCACAATACCAGCCCAAGCCAACTGGGCACTGGTAAAGGCATTGGAAACCCCAATGGCATTGCGTGTTTGACAAGGTGCTTCTACCAAGCCACCAATGGGGTCACAGACCAAGCCTAATAAATTGCTTAAAGCAAAGGAAGCAGCGTGCAAAGCTTGTGGAGGAGTGCCTCCACACAGTTCCACCACCGAGGCTGCCGCCATGGCAGAAGCCACTCCTACTTCTGCTTGACAGCCAGCTTCTGCCCCAGAGACAGAGGCATGACGCATTGCCAAATACCCCACAGCACTAGCCGTAGTCAGCCCCTCATAAAGCTGATTGTTCTGGAGATTTTTTTCCTCTGCCAAGGCAAACAGCACTCCTGGCAAAACCCCTGAGGCACCAGCTGTGGGTGCTGCCACAATCAGCCCCATAGAGGCGTTTACCTCTAACACTGCCATGGCATAGGCAAGTGCCTTTTGCAACATACTACCACATAATGGACTACTTTCATACATTGCTTTTCCTTCTCCACCCAACAAGCCACCCATGGATTTTTGCGGATTTTTTAAGGGAGTAAAGGCTGATTCTTTCATTATTTCTAATTTTATTTTCAGTATTTCATCTATCTCTGAGAAAGATTTTCCGCTGTATTCTTTTTCTCGCAGTTTCATCACTTGAGAAATGGGAAGTTTGTGGCTATGACAAAGGCTCAATAATTCTGCCCCTGTGGTAAAATTATATTCCATCCTGATCCTCCTGAATTAAGGTGAGGGTTTCTATGGTGTCCAGTGTTTTAATTTTGTGCAACATCTCTGGGGGAATCATTTGGTCTGATTCAATCACAGTGTAGGCAATGCCCCCTTTTTCCTCTCGAAATACTCGTAAAAAGGCAATATTTGATTGATATTCTTGAAAACAATGGGTGATATGGGCAATCACCCCTGGACTGTCTTGCTGTTTCACAATCAGGGTACTGTATTCCCCTGTCAAGTCCACAGCGATGCCGTTGATTTCCACAATACGCACCTTTCCTCCTCCTAGAGATTCTCCACGTACTGTTTGTTCCTCTTTGGTTCCCTCCCCCAAAAGAATATCCACTGTATTTGGGTGAGCACTTTTGTATTGTTTGTCTAGGTGAAACTGAAAGGAAACCCCTTGTTCCTTGGCGAGGTCAAAGGAATGGCGAATCCGTGGGTCGTGGGGGGCAAAGCCTAAAATCCCTCCCACCAGTGCTTTGTCTGTGCCATGTCCTTGATAGGTTTCTGCAAAAGAACCATATAAAGTAAATGTCACTTTGTCAATGGGGTAAGGAAATAGTTTTCTTGCCAAATTCCCCAAAGAAACAGCACCGGCTGTGTGGGAACTGGAGGGGCCGATCATATTAGGGCCAATGACGTCAAACATACTAATAAATTCCAATTTATCTGCCTTCTTCTTTCTACTCTTTCTATCAATTGAAGAAAGAGGTTACTTTTTTGCGATTACGTAATTTCTGGAAAAGTTACCGTTCCAGAAAAGTCTTGTTATAGTATACCACAAGGAAGATATAATGGAAAGAGTTCCTTTGCTATTTATGGAATAGAAGAAATTTAAAAAAATACTTGACATATAATATTATATAGCGTATAGTATTATATATCAAGGAGGTGGAAAGATGATATTCAATGTCACAGGAAGACTGCTGGATGCTTGTGTGCTGGGCTTATTACAAGAAAATGATACTTATGGATATGATTTGAACCAAAAAATTGCAGAGTTTATGGAGGTTTCCGAATCTACCTTATATCCAGTCTTGCGAAGGCTGACCAAAGAAAATGCCCTGACATCTTATGATAAACCTTACGATGGTAGAAACAGGAAATACTATCACATCACAGAAGTTGGGCAAAGAATCTTGGCTGAGTATAAAGAAAACTGGCAAATTCACAGTAATATTGTAAGCACATTATTAGAAGGAGGAAAAAATCATGACAAGAGAGATGTATCTGAAGAAATTGGGGAAGGAAATTAAAAATTTTCCCACTGATGAAAAAAGGATATCTTGGACTATTACGAGGAGTATTTACAAGAAATAGAGGATCAGGAAGAATTGGTGAAACAGCTCCCTAATCCCAAAGAGCTAGGGAGAACCTTAAAAAAGGGGATAGAAAATGGGGAGGAATTTGATTTTATGGACGCAATCAAAAAAGTGAAGGATTTTGTGTCTCTTGGAGCCTGTGCTTCTGCAAAGAAACAGATGGTCTTTTTGCTGATTTATACCATTATTGCTACAGGTATTTATGATTTTGCCCAAGCTATTTTCCACAATTCCAGTGTTTTCATGAATCAAGAAACAGGTTCTGCTACCATTTGGCTTGTTGCAAGTTGGGGAATGATGGTGATAGGATTTGGAGGGGTTCTATATCTTGCCTTGAAAAAACAATGGTTTCCTCCCTTGAATCACGGTTTTCAGTATTATTATTTTGTGCATTTACTGCTACCACCTCTCGTGCTGGTAGGATTGTTGAAAGTGACCCATTTGCCCTATGCTTTTTCGCCAGTCCATATCTTTTTGGAGTCATTGGATTTATCCACTGTACCCTCTCGTTTCATCGCTTATCAGTCATGGAATTACTTAACCTTACATTTTCCAGTATACTTTTTCTTTTTCGTCGCTATCTTGCTACTGTTACCCATGAATTTTATGTATCATAAAAAGGCACTTGTCCTATAAGAGGTGGACGACACTTTAAAAGTTCCTCGTAGAAAAAAGCCTTTATGGACTAAAAATAGTCCATAAAGGCTTTTGATTTTAATACCACAAGAAAATAAAAAAATGTTGAAATCTATGGTATGGAGTGTGTTAGGCTCCATTATTTTTGAATGTACTTCTCGAAAAATTCTTCATTTGGAATGGGGCGAGAATAAAGATACCCTTGTCCCATTTCGCACTGAGCCAAACGAAGAAACTCTGCTTGCTCCTCTGTTTCAATGCCCTCTGCTAAGGTGGACGTACCACCTAAATCATTACACATAGAGAGAATATTTTTCACAATCACATTATTTTTTGTGTTGGAAAGCACATTATCCATTAAACTTTTGTCAATTTTCACTTCGTCTACATCAATTTGTGCCAGTGTGATGATATTGGAATAAGCACAACCGAAATCATCCAAGGAGAGACGGAATCCCTTTGCTTTAAAGTTTTCCACCAAAGAAGAGGTGACTTCATTTTCCACCAAACCAATCCGTTCGGTGATTTCAATGACAATCAAATCACTGGGAATCTGATATTCGTCTACGATATCACTGATTGTGTCCACAATGCCATGTTCCATCAGGGTAACACGGCTTAAATTCACAGAGATGGGTAAAGTTTTTCCATAATGCTTCCATTCTTGAAGCAACTGGCAAACTTTTCTCACCACGAAAAGGTCAACATGGCGAATGATAGAATTTTTTTCATAGAGGGGGATGAATTGGTCAGGGAAAATCATCTTTTGTTGCTTTTTATCAAAGCGTCGGATAAGAGCCTCTGCTGCCACCACTGTTTCAGTGGCTAGGTTTAGTTGTGGTTGAAGGTAGACCAAAAACTCGTCTTCCACAATGGCTTGGAGTAATTCTTGAAGCAAAATGTTCCCGATTTCTTTTCGTTCGCTGAAATTACTGGAATAAAAAGCTTGTTTGTTCACTGTCATGACAGTATCAGCTACTTTGACCAAATCTGTCACAGAATAGCTACCAGCCCCCCATGCGTGTCCCAAAGCAAAGGCAGATTCGCTGTTATCTGTCTTTAATCTTGTGTGGAGCAGGGAAACTTTTTCTTCAAAGCCTTCTTTTTCTACATTACATAGGAAAGCCACAAATTCGTCCCCACTGATGCGATAAAAATCGTCAGCAAAAAATTCACGCAGAATCAGGGAGGTGCCTTTGATTTGCTCGTCTCCCACTTCAAAGCCGAAATATTCATTTGTTTTGCGTAAGCCGTTTAAATTCACAAAGAGAATCCCCAGTTGTTTGGGGGGATTTTGATGCAGTTCTTCTAATTTTTCGGCATACTTGTTTCTGTTATAGAAACCTGTCAGTAAGTCCATTTCATTGAGAGAATTCAACGCATTGCGAAGGCTTTGTTCATTGAATTTTTCCATGACAGTGTGGGAAATTGCCTTGAGTAATCTGTCATCGAACATGGGTTTGGTCAGATTACTCATTCCAATAATCCCCATCAAAGAGCCGTCTTTGTGCCAAAGTTTATTCAAAACAAGGTTCGACATGCCGTGTTCTTGTAAAATTTTCAGTGTTGAGGGTGTTTTTCCATCAACGTTTTGTAAATTCAAAGTGATTACTTGGTGCTTGTTGTCGTTTTGAAGATAGTTTACCAGATATTCTTCAAAAATCTCTTCTATATCTGAAGAGAATACAGGACTTTCTCCCTGTTCTCTGTGACAGAGATATTTGTTGGTAAAACAAGCGTTTTCACTGTCAAATTCCCAAATATAAGCATATTGGGAAGCATAAAACTCACACAACAAGTTCAAAAAGCCATTGATGGCTTCTCCTTGGTCAGTCATTGCCAGAACTTCGATGCATTTGGTCATTGCTTCTTCAAAGGTTTCGTTGGCGATCACTTGTTGTTCGTCATGGGCTGTGAGGAAAAATTTAGTCATCAGAATTTCTCGGCCATTGACTTGATGAATTGTACTATTAGATCGAAGATATGCCCCTAAGGTGTTGATATAGACACGATGGGCTAGAAATTCCCCTTGTTTCACGGGAAGTTTTTCACAAACAGCACAACTACCCGTGGTGCTTGGTAAAACTTCATAACATTTTTTCCCTGTATAGTCATCAAATACTTGAAATTTCTTCTTAAAAATTTGGTTCACATACAGCAACTCGTGAGTTGCTGTGTCTACGAAATAGCATGGATTAGGGGAATCGTTACAAAGAATTTCAAGATATTGTGATATAGTCATAGCTTACAGCCTTTCTTATTTCTGAATCAAGTTCAGAAATCTCATGCAATTTGTGTACTTTATTCTTTTGGGGTTATAATAGAAGATGTAAAATATCTGGATTTAGGTGTTGATATGCATCAATAT
>JAWXUL010000005.1:8516-9780 GCA_044432725.1 Eubacteriales bacterium
TATGCATCAATATATAATCAGCACACAAAATAGGGAAATAATCAGGGGAAAACACCCCGCATTTTTCTATCGCAGAACATTTTTACAGCTTTAGAAACTTTGTGTCGCTAATTTGTTACTAATTCTAAATTCTGCCGAAGTTCTTCTATTGTTTTGTGGGTATAAATTCGTTCCCCAGTACCATGGGATTTATGCCCCATCATTCTATCGATACAGACTTTGTTTGCACCAGCACTATCAAGAAGAGAGCGAAATGTGTGACGACATTCATGGGGTGTGTGTTTCATTTCCATGTTGTCCATGAGCTTCTTCCAAATTTTTCTGAAATTACTTTGGCTTAGGGGTCTGCCATTGTGGGAAATCAAAAAGTCCCCCTCTGTGCCCATACGTTTTTCCATGAGAGAAAAAATTTTACTGTGAATGGGAATGACCCTATTTTTACCTGCTTTTGTCTTCTTTCCACCAGTGATTGTTTTTCCTTTTAAATCAACTTGATGTTTTTTGATTTCTAACAGTTCAGATATTCTAAATCCAGTATAAAGGAAAATGAGGATTGTGTCAACCCATGGAGAAAACTGGTTTTCCCATAATATTTGTCGTTCATCTTCAGAAAAAACTTCTTTTGTGGTCTCAGGTGTAGGTTCAGTTGTTAATATAGATGAAAATTGATTGGAACATAAGTCTAATTCAAGAGCAAAACGATCTAAATGATAAAAAAGGTTTTTTATCGCATTTTTTGTTGCATAACCTTTTCCACAGCAGTCGATGCACTCTTGCATATGATATGCCTTCACATCTTTATAATTATAATCCATCACAGACAGACAATGCCTTTGTGCAGAGGTCAGACTTCTTATCGTGGCACTGCTTAATTTTTCTTTCCTCTTTCCAATGAATTTATCAAATAGTTCCTGACTTGTCATTGTTTCTTGTACTTGCTCGAAGGTATGGCTATTGTATTTGGCTAAAATCCCCAAAGCCTCCTCTTTGCTACTGGCATAATCAATAATTTTTTGTTTACCAGATTTCCCCTCTCGAACCATAAAAGGTCTACGTCTGTTACCAGATAATTTAGAAACAGTCCCATATCCGTTTGGTAATTTCATGGTGATTTCCTCCAAAAAAGTTCAATTATTCTGTTGCTAATTTGTTACTAACACAGTCAATTAGAAAAATCCTTACAAAATTTACATAAATTTCGTGGGATTTGTCATTGTTTCATCTTGATTTTTCTTTTTTTTTGTGGTATAGTTATTGATGCATA
>JAWXUL010000005.1:9880-139391 GCA_044432725.1 Eubacteriales bacterium
TATTGATGCATAACAATAAAATGATTGCCTCTCCTTTTTTTGAGGAAAGACGTAGAAAAAACGATTTGTTTACCTTTTTAGATAAACAAATCGTTTTTATTTTCAATCTAAATCAAGATTCCTGTTCCCCTTGAGGTAGTTTTGGTACCAAGAGTTTCTTTTTGTTTTTCAAAAACAAACCGAAGGAAAACACAGCCGCTAAAATATTACTGACCATCATGGCAATCCAGATACCATCTTCCCCTAGGCTAAAGCTTGGCTGAGAGAAGAACCATACCACAGGGATACGAAGGACATAAATACGCACCATGCTTACCACTAAATTGAAAAAGGTATTGCCTGTTCCTTGGAAAATACCTTGTGCTGTTTCTGTGATTGCCCAAGGAATCACTGCACCAGAATAAATTAACATGGCTCGCATCATAGAGGCATGGGCTGGGCTTGCTTGGTCAAGGAATAAACTTGCCACAAAACCACGATTTGGCAGTAAAATTACAGTAACAGCCACAGCGATACTGATGCTAAACAAGAGAGAGCGTTTGATTGCTTGCTCTGCTCTGGGGATGTTCCCTGCCCCCACGTGCTGTGCCACAATGACAGAGACCCCTGTTCCAAAGGAAGCCACCACTTTGAAGAAAACGGAATTGACTTTATTGGTCAAACCATAGGCTGTCAAGGCTTCTGGCCCTACGGCAAGGACATAGTCATTGATCATGACAAAGCCATAAGAAACAAGGGATTTTTCCAAAGCCAAGGGGACTGCTGTGACGAGCAAGATTTTCACCAAAGCACCGTCCCATTTTAAATTGGAAAGAGCCACGGATTCTTCTTTTTTATTCGCAATCATCATAACAAGACAAATTGTAGCAGAAATAAATTTAGCCAAAACAGTGGCAAAGGCGACCCCTTCTAATCCATAATCCAGTGGCACAGTCAAAAGCCAAGTGAAAAACAACTTAGTAATCAGAGAGCACATATTCACAGGGACGGCTTGTTTGGTGTTTCCTCTGGCTCGCTCTATGGCAAGACAAATCACAGTGATAAAGTTAAAGGCAACAGACCAAGAAGAGATTTTTAAATAAATACTGGCATCTTCCCACAAATCACTGTCAACAGAATCAGGAGACAGGCCTGCGTTGATGAGTATTTGGTCAGAAAAGAAAAAGAAAAGGGCAGAGGCAAGCAAGCCCAAAGAAAAGCCCACCACAATCAACTGACCTGTCATTTTCTTTGCGTTAAAAACATCTTTTCCTCCTAAGTACTGGGCGATTAAACTACAACCTGCGATGGACACGCCCAAGCCCATAGAGGTGGCGACATCTTGAATAGGTCCCACAAATGCCACACTGGCAATGGCTGATTCGCTGACACTTGCCACAAACCAGCTATCAATCAGCCCATAAATGCCATCAATTAGATTGGTCAGAATCAGTGGGATGGCAACAATCCATATGACGTGGTCTATTTTGTCGTGGAGAATGTCCGTTTTTAATTTCATCATTTTCCTTCTTTCTTCGTATATACGAACGTTGTTTTTATTTCTGAATCTTTGCTTATTATACCATATTTTCACAAAGCTGACAAGGGGAAAAGGAAAAACTCTGGAATGATGGGAAGGGTATCCAAGGGAGGAGAAAGGGGAAAAGTCTCTCCAAGGGAGAATTATGGTGATTATCGTGAAATGACAAGAAAATATCTCCTATCTACACTGCTTTCAGGAGATAGGAGATATTTATTCTCTTATTTTTTTGTTTTTTTGCTTTCGATTTTTTTGTTTCTGCGATAGGTTTCCCCAAGTTCTTTCAATCTGCCTGACACAAAGGGATTGAATGCTTCTTGACGGACCCGCCAAGTCCAGTTGTGATTGCCCACAGAACCTGGTAGATTCATACGAGCAGCGGCACCTAAGCCCAAGACATCTTGGAGAGGTGCAATGACCAAGCGACTGGGGGTTGCCCATGCTCCTGCAATCACACCCCAACCCATGCCTTCATCCTCTCGCAAGCGAAGATATCGAGCAGCAAAATGGGTGCTGTCGCTGTCCCCTTCAGAGAGCCATTGGATGAATGTGGGGGTGTCGTGGGTCCCTGTATAGGTGACGGAATTTTCTTTGATGTTGTGGGGGAGATAGGCGCTCTCTCCAGTGGGATCAAAGCCAAACACAAGAACGTTCATGCCATCCATGCCACATTCTTTCATAAATTCCAAAGCATCATCGTCCAAATCGCCCAAATCTTCCACAATTAGTTCTAAAGATGGGGAGGCGCTTTTCAAAAAGTCAACAAACTCCATTCCAGGGCCTTCCACCCATTTGCCTTTTTTCGCAGAGCTTGCTGTGGCTGGGATGGACCAATAAGTGTGAACGGCACGGAAATGGTCAATACGCAGACTATCATAGATCTGACTGCACCATGAAATTCTGGAATACCAGAAGGCATAAACTCCTTTTTTGTTACCTTCCCAATCATAGAGGGGGTTGCCCCATAATTGTCCTTCACTGGTAAAGGCATCTGGTGGCACCCCTGCCACAGCTGAGAGGGATAAGTCCTTTTCTTGTTGGAACAAGGTGGGTTCTCCCCAACGCTCTGCACTTTGCTCGGAAAGATAGATGGGGATATCGCCCATGATTTTAATCCCTTGTGCGTTGGCATATTTTTTCAAAGCCATCCATTGACGGTAAAAAGTGGTTTGGAGAAAAACATGAAATTGCACTCTGTCTTCTGGGGCTTTGTCTGTTTTTTTCCAATCTTCAAAAGGGAGACCATAGGTATCCACCATGGCAGCAAAATGTGCGTACTGTCCCAACCAAGGAAGAGAAATCTCGTCTGGTTCGTTGTGATATTTTTTCTTTTTCCAACGATCAAAGGCTTTTTCCAGCAAAGGGAGTCTGGTGAGATCAAGCCAAGCAAAATCTACCTTGTCACAGTTGTGGTAACGATTTTCCTCTAATTCTTGTGGGGTGAGATAGCCCTCGGCGGCCAATTCGTCCAAGTCAATATAGTATGGACTCCCTGCATAGGCAGAGGTGGAGCTGTAGGGTGAGTTTCCCCCACCAGGAGGGACGAGAGGTAAGATTTGCCAATAGCGTTGCTGTGCTTGGGCAAGAAAATCCACAAAACGTCTTGCAGGAGCCCCAAGAGAACCTATGCCGTAGTTACCGGGGAGAGAGGATATGGCAAGTAATATGCCACTTGTTCTTTCTGTTTTTTTCATGTGTGACCTCCAAATATTATTTTATTTTTGCACAATCTTTTCTGCTACTTTTATGCCGTCCACAGCGGCTGAGACAATACCACCAGCATAGCCCGCTCCCTCGCCACAGGGGTAAAAACCTTTGACGATAGATTGAAAATCCTCGCCACGTTTGATACGTATGGGGGAGGAGGAACGGCTTTCCAAGGCGGTGAGCATGGCTTCACTGTGGTCAAAGCCTGTGATTTTTTTGCCCAACAGGGGAATGGATTCTTGAATGGAAGAAAAAATCTCCTTAGGTAGACAGTGCTTTAGATTGCCGTATTTCACCCCTGAAGTGAAGCTTGGGATAATGCCACCACAGGATGTACTGTCTTTGTCTTTTAAAAAGTCTCCCAGTTGTTGACAGGGGGCTTTCCTTTCTCCATAGAGATAGGCTTTTTTCTCCCAATATTCTTGGAAAAACATCCCAGCCAGGGGGTGTGTTCCTTGAAAGTGCTCATAGCCACAAAAATCTTCTGGGGTGATGCCCACCAAAAGACCTCCATTGCAATTTGTTTCCCCTCGCTTACGATAGCTCATACCGTTGGTGACCATTTGCTCTTTCCCAGAACTGGCATTGACCACCACCCCACCAGGGCAGACGCAAAAGCTAAAAACAGAGCGTCCAGAGGGGAGGTGACAGGCAAGCTTGTAGTCACTGGGGGGGAGAATGGCATCTCCATACTGTGCCTTGTTGATTTCTGACTGTAAATGCTCGATTCTTGTGCCAATGGCAAAGTTTTTTTGTTCCAAAGGTATGCCTTTGTCATAGAGCATGAGGAATGTATCTCGTGCAGAATGTCCCAAAGCACAAACCACGTCCGAGGCAGGGAGTCGATATTCCCCCTGAGGGGAGCGAACACGAAGCGCTGACAAGGAATCTCCCTCTGTTTCCAGTCCCACCATTTCATGAGAGAAGCGTAGGTCGCACCCTAATGCAAGGAGTTCCTCTCGAATATTTTTCAGTACGACTTGTAAAACATCTGTGCCAATATGGGGCTTATGGCTGTAAAGGATATCTGGGGGAGCACCCTTTTCCACAAAAATACGGAAAAGCTCAGCATTTCGTGGGTCTTTTGTTCCAGTGGACAATTTGCCGTCGGAAAAAGTCCCCGCTCCTCCTTCGCCAAATTGCACGTTAGAATTTTCCTCTAACACGCCTGTTTCCCAGAATTTATCCACATCTTGGATGCGTTCTTCCACTGATTTGCCACGTTCTAGGATTACTGGGGGGATTCCAGCTCTGGCAAGCTGTAAAGCAGCCAAAAGTCCAGCTGGACCCATACCTACCACCACTGGATGTGTGGGGCGATAGTTCACCTGTGGAAAGTGATAGGCAGACAAGTTTGGGGCAGAGATTTGTTTGTTGGGGGGATGTTTTAGAATTTTCTCTTCTTTCTTTTTTTCGTGAAGAGAAAGGTCAAGGGTTAATTTATAATGAATGTCTTGTTTTTTTCTGGCATCAATGGATTGCCGAAAAAGAGTACATTCCTTAATTTCTTCAGGAGAGATTTTCAATAATTTTGCTGTTTTTGCCATGGTACTTTGAAAGTCTTCTCCGATTTCGCTACGGATATTTGTGACTCTAATCATGGAAATCACCTTCTTTTCCCCAAGGTGCATTTTGGAAATGGCCATCCTCTTCTTGTGGTGGAGGCGCTGCAGAGCTGCTACCACGTCGGTATTTCAGTTCTTGCCATTGTTCTTTCGTGATTAAAATCTGACGTGGTTTCGAGCCTTCTGAAGGGCCTACCACCCCAAGGTCTTCCATTTGGTCGACGATTCTCGCTGCTCGTGCGTAACCTAATTTCAGCCTTCTTTGAATCATGGAGGTAGAGGCTTGCTTTACATCTAAGACTACTTCTACAGCAGAGTCTAGCATTTCATCTTGATTCTCGTCATCAAAGCTTGCTTGTGCATTGGTGTTTTTCTTTTCTTTTGCTGCCACGTTTTGGTCGATTTCTTCCATGATTTCATCAGAATAGCTTGCCATGGTATTATGCTCTTTTACAAAGCCCACTACAGCAGAGACTTCTGCATCTGAAATCAGGCAACCTTGGACACGGGTTGGTTTTCCTTCTCCCAGTGGGGCATAAAGCATATCGCCACGTCCCACTAATTTTTCGGCACCTTGGGTATCTAGGATGATTCTGGATTCCATACCAGAAGAGACAGCAAAAGAAATTCGGCTTGGGATATTGGCTTTCATCAGCCCTGTAATCACATCGGCAGAGGGACGTTGTGTGGCAACAATCAAGTGCATTCCAGAGGCACGACCCATTTGCGCCACACGACAAATGGACTCTTCCACTTCCTTGGCAGCCACAAGCATTAAGTCAGCTAGTTCGTCAATGACCACCACCACTTGTGGCATTTTTTCCATATCCTCACGAGTCTCTGCCAGTTGATTGTAACTGGCTAGGTCACGGGTTCCCACTTCTGAAAAAAGCCGATATCGCTTCATCATTTCTGTCACTGCCCATTGGAGGGCTCCTGCTGCTTTTTTTGGATCTGTCACCACAGGGATCAGGAGATGGGGGATGCCATTATAAATTTGTAGTTCCACCATTTTAGGGTCAATCATAATCAGACGAACTTCTTCTGGGCTTGCTTTATACAGGAGAGATACAATGAGGGAGTTGGTGCAAACAGATTTCCCCGAGCCAGTGGTACCTGCCACCAGAAGGTGGGGCATTTTGCCGATATTACCCACAATGGCATGACCAGAGATATCTTTCCCCACGGCAAAGCTGACTTTGCTTTCGCTGTTGAAAAAATTAGCAGAACCAAGGACAGTGGAAATTTCCACAGGGGTCACAGTTTTGTTGGGGACTTCGATTCCCACCATGGAGATTTTGTCAGGAATGGGGGCGATTCTGACCCCTGTGGCACCCAAAGCCAAGGCGATGTCATCAGAGAGGTTGACAATTTTACTGAGTTTTACCCCTTGTTCTAGCATCACTTCATAGCGTGTGACAGAAGGACCTTGGGTCACATCGTGGATTTTGGCGTTGATACTAAAGGAATTGAGCGTATCCTCTAGACGTAGACGATTGGCAGACAGCTCTTCTTGTTGGGCATGGTTGTCCACAGCGCTTCCCTGTTTCAACAAAGAAAGGGGTGGAGGGATGTATTGGAGGGATTGTTTTTTCAAACTTGGCTCTGTTGCTGTTTGAATCTGCTCTTGGGTGATTGGGGGAGTGTGAAGGGAAGGACTTTCCACGGACAGGGGTTCTATCCTTGAACTACCTTGCGTTCCACTGGGGGGGAAAGGTGCGGGGACCACTGGCGTTTGAAATTCGATGGAAGAAGCTTGGAAGTGGTCTTGGGGCGTGGGAGAAGCTTCTGTGGGAAGACTTGCTTCCACAGTGGGGGGGAGGGTGGTCATACTGGGGTCATCTGCAATACGAATCTCGGTAGAGCGGAGGGTTTTTGGGTCTCCTGATGGGCTTGGAAATTCTGCCACAGGAAGTGTCACCAAAGGAGAAGGAGGGCTTTGTTCTATCACAGGAGCGGGGGTCATAGGTACTTGCTGGGGGACAAGAGGGAGGGCTTGCTCCTTGTTATTTTGAGGAAAAAGAATTTGGTCGGGGGTGGGGACAGCCTTTTCTTTCTTGAAAAAGCTTTGGTCAGGAGGCTTTTCAAATTCTTTTACTGGGTTTGCGAAGGCGTCTTTTCTTCCCTCTTTGGCTGACAGAGGATCTGGGACACTAACAGCAGAGGGTTTTACCTTCAGATCTTCCCAAGCAGTGAAAACAGCATTGTCGATTTTTTGAGGGCTGTTGTTGGTCACAAGGTGTGGGGTGGGAAGGGCTTTGCCTTCTTCGGCACGTTTGCTTGTTTCTTCGGGGAATTTCAGTGGCTCCACGGTGGGTAATGGCTCGATCACTGGGACAGGAGGAATCACTTTACGCTCTGCTTTTTTCGGGAAATCAAAGGGTAAGCGAAGCTTTTTTTCCTGTGGAGCTTCTTCTGGTGGTTTTTCTTTTTTTTCTTCTTGTGCCAAAGCTTCTTCCACTTGTTCTGCCAAATCTTTGGCAAGAATGGGGGGAGATTCTGGAGGTGGTTCTTGGATTTTTTTTTGTTTTTTTACTTTTGTGGGCTTTTTCACTTCTGGCTCTATGGTTTCAACTGGTTCTTCATAGCGTGGACGGGCAGCATACCAATCAATGAGATCCATCACACTTCGGTTGAGGGCTGCTAAGAAAAGCAAAAAGGAGCAAAGGAAAAAGAGAATAATCGTACCCACTCCTGTGATGGCGATGGTAAATAGCCCTCCCACAATGCTACCTAGTACGCCACTCCCTGAAAGGGCTTTCCCATTGTTCCACAAGGTAACAACATCTGTCAGGTCAGGACGGTTATCTTTTAAGAGAAAGCCGTAAGCCATACAGGAGAGAAAGAAGGGAACCAATAAAGCAGAGACCACACGAAAGACCACAGGGCGTCCTCGGTGACAGAGCAAAATGAAGCTAGCGAGAAAAAAGGTAGGGATATAGGGGATAAAGCCAACGCCCACCAAGCCTTTGATGGAATTTGAGAAAATTAAAATGAACCAAGCATCTTGGGTGAAGAAGCTAAAGAGGCAAAAGAGACCGAGAAAAAAGCAAATTAGTCCTGCTAATTCTCGACGAAAGAGGCTAACCTTTGGTTCATTTGCCAGGCGTTTCCCTCCTGTTTTTTGCTTTGATCCAGTTTTATCGTCATTTTTTTTCTTTTTTGTGTTTGCCATGTCGTTAAGAACTCCTTTCGGGAGAGGTGATTACAGATTGCTACAGGGTGGTTTTAGACGTTCCCTAAAGTGATCAGAGAGATGCCACCCATAATCCAGCAATAATAGGCGAATATGCCAAATTTTCCTTGATTGGTCAGGGTTTTCACCAGTTGAATGGCATAATATCCCACGACAAATGAAATAATCATACCCGTTCCATATAAAGGTAAAAGGGCTGTGTCGAAATCTGTGCCAAACATATCCACAATTTTAAGTATGGTTGCACCTGCTACAGCAGGGAGAGAGAGTAAGAAGGAAAAACGTACGGCAAAATTTCGATCTACACCCAGTAATAGCGCCATAGAAATGGTAGAACCTGAGCGAGAAAGCCCAGGCACAGTGGCAAAGCCTTGGGCGATACCAATGAGCAACACGTCTTTGACGGTAATGGAGCGAATATTTTTCTTGCCTTTGGGGCAACGATCTGCGATGTAAAGGATTGTCCCTGTACACAGAAGGGCACAGCTGACAAAATAGGGGTTGTTTCCAAAGGACTCGATCCAAGAATCAATGGGAAGAATGAAAAACAAGGGAAGGGTGCCAAGGATAATCAAAAAAACAAGTCTTCTAGCAGGAGAGAGTGGCTTTTCTTCAGGGCTTGGGTCTTTGCTGATGATTTCTTTTATCATGGCGAAAAATTCCACAATCATTTCCATAATATCTTGACGATAGGCGAGACAAACAGCCAGAAGGGTTGCAAAATGTAATAAAATATTGAAAAGAGAATCTGCCTCTTCCAATCCGTAGTAGTGTTGTAGCAAGGTGAGATGTCCAGAACTGGAGATGGGCAAAAATTCTGCCACACCTTGTACCAGTCCGAGTAAAATAGCCAGTCCATAGGTCAAGTTACTGTCCTCCAATGATGATTTAGTAAAGGTAAAAAAGGGGGTGTGAGTTGTTGTTTCGTATTATTATGGAGATACTTGAAAAAATATGTTATTTTTTTTGAGGTTTCTTCAAGTATCTGTCCTCTTCGCTGAAAATACAGCCACAATATTTTTGCATATAAATCTCATGCTCTCTTGCGAATTGTTGTCCTTCTCGGAAGAGAGGTCTGAAATCTTGATAAAAAAAGTTAAGCTGATAGGTTTCAGCCATTTCTTCTGCGATTTCCTTCATTAGCTCGTGGTTTTGGTAAGGGCTGATGAAGAGGGAGGTGGTAAAGCTGTCAAAGCCTTCTTCTTTGGCTACTTGAGCCGTTTTTTCCAAACGGATGCGATAGCAGTGGGCGCAACGATGGTCGATGTCTTCAGCCACGGCTTTGACAAAGGGACGAAGACCATAGGAATCCTCTAGGATGAGAGGGATATTTTCTGCCTTGCAGTGGTCAATCAGTGCTAATTTACGCTGTTTGTACTCTTGAAAGGGGTGGATATTGGGATTGTACCAAAAAACAGTGGGGCTGATCCCTTGCTCTTTTAATTGTGCCAAAGGGGCATTGCTACAAGGGGCACAGCAACTGTGAAACAGTAGTTTCATAAATAAATATCCTCCTGCAAAGAAAGAATCATCAGTTCCAATCGATTTTTCATGGCATAGGCAATGGTTTGGGCAGTTCCACCTTTTGGGTTGCCATCATAGACGCAAAGGACTGCTTGGCTGCGGTCGATCATATAGCGATTGCGACGCATCATGCAACCTCTGCTATAGTGGTGCTGGACAAGGGTTTCCATTTGGGCAGCTTCTAAGATATTCTGATAACGTTTTTTTTGTTCTTCGCTCCAAGCGTTGGGTTGCGAGGGACAGGGGATGGCACATTCTAAAGATATTTCTTCGTGTTCTTTTTGTAAGGAGAGGACAATTTCTGCAAAATATTGGTCAGTGCCCAAAGCCATTCCTGTAATAAAGTGATGATAGCCTTGGAGGTAAAGGGTGTTCACTTGCTGCTTTAACTCTTCTTTCAAGGCAAGACAGCGAGAGTCTGTTTCGTCATAGCCCCAAGGGAAACGATCGGGGCGATGTCCTGTGCAACAGCAGGTTTGTTTCTCCATCTGGCTGTCCCTTTCTTCGTTGATTCTTATTTTGTCACAGATTAACTATAATACATTTTTTCCTATTTGTCAAATCTGTGGAAAGATTTCCAAGCTAAATTTTTTTTTCTTTTTTTCATTTTACTATTGCCAAAGGAAAAAAGTTGTGCTATACTTATGAAGTCAGGAAACTGGCTCACAACAAAATATCGATCTTCAGGGCGGGGTGTAATTCCCCACCGGTGGTTATAGTCCACGAGCGGTTGTTTCATTACTTTGGAAACAATGTCTAGCAGATTCGGTGTAATTCCGAAACCGACAGTGAAAGTCTGGATGAAAGAAGATGTGCAAGTAGAGGAATACTTCAAATATAAACTCTAAAACTCTTTTTGAGATAAGTTTGCACCTGAATGATTGGATAGAATTCAGGTTGTGAATTTTATTTTAAAAGGAGTTTTTCATTATGTCCATGGAAACACAACAACAATCCCACAGCAACCCACAATTACGGGGGAACAGTACACATCTTGATACACGCACCTTGGTCGCTCTGGCCATGCTGACAGCACTTGCCTATTTCGTTACCTTTTTATCCAACTTTATCCCATTGAAAGTGGCTGGATTCTTGGAATTTGACTTTAAAGACATGGTGATTGTCATCGGAGGCTTTTTGTATGGTCCTGGGGCAGCTGCCATGATGGTAGTGGCAGTGTCATTGATTCAATTTTTGACCATCAGTTCCACTGGTGTGGTAGGACTTGGCATGAATTTACTTGCAACAGGCAGTTTTGCTTGTATCGCCAGTTTGATTTACTGGTATCGTCCTAATTTTAAGGGGGCTGTCCTAGGTTTGGCAGTGGGGGGCGTTTCTATGACTGCATTGATGCTGGTTTGGAACTATGCCATTACACCTGCTTATATGGATGTACCAAGATCTGTGGTGGTGGATATGCTGGTGCCTATTTTCCTCCCCTTTAACTTAGTGAAAGCAGGGCTGAACATGGGGGCTACTTTAAGTATCTACCCAACTGTGCAACGTAGTTTGTCAAAAGCCAATTTGGTGGTGAATCCAGAAGGAAACCGTGAAGAGAATGGGAAAAAAGCATTTTTGATTGCTGTGATGGTGCTGACTGTTTTTGTGGCTTTGGCTTGTGCCATTGCTGAATTTGGCTAAGGGATAAATATTGCAAAAATCTCCAAGATTTAGGCGACTAAATCTTGGGGATTTTTTTATGTCAAAGTAAGTTTATGCTAATAAAATGAAAAAGGATAGAGAAGTTCTATTCTGATTATTTCAGAAAAATGAGCATAAATTTTTTTCATAGAGGACCGTAGGAATCTATTTGATGTGGACTTTTTAGTTGTTTTATGTGAGAATTGTTCTACAGTGATTTCAAAAAAACAAGAATTTCTTCCATAATTCTTCTGAGTTATGGTAGAAAAGACAGAATAAAATATTTTTTATTTTTTTGAAAAAAAGACTTGACACAAAAGTTAGCCTGTGGTAATATTGGGTTAGCTGTAAGTAATACACAGGATTTACCATTCAGTTTGAGAAAAGAGGTGCTATCTTGAGCAACCAAGAAATTTTATTCCATTGTGCCCCCACACTGGCGAATGTAAAAATGGGGAATTTATTTTCAATCTCTTATCAAAGTAAAACTTGGTTGAAAGAGCATATTCGAAGAAAAAATGATATTTTCAACGAGAAAGGTGTCTTTGTTCATTTACTAAAGAGCAAAAATGGGACTGCGCTTATTTATATTTATCGCAAGAACCAACTGGAAGAACGTCTTGGGGAAAGAGAGATACAAAATTTCTTAGGGGAGTTTGGCTATGATGAGTTTCAGCTTGAAGCGGCCTTTGAAAAATTGGAGAATCACTTGAATCTCGAGGATTTTCCCCATGAAATTGGTGTTTTTCTGGACTATCCCTTGGAGGATATCCGTGGTTTTATCCATCATCGTGGAAAAAATTTCACACATTCTGGATGTTGGAAAGTTTATCATAATCCAGAAAATGCCTTGCTTTTGTTTCAACGATATAAAAAATGTGTGCGTATTTATTTAGAGCGTTATGCCCAAGGATTTGATATGAATCGGCTTGTAGTAGCTGGTTGATATATATGTGAAACTAGGATCATACCTAACAATCATTGGATTATAATTTTTGGAAAACATTCTGTTTCGAAGGATGATTTATCTGGAAAAGAAATTTTTGATTGTGGGTATTGGCAAAATGTTTATTATAGGAATACTATAAATAAATGAGTTTTACAACAATTTATAATTTAAAGGAGTTATTATTATGAGTAAATTTGCAGTCGTGTCTTGGAGTGGCACAGGTAACACAGAACAAATGGCAGCAGCTGTGGTAGAAGGAATCAACGGAGCAGGTGGCGAAGCTGTCACTGTGGCTTGTGGTGATTTTTCTGCAGCAAGTGTTGGAGAATATGCTGGCTTTGCTTTTGGCTGTCCTTCTATGGGCGCAGAAGTTTTGGAAGAAGGCGAATTCCAACCAATGTGGGATGGCGTGAAATCTGCACTTCGTGGCAAAAAAGTGGTTCTTTTTGGCTCTTACGGCTGGGGCGATGGGGAATGGATGCGTACTTGGGTGTCAGAATGTGAAGATGCTGGCATTGATGTAGCAGAAAATTACATTTGTAATGAAACTCCTGGTGATGATGAGCTGGGTGAATGTAAAAAAATCGGCGCTGCTTTGGTGTAATTTTAAAACCAACAAGCTCTCTTTCACAAGTGCTGTGAAAGGAAAAAATCTCGGTAAGCCATTTTGGCTTATCGAGATTTTTATTTTTGATGTTTTTAAGGGGCGTACTTAGTCATCCACTGGATCAAATTGTGAATTATAAAGTTCAGAATAGAAGCCTTTTTCTGCCAGTAATTTTTCGTGATTTCCAGTTTCGATGATGTCTCCATCTTTCATAACTAAAATTAAATCTGCATTTTTAATAGTAGAAAGACGATGGGCAATCACGAAGGAAGTGCGTGATTCCATCAATTCATCCATTGCTTTTTGGATGAGCAATTCTGTACGAGTATCAATGGAAGAAGTGGCTTCGTCTAAAATCAGCATGGGTTTATCTGCGATCATGGCTCTTGCGATGGTGATTTGCTGCTTTTGTCCTTGGGAAAGTTCAAGATTACTGCTTAACTGCGTGTCATAACCATTTTCTAAGGTGGAAACAAAGTGGGTTAATCCAACCGCTTCCACAGCTTTTTCCACTGTTTCTTGAGAAATATTCTCTGTGGCATAGACTAAATTTTCTCGCAAAGTGCCTTGGAAAATCCAAGTATCTTGTAACACCATGCTAAATTGTCCGTGGACATCTGGGCGCTTCACCTCTTGGGTGGAAATGCCATCAATGAAAATCTCGCCACTGTTTACTTCAAAAAATCGCATGAGCAAATTGACAATGGTGGTTTTTCCAGCACCAGTTGGTCCGACGATGGCGATTTTTTGTCCTGCTTCTACCTTTGCAGAGAAATTGTGGATGATGGTTTTTTCTGGTAGGTAGCCAAAATTAACATTTTTAAATTCCACATCTCCTTTGATATCGGAGAGGGTTTTGGTTTTGTGAGATTCCTCTTCCATTTCCTCTTCTTCTAAAAATTCGAAGACACGTTCTGAGGCAGCAGAAGCAGATTGTAATTGTTGCATAGACTGGGCAAGTTGTCCCAAAGGTTGGGTGAATAAACGAATATACACCATAAATGCAACAATGGTACCAAAACTGATGGTGCCATCTAGGGCAAGGATGGCGCCCACAATACAGACAGCCACATAACCAAAGTTTCCGATAAAGGTCATCACTGGCATCATGAGACCTGACAAAGCTTGTGCTTTGAAGGCAGAAAGTTTCAAATTCCCATTGATTTCATTGAAAATTTCTAGGGCTTTTGCCTCTCCGTTATATGCTTTTACCACGGTATGACCAGCATACATTTCTTCAATGTGTCCATTGATAGCGCCCAAGTATTTTTGCTGATTACGAAAGAATTTTTGGGCATTTTTCATCACAAGAATCATAAAGATAAAGCCAAAAACCACGCTCAGCAAGGCTGTGGTTGCTAGAATGGCGTTGGTGTAATACATCATGAGGAGGGAACCCACAAGCAAAGTGGCAGAGGAAACCACAGTCCCAAGGGATTGTGTCAGGGTTTGCCCTATGCTGTCTACATCGTTTGTCACACGAGACAAGACATCCCCTTTGGAATTGCGAGAAAAGTATCCCATTGGCAAGTGGTTGATTTTTTGGGAAATATCTTTTCGTAATTGTTTGGATATTTTTTGAATGGTGGAAGCCATGATAAATCCTTGTGTGAGGGATAAAAAATAACTTGTAACATAGATAATAGCCATAGTTGTACCGATTTGCTTGATTGTGTCCATATCAATAGAAGTCATCATTCCTGCTGTGATTTCGTCGGTAATGTTTGACAGTTGGGAGGGTCCCACCAAGGTCAAACATGAACCCATCATGGCAAAGACCACAGCAATACCGATGATACCGTGATATTTTTTTGCGTATGCCGTCAATTTTTTGATGGCTGCTTTAAAGTCTTTGGCTTGCTCGCCACCCCCTGGAGGACCTCCTGGAGGACCACGTCTGGGGGCTGGGGCACGATATTCTTCATTAGCCATGGCTGAGTTCCTCCTCTGACAGTTGAGATAGGGCGATTTGTTTGTAAACCTCGCAGTTTTCTAGCAAATCAAAATGTTTTCCCATACCCACAATGCGACCACAATCCAGCACCACGATTTTATCGGCATCTTTGATTGTGCCAATTCGTTGTCCAATGATCAAGCGAGTGCTTTCTTTACATTCAATATTCAGGGTATCTCGTAGTTTTCGGTCGGTTTTATAATCCAAAGCACTGAAAGAGTCATCGAAAATAAAGATTTCTGGGTCACGATAAATGGCACGGGCGATGGAGATACGTTGTTTTTGTCCTCCTGAGAAATTGCCACCACCTTGTGCAACAGCGGCATCTTCTTGACCATCTAAGCTTTGGACAAATTCTTCGGCCTGTGCAGTTTCTAAGGAGTTTTCTAAATGCTCCTCGTCGTGGGCATTGTCCTCGTTATCTCCAAAAATCACGTTACTTTTCACGGTGCCTGTAAATAAGGTGGCTCGTTGGGACACATAACCAATCAGTCCATTGAGGGCTGTTTTTTTGTATTGTTTTACATTGATGCCGTTGATTAAGACTTCTCCTTGGGTGACATCATAAAAACGAGGAACCAGATTCAGGACGGTGCTTTTTCCACAACCAGTGGAGCCGATAAAGGCTACAATTTCCCCATGTTTCGCAGTGAAACTGATGTCTTTCAAGACATAATCATCTGCGTCAGGATATTTGAAGCTGACGTTTTTAAATTCCACTTCTCCCTTTTTCCCAGCAAGACCATCTTCTTTTGTCCCTTCTTGGATGGTCGGCGTGGAGTCTAACACTTCATTGATTCTTTTTCCAGCCACTGCAGCACGTGGATACATCATAAACACCATACAAAGCATGATAAAAGACATAATAATCAAAATGGCATAGGAAGAAAAAACCACCATATCAGAGAAAATGGTGAGTTTCTCCATGCCGGCTGCTTGATTGATGAGGCTTGCCCCAAGAAGATAAAAGCTTAAAGTCAAACCACTGCTGATGCTTTGGATACTGGGCATCAAAAAGGACATGGTGCGTCCAACAAAGAGGTTGGTACTGGTGATATCTTGGTTGACGACTTCAAATTTTTCGTCTTCGTAAGCTTCTGCGTTATAAGCACGCACCACAGCCAAACCATCAAGGCGAGTTTTTGCTACTTGGTTCACATTGTCTGTCAAAGTTTGTAATGATCTGAAGCGTGGGATTGCCAGAGAAAGGCAAACGCTGACCACTGCCATTAAAATTGCCATAGCAATGCCTGTTGCTAGGGTGAAGGTGCCATTGTTGTTTGAAATTTTATAGATTGCCCAGATGGCAGTGAGAGGGGCTTTGATCATCATTTGCATCCCCATGACAATAAGGGTTTGTATTTGGGTGATGTCGTTGGTGGTTCGGGTGATTAAACTGGAGGTGGAAAAAGAATTCACCTCTTTCATGGAAAAGCCCATCACCTTTTCAAAGATTTTTCCTCTGGTAATGAAGGAAAAATTTGCGGCGATTTTCGCTGCGCAAACAGCGACGACAACGGCTATGGAAAGACTTCCCAAGGCACAAAGGAGCATTTTTCCTCCTGCTTGGTAAATATCCTCCATGGCGGATCCTTCTGTTTGGACAAGCTTTGTAATTTCTGACATATAATCTGGCAAGGCAAGGTCTAAATAAACCTGAGCAAAAATCAAACAGATGATAAAAGCCACCAAGACAAAATCGCTTTTATCCAGATTTTTAAATAATTTTAGCACGAAACACATTACTCCTTTTCTTTATTTTTGTTGTTTTTATTTATTTTTTGGAAAATACCGTGAATTTTTTCTAGTTGTTGGAATAGTAGTTCTAAGTCTTCTAGTGTATATTCTGTCAATATTTCTTCAATAAATTCATAATGATAGCGTTCCACTTCCAAGGCTTTTTCTCGTCCTTTTTCTGTCAAAGAGACCAAGATGGAACGGGCATCGTTGGGGGAGTTGTCTTTGCGGATCAAGCCTTCTCCTTCCATTTTTTGTAGCAACACTGTCATACGTGCAGAGCTTACGTTCATGGCATCGCTGATTTCCTTTGAAGTGATTGCTTCTTTTTTTTGGTGCAATAGTTGTACCACAGCCCGCATCCCCATGGTGACATGGGAAATTTGAGCGAAGGTCTTTTCAGGCTTATTTTTTTCAAATAGTTCCATTGCCCGTAAAACGTCTTCTTTTTTTGCCAAAGTGATTCTTCTCCCTTCCTAAGGCAATACCTCATAATTCCTGTTTTCAAATTTCAAGAAAAAATGGTTTCCCTAAAGGGACTTCAAAGGTCGCACAAAAAGTTGAAATTTGAGTGTAATCCTGTGTGGATTGCCGACGACCAAAGGAAGTGCCCGTGGTAAAATTTCAGCGAATTTGTGGGGCATTTTTTGAAGAAATTTGGAGATGAGGGATTGTGAGGTGTTGCCCTGATCCCTTAGCTACTTTAACATAGCTAAGAGGGTTAGTCAATACTTTTATTTAATTTTTAGGAAATTTTAAAGAAAGGTTTCACCTAGACAGGTGAAAAGGTGATTGTTTGGAATAAGCCCTTTCCTTAAGTCGTCTTTGGCTCTCCCTCTGGGAGAGATGTCAGCTTTGCTGACTGAGAGGGTCCTCTCCCCAAGGGAGAGGCGAGGGGGGTGGCTTCCCACGAGTCGACCTTGGCTCTCCCTCTGGGAGAGATGTCAGCTTAGCTGACTGAGAGGGTTCTCTCCCGAAGAGAGAGGCAGGGGTGGCTCGTCTTCTGGGCTAACGGAGATAAAAAAACAGAGAACTCTTTGCAAAGAGTTCTCTGTTTTTTTCTTTATGATTCAATCACATGGGATTTCGTTTCCTGTTTTTCTCCTGGAGGGAGGGTGAGACGTTGTGCGATATCTCGCATGGCGTAAAAATAGGTGGTGGAGTCTTTTTGAAAACTGGATGAAATTTTTTGTGCCTCTGCCATATCTGGCACCATCATTTGCATTTCAAAAAGGACACCTGTTTTATTCAATAGGGTGAGGTGAACCAAAGCTGTGCCGTCCCCACGGTCACTGACAGAACTGCGGATATATTTTTTCTTATCCTGTGCTTTTTTCACTTCGATGGAAGCTTGGTGGCAACGTTGTTGCAAGCTGTGAGGAATATCCGAGAGAGATGATTCGAGATTGTCTTTTCCTCGTTTGGTCAAACTGTAGCAGTTATTTTCTAAGACAATGTTTTCAGGGATTAAAAGTTCATCCACACTTTGTTTCAGCAGAAAATAATTGATTCCTTCGTCCACTAGGGTTAAGAGGCTGAGTTCCTCGAAGGAAAGGGGGACATCGAATTTGGACAGGGCATAGAGCACCAATAATTTTATATCTTTGTTTGTTTTGATAAATCCTGGCATTCAGTTCTCCTTTTTATAATCAGTTGCAGCATTTTCTGGGAAAGAAAATGCTTATGAATGGGTTTTTGCAAGTAATATAATTATAACACAAATGGAGAAAAAAAACTACCCAAAAAATATGGTTTTTGGGTAGTTTTTTTTTCAACAACAGCACAGAGTGCTGCTTTTCAGATTTTGGAAAAGATTTTAATCACTTCAGGAGAGTTTCCATTGTGAGATGCTCATATGAGATAAATGATAGCCAAAGAGCCCTTCCCCTTGGGTGACAGTGGCTTGGAAGTGGCAAGTGACTTCTTCTGTGGCGTAGTCGATATAACGACCATGAAAAGTGATTTGTCCATTTTCTAAATAAGAGGTGTTGTCTAACAGACAGTAGGACAAGCTGGCATCTCCTTTTTCTAAGGAATAGGTATTGCTTTCCTTGTGGTAAGACAAAAAGGAGTTTTCCGGTAAATCAGGTTGGGGCATGGTACCAAAAAGAGCGAAGGCACAATCTTGGACCATTTCTTCTGGCATAAGGAAGCTGTTCCCTTGGTCAATGACACGAAAATCCATTGACTGATAAATACCAAGCATATAGTAAAGGGAGGACCAGAAAAAATCTTCATCTTGGGGGTCGTAGGATAAATCTTTTTCGATCAAGCTCATGACCAGTGCAGTGACTGGGGCTTCCATAGATTCCCAAGGAGAGAGGGCTTCTGGCATGGGGCTCAGTTCGCAATCTATTTGACTTTGGGCAAGTGGTTTTACAGAAATACTAGGGAGATTGGTGGAAAAAGCTTGTTTTTCGATGGTTTGCTTTCCTCCTTGGGCTGTGATGAGCAGTAGGGACATTAAAAATAAAAATTTTCTCATGCTTGTTTCCTCCTTTTGTTATCTTAAATGATTCAGCCTTATGGCTGAATCATTTTCAAGTTGCTATATTTAATAGTATATCAGAGAAAACAGAGGAAGTCTTTTCATTCCAGTGTCAAAGATAATAATTTTTAGTGACATAAGTTACAAAAAACGAATTTTTTTGTAACTTATTTAGATAGTTTGCACAAATGTTTGGGGTTTGCTTGTCTAAAAGAGAAAAAGTTTGTAAAATGAAAAAAATTTTCTTGATTTTTTTTGGACAATCCTGTATACTAATAGGATACTCACTATTGAGACTAGAGAATTCTGAGCAAGCCCTGAATCTGATTATAAAGAAAGAAGGGGGCTTATTTTTTAACAGAAATAGTAGAAACAAAGTATGAGGAACAAAGGAGTGAACAAAGTGTCAGAAGAGCTTAGAGACTCGATCCCACAAAATTTTATTCATGATTTTATTGACCAAGATATCGCCATAGGGGGAGATTTTCAGGGCATGACTGTCCACACTCGTTTCCCACCAGAGCCAAATGGTTATCTGCATATAGGTCATTGCAAGGCTTTGCTGATCAATTTTGGCACAGCGCAAAAATATGGTGGTATTTGTAATCTTCGAATGGATGATACCAATCCAGCCAAAGAGGACGAAGAATTTGTGAGAGCCATTCAAGAGGATGTCCGTTGGCTTGGATTTGATTGGGCAGATAACTTTTTTTATGGTTCTGATTATTTTCAAAAAAACTATGAAATTGCTGTGTCTCTCATTGAAAAAGGGCTTGCCTATGTGTGCCAGCTCTCTCCTGAAGAATTTAAAGAGAGACGAGGGGATATCACGACCCCTGGAACTTCCCCTTATCGAGACAGACCTGTGGAGGAATCCCTTGCTCTCTTTGCCCAGATGAAAGAGGGGAAACATCAAGAAGGAAGCCACACCCTGAGAGCAAAAATTGATTTGGAATCGGGGAATTTTAATCTTCGTGATCCGATTATTTATCGTATTCGTTTTCAACATCACCATAGACAAGGGGATAATTGGTGTATTTATCCCATGTACGACTTTGCTCATCCCATTCAAGATGCATTGGAGGGGGTTACCCACTCTCTTTGTTCTTTGGAATTTGAAAGTCACCGTCCTCTTTATGACTGGGTGGTGGAACACGCTGGTTTGCCAGCGAAACCACGTCAAATCGAATTTGCACGATTGGGTTTGAGCTATACCGTCATGTCCAAACGGAAGTTGCGTCAACTGGTGGAAACAGGCGCTGTCAGTGGTTGGGACGATCCTAGAATGCCCACATTGAGTGGTTTGCGTCGTCGTGGTTATACATCCCAAGCAATCCATAACTTTAGCAATCGTAATGGGGTGGCAAAGGTAAATTCCACGGTGGAATATGCCTTTTTAGAGCATTGCTTGCGAGAGGATTTGAATGAAAATGCCCGTCGTGTCATGGCAGTGATCGACCCATTGAAATTAACCATTACAAATTATCCTGAGGGGCAAAGTGAGACTTTTGAGATTGAAAACAATCCCAATCAGGAGGAAGCAGGCACTCGTACTGTCACATTTTCTCGCAGCTTATATATTGAGAGAGATGACTTTTTACCAGAAAAGGCACCCAAGTACAAGAGAATGTATCCTGGGAACGAGGTGCGTTTGAAAGGGGCTTTTCTTGCCACTTGTACTTCTTTTACACAGGATGCAGATGGGAATATCACCGAGGTCTTTGCAGAATATGACCCTCTTTCTCATGGTGGAAAGCCAGCAGATGGTAGAAAGGTGAAGGGTGCCGTGATTCACTGGGTGGACAGCGAGACTGCTGTGGATGCAACTGTGAATCTTTATAGCAATTTATTTTCTCATCCTGACCCTGAATCTGCAGGGGATGATTTTGTTTCTCATCTTAATCCTGATTCTTTGAAAGTTTTGGAAAACTGCAAATTGGAAGCTTCTTTGGCAGAGGCAAAGGCGGGAGAATCTTTTCAATTTTTACGTTTGGGGTATTTTTGTGTGGATACAGATGAGTCAAAAGGGCTGTGCTTTAACCGTTCTGTTTCTTTGAAGGATAGCAAATAGGGGGAATCTCTAAAAAGTATAAACAAGAATGGTGCAATCCTTTGTATCCCTTTTAAAAGCTCTGAATTTAACAAGAATTCAGGGCTTTTTTTGCTTTTGGTGGGAGTCTTGTTTTAGATTCTCTTTCGTGATACAATACATGATGGGAAGTTGGTGAATTTGTGAAGAAATTTGGTTTAAAGATAGTTTCTTTGGGGAAAAAGAAAGTGGTACTATCTCTTATATTTGGGTTTTTGTTAAGTATTTTCATGCAAATCTATTGTGGCACGCCTGATTACGGGTCGATGCTCTCTTCTTCTGCGTATATGGTGGGAGAAGTACAGGAGACAGCCTTTGCAGAGGTGGTGGAGGGGAACTATTTATTGGAGCATGGGACAGGGAATTTGGTGATTACACCACCGGAGGGGGAAATTTCTGGTGTTCTGGTCGCCTTGGCAGAACCTGTTGCCTTACGTTCACGGGTACAGATTTATTATTATCATCAAGAAGATGGGGTAGAGAAAAAGGATGTAATCATCGATTATATCGAAGCACTGGATGAATTTTATTATCTTCCTTTGCCAGAGAAAACTTATTCTTATTTAGAAGTACAGTTTATTTATGTGGATACGTATTTATTTTTGAGCAATCGGGCTTCCAGAGATCCAAGGATGGAAGTAGGGGCAGAAGAGTTTCATAAATTGATTCTGGAAGATATTTTTCTGGTGGAAGATGAGTGGACGGAGGGCACAATCCAACAATCCAAGCTGTCTTTTGGCTGGACTGTTTTTTTAGGGGTAATAGGCTTTTTATTTGCTTGTTTTTTCTTTCTTTATCCTGAAAAGGGGAAGAAGATAGCCCCTTATGCGTTCCTTTTTCTGGTGTTTTACGCTTTATTTACCCAAGGGATTCGTGGTGGCGATGATTCTACTATGTTTTTGCATATGAAGGATCAGTATACTTTGCTCGAGTATACCAAGCTGCGATATGAAGTTTGGAGCAGTCGGAATGTGATAGAAGTACCCTTGTATTACTTGGTCCATAACATGGAGCTTTGGACTTTGTTGACAGCTGGGATAGTGGTATTGCTGGCTTATGCTGTAGGACAGCTTTTTCCAAGGCGTGAAAATTACTGGTTCATGGTGATGCTGTTGCTATTTTTTCCGCTGAATGTTATTTATGAAGTGGGTTGGGTTGCCACAACGTTGAATTATCTTTGGGTGGTTGCATTTATTCTGTATAGTTTTGTGCCATTTGCCAAGGAGATTCGTGGGGAGAAGGTGGGGAAATTTCTTTATCTGACCAGTCTTTTGGCTTGTTTTTATGGCGGGAATCAAGAGCAAGGGGCTGCGTTGTTATTGGGGTTTTACCTTTTGTTCTGTTTCTATTTAATCTATTTGAAAAAAGGCATGAAAAAGTTTTTACCTCATCTCTTTGTTGTGCTAGGGAGTTTGGTCCATCATTTGACTTGTGGGGGGAATTATATACGGAAGGAAGCCGATATTCCAGCGTTTTTTCCTGATTTTGAGGAAAAATCTCTCTTAGAAAAATTTGAAATGGGTTATAGCAGTACAGTATTTGATATCTTTTTTACAAATGTATTTTATTTAGTTGTGGTATGCGTGTTTGTAATACTTTATGCTTGGGTGAAGCTTTCCCAGAAAGAAATCCTAGAAAAGGTTGATAAGAGACGACATATGTTTGCCTTCCTTCTGGGGGCTTGTCCTTTGACGCTGATGTTGACATCTTATTTTCAGGAGGTTTTACTACTGGAGCCGATTTCCTTCCTGACTTATTTGGAAGAGAATGTGACGGTTCTTGGGACGGAAATGGGGACAAATGGCTCGTTATTGGCTGTGGCTTTTTTGAGTCTGATGTTTTTCTCTTTGCTAGGAGCAGTTTATTTGGTCATGGAAAAGAAGGAGATGGCTTTTCTGGCTGTGATTATTCTTCTGGCAGGGCTTGCCTCTCGGGTGATTTTAGGCTTTAGTCCTACAATTTCAAGTATTAGGCCTTATCGTACTTATACTTTTATTTATATTTCCTTTTTCATTGTGGCATTGATTCTTTATGAGAATCTGAGGAAAGTGGCAGGGAAGAAAATGGTTTCTTTTCTGCGCTATGGCACAGGCATTGCTTGTTGTTGGCGAGGAATTGATATGTTATTTTTTGAGGTATTGCCATAATTTTCTCTATCATAAAAAGGAAAATAGAGTTGATAGTTTTTGATATTGCATGAGAAGATCTTATGTGCTAAGATAATAAGGGTGAGAAAAGAGATTTCCCATCAGCTGTGAAGCTGGTGGGGAATCTTTTATTTTTGGATTAGAGGTGTAATATGGGGAATATTTTTTTAGAGCATGGGAAATTGGGCTTAAACCGATGGGGTGGCGTGATTGATGAGGAGTTTTTACGAGATTTACGAGGTGCGAGGGGGATCGCAACTTATCGAGAGATGGCAGATAATGATGACATGATTGGGGCTTCGTTGTATGCCATTGAGATGATGATTCGACAAGTGAAGTGGCATGTGGTTTCTGCGGGGGCTTTGGAAGCAGATGAACGCTGTACAGACTTTGTCCGCAGCTGTATGGAGGACATGGACATGCCATGGGGGGAATTTATCTCTGAGGCACTTAGTTTTTTGATTTATGGTTGGTCATGGCATGAAATTGTATATAAAAGAAGAGATGGGAAAGGGAGCAAGTTTTCTGACAATTTAATTGGGTGGAAGAAGCTTCCTATTCGCAGCCAAGAGACTTTGGACCATTGGGAGTTTGAAGGAGATGATTTATGCGGTATGTGGCAATCTTCTCAGCCTGATTATAAGGCTGTGTTCATTCCAAAAGAAAAGTCTTTACATTTTCGCACAAAGTCCCAAAAGGGGAATCCAGAAGGGAGAAGTATTTTGCGCAATGCCTATCGCTCTTGGTTTTTCAAAAAGAGATTACAAGAGCTGGAAGGCATTGGGGTGGAGCGTGATTTGGCAGGACTGCCTGTGCTGATTACCCCTGAGGGCTTGGATTTGTTTGCCAGTGAAAATGCAGGACAGAAGGCAGTGGCAGATCGGGTGGTGAGAACCATCAAACGAGATGAGAATGAGGGCTTGGTCTTGCCGTTTGGCTGGGATTTGAAGCTTCTTTCCTCCGGGGGGAGTCGTCAAAATGACACCAATGCCATCATCGAGCGTTATGATAATAAGATAGCTTCTACCATGCTGACGGATTTTGTGAAGTTAGGACATGAGGGGGTGGGGTCTTATGCCTTGTCCTCTGACAAGACGGCATTATTTGCCACAGCTTTGGGGGCATTTATGGATTTAATCTGTGAAGTGATGAACAGTCAAGGGATTGGGCGACTTGTGGATTTGAACAGATCAGCCTTTTCTGGGATTTCTGGCTATCCTAAGTTGGTGCATGGAGATATTGAGAGCCGTAATTTAGATGAGCTGGGAAGCTTTTTGAAAAATACGGTGACTTCTGGGGTGTTGACACCAGACGAAACTTTGGAGGACTATTTGAGAAGAGAGGCTGGTTTGCCAGAGAAAGATGAGGCAGGTAGCTATGAAAATCGAGAGAAAATTTTAGTGGAGCGAATGTTTGGAAGATGATAGTTTTTGATATTGCATGAGAGAAGGGCATGTGTTAGAATGGAATCATGAAGAAGTGGGTCATTCCTGTTGGGATGGCACATTTCTTTTTTTATGTTCTGCTGGTTTTCCTTTGGGTATCAGCGTGAGGGGGTGAAAAGGATGAGACCAATTTTGAAAGTAGACAGGGAGCGACGACAGGTATTTGGTTGGGCTTCTGTGTCAGTGCGGGTCAATGGGGAGGTTGTTTGTGATTATCAGGGGGATAAAATCGCTCCTGAGGTTTTAGAGCAAGCGGCTTATGAGTACACAGCCAACTTTGGTGTGGCAGGGGAGATGCATGAGAAGTCCCATGTGGGGAAGCTGATTGAATCGGTGGTATTTACCGAGGAAAAGGGCGATGCTATGGGGATCCCACTGGGGATTTTGCCCCAAGGTTGGTGGGTCGGATTTCAGATTTCCGATTCTTTGGTTTGGGAAAAAATCAAGGATGGGACATATACTATGTTTTCCATTGAAGGGACGGCAAATCGAGTAGACGAGAACCGTTGTTTGTGGGAAGAAGAAAAATTTTAGGGAAGGTTGTGAAATTGTGGCGTATCACTTAAAAGATTTGAAAATTACCAGTACAGATTTAGTGGATCAGGGCGCAAATCCTGATGCACAGATTGGACTTTTCAAAAGCTTATTTTCTGGGCTGAAGTCGGGGAAGGGTAACGAAATGGAAGAGAAGAGGGTCTATTTGGAGGAGGGCAGTAGCCGTTCCTTTGATGATGTGCTGAGAGAAGAAGTGGGAAAGGGAGCCTTTCAAGAAGAAATCATAGGTGTGAATCCTAATATTTCTGGAGAAAAGGAAGTTTTGAAGGCATATGAAAGCAAGATTTCCAAGCTGGAGAACGCCCTTGCCTTGGTGGAAATGGAACAGGTCGCAAAGTCCTATGAGGTCTTGGGCTATGAGCCCAAAACGCTTGCCAAGAAGCTGTGTGTCATGAAGGCTTCTGGGGGATATGAGGACTATATTGAGGCTTTGGACGTTGGCTTGACTTTGCTTGGGAAAAATTCGCTGTTTCAGGAGATTGGGCACTCGGCTGTTTATACGGCACAGGGTGTTGAGGATTTGATGAAGGGCGAAGGTTGTTCGAGAGAGGCTGCTTTTATGAAAGCTTATGAAGAAAATCCAGAATTTGCAAGAGAGTATGATTCTGGCTATTACAATTAGGAGGAAAAAAAGATGGGATTTGAGTATAGTAATTCTTTTGTGCAGACATCAGCGACAGTGAGAGAAGCGGCTGGGGAAGTGCTGGAAGGGGCTTGTCACAAGGCGGTTGCTTATGACAGCAGTGGAGATGTGGTCCTTGCACAAGAGGGGAAGTCTGCCTTTGGCTTGCTACTTTCTAGCACTGGGGACAAAGTTTCTGTGGGGGAAGAAGTAGATGTTTTGGTGAAAGACGTTGGTTTATTAGAGGTAGCAGAAGCCGTTGACAAAGGGGATTTTGTTACGATTGAGGATGGTTGCGGAAAAGTGGCAAGCTCTGGGGACTATGTGTTTGGGCGAGCGATGACGGCAAGTTATGAAGCTGGGGACTTGATTCAGGTGAGAATTGGGGCTTTTGGCGCTGTGATTTAGGAACCAGAGGTTCCAATAGAGGAAAATGGGCGAAAGAATGGTTCGTTGTGGGAGCGATTCCCTTTGTAACAAAGGAATAGATGAAAGGTAAGTGAAGGAATGAAAGTAGAAAATCAATTAGGTAGAATGGATCCAGGGGTGATGGGGGAGATGCTCTTGAGCAAGAAGTTTAAGCCCCACGGGTATTTGACTGGTTTGTGTTTGCAACAGGTACAAAACCCGCTCAATTATGTATCTGGGAAGATTTTTCCCATTGTGCCTGTGGCCCAAAGCTCTGGGTTTTTTCGTGAGTTTTCCAAGGCTGATTTAATGAGAGATGGGGTAGCTGGTAAGCCTGAATTAGGTCATGTGGCACCCTCTATTTTAGGCAGTCGGGAGCATATGTATACTTGTTCTGTGGAGCAAGTTTTGACAGGGATTGATACGATTTCTCAGGTGGATTATGACAGAGCGGGGTTCACAGGTTTGGGGAATCCACGGATTGCCAAGGCGAAATGGGTTGGGGACCAGATTGCACTCCATTTGGATGTGCAGTGGGCGAAGAAATATTTCAATGCAGAGGTATGGGATAACGTACTAATTGGAGAGGATAGTCCTTCTGGTTCTGGGGAATTCATAAAATTTGACCAAAGTGCTTGTGATCCTGTTGCTGTGATTGGTGGCATTATGAGTGATATGATGGAACGAGGAATGTATGAGCCCAATAAGATGTGTATTGGGAAACGTGCCTTTGATGCTCTGCGAACTCATGAAGGTATTTTGGACCGGATTAAGTATCAGGGATCAGAAGGGAATCCAGCCAAAGTGACGGAAAAAGTTCTGGCTTCTTTGTTTGGCTTGGAAGAGATTGTGGTGGCAAAGGCATTGGTGAACAATGCACCTGTGGGGCAAGTGAATGTGGAGTACATTTGCAATCCAGATGATGTGTTGTTGGTTCATACGACGAAAACACCATCTATGGAGGAGCCATCTGCAGGGTATACCTTTATGTGGGATCCTTTGGGCAATGGTCAGTTGACACCAACCAGTCATTATGAAGGAGCCCCCAGTGATCATTGTGAATTGATTGAAGGTTTGGTGGCAGCAGACCATCAGGTGGTCTGTCAGGATTTGGCTGTTTATCTATCTGGTGCTGTGACAGCCAAGGAGTAGGAGGACAATTTTGAATTATAGTTATGAGCCTTTGAGGATAAAGGTTTTTGGAAAAGATCGTATGCGTTTTGAATTAGGTGACACCTCGGTGGAAGGTGGGGAGGATACTTCTGCCTTATGCGATGAAGAGTACGAAATGATGCTAGATGGTGTGACATCCACCACCTGGCCAGAGGCAAAGCTGGAGATTTTGTCGGCTATTTTGCATAAGATGGCTTTTCAGGTGGATACCAAGATAGATACACTGTCCTATGATTTTTCAGCCAGAGTATCGGCTTGGGAGACCATGTATCAGGATTTGAAGGACGAAGTGGAAGAGATGAATTTTTTCAAATCTATGCCATCCATGGGGCAAATGTCCAAGGGGCATTTCTGGGATGGCTTGCATGACAACAGCGCTGCTGGGCGGTGGTAGAAATGATGTTTGGGTCTGCGGTATTTCTTGCCACTGGGAAAGGGGTATTGACCTTTCAGGTGCTAAGACGTTCCTCACAAAAATCCTCTGGGGGGAGGGTTTTGTTGGGGGAAATGGAAGCGTTGGGGGAGATACGTGGCTCTCTTGCCAAATCCAGAGGGTCGGAGAAGGAACGTTGGAAGCAACTTTCTCATCCTGTGTCTCATGTAGTGATTCTGAGAGGGGTACCAGAGATTTCTTTGCGAGTGGGGGATGTTTTACGTTTGGGAGAGCGAGAGTTTTTGCTGAATGCACTTCCTTATGATGTGGGGGATTTGGGGCATTGGACACAGCTCTATTGTGATGAGCGAAGGGATTTGCAGTAGGGGACTGGGGCTAATTAGAGTGGAGAGAAACAAAGAAAAAGGAAAGAAGGTGGGGAGATGGGGGATTTATCTGTCATCTTGGAAGGGGCAGTGGAGGAACGGCTTGCATTGATTGAGGCAGAGGTGGGGCGACGTGCTGTCCTTGCCTCTCGCTCCTTGCGTGATTCTGCCCATCGGGTGCTGGAAGGGGAGCGTTCTGGGCGAATTTATGCTTATGGGGGTTCTCGGTACCGTGCTTCGGCTGCGGGGGAGGCACCAGCGAGACGCTCGGGAAAGTTTCGTCAATCTTGGGGGACCTATGTTCAGACTGGGAAAAGTTCTGGGGGATATGTTGCCCGTGCTGGTGTGGAATCTGGTTTGACGGTGGGGGGACATTTGTTGGGGGACTTGTTGGAAGAGGGGACAGAACGAATGGCGCCTCGCCCTTATAAAGAAGCTGTGATTAAGGGTGCACAGGGGGAGATTTCGGCTTTGTTCGGGAAGGTGATTTATGATTGAAGAATTGCTTGTAAGGCAGATGGTGGAGGATGGGTATTTGTCCTCTGTCCTTGCCCAATATGGGGGAGAGCCAGCGGTATTTTACCAAAAGGCACCCATGGATGAGGATGTGAATTGGTCTGGGAGTTCCTTTCCCCGTTTGCAGTTTAATTTGGATTTTAGTTTTGACCCAGAGCGAAAGCAAGCGGGTACTTTGACAGTGGACATTTGGGCTTGTACAGTGAATGAGACGGAGGACGGGGGTAATTTGGACAGAGCTATTGCCCAACGTTTGGAAGAAATCATTTCAGGGGTATTTTATACCCCGAAGACTGGGAATACCCTTTGTGCTGTGTGGGAAAATTCGGTGGCATACATGCGAAAGGCTGCTGATTTAAACAGTGAGATTAGTCCTGTGGAGACCTATGGCATTGCAGTGACCTTTGATTTGATTGCATTTCCTACCCAAGATAGTTTTCAGCCTGATCCCATTTCTGCTTTGCAGAGTTTTGCGAAAGAGGTTTTTCCCAGTTGGAAGGTGATTGGGTTGGAAGAGTTACCAGAGATCTGGAAGCCTAGGGACAGCGAGCCAGCCCTTTATTGGCGTATGGCAGGTGCAGAGATGACACGGGAAATTTTTTCTTGTACATGGTATCTTGGGCAGTTTTTCGGTCATATTTCTTGCGAAACCGTGGAAGCACGTAATCGCTGTGCCAGAGGTATTTTAGAGGTATTGAGAGGGCGACAGGACTTGCTTTTGGAGGATGGCTCTTTTCTACGATTGACAAAATCTAAGTTTCATCATGATGGGAATCCATTATCACAGGGGCAGATTGCCTTGTGGGGGGAGTTTGGGGTGCTGGCATCACGGTATGTTGACCTTTGTGAAGATGAAATTTTGAATCATGGGTATCTGAACTAAGGTCAAGGAGATAGCAATTTTCTTTGATTGGGAAAAAGCAGACGGAATTGTTTACAATAACCCTTTTCACTTTTGGTGGAGAGGTTATTTTTATATATATTTTGTGGAATGAAGGCAAGTCTTTGTCCTTCTTTTTTTATGGAATGAGGAAGAATTGCCAAAGAATGGAGGAGAAAAAATGGAAGAAAAGACAAAAGAAAAGTCTAAATCAAAAGGCGAGAAGCTTGGCGAGGAAAAGCAAAGGAAAAAAGAGAAAACAGACTTACCAGAGTTTTTCGAGACGAAGTATGATGCTTTGGAGCTTGCCAGTCGATTGGCAAGAAAGTATCGCTTGCGTTCGGATTTGGTGTTGGTTGCTTTGTCTGATGGGCAGATGTACACAGTGAAAGAGGCAGAATCATTGATTTTTGCACTAAAAAAAAGGAAGGTGAATTAGATGGCTAGTTTTTTTACAATAGGAGAGACAAAAACCAGACCTGGGATGTATTATCGTTATGAGAATTGGGGGACACCTCCTGCTGCTGGGGCAGATGATGGCAAATGTGCCTGTACCCTTCGCTCTGATTGGGGTCCACTGGACTCGGCTGTTTTACTGGAGAGCTATGATGTCATTGGCGATTATTTTGGTTCTGGGGGTGCAGAGGGCTCGGTAGAGGTGCCTCTGGAGCAGTTTTATGGCGGTGCCAAATCTGTTCGAGCAGTGCGAGTGGGCACGGGTGGAACCAAGGGCTATTACAAAGTGATGGATGAAGGGGGGACAGAGGTACTTTCTCTTTTGTTGAAGTATGTAGGTTCTCGTCCTTTGACTGTTACCTTGCGACCCACAGTGGATGGAGAGCTTGAGGGAGATACCAGTGGCTATGAGTTATTGATTTTAGAGGGAACGACGCAACTGGAGCGAATCACCTTTGACAATCATTCTGGAGAGAAAGAGGCATGGGATTTGACTGGGAAAGCCAGCAATTATGTTGATTTCTTGACCATTGCTGTGACAGATTCTAAGCTTGCCACCTTTGACCAAGGTTTATTTGTGGGTGGAACAGATCCTGAGGTGACAGTGGATGCTTATGCCAATGCTTTTGGGATTTTGGAGAATTATCGCTGGAATGTCTTGGCTTTGGACACAGATGATCTGTCTGTGCAGATGATGTCACAGGCTTTTGTAAATCGGATTTACGAAGATGGGATGTTTGCCATGGCTGTGGTGGGGGAAGCAACCACCACGGCTTTTGAGACAAGACTTGCCAGAGCTTCTGCTTTTAATGACTATCAAATGGTCTATGTGGGATCTGGTTTTGTGGATATGTCAGGGAAGGTGTATCAGGGGGTCTTGGCTGCTGCTCGGATTTCTGGGCTGATTGCGGGGACAAGTTCTAGCAAATCGGTGACCCATTTATCCTTGACAGGGGCTGTGGATTTGGTGGAGTATTTATCCAATGCACAGCAAGAAGAGGCCATTGCAGCAGGGATGCTCACCTTTTCTTTATCATCCAGCAACGTTGTCTGGGTAGAATCTGGGGTGAATACCTTGGTGAACTTGGGGGATGATCAAGATGGGGGATGGCAAAAAGTAAAGCGAACGAAAGTGCGTTTTGAGTTGTTCCAAAGACTAGCGGACACTGTGGAGGGGCTGGTTGGTCGTGTGAACAACAATTCTGACGGCAGAGCCACCATCATTCAGGCTTGTAACAATATTTGTAATACCATGGTGGCAGAAGGGAAGCTTCACACAGGGGCTTTTGTTTCTATTGACCCTGATAACAGTCCGGCTGGGGACTCGGCATGGTTTGTGGTGTATGCAGATGATGTGGATGCTTTGGAAAAGTTATATTATAACTTCAAGTTTCGCTTTGCAGTAGAGGATTAAGGAGGATATTATGGGGAATGGATTGAATGACCAAAGTATTTTAGACGTTAGAAAGCTAATGTCGGGGAAGGATGGGCGACTTTTTGTCACAACGGATGCTGGGGAGAATATTTTTCTGGCTGAAGTGGCAGAGTTCACGGCTTCTTTGGATATGACCAATGCAGATGTCCAACCAGTGGGCAGTACACTGATCTATGCAGTGACCACTGGTTATTCTCTTGCAATTTCTGTGAAAGAAATGTTGGTGAGAGATGATGTGATGGGGGCTGAATTGATTGAGAGATTAAATTCAGGATGGATGCCGGCTTGGGATTTTCAGGGTGCCATGGTGCGTCCTGATGGACAGGAGCAACGGATTGTCTATCGAAATTGTGTCTTGGCAGGTTCTGTTTCCCTACAGAATCTGACTCCAGGCGCCATTGTGGAGCGTAATTGGAGTTTTAGATGTAATGCCACACCTGAGATGCTGTCACAGCTGACAGGGGACATTACTTTATAAATCTTAACTTTTGGGGGCTTGCCTTTGATTGGTTCAAATGCTTGGTGGATCTTTGGGGATTCACTGAGTATTTGTCAGTTTAAGGGCTTTTCCTAACATAGTAATGTATATTTGAAGGAGTTTAACACATGAGTAAAACTGTATTACCGTCAACTGACGAGATGAGTCAGGAAGAAATACTTGAAAATGAAGGGAATTTACTTTCTGATTTACTGGAACTTGCCAAACGGAAAGAGAATGAAGCCTTTTTTCGTAATATCGAGATCCGAGGTGAGGGGGGACAAGTGAAAGCAAGATTTCGTTTGCGTCCCATGAGCTCGGAAGATGTGGAAAGTTGTTTGAAGCAAGCCACAGCCTTGGTGAAAAATCTAAAGGGAAAGGCAGAAAAGGAAGTGAATCAACGACTGTTTCAGTCGATTTTAATCTATACTGCCACAATTCCAGAGGACCAGAAGGGGCTTTGGGGGAATATTGAATTAAAACGAGCCTTGAATGTTTTGGATAACTTTGACATGGTGGATAAGTTGTTACTGGCTGGGGAGAAGGCTTCGGTGCTGTCTGTCATTGATGAGATGGGTGGATTTACAGAGGAAGTAGCGGCCACAGCAAAAAACTGATTCGGGCTGGGGGTGGGACACGGATGATGATGGAAGTCTTGTACCACTTTCCAGCCATTGGGAGTATTGATGCTTATCTTGCTTTGCCCATGGAGCAGAAGGCTTTGTATCACGAGTTTGTGATGGTGAAGCGAGGGGAAAGAAGCAAGGTTGGAAGAACTGGGGGGGGATAGCTCTCCAGTTCTTTTTCTGAAAGAAAATACGGGTACATAGTAAAGAATGATGAATGGGGTGGAATGATGGAAACAACAGTGATTGAAATTTTGGCACAGGTCAGGGATGAGACGGCAACAGGGACAAACTCTGCATTGAAAAATTTGAGTAAGATTGAGCAAGCTGCTTTGTCATTGCAGAAGACTTTGGGGAGTTTGGAAAGTGGGATAGAAGTATCAGCGACCCTACAGGATGGTGCCACAGGGGGGCTTTTTGGGATTGCAAATTTGGGAAATTCTTTGGAGGGGCAAGTTTTTTCCTTTACTTCTAAACTGACTGACCTTGCTACATCTCCATTATTGGGGATTATGGATTTGATGGAAAATCCTTTGGAGCAGACTTATGCCATATTTGGGGAAAATCTGCCAGTGGAAGAGGAAGCTGTGGGGGGCTTCTCTTCTTCTTTGGGAAGTGTTTCAGAGGGGCTTAACATGATGGGGCTGGGGGAGAGTCTCTATTCTTTGAAAGAAGTTTTAGAAGGGATTTCTGGATTATCCAAGGACAGTGCGGGGAATTTATTAGAAAACCCCAGTGTTTCTGGGAGTGAAAGGAGTATGGAGCCATCTTTTTTTGAAAAGATGGTGGAAAAGGTCTTTGGCAGTTCCAGTGAAAGTTCTTTGCTAGAGAAGATGGCTGAAAGTATTTCGAGTTTTGGACGTTTTTCTGATCGTAAGGAAAGTGTTTTCGGGAGTGAGACCAATTTACAGCAGTCTGTTTTGGAACAAAGCAGTGATTCTGTGTGGAGTCAGGGTGGAGAGAGCTCTGCTCTGGAACAGATGGTGGAGAAGGTTTTTGGCAGTTCTAGTGAAAGCAGTTTACTGGGGACGATGGTAGAGCGACTTTCGGATTTGGGGAGTTTTTTCAATGAAAAAGAAACTATTTCTGGGGAGGCACAGGGTTCTCTGGTTTCTTATGGCAGTGTTTCTTCTGTTTTACCTACTGACTTGGGAAGTGGGGGGAGTTTTGCTAGTCTGAGGGGAGAAACAAGGGATTTTTCTAAGATAGAAGAGATGGAAACAGTTTTGGAAAGTGGGCTGACCCAAGTGGTTGAGACACTAGAAACGGGTGTTTCTGGATTATTTGGAGAGAGTTTTCCAAGTTCTATGGAGGCATTGTGGGGGGAAGTCAATGAGAAAATCACCCTTGGTACACTTTCGGCAAGTGAGAAAATGGGGGAAGGGATTTCCCTCTTTTTTCAAGGGGACTTGACGGAAAAGATGGAAAATCTGTGGTGCAGCACGGGAGAGACCATGGCTTCTACCATAAATATGGTGACACCTACCATGGAACAAGGGGTGACAGAGTTTTTTGGAAGGACGGTCCCTTCTTCAGTGGAAAGTCTTTTCGGTAGTGCATCAGAGACCATGAAAAGCACAAGTTCTTCTGCTAGTTCTGTAATTGGTGGGACGGTTGCTAGCTTTTTTACTTCGGCGACTTCTGCGATTTCTTCTATGTTTCAAAGTGCCAGTTTTTCTTCTTTGGGCAGTGTAATCAGTGGAAGTAGCAGTGTAGCAAGTAGTGCCACAAGTAGTGTCACAAGTAGTGCCACAAGTAGTTCCTCAACCATTCAAAATACTATGGTGAGTTCTGTGGTGGAAGGGGCTTTGACCTATTCTCCTTATGCAGAAGGTGGGATTTTGTCTACCCCTCATCTTGGTTTGGTGGCAGAGGATGGTCCTGAGGCGATTATCCCCTTGGGGGAAAAACGTCGTTCTCGTGGTATTGCTTTATGGGAAGAGGCTGGGCGACAGCTTGGGGTGGTTGCCCATGGGGAAGGAGCTCTTGCGGGGGGGACTTTTTCTTCTGCTGTCAGTGACAGCAAGGAGCTTGCTGTGCCTGTGACCATTGGGAATATTTCTTTTGCAGTGACTGTGCCACAGGGAGAAGGAACAGATGTGGTGTCGGCAATTCGTGAGAATATATCTGAATTAACAGAAGAGATTGCTTTAGAGCTTGCCCAAAAGGTGAAGCAGAGTTTTTCTAACATGCCGATTTTGGTGTAAGGGAAAGGGGTGAATATATGGATATTTATTTGACAGATCTGGAAACAGGGGACAGGTTTCGTTTTCCCATGTTGCCAGAGCGTATTTCTGTTTCCTTGGGGAATGAGTTTGCTTCTTATTCTATTTTAGGGATTGGGACAGTGAAGGCACCGTCAGGACAGAGCTTGGATCTGATTTCTTGGGAAGGGATTTTTCCAGGGGAAGGGAGAAAGGATATGCCACTGATTCGGGAGTGGCAAAATCCACAGGAGGCTTTTCGCTGGATTGAAAATTGTAAAGTGGTTCTGCCCACGGCGAAGAAGCTGAATCTGCTGGTGACAGAGACAGCAATCAATGTGGATGTGTATTTGGATTCTTTTACCAATACTTATTCTGGTGGCATGGGGGATATTGGCTATCAAATTTCTTTTGTCCAAGGGAAGGATCTCACTGTGACGGCAACCTCGGTGGGGAGTTCGTCTACGGATTCTGAGACAAAGAGCGATGGAGACAGTGCCAGCACAGAAGATAACCGAACCAATCCTCCTATGGATACTACCTATACGGTGGTGAAGGGAGATAGTTTGTGGAAGATTTCTCAAAGTTTTTGGGGAGAGGGTGCACGCTATGGAGAACTGTACCAAGCCAATCAAACCACCATTGACAGTGAAAATGCCAAGTATGGAAACAGTAAATATACCATTTATCCTGGGCAAGTCTTTACCATTCCTTAAGGGAATGGAAGAAAAAATGAAAGGTGTGAGGATCAATGGAAGTAAATATTGGGAAAATGACCTATGCTTTGGAGCTTTTAACAGAGACAGGGCTAGTCTATGACTTATCACCTGCTGTGATTTCTATGGAGTGGGAGGAGAGTGCTGGGGAGTTGTCTCAGCGTGGGACATTTATGCTGGCAAACTCTGCTTTGGGAGATACTTGGCTTCATGCTGTGGCGAAAATTGGCTGTATTATTTTGGTGTATAGCGATTGGGGCGAGGGAAAAACCTTGGTATATCAAGGGAAGATCTGGGAATGGAGCTATTCTTCTGGGGGGAACAAGGAAATTGTCCTGATCACTTATGACTATGGAAAGTTTTTGTTACAGTCTTCGGAATCTTATTATTTTTCCTCTGGCATGGGTACCAAAGACATGATTGACCGGATTGCAGGAGATTGGGGCGTTTCAGTGAATTATCAATGGGGGCAGACCATGACTCATGAGAAAAAGGTTTTTCAGGGGCATAAAATTGGGGACATCATTCTTTCTTTGGTGGAAGAGGTATCAGCCCACTGTGAGGAAACAGCAGTTTGTCTTTGGAAAGAGGAAGCACTGAGTATTTTGCCACAAGGGCATAATGATTTTGTCTTTGAGCTTGATTTTTATCGTGTGATTTCTACAAGAGACAAAATTTCTGTGAATGATATGGTGACACAGGTACAGGTTGTGGGGACAGCAGAAGATGAGGGGCGAACTTTGGTGGAAGCTGTGGTAGAAGGGAATCAGGATTTTGCTTTGTTACAAACAACTCTGTTGCGAGACAGTGATAAATCTTTGGAAGATGCCATTGCAGAGGCAAAAACATATTTGTCAGAGCATGGTAGTCCCCAGGAAGAGATTGTGGTGGTCGCTGTGGATTTGCCTTTTTTGAGAAAGGGAGAGAAAGTGAAGATTTGTGCGGGGAATTTGATTGGTGAATTTTATGTTTTAGGTGTTTGCCATCATGGAACTGTAAAGCAAATGTCCTTGACATTAGAGAGGTGTTGATGGAATGAATGGAGGACAAGGAAGCAATGCACTAGCCAGAGCGTTTCAGCAACGCATAGGGGAGCAAAAAATGGCGATGGCTTTTGATTATGGGGAGATACAGGAGAATTATTCTTTATTATTGAATCGTTTTCCCCATTGTATTCCCAAGGAAGATTATATGGTTTGTCGCTCTGTCACTTGGGGGGGAGTGGATGATATTTTATATCACACCCAAGTAGAAGGGGAAGAGAATTCTGGGGCACATAGTCATACAGAGGGACTTCATGGTGGACATGAAGGTGGAGATGGTGGACATAGCCATGAAAAGAACTTGGGGGAAGAACATCTCCACGATATGTTGATTGGCGAAAAAATGAGATGGTTACAGCCCAAGGATCGGGTATTAGTGGCAAGAGTAGGAGATGATTTTTGTGTCATTGATTTGATTTTTCCAGCCACAGTGATAGGGGGATAATTTATGGGAAATTTATTTTCTGTTTTTGATCTGCCAAGTTCTTTGGCAGAAGAGGAGAAAAGCACAGAGCGCTATCGGCCGAGTTATGCCTTTGACATGAGTGCAGGAGAATTTGTGTTGGATGGTGGGGGGAAGATGCAGTATGCTTCGGGCTATGATGCCTGGGTGCTGTGGTGCGTGAAAACCATCAAAACCCAGCGCTGGGCGCATCTGGCATACCGATGGAATATCGGAACAGAGTTGGCGGAAGCCTTTGCTTTGGAGGATAGGGCGGCACAGGAGAGTTTTTTAGAGCGAACAGTGACAGAGGCACTTTTGGCAGATCCCAAGGGGCGCACTGTGAGGGTGTATGATTTTGAATTTCTGTGGGAGGGGGATTCTCTTTCTTTGACCTGTACGATTTTCGGACAAAAGGGAGATACTGCCTCGGTAACAGTGAAAGTGTAATAAAAAAGGAAGTGAAAAAATGAGCACAAGTTATGAAAGTCCTGAGTTTCTTTCGGGCAATTCTGTGGATGAGATACATCAGCGTATGCTGGACAATCTACCATCTGATTTAGAGAAGACGGAAAACAGTATACCATGGGACTTTACCCGTCCTGTTGCCACAGAGAAGGCAGAATTTGTGGAGTTTCATTTAAATGAGACCATTAAATTGATTTTTCCTCTTTGGGCTTATGGGCAGTGGCTTGATTATCACGGGGAAGTGCGCAATGTTTCAAGGAGAGACGCAAATCCTTCTTCGGGCTATGTCACAGTAACAGGAACAGCAGGGACAGAGATTCCCACAGGCTTTCAATTTGCAACGGCTGCCAATGTAGCCACGGTTTCTTCTTCTGTTGTATTTTTTGTGGTAGAAGGTGGGACTTTGCAAGGGGAAGAAGATGAAAACGGCAAAGTTTCTTGTGAATTTTTTGTGGAAGCAGTGACTGGTGGGGTGGCTGGAAATGTGGCTGCGGATACAATTAAACTGATGGTAACACCCATATCTGAGGTAAGCTATGTGACAAATCAGCTAGGGATTTCTGGCGGGACAGAGATTGAGGATGACGAGTCTTTTCGAGAGAGAATTATGGATGCCATACGTGGTGGCATCAGCTATACTGGTTGCAATGGGGATTATCTTCGTTGGGCGAAAGAGGTTTCTGGGGTGGGGTATGTGATTGTGAATCCAGAGTGGGCTGATCCTGAGATGCCAGAAAAGTTTCATTATACAGATCATTATGGGGTCATGCGATGCGCAGGGACTGTGCGCTTGATTATCATGGATGAGAATGGAAGTCCAGCCAATGAGCAGATATTAGAAGAAGTGTATCAGCACATTATGGGAGCGGATGAATTGGACATCAATCGACTGGCTCCTGTGGGGGCAAAGTTGACAGTGGTTGCCCCTGACTCCTGTTATTTGGATATTTCAGCGCAATTAGTGATAGAAGAAGACCAAGAGATTGTGTTTGCCAGAATCAGAGAAAATTTGAATGATTATTGGTTAGAAGTTGCATTGGAGGCACAAAGTGCAGAATCTAGCAGTAGTTATGTTTATTGGGTTCAGGTGGGGGCTGTGATCGCAAAAACCAAAGGCGTAGTAGAGTATAACGACTTGAAGTTGAATGGCGGCACTGGGAATCTTTTGGTGACACAGGCAGAGTTTCCAACCACTGGGACATTGGATCTGGAGGTGGTGCGCATTGTTTGATAGGGCATACGTAAGTTCACCTTCTGGGCAACGCATGATGGAAATGGTGACATCTGGATTTTATGACCAGTCAAGGATTGGGCAAAGTCTGTTTCAAGTGATGGGAGCAGAGTTAGATGAGATAGAAGCGTGGACCACGGATTTATATTTGGAGTTATTTCCTCAGACTTGTACCTGGTCTGTGGGGTGGTGGGAAGAATTATATGGGATTGCAAGGGACGAGTCATTGAGTTTGGAGCTTCGGCGACAGCAAATCATGGCGAAAGTGTTGTACCGAGCGCCAATCAATCCTGAGACCATACGGCGAGGGGTGGCGGCATTGACGGGATGTGAGGATGTGACACTGGAGGATTTTGTTGCTCCCTACACGTTTTCTGTGACGGTAAAGCATCAAGAACCTTTGGAGAACATGACGGAGGTTTGGGAGTATATCTACAATATTAAGCCTTCTCATCTTAGTTTTTATCTGTTTTTTTGTTATGAAACACCCATTTATCATGAACTATATCCAGCGCTATATCAGGCACAAGTGGTGACAAAGGTGATTCCAGAGATTGTGGAAATAGTGGGAACAGATGTTGCCGAGGGAAAGGGGGAAGCAGAGTGAAGGAACAAGAATATATCATCGAAAATCAACAGGTGCAACTTGTGATCAATGAAATGATCGAGGAGGAAGCAGTCAGCACTTTGTTGAAGTTGTATTTTTTGGTGAAGGCAAGTGATATCCTTGATTTGGACGAGTTTATTGAGGCTTATCTAAAAGAATCAGGGATTTTAGCAAAGTTAGAGGCATTGGAAAATGGAGAAAGTGGCACTTTGTCAGACAATCCAAACGAAATGGATTTCAAAACTTTAAGTAATATTGACATGATTCGAGGTAATTATGATGAAAATAATCAACAATTTTATTGTTAGGGGGTGGTGTATATGAGTAAAGCAATCGGCGAACTGAATGTGGGGGATATTGTACTCATAGAAGAAAATGGGCAAAATGTAAACTATATTATTATTCACCAAGGCAATCCCTCCATTTATTACTATAACAGTGCTTGTGATGGTACCTGGGTACTACGAGAGGACATTGCAACATTGATGTCTTGGGGAGATAAAGAGAGGATGGTCTTATCTTATGCTGCCAGTGAAGTCCATAGTTATTTAAACAGCAGTTTTTTGGTAAGATTTAGTAGTACGATTCAAAATGCAATCAAAACGGTGAAAATACCTTATTATCCAGTACTTACTTACAATTCTCTTACTTCATATGTTGGGGATAATGGTTTGTCCTGTAAAGCATTTAGTTTATCTATTAATGAACTTGGCGACGCTGCTCATCGAGAAGGAAGCCAACTTACTATCTTTGCAAATGGAACGATAACAAGAAACTATGAAGCTAATTATCAGGGGGAGAAAACAGATTGGGCCACACGAAGCCAAGACCCCTATAACAACTGGGAAGATCAAACGCTGATTTATAAAAATAAAGGAACAAAAGCAGCACCAAACACAGTGATTGGGGTTCGTCCTGCATTTATCTTGTCAAGCTCTCTTGTATTGCCCACCAATGGCACGTTAAATCCTTCCTCTCCCCCCACTAAGCCAAGCTTTTTAGAAGTTCCTTCCACCATAAAAAGTAGTGAGACTTTTGGCATATCTTGGGGAATCGCAACGGACGACGATGACGATTTAGAAGGGTATATTTTAGAGCGCTCTGTGGACGGAGGTACGTGGGTGCAAGTTTACAAGGGTTCTTTACTCAATGCATCTGATTCTGTGGCTTCGGGTACGTTAACGGTGCAGTATCGTGTCTGTGCTTATGACAGCACTGGAGAGACCTCGGATTATTTGACAGGTAGTTTGGTATCAGTAATCAACAACACCCCACCTAAAATTTCGGGAAGTGATGAGAATCTGGGACAATTCACCACTGCATTGACTAAGACTTACACCGTCACAGATGATGAAGGTGGTGTGGTCGCAGTTTCTGAAAAAATAGATGGAGTGCTTTTGAAGTCCTTTTCTGCGTCTTTAGGAGGGACAAACACCATTTCATTTTCACAAGCTGATTGGGCAAAAGTGGGGAATGGGAATCATGTGTTGACCATTACAGCAACAGATTCTGGGGGAGAGTCAGTGACACGAACTTACTCTTTTAGCAAGATGGAAACAGAGATTCATCTACAATATCTCACGCCTTATGAGACCGAGAGACCTGCCATGATGGGAATTTTGACTGTGAAAAAAAGTATTGCAAATGGAGCCACTTTTTCAGCAGAAGTTTGCAACAATGGTTTTGATGCAAGCCCTATTTGGGAGGATGTGACAGCAAATGTGAATGCAGGTGGACGTTTTTACTTAAATAATACCACAAAAACTGCCAGTAAATGGGGATATAATGTGAGAATTAAGGTAGAACGTGGGACAGCTGCGGGAGATTGTTCCATTTCTAGTGTCGGTGGATATTTCAGAGAACAGGAGGTATCCTGATGGAGGCAAATGAAGCATGGCTGATCACACAGGGACTTGTGAATTTTATTGTGTTTCTGGCTGGGGGGATTTATGCAGTGGAAAAGCTGAGTGTTCCTTTTAAAAAGCTAATGAACATGGGGAAAAAGTCTGAGACTGAAGAACAACGCATCAAGAAAATTGAGGGTTGGACAGGGAATCAGCAAGATGATATTGATCTTTTGAATGAAGGTTTTGTGATTTTAGCCAGAGGACAGGAAGCCATATTGGACCACATTATTGTGAAGCAAGAAGGGAATGGGAAATGTCATGCGGCACAACGAGAGATTGATGATTATTTGAAGAAAAAATCTTTGGCGAAAAAAAGCTGTAAATGAAGGGGGTGAACTTGTGAAGATAGAGTTTTTTGTGATGATGGTGCTTGTGACACTTTTCATGATTCTTATGGTTTTGTTCTGTTGTAAAAGCAGTGGACAACGAGAAATAGAAACAGGGGGGCGAGTTATTTTGAAAAAATTATGCAGTCGAAAACTTTGGGTGGCAGTGGGGGCTTTTCTCACCACCATGTGTGTCACATGGGGGGTAGATGATATCACTACCGAGCAACTTTCTGGAACCTGTATCGCCATTGCTTCTTTAGTGGCATATATTGGGGCAGAGGGCTATGCAGATGGACATAGCCCCACCAATAAAGACGACACAGTGCTACACGAGGAGGAAAGCAATGGATAATTTTATTGGAAGATTGGGTGAATTGGCAAGGGTCGACATGGCAGAAAGTGGGGTTCTGGCATCTCTCACCATAGCCCAAGGGATTTTGGAAAGTGGATGGGGGAAATCTGAACTTGCAAGTCAGGCGAAGGCTCTCTTTGGCATCAAAGCCACAAGCGCTTGGACGGGTGAAACTTATGCGGTGGAAACCAACGAGTGTTACGACGGCGTGAACCTAGAGCGAGTGGAGGCTGTGTTTCGTGCCTATGATTCTTGGGGAGAGTCAGTGAAAGACCATTCAGCTTTGTTTTCTGCCACACGTTACGCAAAAGTGATTGGGGAGAAGGATTATAAAAAAGCTTGTAGGGCAGTGAAAGAGGCTGGCTATGCCACAGATCCAGATTACCCTACAAAGCTGATTGACTTGATTGAGAGATATCAGCTTTATGAATACGACGAGATAAAGGAGGAAGAAGAGATGAGATTTGAAACAGTGAAAGACTGTCCCTCTTGGGCACATGACACCATTCAGGGAATGGTGGACCAAGGAGAGCTGTCTGGCAATGGAACAGGCTTGCACTTGACAGAGGATATGTGTCGTACTTTTGTCATAGTGGAAAATATGTTGAAACGAGGTGGCAATGTTGAGTGATTCAAAATTGGTGTCTCAGGTAATTTTAAGCCCAAATAAAAGTACTCGCTCAGGAAAAATCAGCAAAATTGCCATTCACTGCATGGCGGGGAACATGACAGCTGTATCCTGTGGGAATTTTTTTGCAAAATCTACCACGAAGGCTTCTAGTCACTACGGCATTGGATCAGATGGAGACATGGTCCAGTATGTGAAGGAGAGTGATCGTGCTTGGTGTACTGGTGGCACCAAGAAATGCGATGGGCGAACAGGAAGTCAAACAGACCATATTGCAGTGACTATCGAGGTGGCGAATCCCATTGCAGCAGAACCATGGGCTGTTTCTGACACAGCTTACAGCAAACTTCTGGATTTAGTAGAAGATATTGCCCGACGCAACGGTATGGCAGAGGTTACTTATCAAGGAGATGGCTCTGGGACTTTACAAGCACATCGCTGGTATGCAGCCAAGGCTTGTCCGGGGGATTATTTGATGGAGCGCTTTCCAGAGATCGCCAGAATTGTGACAGAGCGATTGGGAGGGACGGCTGTCTCTCCCACAGAAACAAGCCCCACAAAAACGGGGAACTTTCTGGTGAAGAAGACTTGCTCTGATTCTTTGAACATTCGCAGTGGGGCTGGGGTGCATTTCGGAATCACTGGTGCCATTCATGATGATTTGTCCTATACCATAACAGAGTGTAAAGATGGCTGGGGGAAGTTGAAAAGTGGCTTAGGCTGGATTTCATTGGCTTACATTGAGAAAGCATAATTTTTAGACCAGAAAGCAAAGGGAAGGCTACAACTGATTTTTACAGTTGTAGCCTTTTTTTTATTGGTTTTCTGCATCCTGTTCTTTTACATATTTAGTATAAAACTCCTCTGCAGGAATGGGTTTTGAAAAATAATAGCCTTGCCCGTAAGTACAGCCATATTCTCGTAAAATTTCTGCTTGTTCAGGATATTCGATGCCTTCAGCAAGGGTGCTTGTATTTTGGAAAGAGTTACACATATTTAGGAGATTTCCCACGATGATTTGATTCTTTTCGCTGATGAGGATGTCATCTACAAGGCTTTTGTCAATTTTAATTTCATCCACAGAGATTTTCACTAAGGTGACGATATTGGAATAAGCACAACCGAAGTCATCCAGTGAAATGGGGAATCCAAGGGACATAAATTGGTCAATCAGTGCAGAAGCCACATTGTTTTCAATGAGTCCCACACGCTCTGTCACCTCTATGACGATAAGATGATGAGGAATCTGGTATTTGTCACAGATAGTAGCGATCGTGCGAGGGATGTTGTATTCCAGAAGAGTGACTCTGCTTAGGTTGACAGAGATGGGATAGACTTTACCTTCTTTTCCCCATTGAGACAACAGTTGACAAACTCGCTCTACCACAAATAAGTCCACATGACGAATCACAGAATTTTGCTCGTAAAGGGGGATAAAGGAGTCGGGGAAAACCATTTCTCCTGTGGTTTTGCGAAAGCGACGGATCAAAGCTTCAGCACCAGTGACTGTTTCTCCATCCAGACGAAATTGTGGCTGAAGATAGACGGTGAATTCTTCGTCATCTAATGCGCTTAATAAATCTTTTAGCACTTCGTTTCCGATGTGTCCCAAAGTGCCATGAGACTGTTTATAATAATCTTGTTTATTGATATACATCAAGGCTTCTGCTTCTGCTACTAATTTAGAAAGTTCTCTGGCAGGGCTTCGCCAAGAATAGCCAATGGAAAAGAGTGGTTCCTCTATTTGAGCAAGGTGAGACTGGATTTCTTCCACACGTTGAAGGAAGTCTTCTTCTGAAGTATTGATTAAGAAGCAGAGAAATTCGTCTCCACCCACACGATAGGTGGGTTCTGGGAAGAATTCTTTAAACTTTTTTGCACAGCGAACCAGAAGTCTGTCTCCTTCCTCTACGGAATAGGTCTCGTTTATTTTCCGAAGACCATTGATATTGGCAAAGACTACTCCCAAGGTAATAGGGAGCTTTTTTTCCAGTTCTTGAAGAGTTTCGGCATATTTTTTTCGTCGAAATAATCCAGTCAGGGTGTCACGTTCACTGACCGTTTTCATGGTGGATAGGGCAGTGGATTTTCCTAAACTTTCTTCGATAAAGCGAGTGACGGCTTTTAAAAGACGATAATCACTGGTCATTTCTGCTCGGTTACAGACACAAACAATGCCAGCGAATTTTTTGTTGATGATAAGAGGACAAATGACCAAATCGGAAATATGATAGTGTTTGAAAAATTCAAATTCCACAGAACCAGATTTATACTGTCCACCAATGGTGTTGACCTGAATGATACCATTTCGTTGGGCGTGTTCATATAAATCTTCTAAGGCATTCACAATAGAAGGGTCATCCAAAACTTCGATGGTATTGGCTTCTGATTTTTGATACCAAGCGTTTCTTTTCACAAATCGACTGTTGTGCAGCTCTCCTTGGAGTAAAATTGCTTTTTCGCATTGATAAAACTGTCCCAGTAGACGAAGAAAAGACTCCAAAACCATTTCAATTTCTTCTTGGGATAAGATTTCTGTGGTTTCTGCCATTGCCTCTTCAAAGCTGATTTGTTCGTTGGAGTAAACTGGTTTCACCAGATATTTGCTCAGGTTAATATTTCGCCCATCCACTTGTAGGAGGGTGTTGTTCACCAGAAAATTTTTATTCAGTGCCTCGTTATAGACATACTGCTCCACAAATTCCCCCACAAGGAGAGGTTGCTTGGGGATATGATTACAAGGAATGACATTTTTTTCTACCAGATCGTAATATTCTTCTGTGCTATGATTTTCATACTGTTTCAGTAATTTAATCAAGGAACGATTCAAAAAAAGAATCTCCCCACTATCCATATCTGCAAAACAGCAAGGGTTTTGAGAGTCATTGGAAAGTATTTCTAAAAATGAGCGTATATTCATGGGTGTTCTCCTTTCTAAAGAGCGAGAGAGTGAAAGTCTTCTGACTTAATATTTGGGTCATATTTCTCATAAATTCTCTTTATTATTATACCATAGTTTTGGAAAAAAGACAAGAGGATTTGCAAGAAAGATAAAGCCTCTTCCTTTTCTGCCACAGGAGAGAAAAATGAAAAAGTTACTCAGTGGTAACAGGGAGAAAATCTTCTCCTATATTTGAAATTTTAAGGTAGTTTTCATTAAAAAATATAAAAACTAGGTTTTTTTATGGTGAAAAAACATTTTTCTAAGGTAAAACAGCTAGAAAATCGAAAATTCACAAATCCTACAAAAATAGGTGCCCATTTTCGTGCAAATTGCCCCTTTCTTTTCTTCCTTATCTGTTATATTATGGTTTTTGTAAAGGTAGCACCTTTTTTCCAGAAAAAAGAAAATTTCCCACCGATAGAAGAAAAGTTTTTTTTCAAAGAAAAGAGAATATGGCTGACCTTAACGCAATTTGATGAAATGAAAAAGGGAGAGTGAAAAGATGGAGCAGTTGAAATGGCTTTATCAATGTATTGGTAAGCGAAAAATATGGTTTTTCTTGGCTTTGTCCTTAGGGGTGATCACAGCAGGATTGTACTTATTTTTTCCATTTATTACACGAGAAATCACCAGTATGTTGCCAGCAGATAGAGAGCCAAGCCAGTTGGAATTAGAACTAATTTATGCAAAATTGCCCTTGCTTTTGGGGATTTTAGTGGGGTCACAGCTGTTACGCTCTGGACTTCGCTATGTGATGCTGATTAGTTTGGAACATACTTCGCAAAACACAATGGAGGAAATTCGTCTTTCGATTTACGAGAATCTTTGTCGCCAAGATGATGAATTTTATCACAATAATCGCCAAGGGGATCTTATGACAAGATTGACAGGAGATATCGACTTATTACGTCATACCATCGCTTGGCTGTCTTATAATATTGTAGAGAGCATCACCCTCTTTGGTTTTTCCATTCTTTACTTTTTCTCGATTAATCACACAATGGCTTGGGCAACCTTGTTATTGACACCTTTGATTTTTATCTCTTCTTTCTTTTATTCTAAATCAGTTTTACCTTATTACAAGAGATTACGTGAAAAGCTTGCCACAATGAACTCTGTCACCCAAGAGAATATTGCAGGAAATAAAACGGTTCGTGCTTTTGTCCGAGAAGACTATGAAATTGAACGTTTTACCTTAGTGAACGAGGAGTATCGTGAAGCAAATCTCCAAGCCAACCGACATTGGATGAAGTTTTTCCCTTTGATTGAAGGGTTTTCCCAAACCTTCACAGTGTTTACCGTTGCCATTGGGGGTACTTTGATTATCCAAGGTACCATGAATCTGGCAGATCTCGCTGCCTTTACCTTGCTTTCTTGGGGCATCACCGAGCCAATGAAAAATCTAGGGGTTTATCTCAACGATTACCAACGCTTCCTTGCCAGTACCACAAAAGTAATGGAGTTATATTATGCAAAAGAACAAATTAAAAATCCTGTGGGTGGTGTAACCAATTCTCCAGAACATGGCACCATACGTTTTGACAATGTGAGTATGCAGTTTCATGATGGGAAAACAGCGACCCTAGAAGATATTAGCTTTTCAATCAATTTTGGAGAAACATTAGGTCTGATTGGTGTGACAGGGAGCGGGAAAACCACATTAATCAATCTGATTACCCGTTCTGTGGATGCCACAGCAGGAATTGTTTATGTAGATGGGATAGACGTGCAAAAATGGGACTTGCAAGAGCTTCGCTCCCGTGTCAGTGAAGCCACACAAAAAGTGGGGCTGCATTCAGAATCAGTACGAAATAACATCGCTTATGGCTGTCCTGATTTATCCATCAGTGAAATCCGACAATCAGCACAATTTGCTGCAGCTCATTTTGTGGAAGAACTCCCTTCTCAATATGATACCATCATCGGCGAGATGGGTATGGGCTTGTCAGGGGGACAAAAACAACGCATTGCCTTGGCTCGTGCCTTAGCAAAAAAATCCGAAATTTTGATTTTGGACGATACCACCTCTGCTGTGGATACAGAAACAGAGAGAGAATTGCGGGAAAATTTGAAAAATCTCCCATACACTTGCACAAAAGTCATCGTCGCACAGCGTATTTCTGCTGTGCGAGAAGCAGATTTGATTTTGGTATTAGACCGAGGACGTGTGGTGCAACGAGGCAAACATCAAGAGCTTTCTACCACAGAAGGCTTTTATCGAGAAATTTGTCAATTACAGGGGGTGGAATAAATGGCAAAAGCAAGAAATACATTTAATGTAGACGAAGAGCTAGAAGCTACCTTTAACATGGAAATGGCAAAACGAAGCTTTGTTTACATTGGAAAAGAGAAGAAACTTTTCCTTTGGGCGATTATCTCTCAGATCATAGCCACTTTGTGCGGTTTGTCTGCGCCATTTATCACAGCAACAGCCATAGACAAAGCAATCCCCCAAAAGGACATGAACTATTTGATGCAACTTTCCGCTATTTTGGTTTTGTCCATTGTGCTAAATATTTTGTTTACCACTATCTCCAACCGAATCAACAACTTAATCGGACAAAACATTGTCCGTCATATTCGTCATGATTTATTTGTACATTTGCAAAAACTTTCTTTTTCCTATTACGATTCTCGCCCCCATGGAAAAATTTTGGTTCGTGTGGTGAACTATGTAAACTCAGTGTCAAACATCCTGTCAAACGGCTTAATCAATATGTTAATGCAATTATTCAATCTGATTTTCATTGTGCTTTTCATGTTCTTGCTGTCTCCAGAGCTTTCTCTGGTGGTGATGTCTGGGGTTCCTTTTATCATTCTCTTCCTCTTTGCCATTAAACCAGCACAGCGACGTGGTTGGCAAGAATACTCTGCCAAAAGCAGTAACTTAAATGCCTATTTGGGAGAGAGCATCAGTTGTATGAAAATAACCCGTCTTTTCACACGGGAAGAGCATAATACCGAAATTTTCTCTTCCTTGCTCACTGACAGTAAAAAAGCTTGGTACAAGGCTGTGTATGCCTCTTCTGCTGTGCAACCTGTCATCAACTTCATCAGCCGTGCTGTGGCTGCTACCTTGATTATGTATGGACTTTTTATCTGTGAACCAATGGTCAGTTTTGGGGTTCTTTTGGGTATGGTGCAATATTGTAATCGCTTTTGGCAACCCATCAACCAAATCGCCAATATTTACAACAATTTCATCAATAATATTGCCTATTTGGAACGAATTTACGAAACTCTTGACGAGCCAGTGGAAGTTCGTGACAAAGAAGACGCCACAGAAATGCCCCCCATGCAGGGAGATGTGGAATTTCGTAATGTGACCTTTTCTTATGATACAGAGATTGTGGTTTTGAACAACATCAATTTTTCAGTGAAAAAAGGAGAAAGTATCGCCTTAGTAGGTCATACAGGCTCTGGGAAAACAACCATCATCAACCTCCTCAGCCGTTTCTATAATTGCAGTGAAGGTGCTGTGTTGATAGATGGCGTAGACATTTCTGGCGTGACCATTGCCTCCCTTCGTCGCCAGATGGGCTTGATGATGCAAGATAGCTTTGTCTTTTCCACCAGTATCATGGAAAATCTTCGTTATGGTAACTTAGAAGCAGATGACGAAACCTTAATCCAAGCTGCCAAAATGGTTTGCGCTCACGAATTTATTCAGGAGCTTCCAAATGGATATGAAACCATCATGGCTGACAGTGGGAATATCTTGTCCCAAGGGCAAAAGCAACTCCTTGCCTTGGCACGTACCATGGCAACAGATCCCAAAATTTTGATTTTGGACGAGGCAACCAGTTCTGTGGATACCAAAACAGAGCGACTCTTGCAAGAGGGGCTAAGCCGTATGTTAAAAGGACGTACCTCCTTTATCGTGGCACACCGTTTGTCCACCATCAAAGCTTGCGACAAAATTATGTATATCCATCATGGGGAAATTGCCGAGGTGGGAAGCCACGATGAGCTACTGGAGAAAAAAGGTTTCTATTATCAGCTTTGTCAAAATCAATAAAGAAAGCCCCCTTCTATTGCAAAGCATTCTCCTCCTTACTACTTTTTTTGCTTTTCTAAACTTTTTAGAGGCAACCTGAACTTTTTAGAGGCTCTCTAAATAAAAATCAATACAAAAAAACCATCTTTTCCCCTTGACAGAAAGAGAAATATCTGATAAAATAACCGAGATATGGACTGGATGGAGGAAACAAAACAATGTATGATTGCAAGAAAAATAATAGAAATGAGACCTTTCAAAACTCTTGTCATTCAAGTGTTTTGAAAGAGTCCCCATAGATAGTTTGTCTTTATTATGAATAGCGATGAAGGGTTTTATTTCCCTTTGTTGCTATTTTTTTGGGAAAATAAAAAATGTATAAAAGGAGAAGAGGTCATGAAAGAAAAAGCACAACTGATTTTAGAAGATGGTACAAGGTTTCAGGGAGAGGCCTTTGGCTATTTAGGCGAAACTGTGGGGGAAGTCGTCTTCAACACAGGGATGACAGGCTATCAAGAGCTCCTGACAGACCCTTCCTATGCAGGGCAAATTGTGACAATGACCTATCCTTTGATTGGAAACTATGGCATTAATTTAGAAGATTTTGAAAGTGTAGCCCCCAAGCTGAAGGGCTTTGTGGTGAGAGAAGCTTGCGACTGCCCCAGTAACTGGCGTTGCGAGATGGACTTAGGCGACTATTTAAAAGGACATAAAATCATGGGGATTCAGGGTGTGGATACCCGTGCCTTAACCCTGATGTTGCGTAAATCAGGGACCATGCGTGGGATTATCACCCAAGATATGGAACTCTCTGGGGACAAGCTGAAAAAACTCTTTGACTCCTTGGATAACAGCAATGTCATCGCAGAATGTACCACAAAAGAAAAATATGAATTGGTGGGGAAAGGAAAACGCATTGCCTTTCTGGATTTGGGCGCAAAAAAAGGAATCTTGCGTGAACTCCACAAACGTGGCTGTCACATCAACGTCTTTCCAGCCTTCGCCACCAAAGAAGAAATCTTGGCGTCCAAGCCAGATTGTCTCTTCCTATCCAATGGCCCTGGGGACCCCAAAGATGTGCCAGAAGTCATTGCCATGGTTGCCTCTATGGTGGGAGAAATCCCTATGCTAGGGGTCTGTATGGGCAATCAGCTGATCAACCTTGCCCTAGGAGGCGACACTCGTAAAATGCGTTTTGGTCACCACGGAGGCAATCACCCAGTGCGAGACGTGAAAACAGGCAAGGTCTATATCACTTCTCAAAATCACGAATACGTGGTGGATGCTTTGCCCGATTGTTTAGAAGCTGCCTACGTCAATGTAAACGACGGCAGTATCGAAGGGGTCAGCCATAAAACCCTCCCCATTCATTCCGTGCAATTTCACCCAGAAGCTTCCCCAGGTCCTCTGGATACCAATATATTATTTGACAAGCTATTAGCTCTTGTAGAAAGAGGTGAAACAAATGCCTAAAGACCCAAGTATTAAAAAAGTTTTAGTGGTGGGCTCTGGACCTATCGTCATTGGGCAAGCTGCCGAGTTCGACTACTCTGGCACCCAAGCAGTCCAAGCCATGAAAGAAGAAGGGGTAGAAGTGGTTCTGGTGAACTCTAACCCCGCCACCATCATGACCGACAGAGATCTTGCCGACGCCACCTATATCGAGCCATTAACCTGTGAATTTCTAGAAAAAGTCATTGCCAAAGAACGCCCTGACAGCATCATTGCTGGCATGGGAGGACAAACAGGCTTGAATCTTTCTTGCGAGTTATACGACAAAGGAATTTTAGAAAAATATAATGTCCGTGTCATTGGTTCGTCCATAGAAGCCATCAAAGAAGGGGAGGACAGAGACTCCTTCAAAAAACTGATGGAACGAACAGGACAACCTATCATTGACAGCGATATTGTCACAGATGTAGAAGCAGCCGTGGCATTTGCCAACCACATCGGCTATCCTGTCATCGTTCGCCCTGCCTATACATTAGGTGGCTCAGGGGGAGGCATTGCAGAGGACGAAGGGAAACTCCGTGAAATCACCACCTCTGGCATCCAGCTCAGCCGTGTGGGACAAGTCTTGATTGAGCGCAGCATCAAAGGATGGAAAGAAATCGAGTTCGAAGTCATGCGTGACAAGAAAGGAAACTGTATCACCGTCTGCTCCATGGAAAACGTAGACCCTGTGGGAGTGCATACAGGGGACTCCATCGTGGTGGCACCAGCCCAAACTCTCTGCGACAAAGAGTATCAAATGCTAAGAAAAGCCTCCATTGATATCATCGACGCCATTGCCATCGAAGGTGGATGCAATGTGCAATTCGCCCTTGACCCCAACAGCTTTGACTATGCCGTCATTGAAATCAACCCTCGTGTCAGCCGAAGCTCTGCCCTTGCTTCCAAAGCAACTGGCTATCCCATTGCAAAGGTAGGCGCAAAAATTGCTTTGGGCTATGGCTTGGACGAGATTGAAAACGCAGTCACCAAGAAAACCTATGCTTGCTTTGAACCCACTATTGACTATGTGGTGTGCAAAATCCCCAAATGGCCCTTTGATAAATTCAAAAGTGCAGATCGTAATCTAGGAACAAAGATGATGGCAACAGGGGAGATCATGTCCATTGGCAATAGCTTTGAATCAGCCTTGCTCAAAGGGGTTCGCTCTTTGGAAATAGGACAATATACCTTAGAAAAAGCATACAGCAAATCCAAAACCATGGACGAATTGAAAAAACGTGTGGTCACCCCAGATGACGAGAGACTCTTTGACCTTGCTGAAATTTTACGTCGTGGGTATCGTTTGGATAAAGTGTGTGAAATCACAGGGATGGACCCATTCTTTGTGCGTAAAATTCAAAAACTTGTGGAAATGGAAGAAAATCTGAAAACCATGTCTCTGGGGGACTTAGATCAAGATACCTTACGCTTCTATAAACAAAAAGGTTTTTCAGACAAAGGGATTGCCGATTTGATTGGCACCACCCCGCCTGAAATCTATGAATTAAGAAAATCATTGGGGATTATGCCTGTTTATAAGATGGTGGACACCTGTGCTGGGGAATTTGAAGCATTCACCCCCTATTATTACTCCACTTACGACCAATACGACGAAATGGTGATCAATGATGGAAAAAAAGTCATTGTCATTGGCTCTGGACCCATTCGCATTGGGCAAGGCATCGAATTTGATTACTGCTCTGTCCATGCCATTCTTGCCCTGAAAAAAGAAGGGGTCGAGACTATCATCATCAACAACAATCCAGAAACTGTCTCCACAGACTTTGATACCTCTGATAAACTTTATTTCGAACCTCTCACAGAAGAAGACGTGCTATCCATTGTGGAACGAGAAAAGCCAGATGGGGTGATTTTGCAATTTGGTGGACAAACAGCCATCAAACTGGCACAATTCTTCCGTGAGATGAACATCCCCATCTATGGCACCAAACCAGAACAAATAGACGCAGCAGAAGACAGAGAGAAGTTTGAAGAACTTTTGGAAAAGCTGAACATCGCTCGCCCTAAAGGTAAAGGGGTTTGGTCTGTCCAAGAGGGGAAAACCGTGGCTGCTGATTTGGGATATCCTGTGTTGGTGCGTCCCTCCTATGTCTTAGGGGGGCAGGGAATGGAAATCACCTATGAAGAAAAGCAACTAGAGCAATATCTCCATGGTGCTTTTGGTAAAGACAAGAAAAACCCTGTCCTCATCGACCGCTACCTTTTGGGGAGAGAAATCGAAGTGGATGCCATTTGTGATGGAACTGACGTGGTCATCCCAGGAATCATGGAACATCTGGAGCGGGCTGGGGTGCACTCTGGTGACTCGATTTCCATCTATCCGCCCCAACAGCTATCTCCAGCACTGAAAGAGGAAATCTTAGAAGTCACTTGTAAAATTTCCCTTGCACTGGAAGTCTTGGGCATGATTAACATTCAGTTTATCGAGCATCAAGGGAAACTGAATATTATCGAGGTAAATCCACGCTCCAGTCGGACTGTGCCTTATATCAGCAAGGTCACAGGGGTTCCCATCATTTCACTAGCCACTCAAGTCATGTTGGGGAAAAAGCTGAAAGATTTGGGCTATTCCACTGGCATTTGTAAAGAACCTGATACCATCTCGGTGAAAGTGCCTGTGTTCTCCACAGAAAAACTCCCACAAGTAGAAGTCAGCCTCGGCCCTGAAATGCGTTCCACAGGAGAAGTCCTAGGAGTGGGGCATACCCTGAACGAAGCGTTGCTGAAAGGATTTGTGGGAGCGGGGATGAACCTCCCCCGTCGCAACGGCAACGCCCTTCTCACAGTGAAGCCATATGACTTGGAAGAGCTTCTCCCTCTGGCAAAAAGACTGGAAAAACTGGGTTATCGCTTTATGGCAACTGCAGGAACGGCTAAGTTCTTGGAAGAAAACGCTGTGGAAAATGTGACAGTGGTGAAGAAAATCAACAAAGGGATTCCAAACGTTTTGGACGTGATTCGTTCTGGTACAGTGGATATTGTGGTGAACACCCCGAAAAAAGGAAACAACGCAGTGAGTGACGGCTTTCAAATGCGTCGAGTTTCTGCAGAAACAAGTACCAACTTGATGACCTCTTTGGACACTCTTTCTGCTATGATTGATGTGATGGAAAGTGAAACAGTGAAAGAAAAGGTAGATGTGATCGCTGTACAAGATATTTAAATCCCAAAATATAGGATAACAAAGTGACTCTCTTGGAACAGACTCTGTTCTCCAAGAGAGTCATTTGTAAACAAATTGAAAATTTTTGTAAATTCTCCTAGACATTTCCTTTGGAATGATGTATCATTATGATATAACAAAAAAGGACTAGGTGGAGATGACCATGACAGAGACAATGATAGAGACAGATTTAGACCCAACAGAAAGCCACAGCTATTTATTCGGGACTTTTTGTGCCATGTTGCAACAAATGCAAGAAATCGCCAACCCCGATATTGTGAAAAGAGGCTTCAACTGGGCATCCGATGCACTGATTCTCTTTCGCACCAATCCCGAAAGCACCTTGCAACTCATTGAAGAAGTCCTTCGGAAATTTCCACAGCAAGTGTCAGATGACCAAAGTATTTATATGGTCAGTGACTTGCTTGTCCTATACCAACAACTTGGAATGAAGGCATTTCTCTATAAAGAAGTAGACGAAGACTTGTTTATTCAGGGCTATCGCTCGAAAATTTTCGACACCGTGGAAACTGCTCCAGTGAAAGAGGAAGAAGTGCCAGCAGATAATCCCAATTTTTTGATTGGTTCTTTGGTGGCAAAGGTGCAATTTATGGACGAAGGCACAGACAGAAATGTGAAACCCAAAGGGGATCTTTTTGTATCAGATGTCTATGATTTGTTGATGGTGAATCGGGAAAGTACCTTTCAATTTGTGGAAATCATCATCAAGAAACTGCCAGAATATGCCGAAATCGAAGGTACTGTCATTACCTTGCAAGAGATTTTGCTCCTGTATAGTCTTTTGCAAAAAAGTGATTTACAAAATATGCAACTTGACAAAGAAGTGATTTTCCGTGGCTATGAAGTGGAAAGAAACAGACTTTGTAAAGTATAAAATGGTGTCATGAAGGCACAAAACCCTCTTAGAAGAGTGGGAATCAAAAATTTATTTAGGAGTGATTCCCCATGAAAAAACAAACCTATCCCCTAGTGCTCTCAGCGCTGATGTTGGCGTTATGCTACATCCTTCCAAACTTCACTGGCAATATTCCAGTGATTGGCTCTATGCTACTCCCTATGCACTTGCCTGTTTTCCTTTGTGGCTTTTTATGTGGCCCCTATTGGTCTGCACTGGTGGGATTTGTGGCGCCGGTCTCTCGTTCCTTGCTCATGACCATGCCCCCAATGGCTGTGGCGATTCCCATGGGATTCGAAATGGCTGTTTATGGCTTTGTCTCTGGATTTTTGTTTCAAAGACTGAGAAAGACAAATCTCTCTCAAATCCAAAACATCTATATTTCCTTGATTTCTGCCATGGTGATGGGTAGAGTGATCTATGGATTGATCAAAGCCGGCATGACCTTTGGCAGTGCAGAGCCCTATACCCTGTCAGCCTTTATCGCTGGCACAGTGACTTCAGGCATCCCAGGGATTATCCTACAGCTTGTTATGGTGCCTGTGGTGGTCCTTGCAGTGGAGAAAGCCAGACCTTTTCCTTCAGGTGAAGTGGCTTCTTAAAAAACAATAACCCATAGAATTGGGACGAGAGGAAAAAAACTCTTCTTGGAACACAAACGCAGAAGGCAAGAAGCTTTCTGCGTTTCCTTTTAAACCCTTGACAAACACAAGGAAATAAGATAGAATAAAATTGTGTACTGAAGAAAGAAAGTCTCCCATTTGAAAATGGGAGAATGAATGATAGAAATTCCAAAGGAAAAATCTATGCCTTGTGAAAAGGAAAACAAGATTTTAATTTGATTGGAATGACCACAATTTTATAAAGGAAAAGGTGATTATTATGGCGTTTGTACTATGTGCGGATATGCTGACAGGCAACGAAATTATTGACAAAGAACACGTGGAGTTATTTGCTAAAATAAACGATTTCATGGAGTCTTGTGCCAAAGGAAAAGGCAGGGATGATATGGAGAAAACAGTGGAGTTTTTACGATCCTACACAAAAACTCACTTTTCTAACGAAGAAACCTTGCAAAAAATCAATAAATACCCTAATTATACTGTCCATAAGGCATTCCATGACCAATTTATAGGTAATATGGAAGCAATCGTAACAGAAATTAAAACATCAGGCGTTTCTGTGGGCTTGGTCGGGAAAATCAATATGCAACTAGGCAGTGCATTGATTGCTCATATCAAAACAGAAGACGTGAAACTGGCTAAATTTTTAAAAGATTTGTGATACGCTAAAAGGAGGGTGTTTTCATGGACCAAAAAGAAGAGAAAAAAAATATCTCAAGCTTGCTTTTGGGGCAAATGGTTGCCACATTACAGCTGATGGAAGAATCCGTCAAGCACCACGACAATCCAAAGGATAATTCTTTGACCATTGCAGAAGAATATTTCAACGAAGTCATTGAAAATCCAGCCCATGCCCTTTTGGACATGGAGCGTAAACTAGAACCTTTGAAAGACAGACTGGAAAATATCGAAGAAAAAGCTTTGATTCGTAACATACATCTGATCATGAAAGTGAAAGATCAGTGCAATGTGACAGACGAGCACGTGGACGAAGAAGAGTTTTATCGTGGCTATCAAAGTCAGTTGAAAAAATTCATGAAGCTGGATTGATTCCATTTCAAATCAAGTAGAATGGGTGAAAGAATCGTCTTTCTTTGTTCTTGTCATCAGATGACAGGGTGAAGAGAGACGATTTCTTATTTTTTAGAAGATATAAGAAGAAACAAAAATCTATAGACATGGAAAAACTTGCTCTGAATGGGAGCAGGTATTTCTAAAATTGTGACAAACATATATTGGAAAAAGAAATTTTTTAAAAAAAAAGAATATTTTTTGAAAATTCTCTTCCTTTTTTGTCTCAGCTGTGTTATAATAGGAATATAGTTTTTTCTCTGGCACTGTTTTGCAAAAGAAATTTGAATCAAATAAACACCACATCACAGAAACCTCAAATACCAGTAGGAACCTTCCCTAAATCTAATGGGAATTTCCTTCTTTTCATATCAAACAAAAAAATTGGTTTTTGAAAGCTTATGTGGCAATGTTTTTTCCATAATCCTTATGTGGGAAAGAGATTTTTTGGTGTTACGATAGAGACCTCACGTCAATACACTTGAATGATAAGCAGTTTTCACGCTCAGAATATTCTGAAAAAGTAAAATCCTTTACGGTAACTAAACTTTTTTAGGGCAAAACTCTGGGCAAAGGAATTGTTCTTTCATTTTGTTCAGAGGTCAAATGATAATTCAAATGGATGATATGGCATTATGTATCATAATGCAAGCAAAGTAGGGCATAGTAATGTATGCCCTACTTTTTTTGTTGTTTGGGAAAAAAAGAAAGGCTTTGTACATCTGTACAATTATGCGCTATTTCAGAGGGGGAATATTGAAAAATCTGTGCTATTTTCTGAAATAGAGTAGAACCGGAGGGAGAAAAAGTATGTTAAGGTATATCGTAAAACGCTTGGTTTATGTCTGCTTTGTACTGGCGATGGTATCGGCAATTTTGTTCGGTATTTTCAAACTGGTACCAGGCGACCCAGCGGCTATCATGACCGAGGGGCAAAGAATGTCCCTAGAACCTGCAGAATATCAAGAACTTTATCAAAAAACAAGAGAGCAACTAGGCTTAGATGACCCATTGGTGGTTCAATATTTTAGTTGGGTTGGCATGATGCTACAAGGAGATTTGGGTTATTCTATCATCCATAAAAAACCAGTTTTGGATGTCATTGGTGTCCCTATGTCAAACACCATCAAGCTAAATCTGCTCACCATGATACTCACCTTTGCAATCACCATTCCTTTGGGTATCACCACAGCTGTGAAAAAATATTCAGCCTATGACAACACTGTCCAAGTGCTTTCTGTGGTGGGATACAGTATCCCATCCTTTATTGTGGGCTTAGTTTTTATCTGCATTTTTTCTGTTATTTTGGGCATCTTCCCTATTTCTGGCACCATGACAGCAGGGACAACTGCCGAAGGTTGGGACCTGACTGTGGACAAGCTTCGCCATATGGCTTTGCCTGTCATTGTCATGACTTTTGGCTCTTTAGGGGGCATCACCCGTTATGTCCGTGGCGCCATGATCGAAGCCTTGCAAATGGACTATATCCGTACAGCAAGAGCAAAAGGTCTGAAAGAAAAAGTGGTCATCTATGTCCATGCTTTCCGTAACTCTATGGTGCCTCTTGTCACCATCACCACCAGTTGGATGGTGGGGCTGTTCGGTGGCTCTGTAATCATCGAGTCTATCTTCTCTTGGGGAGGCATGGGCAATCTTTTGGTTACCTCTTTGCGTCAACAGGATTATTCTGTGGCAATGGCACTGCAAATCTTCTTTGTCTTATTGGTGCTTTTGGGGAACGTGATTATGGACATCGGCTATTGCCTTGTGGACCCACGAGTCAAATTTGAGTAAGGAGGAACAACCATGAGTAAGAAGAAAAAACGTAGTTTAGGAATTATCATCAAAAGTTTGTTCCTCGGCTCGAACCACTTAGAAGAACTAAACGTGATGGAAGAGGAAGAAATGGCAAGCCCTTTTCGTACCATTGTGAAAAATTTTCTGGAAAATAAAATCGCTATGACAGGCGCCTTTACGTTTTCCGTCATTTTCATCTTGAGTATGACTTTGCCAATCTTTTTTCCTTTGGACACTACTTTTCAAGATAGTACACAGCAAAACACAGCACCTGGCTTCTCTATGTTAAGTATGCCAAAATCACTGCAAGCCAATTTAAAACAAGTTTCTGTGGGCTCCACCTTTTCTTTAGGATTGGACAACGACGGGAATTTGTATCAGTGGGGTACCATTCCAGCCAATTTACAAGTCATGCCCTCTGGAATGAGACAGCTAGATCAAGTATCCGCTGGGGTTGACCACGCCTTGGGACTGTCCACAGACGGGACTGTCTATACTTGGGGGAACAGTCGTTTGGGCTTAGGAAATATTCCCATCGATGTACAAAATGCGGACAACATTGTAAAAGTCTATGCAGGACAACAGCTTTCCTTTGCCATCACAGAAGACGGCAAGCTTTATTTCTGGGGGAATGAAAACCTGATTTCTGTCCGTATCCCTTCTGCTGAGCAAGGGAATTTTGCAGACGTCACCTCAAACTCTTCCACAGCAATGGCAATTACCACAGACGGCAGAGTCTTTAATCTGGCTAACCAAGAATCTCCCTTCTCTGCTGTGCCTGATTCCATTCAAGGAAACACAACAAAACTTGCCATGACCACAAAGGCAGTGGCAGCCCTCAGCAAGGATGGCTATGTCACCTTTTGGGGAGGTCTCCAAGGTGGTTTGGGTGATATTCCAGAAGAAATTCAAGGAAAAGTCATCGACATTGCCGGTGGCAGAAGCCATTTCTCTGCTGTGACAGAGGATGGACGTGTCTACTCTTGGGGTTCTGATTACTATGGAGAAAGCACTGCTCCTTCAAAAGTAACAAATGCAATTTCAGTCACATCAGGCTCTTATCAAAACTATGTGGAAACTTCTGGAAACACAGTTGTCACATGGGGGCTCAGTGGCTACCTAATGGGGACAGATCACCAAGGCCGTGACGTGGCTTCTCGTCTTGCCTCTGGTGGACGTTTGACCATGACCATTGGTGCTGTAGCCGTGATCATCCAGTCCGTGATTGGTATTTTCGTCGGTGGTATGGCTGGGTTTTATGGAGGAAAAGTGGACAATTTCTTGATGCGTCTTGCCGAAGTGGTGGGATCCATTCCCTTTATCCCCCTTGCTATGATATTATCTGCCTTGGTGGGCAATCGTTTGCCCGAAACAGCAAGAATTTATATGATCATGGTCATCTTAGGGGTGATTTCTTGGCCAGGGCTTGCCAGACTTATCCGTGGACAAGTCCTTGCAGAACGTGAAAAAGAATTTGTCACAGCCGCTCGTGCCATGGGACTCCAAGAGCACGTGATTATCTTTAAGCATATCTTACCAAACGTGATTACAGTCATTATCGTCAGTGTGACCCTTAGCTTTGCATCTTCTATGCTCACAGAGACCTCTTTGTCCTTCTTGGGCTTTGGTGTCCTAGAGCCAAATGCAACTTGGGGGAATATGCTCACAGGCTCTCAAAGCTCTGTGGTGATTCGTGATTACTGGTGGCGTTGGGTCTTCCCAGCCCTTGCCCTTAGTTTATCTACCATTAGTATCAATCTCATTGGGGATGGTCTTCGTAATGCCATCGACCCAAAATCCAACGAAAGATAGGGGGAAATAGTCATGGAAGCTTTGCTAGAATTAAAAGAATTACAGACCTTTTTCTCCACAAAAAAAGGCATCGTCAAAGCAGTGAACGGTGTTTCTTATCGTGTGGAAGCTGGAAAAACCCTAGGGGTGGTGGGAGAGAGTGGCAGTGGGAAATCTGTCTCTGCTATGAGCATTCTCCAACTATTAGATGGCAACGGCAAGATTAACAATGGGGAAATTCTCTTCGAGGGAAGAGATTTGTCCAAATGTACCGTGAAAGAGATGTACAAAATCCGTGGAAACGATATCTCTGTGATTTTCCAAGAGCCAATGACCAGTTTGAATCCTGTGTTCACCATCTCTCGCCAACTGTCTGAAGTGTATCGTGTTCACCAAAATATGAGCAAAAAAGAAGCAGCCAACCAAGCTGTGGAAATCTTGTCACAAGTGAAAATCCCAAACCCTGAACGTGTGGCGAAACAATATCCCCACCAACTTTCAGGGGGGATGCGTCAACGTGTGATGATTGCCATGGCGTTGGCTTGTCAACCAAAATTACTGATTGCAGACGAACCCACCACTGCTCTTGATGTGACCATTCAAGCACAAATCTTGAAACTGATGAACGAATTGAAAGAGGATAGAGGTACTTCTATTTTGTTCATCACCCATGATTTGGGTGTCATCAACGAAATGGCAGACGAAGTGGCTGTGATGTACTGCGGTCAAGTGGTGGAAATGGCTTCTGTTCGTAGTATTTTTGGATCAAATGACTTCAATCATCCCTATACAGAAGGTCTTATGACCTCCATTCCTCGTTTGGACACTCCAACAGGAACCAAATTAGAAGCAATCCCTGGTGCTGTGCCTCATCCCTTGGCATTACCAGTGGGCTGTAAATTTGCACCGCGTTGCAAATATTCCACAGAAAAATGTGAATCAGAAGAACCTACCTTGGTGGAAGTAGAAGAAAACCACCAAGTGAGATGTTTCTATCCCAAAAAGGAGGAACGTCAACATGGAAAATAAGATGGAAGAAAAAAAAGTACTTGTCAAACTTCACAACTTAAAGCAATGGTTCCCCGTGAAAAAGACAAAATTTCGCCAAAAACAACAATATGTTCGTGCCAATGATGGAATCTTTTTAGAAATCTATGAAGGGGAAACCCTAGGGCTTGTGGGCGAGAGTGGCTGTGGAAAATCTACTATGGGTAGATCTCTTTTGCAACTATATACGCAAACAGCTGGGAAAACCATGTATTATGGTCGCTCGATTGATGAACTTTCTCCCCAATATGTGGTGTCTCTCTTAAAAAATATCACCAAAGAAATGAAAAATCTCCAAGAGCTAGAAGGAGAGAGAGATAAACTTTTCGCTGAGATCGATAACTTTACTGGGGATGAAAAGCACGAAAAAAGAAATGAATATCGTGAGGCACGTCGAAAAGCCCAAGTGAAATTTTCGGATATTTCTACGATTCTAGGTGGATTTATGGTCTTAGAAGACGTGGAAACCCCTTGTGCCATGTTGCAAACAGCATACAAAACTGCCTCTGAAATGTACTTGCTAGAGCAAGAAATGAACGAAATTCAAATCGTAATTGACAAGAAACTTGGACAAATTGAAAAGCAAAAAGAAGAGGGGAAAGATGCTTCCTCTTTGACAAGCCAAGTTGAAAAACTGAAAACAAAACGGGACAACCATCTCAACCGAGAAGGTGAACTTGCCATTGTATTACGAAAAGAAGTAAAAGCCTTAGAAGATTTACGTGCTAAAAATAAAGATAATGAAAAATTTGTGGAATATGAAACCTATCGTGAAGATGGGGTAGACCTTGCAAAGCTCAACTACAATGAAATGCGTAGCCTGAGAAAAGACCTCCAGTTAATTTTCCAAGACCCCTATTCTTCTCTCAATCCACGTATGACAGTGGGACAAATCATTGGGGAAGGACTGGTTGCCCATAAGTTTTTTGCGCCTAATGACGATAGAATGCAAGACTATATCATGGAAATCATGGAAAAATGTGGACTTGCCCCCTATATGATTCATCGTTATCCCCACCAATTTTCTGGTGGACAACGTCAAAGAATCGGCATCGCCCGTTCTCTTGCCATGAAGCCAAAATTTGTGGTTTGTGATGAGGCAGTCTCAGCATTGGACGTGTCCATTCAATCTCAGATTATCAATCTGTTACAAGATCTCAAAGAAGAAGAGAATCTAACTTATCTCTTTATCTCCCATGACCTTTCTGTGGTGAAATATATCAGCGACCGTATCGGTGTGATGTATTTGGGGAATATTGTGGAACTTGCCACGGCAGAAAGTATGTTTCAGCAACCACTTCACCCATATACAGAAGCACTGCTTCTCGCTATCCCTACCACGGATGTGGATGGGAAAAAGGACGTCCCTCTCTTAGAAGGGGATATCCCAAGCCCAGTGAACCCACCAAAAGGATGTAAATTTCACACTCGTTGTCGCTATGTCACAGATGAGTGTAAAATAGACGAGCCAGACTTCCAAGAAATGAAACCAGGACATTTTGTGGCTTGTCACCATCCATTGTTAGATAAAAAATTGGAAATATAAAAAAAGTATCCTCCCTTTTTTCAGGGAGGATACAATACTTTCACAGGAAAAGAGGAAACTGATGAAAAAAGAAATAGATGTGGATAAAATAGAGCAGAAATGGCAAGAACAGCTAGAGAAAGAGCCACTGGAAAAAGGGGATCTCCCTGCCATGATCATCGCTGCTGTGATTGTTGCCATTCCAGTTTTACTTCTATGTGGAGGTATTGTCCTTCTTGCTTTTTGGTTGATGATGTAGGCGAAAGTCTAACTGAAAAAATGCCCTCTGGCTTCATCACTGAAGCAGAGGGCATATTTTATAGATCTAAATCTGAAAAATAAATCGTGGCAACATCTTTTCCACGGGATTTTGATTCGTACAACGCTTTATCTGCTCGTCGATAAAGTTCATCATAGGTCCCTCCATGGTCAGGGTATAAAGCAATCCCGATACTTGCTTTGATGGAGTATCTCTGGTCCCCATTGTTAAAAGGACGACGTAAGGAATGTAAAATAGACTCTGCTCGCTCTAACACTGCCGCTTCATGTGGCGCATGGGGGAAGAATACAACAAACTCATCGCCACCCACTCGTCCCACTTTATCATGATTCCGTACACAGTTTATGATTCTCTTTCCTGCGGTTTCCAACAAAAAATCACCAAAAGCATGACCCATTACATCATTGGCGTTCTTGAAATCGTCAAAATCTAAAAACAGTAAAGCAAATTTGTCTGTTTGTACGGCTCGGCGCAAGGTCTCCTCGATCAATTCTCTGAAAGATTGCTTGTTCAAGGCAGTGGTCAGAGAATCATAATTTGCCTTTTTCTCTATTTCAATATATTTTTGAATATTTTCTGACTTTCCCACCACTTGGACAGGAACACCATCACTATCAAAAAGAGGCTTCCCCTGTAAACGATAGCGCTCATATTCCCCATTTGTGAATAGAAAACGTGGCTCGTAAACAGCAGGGGTGCCGTGGATCATTCGATAAATAAAGGCAATATACCCTTCTAAATCATCAGGATGAATCAATCGGATGTCACGCATTGATTCTGGGAAATTTTTCATCTCTGGCAATAATCCCACAAAATTAGAAATATCCCCCCTATGCACCAAGGTTTTCTTGTTGATATCAATACGAAAGAGCAAGTCTTTGGAAAATTCTTGCATGATATCGAAATATTGTTGATCATATTCGATTTTCTTCATCAATTCACTTTGACGCTTGATGCTCACCAATACACCATACAATCTATTGTCCTGTGCACGAAAGGCGTCAAAACGAAAGAGAAAGTAAAACTCCTTGTCAAAGGAAAATTCCAAGTCAAACTCGCACTCATTGCTGTCTTTCAAGATACGCTCTATGGTCTGATTAAAATGGCTATTCTCTTCCAACAGTGTTGGAAAAGAACTTTGATGTTTCTGTTCAAATTCTTCTTGGTTCATGCGAATGAATTGAAAAAAGCGTTCATTCCCAAAGGCTACCCTGTAATTATCCTCTAAATTTAAAACAAAGACTGGGTTATCACTTAACTCCACCAGTTCTGTTAAATATAAATCGCTTTCCTGTATTTTTTCTTTTATGACAAAAAATAAAAGGGTAGGCTCTGGACGATAAATCTCTAAATCGCAACTGAAAACCTCCCCAGAGGCTTTCACTGACTTTTCATCCAAAAGAAATTGCTCTTTTTGATTCATGTCAAGTTGTAAATTGGGAAACATATCTGTCAGCAAGGGGAATTTATTCTCGTCAGCATAATAACGCTGTGCTAAATTATTTCCAGTAACTGTTTCATGTTCTCCGTGACGAATGATTAGATAGGCAAAAATGTCATCATTAACCAGTTGAAGCTTATTGGAATACATAGTCATTCTCCTTTTCTCATTGTGAAGCAATATCCTTTGATTCAAAAAAGAGATACTGCAACTTTGTGCTGATAAACATTATACCATAAAAGGAAGCTAGAAACAAGTTGTTTCTCAAAATACTCTTATCTGTAGTACTGAACAATCCTCTCTCTCGCTGAAAAAATCATCGTCGTTCCCACTTCTCTTTCATCTGTTCCATCATATTTTCACCATAAAAGTACTTGACCCAAGGAGCAGAATAGGAAAAATCTAAATATCCTTCTGGAAAAGAAAGCTCTGCCACGGCTTGTTCATAAGATTGCCCCACCCACTTCGTTGCAGTGAGATTACCATGCTCTAAATGGGTGATTTCATGCCCGATAAATTGGGATAACTCTGGTAATAGTTCATCTAATTTCTCCAGTTGAAAGACAAAAATAGACAAGTCATTTTCTTCTATCACAGTAAATCCCTTTTCTGGATCAAATGGATGGGCTGTCAAGTCCACCACATCTTGAAAAAAATCAGTGATAAAACGCTGAATGGGAGGGGTGCCCAAAGTCCTTCCTTCCATGATTTTATGACAGAAATGATGGAAGATTTCTTCCACATCTACACCATTTTCCTTTTGAAAAAAATCCTTCCCACTGAATAAAAAGTGCGCTGTCATACTGTGGGACAAATCAGCCAATACTTGATATAAAAAGGAGATATTTTGTGCCACAGGGTCACGAACTGCAGTGATTAGTTTGATGGGACCACAATGATGGGGAACAGCAGAGGGTTGGTGAAAAAGAAAATGATGGGGGATGTTCTCTCTTCGAAAGGTATCCATTAAACTATGATCGCCTGTTTTGGGAGGCATACAAAGAAAAAGGGGGGTATCCTTGGCAGAAAGAGCATATTCTTCTCCCTTTAAGGTCTCGATAAGTTGATTCTTTGCCAGTACTTGGGGTAACTGAGGTAACCACTCTGGATTCTCCATTGCAAAAAAGGATAAAATTTCTCTTGCCTCTTGGCTACCGAGGACAAAAGGATAAGCTTTTTCTGCGAAAAAGTCTTTGATTTGCTTCTCCTCTTCTTCAGGCATCGCCAGTTGTATCACCACATTTTCTCCTTGAGGATATAATGAAAAAAATATCTCTGGGGAAAGAACCAAAGAATTATCATGGACTGTGCCCCATCGCTCTTCCAAAAAACTACAATATCCTTTGGGAGAATAATGGAATTTTTCAAGCAACTTCACCAAATCTTCCCCTTCTTCACCCCAAAAGATAATATCTTTGTCCTGATAGGGCTGGATTTGTGGGGGCTTATCTGAACTTTTCCATATTTTGCTCAAGGGAATCATATTGTCTACCTCTTTCAAAATAAATTGGCTCCCCAAAATGGGGAACCAATCTGTTTCATATTTTCAAATAAAAAAGTGACTTGTCACTTTCGGGAGTCAAGTGGCTACCATATGGAGCTTAATTCAAAATACTTTTCGCAAAAATCTGGAACAGACAAGGGCTTGGAGTAATAATATCCTTGACCAAAGAGACAGCCCAACTGATGTAAAAACTTCCCTTGGGTTTCATCTTCGATGCCCTCTGCAAGGACAGAGGTTTCCTTCAATTCGCTACACATACGAAGGATATTTCTCACCAAAATAAAGTTCTTTTCGTTGGTGGTCAAGTTATCCACTAAACTTTTATCTAATTTGACTTCGTCAACCTCGATTTGTGCCAAAGTGATGATATTAGAATAAGCACAACCGAAATCGTCCAAAGAAATCTTGAAGCCATGACGCTTAAAATCTTCCACCAAAGCAGAAGGTACGTCGTTTTCGATCAGCCCCACACGCTCGGTCACTTCCAAAATCAAAAGCTCGTGAGCCACATTGAATCGGTCGCAAATCTTTGCAATGGTATCCACAATACCAAATTCTTGTAATGTCACACGGCTTAAATTCACCGAAATAGGAATTTCCTTTCCCTTTGCTCGCAAGGCTTCCAGCAAACGGCAAACCTCTTCCACCACAAAGATATCCACGTGACGTATGATGGATCTTTGTTCGTAAGTAGAAATAAATTGATCAGGAAAGACCATTTTTTGATTGACCTTATCAAAGCGACGGATCAAAGCTTCTGCCCCATAAATGGAACCATCTGCAAGCTTTACCTGTGGTTGTAAGTAAATCATAAACTCTTTATTCACCAGATAGGATAGTAAATCGCTGAGTAAGCTGTCCTTCATATCTGTGAAACTCACGTCATTATTATGATAATACTCCTGCTTGTTGATATATACCATGGTGTCTGCATCTCGAACCAGTTTATGCACATCTGCACGACCTGTTCCGTGACTGTGCCCCAAAGAAAAGAGATAATTCCCATTGTTGCGCATCTTTTCTTGGAGACTGTGCACCTTTTCTTCTAAGAGATCTTTGTCCACATACAAAATAAAAGAAATAAATTCATCCCCAGAAACACGATAAAACTCTGTGCCAAAATGGGCTTGCAACAATTCTGCTGCCTCTTTTAAATAAGCATCTCCCTTGGCATAACCGTATTGACTGTTCACTTTTCGCAAACCATTCACATTCGCCGAAATCACCCCTAAGTTAGAGGGAGGGTTAGATTGATACTCTTCCACAAGTTGGGCATAAACAGAGCGACTATAAAAACCAGTCAACAAATCCATCTGATTGAGTTGCTCTAGCGCCACAGTATTCTCTGACTTGGTCAGTTGATTCTCCATAAATTGTCCCACACCATGAAGAAGACGAAAATCAGGCGCCATATTTTCCCGATTACACACCATCAACAAGCCAACAGGCACATGATTTTCATCTTCCAGTAATGACACCAAAAGATTGTTCACGTGATAAGTCCCAAGAATTTTGCCTTCAAAAGATTCTGGGTCGAAATTTGGATAATTTCTGCCCACATCAATCATTCCCAGCTGGGTTCTGGAATCTAACCAATCAATCATGACAGAAACGTCAAATTTATCCCCCAACTCTTTGGTCAGAGGAACAGACTCATTTTGTCGCCAAAAAGACAAGGCAGAAATCTTGCTCTCTTTTCGATTGATTTGAAACAAATAAGCCTTCTCTGCATCAAAAAATTCTCCTACGACTTGAAGTAGGCTTTCGTTTTTGTTTTCCTCGTTTTGTTGCAGAATGGAGATACAACGTGACATGGCAAATTCAAAATCAAAATTAGGATTTTCTGAATAACTAGAAGAGAGATACTTGACGAAAATATACTTTTCTCCCCCATATTCTCCCACAGCAACAGTAGCGACATATTCCTGATTTAAATGTTGGTCATAAATTGTTTTGCTCAGGATTTCCCCCACTTTGCCAGAAAGGAGGATGGGTTTGTCCTCTAAGTCATTTTTGATGATTTCTTGAAACTTCTGCCCAATGACTTTTTCCTTTCCACCCATTAACTTTTCCAGTTCTTCATTGCAATAAAGAACCTCTTCTTGATTAAAATCTGCAATCAAACAGGGTAGCTTATGCTGTTGTAACAGGGTTTTCCAATAAAGAACCGATCTCATAAAGCTTACCTCCTAAAGTCTCTTTTTTTAAGCCATCTTTGGAAAGGGAACCCAATTATTTCCATTGCGTTGCAAAGATTTCCCTTTCCACTGAAATCTGGAAAAGCCTACCTTTTTATTCCTTTCATCTTAACATAATGTTCATATTTTGTCAATCCCTAAAAAGGACAGCCCTTCGGCGAGTTCTTGACAAAAAGATTTTTTTGTGATAGAGTAAAGAGAGTAACAACGGAGGATTCTCGGTGAAAAAGATTTTATTTGTCCATGGTTGGTACCATTCAAAAAAAAGATTTCAGCGCCTCTGTGCAGATTTATCTCAATTTTCCTGTAAAGCCATTGATCTCCCAGGCTTTGGCGACCATAAATTTTCAGGAGATTTGCACAAAATAGAAGAAATACACATCGCTTATGTGAAAGAAATCCTAGAAGAAGGCTTTGATTTTGTGATTTCTCATTCTTGGGGCTGTCGCATCGTCTTACAAGCTTTGTCTAGCAGTGCCACAGTGGCGATTATGCTCAATCCGGCTTATGGAGATAATCAACAGCTAAAAATCCTAAAAGATAGAGAAAAAGTACTAGAAGCCATTTTCACCATGTCCCACAAAGCGCCTGATTTTCTCACCACCGTTCCCATAAAAATAGCGGCATTGCCCTCGGTGAACCACTATGGCCAAGTGGATGATATCATTGTGGAGGATGCTCGCAAATCAGACCCACAAGTCTCTGCCAAAATCGTCGAGATTATGTGTAACAAACCTTTTTTTACAAATAAATGGAACTTCCCAAGCCAAGTCCATTTACTATATTCTGACCAAGATCGGGTGATATCTCCCTCTTGTTTCCAAGATTTTATCAACGATTTATCTCCCTATACCCACTTCTTTCCACAGGTGGGGCATACCTTGATACTAGAAGTATACGAAGCATTACGATTAAAAATCACAAATATCCTCCAGCTTTACACTCATTCTTGTATCGAGTTTATCACATGGGAGGATCTATAAGGAAGAAATATATGCAAGAATTTCTATTTAAAATGGTGGAAGACAGTGACCGTGCTGTTGTCCTTTATCATCGAGCCGACGCCAAAACTACCTATGCCAACAAACTTGCCTTATCTCTCTATGGAGACGGAAAAGGTGGCATCAATATTGAAGAATTTTTTATGAAATCCGACAGTGACCCCATTATCTTCCAACGAGCCCAAGGCACCCTTGAAGAAAAGGGAGAAGCCTATGTCTATGATTTCATGACTCGCACTGCTTGGGGAGAAGAACAGCTCACTGACATTCATATTGGCTATACAGATGAAGAAAAAACACACGTTTTTTTGAAAATTGATTTGAAAGAGGATCATCGCTTAGAGCGCATCAAACAGTTGATGGATCGCTCCCACCGTGCCGAAGCAATCATGGCATTTGACAAAGATTTCACGATTCTTTATACCAACCAAGCGTTTTTAGAGTTCACATCGCCCCAAGAGAAAAATATTTCTCTCTCGCAAATCTTCCCCAAAGGAAAACAAGCACAATACTTAAAAGAAATAGAATCAGCGTTGAAAAAAAATAAAACCTATTATACCGAGATGGAAATCATGGTTCCTTCTGGGGAAATCAAAGAAGTGGCGCTGGATTTTCAGCATATGGAACTGGGTGATGATGGAAAGAAATTGGTTTTATTCCTCAACCCCTTAGATGAAACCCTGAAACGTACCAGTAAATTTTTGAAATTTAACTCCATGATCAGTTATTTTGAAGGGATTCAAGTGCTGTCAGGGGAGTCCCTCTACTTGGTGGATTTGAAAGAAAATATCTTAGTCCACAAAGGGAAAGAAGATTTACGATTGCCTGCAAAAGTGCTACATTTTCCAGAATCCACCCTGTCCCTTTTTCATCCAGAAGATGGCCCAAGCTATATACAATACATCAACCGTTGCCGAAAAGGGGAAGATGGGGTCTTTCATGGTCGCTTGAAAAACAGCAAAGGAGAATATCTTCCTTACGAAATTGTGTCTATTGCTATTTTAGACGAAAATGGCGTTCCAGTGGAACTATTGGGAAAAGTGAAACGAATCCTCCCCACAGAAGAATAAAACTAGAAAAAAAGGCTGTGTCTCAACAATAAGAGACACAGCCTTTTTTTTATTTTTCTTTTGGCATCACCAAATTCAGCACCAAAGCAACCACAAAAACCACAGCAACACAGTTGGTAGAAAAAACATCTTGAACCAGCTGTGGGAAAGAATGGAATAATTCAGGTAGTTGGGTAAATCCCAGACCTACGCTCAAAGCCATAGCAGCAATGGTCACATTTCTTTGGGTAAAACCTGCTTTTGCAAGCATTTCCATCCCACTGGTGACAATATTACCGAACATCATAATAGTACAACCACCCAAAACAGCATCGGGTAAGGAGGCAAAGAAGTTCCCCAAAGGTGGGAACATCCCAGCCAGCACCATTGCCACAGCACCTGTCATAATGGTAAAGCGATTGACCACTTTGGTCATGGCAATCAGTCCCACGTTTTGACTGAAAGAGGTCACAGGCAAACAGCCGAATAAACTGGAGATAGCACTGGAAAAACCATCACAGGCAATAGAGCCTGAAATTTCTTCTTCTGTAATATCACGATTTAGCCCAGAGGAAACCATCGCTGTGGTGTCGCCAATGGTTTCTGTAGCAGAAACCAAAAATAAAATGGTCACAGAGATAATGGCACCTGAGTGAAATTCCAAGCCATAAGACATGAATTGTGGAAAGGAGAAAAAGCCATCAGCCCAAAGACCAGACAAATCCACCATCCCCATGAACATTGCCACGATATACCCCAACATAAGTCCCACAAAAATAGAAAGTTGCTTCCAAAAACCTTTTGCCTTCGCATGGAAGATCAAACAGGACAGCAAGGTGAATGTGCCCAGAAACAAGTGTTCTGGATTCCCAAAATCCTCTACATAACCGCCACCAAAGGATCTTGCACCCACGCCCAAAAGGGAAAATCCAATGGCAACCACCACAGAGGAAGAAACCACAGGAGCGATGAGTTTATACCAATGCTTGGCGAAAATCCCCAAAAACCCCTCGATGATACCACCCACTAAGATTGCCCCCAAGGCTGTAGCATAACCATAAGTGGCACCTACTGTGGACAAAATTGCCACAAATGTAAAGCTAACCCCCATGACAATGGGCAGTTTTGCCCCGATTTTCCAAATGGGATAAAGTTGCACCAAGGTTGCAATCCCAGCGATAAACATGGCTGTTTGCACTAATCTTGCTGTTTGCTCAAAGGTAAGCCCAGCTGCTCCTGTGACAATTAGAATCGGGGAAATGTTAGCAAGAAACATGGCAAGAATGTGCTGAAGCCCAAAGGGGATTGCTTTTTCCAGTGGAACACGTCCGTCCAAGCGAAAAATGTTGTCTATACTCACAGAGCTATCTGTTGCTGTTTTTTCTGTTTTTGTTCCTTTCATTAGAAATACCTCTACTTTCTTTCCATCAGAGTCATGAAGTGCCACGAACTCTGTCCTTTATAAAATCAACAACACCCACCAAAAAAATAGCTTGGTGGGTGTTTGGATTAGTCTACTTTATGATTCTGCTGGAGTATCCAAAAGAGCCACAGTTCCTTGTTCTCCAGTCCGTACCTTAACAACATCAGCCACAGGATAGACAAAGATTTTGCCGTCGCCATAGCTTCCAGTGTGAAGGACTTTTTTCGCAGTCTCAACCACTAATTCCACAGGCACATTTGCCACAACAATTTCCACTTGAATCTTAGGTAACAGGTTGATGGCAACTTGCACACCACGATAATATTCAGTAGAACCTTTTTGTGTGCCACAACCCATAACTTGCGTGGCGGTCATACCTGTAATCCCAATGGTTTCCATGGCTGTTTTCAAAGATTCAAACTTGCTTTGTCTTGTGATAATTGTTACTTTTGTAATGCCAGAGGATTCCCCAGCTGGGATGGTAGTAGACACAGCCACTGTTTCTGTAGCAGCTGCTGTCACAGGCGCAGAGGTAGGTCCTTCAGTCACAGGCATAAAGTCTGCATAACTTGTGATCAAACCATGTTCTTCCACATCCAAACCGTTGATTTCTTCGTGAGCAGAGACACGCAAGCCTACAGTAGCTTTGATTACGGAAAATACAACGCCCATTGTCACAGTGACCCATGCTGCCACAGCAAGAACACCAATCACTTGCACCATCAGCAAACTTGCACCATTTCCATAAACCAGACCTTCAGAGGTAGAAAAGATACCAACAGCAATGGTACCAAAAGCACCACACATACCATGCACACCAACTGCACCCACAGGGTCATCGATTTTTAAAACTCTATCCACAAATTCAATCCCAAATACAATGATAAACGCAGCAATCATACCAGTAATCACAGCACCAAACGGATCCATTGCATCGCAACCAGCAGTGATTGCAACCAGTCCACCCAAAGCACCATTCAAAGACATACTAACATCAGGTTTGCCATATTTCACCCATGTGATTGCCATGGTTGTTGCAGCAGCAGCACAGGTTGCAAGGTTAGTAGTGACATAAACCAAACCAACCAACTCTTCTTGACCTTCGATGCCCAAAGAAGAACCACCATTGAAACCAAACCAACAAAACCAAAGAATAAAGACACCCAAAGCACCAATGGTCAGGTTATGGCCTAAAATAGCCTTTGGTGTTCCATCTTCGTCATATTTACCTATACGAGCACCAAGCATTTTGGCACCAATTAAAGCAGCAACGCCACCCACCATGTGCACAGCAGTAGAACCAGCAAAATCATGGAAGCCCATTTCAGAGAGCCATCCACCGCCCCAGATCCAATGTCCAGAAATAGGATAGACCAAAGCAGATAGCACCACAGAATACATACAATAAGAAGAGAACTTCGTACGTTCTGCCATAGCACCAGAAACAATGGTAGCAGAGGTAGCACAGAACACTGTTTGGAACATCAGTGTCACGTAACCAGGGACATTACTATCATAATCAGCAGGATTTAAGATAAAAGCATCCATGGTGCCGATAAAGCCACCCATAGAGACGCCATACATCAAACCAAAACCAATAATCCAATAACACAATGAACCCAAAGAAAAGTCCATCAAGTTTTTCATAATGATGTTACCGGCATTTTTTGCTCGTGTAAAGCCTGACTCCACCATTGCAAAGCCTGCCTGCATAAAAAACACCAAAACTGTACCTAATAATACCCACACGGTATCGATTGCTGAGAATTCCATAAAACCACTTCTTCCATTTAATTTTTGGTTTGTTCCTTCAAACCATGTATTAATGATACCACAGGATTTGCAAGTTGGCAATAGGCAAATTGCAAAAACAAGAAATCGATTCTACAAGTTTATTTGTGAGAAATTTCACGATATGGAATTTGTTACAAATTCGACCCTTTCTTTTTAGTAGAGATGCACAAAAAAACAATGGTTTTTTCTTGAGGTGTGAAAGTTGCACCCTCTTCTTCCTTCGTATCCACCTTCGTTTTTGATTCCCAACCTTTCAAAAAATGCAACTTGAACGACAACTTCGGTCTTTTTACTCCAACAAATACCAGAAGCAAGCCCACAACATTCCATGTTCCAAGTGGAGGTTAATCACTTTCTCTTACATTTAAATAGTATAGAGAAAAAGGAAAAGGTTATAAGGCAGATAAAACTGTTTTTCTAGGAAGCACACAGGATATCCCTGAAATTGTTTGTTCCCCCAAAAAGTCTCTTTTGGAACAAATAATTTTGATTAAAATTTCAAAAGGGGAATTATGTGGTATTGCCCTTGACTTTTTTCAGTCAATAGATTATAATGATTAACGTAACTTGACAAGAAAAAAGTATGAAATATCTACATTATAAAAGGAGCAAATACATCATGGCAAAAATAAACGACAATTTTCTAAAACTTCCAGGGAGCTATCTGTTTTCAGAAATCGCTCGCCGTGTCAGTGAATATGCAGTGGCTCACCCTGAGAAAAAACTCATTCGCTTGGGCATCGGAGATGTGACCCGTCCCCTTCCCCCTGCTGTCACAGAAGCAATGCACAAAGCAGTGGACGAAATGGCAACTTCTGCCGGCTTCCATGGCTATGGCCCTGAACAAGGTTATGATTTCCTTCGTGAAGCCATTGCGAAAAACGACTACCAAGACAGAGGGATCTCCATCTCTCCTGAAGAAATTTTCGTGTCTGATGGTGCCAAAAGTGACTGTGGGAACATTGGAGATATCTTCGATGTGGACAACATCGTGGCAATGAGCGATCCTGTGTACCCTGCCTATGCAGACACAAACGCCATGTCAGGACGTGCGGGCACTTATGTAGAAGGAAAAGGCTGGGACAAGTTCGTCTATCTCCCTTGTACAGCAGAAAATAACTTCTCTCCTGCTCCTCCAAAAGAAAAAGTGGACATGATCTACCTTTGCTATCCCAATAACCCCACTGGGGCTGTTGCCACAAAGGCACAATTAAAAGAATGGGTGGATTATGCCAACAAAAACGACGCCATTATTCTTTTTGACGCAGCTTATGAAGCCTTTGTCACAGAATCAGACATCCCCCGTTCTATCTTTGAAATCGAAGGTGCCAAAACCTGTGCTTTGGAATTCCGTTCCTTCTCGAAAACAGCTGGATTTACTGGGACACGTTGTGCTTTCACTGTGATTCCAAAAGAATTGGAACGTGGAGGCGCTAAAGTACTGGACTTGTGGAATCGTCGTCACTGCACCAAGTTCAATGGTGTGCCCTATGTCATTCAAAAAGGGGCAGAGGCAGTTTACTCTGCCCAAGGGAAAAAAGAAGTGGCAGACACCCTTGCTTACTACAAGAAAAATGCCAATGTAATCAAAGATGGCTTGGAAAAAGCTGGACTTGTCTGCTTTGGTGCCACAAATTCACCTTATATCTGGGTGCAAACACCAAAGGGCTTTGGCTCTTGGGAGTTCTTTGACAAAATACTAAACGAAGCTTCTGTGGTCACTACCCCTGGGGCTGGCTTTGGACCAATGGGCGAAGGTTATGTCCGTCTCTCTTCTTTCGGAGAGCAAGAAGCCACCCGAGAAGCAGTGGAACGCATTCAAGAAATGCTGAAAGCCTAAGGGACGTTTCAAGTCCCTTTAGAGATTCTTGGCTGAAAAAGAAATGTCATTTTAAGTAAATAAAAAACAAGGGAATCTTTTATTGTTTCAAAAAAAGTGTCTTGGGTGACAGCCCAAGGCGTCTTTGAATCAGAGAATCCCTTGGCAAAAAAGAGGAGAAATCATTATGGTAAAAGCAATCGTCGGTGCCAACTGGGGAGACGAAGGCAAAGGAAAAATCACAGATATGCTAGCGGGTGACTCAGATATCGTGTTACGCTTCCAAGGTGGTGCCAATGCCGGACACACCATCATCAACGAATATGGGAAATTCGCCCTCCACACCCTTCCCTCAGGAGTATTTGCCCCTGAAGTTGTGAACATGATTGGCAACGGTGTTGCCCTTGACATTCGGAAATTGATTCACGAATTGGAAGAAGTGGTGGCAAAAGGTGTCCCCACACCAAAACTCATGGTCTCTGACCGTTGTCAGGTGATGATGCCTTATCATGTTCTGCTAGACACTTATGAAGAAGAACGACTTGCTGACAAAGCCTTTGGCTCTACAAAATCAGGTATTGGCCCTTTCTATGCAGATAAATATGCCAAAATCGGCTTCCAAGTCTGCGAGCTTTTTGATGATGCCATTTTAAAAGATCGTTTGGAACGTGTCTGCCAAGTGAAAAATGTCCTTTTCCAACATTTGTACAACAAACCAGCCCTGAAACCAGAGGAATTATACCAAGAAATGGTGGCACAACGTGAGATGATTCGCCCCTATGTGGGGGATGTGATCCACCAAGTCCAAGAGGCGCTCTCTCAAGGGAAAACCATTCTCTTAGAAGGTCAGCTTGGCACCTTGAAAGACCCTGATTTTGGTATTTACCCTATGGTGACTTCTTCTCACACAGTGGCATCTTTTGGCTGTATTTCTGCAGGAATTCCGCCCAAAGAAGTGAAAGACATCATCGCTGTGACCAAAGCTTATTCCTCTGCTGTGGGTGGAGGAGAGTTTGTCAGCGAGTTGTTCGATGACGAAGCCGAAGAGCTTCGCAGACGTGGTGGCGATGGTGGTGAATATGGAGCCACCACAGGCAGACCTCGCCGTGTGGGATGGTTTGACGCTGTTGCAACTCGCTATGGTGTGAAAATGCAAGGGGCTACGGAAGTGGTTCTCACTTGCTTGGATGTTTTGGGCTATTTAGATGAAATCAAAGTTTGTACTGGTTATGAAATTGATGGGGAAATCACCCGTAATTTCCCAACCTCTCCTGAACTTGCCAAGGCAAAACCTGTTTATGAAACATTAAAAGGTTGGAAAACCGATGTTCGAGGTGCTTTGGACTATAATGCTCTGCCCCCAGAAGCCAAAGCATATCTTGACTTTTTAGAAAAAGAACTGGAAACCCCAATAAAAATGGTTTCAACAGGTCCAAAACGTCATGAGATTACTACAAGAACAAAATAAATAGGGAAAATATTCTAATATTTTAATAGAATGTGATTCTTTCATCAAAACAAGAGGAAACTTTACAAAAATCTTTGTCGATTTTTACAATAGTTTTCCTCTTGTTTTTTCTTTTCTTTTGGTGTATAATGATTTAGTATATTGCAAGGAGATAAATGACGAGTTGCAATATGCAAAAATCACAAGAAATTGTGAAAATGAAATTTTGGAGGAAAAAAATGAAAACAAGAAAACTTATGGCTATGTTGCTTTCTGCAACCATGGCACTGACCCTAGCAGCTTGTTCCAGTGATGCTGGTCCTGTGAACACAGGTGCCAATGAAGGCAGCAGTGGAAGTGCTGATGGTGGCTCTTCTGGCGACGAGAGCCAAGGCTCTGGCGTTGATTTGACAGCTTTTGACAACGGTTTCATCATTGGCTCTACGACAGATGTCAATGGAGACTTTATGACTGGTTGGACAAATGGTGCGCAAAATGCTCGTGTAAAATCCCTTTTGGGTGGTTATGGCACATTTGAAATGACTTCTGGTCAAACTTATGAGCTAAACGACGTTGCTGTGAAAAACCTAGAAATCATTGATGAAGACAATGGGGACAAAACCTATAAATTTGAAATTCATGATTACTTAAAATGGAACACTGGGGAAATCATCACTGCAAAAGATTATCTCTTCGCTGTGATGCTTGGTGGTTCTCCTGAATTTGGGGAAATGGAAGGGGCTTCCAACACCTCTGGGAACAAAGTCGTGGGCTATGAAGAGTTCCACACTGGTGCGACAAAAACCTTTGCAGGTCTTCGTCTTTTAGGAGAATTTGAATTCTCTATCACTGTCCCAGCTTCAGAATTCCCATACTTCTATGAAAACATTCTCTTTGCTGTTGGTCCTTCTCCTATGTTTGTCATTGCGCCAGGGGTGGATATCACAGATGACGGCGAAGGTGCTACCTTCACTGACAACTTTACAGCAGATTTAATCCGTGATCCTATCTTGAATCCAGATACTGGCTATCGTTATAACCCACAAGTCACTTGTGGCCCTTATCAATTTGTCAGCTTTGATTCTGCAAGCCTCATTTGTACCTTAGAAGCAAACCCAGAATTCTTGGGTCGTGCAGAAGATGGTGCAACAGCTTCTATCGAAAAATTAGTCCTGAAATCTGTGGTTGCTGCCACACAAATGGACGAATTGGATGCAGGAACTGTCCATCTTCTTCCTGGTATCTCTGGTGGTGACGAAATCAACCAAGGGATCGACATTTCTGAAGCTGGAAACGCTGCTTACTCTTCCTATCCTCGTGCTGGTTATGGTAAATTGGAATTCGCTTGTGAATTTGGTCCTACCCAATTCGCAGAAGTACGTCAAGCAATCGCTTACAGCTTGGACCGTGTGGAATTTGCCAACATCTGGACAGGTGGTTATGGTACTTTGCCTCACGCATACTACGGCCGTAGCCAATGGGAATATGAAGCAAATCGTGACCGTTTAGAAACAGAATTGAATCCTTATGCAGTCAGCGTTGACGCAGCAGAAGAAGTTCTGGAAGCAGGTGGCTGGGTATTCAATGCAGACGGCTCTGACTATGTCACAGGCTCTGAAGGTCTACGTCACAAAGAAGTAGATGGCGAACTTATGCCTCTTGTCATTGAATGGGCTTCCACTGTGGATAACCCCGTTTCTGAACTTCTTTCTTCTATGCTTCCTGCAAATGCAGCAAAAGCTGGTATGCAAATCAACCAAACGGCAATGGACTTTGGTCTTTTGTTAGACCACTTGTATCGTACTGGGGAAGGCATGGCTGTTTATCACATGTTTAACCTAGCCACTGGTTTCGCAGACACCAACCCAGTTTGGTACTACAGCAGTATTGACCCTGATTACCTAGGTCTTTACAACACAGAACGTATCGATGACGCAGAACTTCGTGCCATTGCTTTGGACATGCAAATGACAGAGCCAGGGGACAATGATGCTTGGGCAGACAAATGGTTCCAATATCAAGCTCGTTACAACGAACTTGTGATCAACTTGCCTTTGTATTCTGACGAATACTTCGAGTTCTTTACGCCTGCTCTCTCTAACTATCAACCAGTCGGTTTGTGGTCTTGGGATCACGCAATTTTAAGAGCAGACCTTAGCTAATATTTTATCCTCTCACCTTTTGGTGAGAGGATTTTTTTCTCTATATAAAGCTTTGCTGCCTTTGTGACATGATAAAACTCGCCCTTTCCGAAAGGAAAAGGCGAGTTTTTGTTCTTTTATTGATTCAGTTGGACCAACTCTTTCAGCATGATTGGTAACTCTTCTTCCATATTTTCGTTGGAAAATTGGCAAGTCCCTACTGCTTTGTGTCCACCACCATTGTATTTTAACATTAAACTACCCACATTCATGGTAGCTTTTCGATTCAGTACGGAATACCCCACAGCGGCAGAGCAACCTTGCCCAGCACGTCCACTGACAATCCAAGCAGAGACTGTTTGCTCTGGGTATAGACTGTAAATGATGAAGCGATTCCCCGCATAGATGGGATCCACACCACGTAAATCACTGATCACAGTGTTTCCTTCTACGTGGGTATGTGCCTTGACCATCTCGATGAACTTTTCGCTTTGCTCGAAGTAAAGTTCTTTTCTTTCTTTGATATCAGGTTGCTCCATGATTTCTTCAATGTCCATAGTGCGACACCAGTCCACAAGTTTTTCCATCAACTGATAGTTACTGATGGTGAAATCACGAAAACGCCCCAAACCTGTTCGTGGGTCCATGATGAAACCTAATAAAATCCACATATATTCTGGTTTTTCAGGGTGCAACACTTCATCTGCTGTCAGTTGTGCAGAATCCACCTTGTCCACTCCCGCTAATAATGCACCGAAGTTTGGAAAACGCTTCTCTCCACCATAATAATCATAAATGACATGGGCAGCAGAGGGGCAAGGACGACTGTCACCTTCAAATTTAAAATTGAAGTTATTTCGTTCCAGTTCACTGGAGTGATGGTCAAACCATAAGCCACAGCCAGCTACATAAGGCACATTGGCAAGACAGTCATCAGCGTTGACTTCTACCAAGCCATCTTGCAAGTCCTTTGGATGGGCAAAGGTCCAGTGGTCAATGATTCCAGCTTCTTTTAAAAAAACAGCACAAGCCAGTCCGTCAAAGTCAGAACGTGTAATTAGTCGCATAAGTAAACCTCCAAAAATTGTATTCACTTATAGTATATCAGGATTTCTTTTTTCTGTCAATAAAAAACTGTATCATTTGTGTTTTTTTTACATAAATCCTTCCTGTCCTTCAGGGAAATATTGGATGATTATATGACCACCAGAAAGCCCTTGTCTGCCAAAGTTTTCTCCAATTTTTGGAAATGTTCAGGACTGGGGCATTGAATGGTGTGGATATGCACATCATCTGTGATGTGAGATAGGGGTTTTGCCTTGGTTTCTTCCATCTTTTTTAAAAATTCTTCCACATCATTCCGAGAAAAAAGATGAAGATTACAAGTGATTTGTCCGTACAATGGATGTTCTACCACAACATCCATGATGCCACAGCCAGCATCGATGATGGTATAGATTTCATCGGCAAGTTCTTCAGGGGTATGGCGACAAGCGATGATATAATTATCGTTGGGAGGGGACTCCAAAATATAACCACGAGGCGTAGCAATCACATTGGCACCAGAGGCACGCAGGAGGGCGATATCTCCCACAATGACTTGTCGAGAGACACCAAGTAGATCAGAAAAATAATTGGCACTTAGGGGAACACTGCTTTCTTTCAGTTTTTCAAGAATGATTTTTTTTCGTTGTTCAGACATAAGAAATACCTCCGTTTTGATAAGATGGTGGATATGTAATCAGGATAGGGCAAAAAGGAAAATCTTATGACAGGAGGAAAAAACTTGTTGCTCTCCCGAAAAAAGGGAGAGCAACAAAAGGGATTAGGTCAGCAAAATGCGTTGTTCTTTTTCATCATAACGAACATTCACGCCGTTCCATTCCCGTTCAATATTCAGGGTATCTCTGGCGAAATTGATCACCACACCCACATGAATGTTTTGGAATTTTCCACGGCAGTTGACCATTTGCTCCACACTGTCTCCTTGTGCGGCGACTTCTAATAACATGGCAGCTGGGTCAACCCCTTGGGCATCCACAAAGTTTTCACCACCACCGCAAGGAGGTACACCCATATTCAGGGTAGTTGCTCTGCCTGTGTGGGGAGAACCAATGGCTTTTACCTCGATATAACTATGGACAGAGACGTTACCACCAATGATAACTCCTTTGCCTGTGTTCACCATCAAAGGTCCGTCACAAAATACTTCAGAACCAAGAATATAATCGGTTTGAATAGATTGTGCAGAATAAACGATGCAACTTTCCATAAATTTCGCACGGACATTCCCTCGGCTACGGATGGTGCCTTCGTTATCTCCTAAAACACCGCCGGCAATAATCACATCGCCGTCAGCATCGATAATAGCAGATTCTAGCAAGCCATCCACAACCACAGAGCCTGTGGCACGTACGATAAACTTATCTCTTACATTGCCTTTGATGTGAACATCACCCATGAAGTTAATGTTTCCTGTGGAATAATCCACATCCCCAGCCACTTGCATTGCTGAGCGCACCACAAAAGTGTCTTTTTCAAAAACCACGTCGCCGTCAATATCAGCAACCAGTTCTGTTCCTTCTTCTGTGATATGGGTATTAGAACCAACTTGAATCTTCGCAGGTTCACCGGGCTTTGCTTCCACAGGTTCCCCTCGGGCATTGGTGCCTTCGATTCCTTCAGTAGGAAGATGGATTTCACAGATTGTACCGTCTTGGAACACTGGTTGGAAATAATTTTGTGCACGGTAATCCAAATTACCATCTGCATCTGGCGTAAAAGCACAAATACGTTCTCTGGAGTAAAATTCAGTAATGCGTCCGTCGTCTCCTCTGACTGGGGCTGTGCCCATAACCACAGGGAAAAGATGGAAATATCTTTTGTTTTTTACCATAGAGTCGATGTAATCTTGGTTAATACCATAGACAATCTTGTTTTCATCAATGAACATTTGAACATCTGCAGCTTCCACCAAAGCACCCTCGCCCATAGGGGGAAGAATGATCAGCCAGCCCACCATGCCATCGCCAGAAAGAGAAAAAGCAGCTACTGCATCCAAGGGAGGCATAGGCACAGGCTTTGGACTGCGTCCTTCTGCTGTTGCCATTTCTTTTTCAGCATTGACTTGCTCGTTGTGCTTTTTCAGTTCTTCTGACACTAATTTCATGTGTGCGTTGCCCACATTGTCTACCCAAGATTTCAGACGCTTCATCTCTAAATTTTGACGCATCTGCTCCATGGGCAATGGTGTGGCACCACATTCGAAAATAAGGTCAGGTTTGTACCCAGAGCCAGCATAGCCAGTTTCCCAAAGACGATAAAGCCCACCGTCGTTACAATCAATCAGTGTGTCCAGGGGAGGGGGTAATACTTCCACCTCTTCAATGACCTCTTGACTGACTGACTCAGGCTGAATGGTCCCAGTGTGTGTCGCAAGGGGTGCAACTTGTGCAGTTTCTTCAACCTGGCTAACTGCTTTTTTCTTAAACATTGCTCCAAAGAAACCGCTTTCCTTTTTCATAGAATCAACCTCCTGTTTCTCTCCTTGGTATTCAGGGACAACCATAGGGGAGAGAAAAATAAATTTCTAAAAAACGTTATCAACAATATTTTCCAAGAGGAAATATTATTATTTCCAATATCTCACAGAAAGAAAAAACTTGCAAATTCCCTGATTTTCACAGAGAAAAATACGCTTTCACAATCTTTTTACAACAAAAGGGGATTTTGGATATAACATCTCTTTATTTATTCTACCATAAAATTCAAAATTCGTCAAGAGGATTTTCGAAAAATTCTCTTGTGGTATCTGGGAATCACAAGGCTTTCACAGGAAAAGATTCTTGGGCAAAAGGCACAGTTTGAAAGGAGAAAAATTTAGATATAACCATACATTCCTCTCAGAGATACCTCTCCTGCAGAGATTGCCTTTTCCTCTCCGTTGTCATAACGTAATAGAAGGCGAAATTCATCGTCTATTTCCAGAGCCATGGCAGTCCGTCGCTTTTCCCCAGATAGCACTTGGACTTCACTGCCTAAAGTCAAACAATTTTCACGATATTTTTCTAAAAAATAATCTTTCTTTTCTGGGAATTGGGCATAAGCGTGCAAGACAGAAGTGATGATTTCAGCGCAAAGATGGTTTCGATTCAGCTCTTTTCCAGAGATTTGACAAAGAGAGGTGGCAGTAGAGCGCAATTCCTCGGGGAAATCACTCATTTTTTGATTCACGTTCAGCCCTATGCCAATGACCACATATTCCACAAAATCCCCCTGACTTTCCATAGAAATTTCACAGAGTATGCCTGATAGCTTCTTTCCCTCTAAGATAAGATCGTTGCACCATTTGATTTGAGGCAAAAGCCCACAATTGGTTTCAATGGCTTCAGCAAGAGCAACAGCCACCCAAGGGGTCAGATGACAAGCCTCCTCTGGTTTACATTGGGGACGTAACAAGATAGAGAGATAAATCCCTGTCCCAGAAGGTGAGTGGAAGGATTTTCCTTGTCGCCCTCTCCCTGCTGTTTGTTCTTCTGCAGTGACCACCAAAAATTCAGGGGCACCAGTCATGGCAAGACGTTTGACCTCTGTGTTGGTGGAGTCAATGGAGTCAAAACAGCGAATGTCCAAAGAAGGAAGGGGAGCCTCTTCAGGAAAGACCGCTTCCATCTTTTCCCGTGTCTTTTCTGCCAGTGAAATTTTATCCAAGCGATTGGGGGCAGAAAGGAGGGAATACCCTCGATTCGGTACAGAGTCTATGACAAAGCCCTCTTCTTTTAGTTTTGCCACAGATTTCCAGACAGCACTACGGCTGACCCCTAAGGTTTTACTGATTGCCTCTCCAGAGAGATATTCTCCTTGTGCAGCAAGAAGCAAGGCAAATACTTGTTGTTGACCCATGTCGCTCACCTCCTTATGATTGGGAATCTTTTAGACTCGTTCCCATCTGATGTCGGAATTTCATTAAAATTTTAAATCAATATCCAGTGGATTGGGCGTATTGCTGCTGGGGTTGATTTTAAGCTTGGGGCTGTTACCAGTCAATCCATCTTTTTCGAACATTTGCTCTAAAACGGCGATATCTGCAGCAATGTCCATGGAATCAGTACGGAAAAGCTGATCCAGTTGTTTTTCAAAGCCTTCCACAACCTTTTCCATCATGGCTTCGATTTCTGCCTTTGCTTTGCTGATGTTTTCCCCTTCGATGTTCTGTGCTTCTAATTGGGCATAGTTCCGAAGAATTTTCAAGGTTGTGGGAATATAATAGCTGAAAAAGCTGTGGAGTTCACGCTCTTTATTCTGATTTGCTTCTTGAAAAGCAGAAATTTTACCAATCAATGTTTCAATTTCATGAATTTGAGCAGATAGTTTGGGGTTATAAATTGCCTGATTGATGGCACGGATTTCTGTTAAAAAAGTCTGTGCTTCAGGAGAAGCGATCTCAGCAACAGGCAAAGGCTCTGGCACAGCGGATCTGTAATGTTCAATGTACTCTTCTATATTTTTCAGCACCAAAACTTCATAGTTTCTGTCCACAAAGGCTTGTAGGAACAGTCCTTTTTCCACCATGATGTCTAAATCTTTGTATATTTTATTTTTAGGTTCCCCAGAAAGCTGCGCCAGTTTCTGAATGGAAAATTGAGAGGATTCCCCCAAGATGTTCCAATATTTCATCATGCGCTTTCCTTGGTTTTTTTGTGCAAAACCCACAGCTGTCATAAAGCCAAAACCTAGGGTTGCAAGGGCAGGGATTGCAGCAAACTGGGAACTTGCTGTGGTGATGGATGCCACCAGAAAGACCAGAGAGAAGGTGATGCCAATGGCAAGAAATTCGTCCCCATGCTCTTTCATTTTTCGCAAGGCTCGTTTGTTGTGCTTTTTCACAGCAGATTCAGAAGAGAGGCTCTGGATTGCTTGGCTGACACTTTGGGTGATGTTTTGCCCAAGGCTAGGGTCGGTGACAGTGTTCACCACTTTTTCTATTTTCTTTTGAAAATCTGCAGTTCTTCCTGTGAATTTATCATTGTTTTCGTTCATATCATGCACACTCCTTGTACCGCTTCTCAGAACCTTTTTCTTCTCTGGTGCAAGGAAAAAAGGGCACCATGGAATCATAAAAGAGAAGAGATGTTATTTTCCTTCCTTCTATTATACCATAGACAAAGGAGAAAAAGAAAGGGAATTTAAAAAAAATCATTTTTTTGTCAGAGACACCCAAGGTAAAGGAGAAGTCCTCATAGTCTTGAGAAGTCACTGTAAAAAGTTTCTAACATTTTTCGCAATTTACCCCTTGCAATTTATATTTTTTGTGGTATAATAAATTGATGCAATTTTAATATTTCCATTAGAAAATTTTTCCAAGGAAAGAGGAGGATCATGATGGCGAAGGAAACCAAAGAATCTGTACACAAAGGAAGCGTACAATCTGCTAAATCAATACCTGTTGTAGGGATTGGGGCTGGCGTTGCTTGTCTTTCTCTTGTGGGTTATCTCGGGCTTTGTGGCATTGCCCAAGCGTCCCCTGTGATTATTTCAGATATCACCATTGCTGATGTGCCAGTGGTGGGGATGAATCGTTATGAAGCAGTAGAGGCAGTGAGCCATGCCTTGGCACAACAACTGGAAAACACCAGTATCACTTATACAGGCACCAGCTGGAATGGTGTTTTAGAAGGAGACATCGCCCAAGCTCAAGTGGATCTTGCTGTGGACCTTGCTTATGACATGGGACGAGATAACTTTTTCACCAGTGGTTTTAGTTATATGACTGGGATGACCAGTGGAAATTCTGATATTTCTATTGCCCTTGCCCTGAATGACAGTGGATTGGTACAGTTTCATACTCTACTGGACGAAGCAGATGCTGCAATGAACGGCTCGGTGGTGGAATCTGTTTGGAACGCTGTCCCAGAGACTGGGGAACTGTGGGTGACAAAAGGGGTTTCTGGTGTTTCTGTGGACCGTGACGCCATGGAAACAGCTACCTTAACTGCTCTTTCTACAGGGAGTAGTTCTAATGTGACTCTTTCCACTGATATTACCCCACCCAAAGAATTGGACTTTTCAGCCATTGCAGCAGAAGTGTATGCTTTGCCAGTGTCAGCAGAAATCGACTCTGAAACCATGGAAGTCAGTGAGCATGTGCTTGGCGTAGAACTAGACTCTGTCAATGCACTGGCTCTTTACAATGCTGCCAAAGAAGGGGAAACTTTTGCCATCCCCTTGGAAATCACACAGCCAGAGCAAACAAGAGATGATATCGTGGCATTCCTCTTTGCAGATGTTTTGGCATCTGTATCCTCTCGTGTGACAGGAACTTCCACACGGATTGCCAATGTTGGTGTAGCAGCAGAGCTGTCCAATGGTGTGATACTTATGCCAGGAGAAGTGTACTCCTATTATGAAAACAGTGGACCTTACAATCAAAGTAATGGTTATGGTGTCGCCACAGCTTATGTGGGAGGGCAAACAGTCAGCGAAGTAGGGGGAGGGGTGTGCCAAATCTCTTCTACCATCTATTACGCAGTCCTTCACACAGATTTAGAAATTGTCAGCCGAAGAAATCATCAGTTTACGATTGATTATCTTCCCCCTGGCATGGATGCCACAGTGTATTCCGATTTGACAGACTTCCAATTCCGTAACAGTAGCGAGTATCCCATCAAATTAGAAATTAATGTAGAAGTGCGAGACGGCAGAACCTATTCAGACGTGACCATCTGGGGCACAAAAACCGATGATATCCGTGTGGAACCAGTGAATACAGTTTCTAATTATGTATCTTATAGCACAGAATATGTGGCAAATGCAGAGATCCCAGCGGGTAGTTCTAAAACAGTGCAAACAGCCTATACAGGCTGTACAGCAACAGTGACTCGGAACTATTATGACGGAAATGATAACTTGATTTTACAAGAGCACATTGATACCAGTCGTTATGGTGGACGTCCAGCCATTGTCCATTACAACCCAGCAGATGGGGCAAGTTATGGGCAAGCAGTCCCTGAAGCAACACCTGAAGCAGCGCCAACAGAACCAGCGGGCACAGATACAGGTATGGTATTGCCTGATAGTGGAGGAGGTGCTTGGGCAGAGGAGACAATCCAAGCACCAGAAGCTAGTCCAGCCCCCGAAGCTACTCCAGAACCAAGCCCAGAACCTACGCCTGAGCCAAGTCCTGCACCAGAAGCCAGTGCCCCTGTGGAAGGAGAAGGTTAATCTTCTCCTTTAGATAAAAATAGAAAAACTGATATTCCCTTATGGGAATATCAGTTTTTTTGTGACAAGACGTCTAGCAGTCGGCATGGTGAGAACTTTGTAGCCAAATTCCCAAGAGAAAAAGAGTGATAGATCCCCCTTCTAAAAAAAGCCACAGTCCAAAAGCCAAAACAGCAAGGGCGCAAAGGCGATGCAAAGCATAGCGAATGCCTTGTTGCCAAGGGAGAGGCAGAAAGAGGGCAAGGAGACAAGAGAGGGCTCTGCCACCATCAAGGGGCGACAGAGGCAAGAGATTCAGCAGTCCCAAGGCAAGGTGAAGACCAGCAAAGAGGGGAAAGAAATGACAAAGGGCAAGGGCAAAGAGGAGATTCACCAGTGGCCCTGCCAAGGCAGAAAAAAATTCTTGGGTATAGGTAAAGTATTGGGGGACTTCCATTTGTGCACCAATGACGGTAAAATGGATGGACTTTACCTTTCCTCCGAAAAAGCGTATCGCCCAATAATGCCCCCATTCGTGACAAAGACAGGCAAGAAGCGCCAGAGGGATGATGTTTTCCATATCCAAAAAATTGAGCCATGCCACTAGGAGAAGGAAGGTGGGGGAAAAGGAGAATAGGTGGAAAAAATCAAGGGGGACTTTAAGGGAGAATGCTTTCATAATCGAAATAATGCAAGGGGTTTAGGTTGACCCCATTCCAAAGAATTTCAAAGTGTAGATGAGGGGCAGTGACACTGCCTGTGTCTCCGGACAAAGCGATGATGGTGTTTCCTTCTACACTGTCCCCCATAGACACCATAGCTTGGCTACAGTGGGCGTAGAGGGATTGAATATTGTCACCATGGTCCAGACGAACATAGATGCCTAAATCTTGATTTTCTCCCAAATCTATCACCTTGCCACTGCGCCATGCGTGGACTTCTGTGCCTGTTGTGGCACGTAAATCAACACCACGGTGTAAGGTATAAATATTTGTCAAAGGATGCAGTCGTGTGCCAAAAGGGGAAGTCACCACAGCGTAAACAGGGGGGAAGTTTTCTTCTTCTCCTAAATAAATCAAATCAAAGGTATAGCCTTCTTCCTCCTCCTCTTCTGTTGCAGAGGAAAGGACTGTGCCAATCACCATAGGCTCTTCTTCAGGAAGGGTTTGTTGGGCAATCACCACTTGCCCTGATTCAGGATAGGGGAGCGGGTCAGAGAGGAATGGGAGAGCTTTTTCCTCAATTTCTTGGAAGAAAGAAGGGCTTTCCAAGACTTTTGTCTCTTCTTTAAATTCTTCTTCCAAGGGGAGGAAAACCATGACTGCTTCCTCTTCTGGAGAAACGCCAAAGACTTCATGGCAAAAAGTTTCAATCTTTTCTAAGGAAAACTCTTGGGCAGCCAAAGTTGTCCCAAGGGTTTGAAAGGCAGATTGAAGTCCTTGGTGATTCAAGGAAAGTCGGGAGATTTCTGGGAAAAAGGGTTGGAAAGTCAGGGAGAAAAGGAGAAAACAGCCCAAACAAAGAGAGACTCTTTGGTTCAGACTTTGTTTTTTCAGGGACTTACGACGAGTCCTAGGTTTTGGACGCCATTGTTTGTACATAGTATTACCTCCGTGATTAAGAGTTTATGCCAGAGCTGAGTAGGGTAGAACCACAGCTACTTGTGGGGGTGAAAAATCTATCAAAAATCAAAAAGGGAATGATGAGGTAGCACCTTAGACAAAGTCACCAGTGGTGAATCAAAAAGAATCTGCCCTTTTCTTCTTGACTTTTTCCTTGGACAGAGTATAATAAAAAGACAAGGGAATATAAAAGAAAGAGAGGATATGATGAATATTTTACTAATAGGAAATGGCTTTGATTTGTCACATGGCTTACCGACGAGTTATGGGGATTTTTTGGATTATGTCATGAGTCCGAATAATCCCAAAAGTAAAGAAATGCGGGAAAATATATGGATTGATGGATTTCAGAACAGTCGAACAAGTTTAGGAGGCAACTGGATTGACCTAGAGGCGGAAATTTCATTGATTATACAAACTCTTGATTTATGGTACAAAAACAGCACAGAAGCGGCTAAGAGCAATCTTCCAGCAGAATATAAGTTACTATTCAAAGAAATTACTTCCATGGGTTATGCAAAACCAATCAAAAATGTCGCTGCTATTTTGGTCAATGAATTGAAGCAATTTATTGATTACTTAGATGAATATTTAGAAGCTGTCACCCGTTTGAAGCCAGAACTGTTTTCTCCTGATATCAAAGATTTAGAAATTCAAAAGGTGCTTTCCTTTAACTACACAGATACCTTTCAAAAAATATATGACAAGGAAGAGAAGGCAGAATATGACTATATTCACGGGAAAATGGGACAAAGTCCGAATAATATGGTCTTAGGAATCAATGAATATTTACTGGATGAATCAAAAAATATCGAGCTTGATTTTGTACAATTCAAAAAATATTTCCAAAGAATCAATAAAAAAACAGGATGTATTTATAAATGCTGGTTAGATGAATTGTATGATTCTCTTGAAAATGGCAGAGGAGTGAGTGAATGTTTAGAGGCACCTTCTTCGACTTTACCCACGTTAAATATCTATGTTTATGGACATTCTCTTGATTTAAGTGACAAGGATATCTTAGAAGAACTACTGATGTACGAGAATTCCTACACGACCATTTTTTATCACAACGATGAGGCTTACACAGACCAAGTGATCAATTTGATTAAAGTCATCGGACAAGATAACCTCACAAAATTTGTTCACGGCGCTCACCCCAAAATCAAGTTCCAACGGCAACAAGAAATGATATCTGGCAAAAAAGACACCTTATCCTGAGATAAGGTGTCCTTTTTGTAGAATATGTGGATAGTTATTACTTAGTTGAAACTGAGCCTTCAGTGCTTATAGAGAGGGGGAGCATCACAGCATAAATTTTTCGTGGTTTCGGGGAGGTTATAGAAATTAGAAATCACTTTACTCTTTATCCCAATCATGCCCTCTGACCTTTACCCACTGTTCTTTTGGAATAGTCCCCTCTGACAACTGACAGGGACTTCCTTGCCAAAACCACCAATCACAAATAAAATATGGTGTATCCCACGTGCTATTTTGGTCGATGGGTTCCCCAGTGTCCCAATATAGCTTGACTGGCATGAATTCTTTCTGGAATTCTTCCACTTCTTCTCGGAAACTCCTCACCTCAGTCTCAAAATCAAACTCTTCGCCTAATCTGATAAAGGTTTCCATATCTTCGTAAATTTCTTGTATGGATAACTCAGGGTGTTCTTGTAGATAATCTGTGATAAATGGGGAATGTGAGGGGACTTTAATCTTATTTTTGTAGAGCGTTTCGTCCTCATTTCCATCATGATACAGCAAATCAGACATATCAGGGAGTTTGTCCTCAGGGTAATACCACAATAAATCCACTAATCTATAAACTTGGGCAATGGTTTGATTGGGATTTTCTACATGATGATAAAAAATAAGCTTATAGTTTTCTTGATTTTTCTCATCTAAACCCAGAAACTTTCCCCACTCATCAAGATGCACATATCCACCTCGTTTTTTGTCATACATAATATCTACTAACTGAGCTTCCAGCAAGGCTTTCAGGTCTCGTTGGAACATTTTATAGGAGGAATAGGCGATTCTTTGGAAAATTTCGGGGTAAGTAGTGACTTCACAGGCTAAAAATACCATATGAAGCTTAAAAATTCGTTCGGCTACTTCACGGTTTTTGCTTATTTTTCGGATTGGAAAGGGCTTCATTTGATATAACTTTTTTGTTTCCCACTTTTCTTTTTCCACGGCGAGTGCAGAAAGTCGCATCATTTGCTCTGAAATTTTAGGGTCTAAGGCAGATTTCCAACGCTCTGGAATTGCCGACTCTCCATAAATGCTACCTGCCAAACTGCCACAAATTGCCCCTATTGTGTCACTATCACCCCCTCGTATAATAGAGTAGTAGTGATTAACGACCCTCTCCAAGGTCAATATGCTATACTGTTCTAAGATACTGTGGATTAGTTATCACCTCCTACCGCTCGACGGTTTAAGTTAGGCTCTAACCACAGAATCTTTGCAGAATGTTAATTAGTTAGATACCGCTATGACGGTTTATTTAGAACGAGGTTACGATGGCAAAGAACCCTCTGTGGTCTTAAAACAGTATCAAAAAACAAAGGAGATTTTACCATGAATTACATTGGCATTGATGTGGCGAAGGACAAGCATGATTGCGTGATTTTGAACCAATTAGGTGAGGTTCTACATAAACCTTTTACCATCCAAAATAACAAAGAAGGTTTCCAAAAATTACTTGATATTAGCAATTCCGTATTTTCTGAAAAAGCAGAGTTTCAAGTTGCTTTGGAAGCCACAGGGCACTACCATTTGAATTTACTCAACTTCCTGTTAGGCAACAATTTCACCACTTTTGTACTAAACCCACTCCACACCAATCTTTACAGAAAAAGCCAAACTTTGCGTAAGACCAAAACTGACAAAACGGATGCCATTTCCATTGCAAAAATGCTTTTTTCTGAATTAGACTTACAACCTTATTCAGTGAAACAACAGGAAAGTGAGGATTTGAAATCCTATACTCGTTATCGTTTTGACAAGGTTCAGGAACGTGCAAAGTTAAAACAAAGTATTTCTCGTTTGGTGACAATCCTCTTTCCTGAACTTGAAAAGTTCTTTTCTAAACTACATTTGGCTTCCGTTTATGCTCTACTCACTGGTTATCCAAGTGCAAAATCCATCTCTGAAGCAGATTTGGAAGAATTAACTGCTATTCTAAAAACTTCGTCAAAGGGAAAAATGGGGAAATGTCGAGCAGAAATCATACAAGAAGCTGCGAGAAAATCCATCGGTTCACATCTACCAGCCAAGGCTTTAGAACTAAAAAATACCATCAAAAAAGTGCAAGCATTGGATGAGGAAATCAAAGAAATCGAAAAAGAAATTCATAACATTTTGAAAGAAATCGACTCTCCTATTTTCTCCATCCCAGGAATCGGTGAAAACATGGGTGCCATGATTTTAGCAGAAATTGGCGACTTTTCTCGCTTCAGTTCCCCAGATAAAATCCTTGCTTTTTCTGGGATGTCACCCACTACTTATCAGTCTGGACAGATGTATTCTACCCATGCAAAAATGGAAAAACGTGGGTCACGTTATTTGCGTTATGCACTGTATAATGCCACCAAATTTGTCTGCAACTGGAGCCCTGTTTTCAAGGAATATTTGGCAAAAAAACGTGCCGAGGGCAAGCATTATAACGTGGCACTTTCCCATGCCACTAAGAAGCTGGTAAGGGTCATTTACCAGCTCCAGAAGTCGGGCGAAACCTACAAAGTAGCAGCATAGGTTTCGTAACTTTTTGAACTACATACTGTTTTTTTGAGTGGCTTATGGCACTCTGGTTGCCATGCCTTTTTTGCTCTGAAGGTCAGTTATTTCGCTCTAAAATTTTTTCTAACTTTTTTCGATTTAGGGCTTGACTTTTCATAGTTAGTCTAAATTTTAGTACAAACACAGTATAACAGAGGGTGGTTTTACTGGTGGACAAAAATAGGGGATATGTTATATATTTACAATTATAAGAAAAGGCACGTCCCATGAGAACGTACCTTTTATGCTTATTTTAGGTGGTAAGTTTCTCCATTTTCAAGGCAGATTACTTGTGCATCACCACGAATATTCTCTACTCCTTTTTGGTTCTCTGTGTGAATGGGGAAAACTTTTTTTGGTTGTAACACTTTGATGACCTTTTGCAAATCATCGCTACCGACGTGTCCGCTGGTGTGGAGATACTTGATTTTATCCTGAAATAGATCAGTGATATCTAAAATCTCGTTTTTTTGTGTTTTCCATGTAAACATCCGTCCCATAATCCGTAAAGGAGCAGACTATCTGGCTTGTTGGCATGATTTTTCAAGCTATTTTTAAACAGTGTGAATTTAGCCTTTTTATTTTTGGCACGCACCAACATACAAAACCCTTTTGAAATGTTGTGCTCATATTTTTTTCCACCTTTTTGGATGATATTTATTTTTTTGTCTTTGAAATTATAAATTCCTTCTGAATTTTCGTTTGATACAATAACAAGGATTTTTTTTTGATATTCATCGCAAATAAGTGGCATATAAGGAGGTAAAGCACCGACAATACTGGCAATATAGTCAATATTCATGGAAGAACAGAGGACAAACACATATTTATGCTTCGCCAGATAGCCCTTTGCTTTTTGTGAGATGGATGCTTCACTTTCTGGTACATAACCATCACGGCTTAGGGTGGTTCCTTCCGTGATTAAATAGTCAATTTTTTCGATTTTCTGAAAGTTTTCTAATGTTTCAGCCCCTGTATAGCCGTTTAATCTGAAATCTCCCGTGTGGAGAATACGTTTTCCTCCACATTCAATCAGAAGCATATAGGCATCGTAAGCAGAGTGATCAGCATGATAAGGGGTGATTTTCAGGTCGCCTATTTCTAAGGTTTTCCCTTGCTCTAAGAAATGGTTTTTTTCTTGAATTTTATGAAGTACTTGGTCTTTTTTTAGGACTTTCTTGTCTGCTTGCTTTCCTTTTATGAGTGTCTCTGTTAATACTATAGACATTTCCGTGGCAGTTTTACCGAAATAGACTGGAACGTCCTCTGGAATCTGGTCTATCTCTCCAATGTGGTCACCGTGATAATGGGTAAGGAAAACTGCATCATAACCACTGTCCCAGTCAATATTTAGTTCTTTTTTCTCAGCCCCTTCTAGCTGTGAGCCAAAATCTATGAGGATTTTGGTGGAATTGGATGAAATCTCGGTGACAGTACCACCGATTTGGTCGGTGCCACGCTGTACGGTGATGGTCATGAGTTAGTCTCCTTTTGTGATAGCTTGGAATATTTCGTCGATATTAGTTGCAGTTTCTTGAATCATATAACTTATTTTATGGGGGGTATAAAGTTTTTCTACTTTAGGCTCGAGTTCCGAGTTTTTCGACTCAGTTCCTCCCAAAATCAACAAACTTACTCGAGGGAAAATATTTTTTGGTTCTGGTAAATTTGTTCCATATAATTGATTGCTTTGTTCTACAAAATCTTTGTATATTCGTAGAATATATTTGACTTTTTCGGGATTTTCTAATTCTTTATTGTAACGCAAAATCTGCCCTATAGTAGACTTATCTACTTCTTTTTTCTTTAAAATACCGGTATTTTTGATATATTTCGCCTCGCAAAAAGCAATTAACCCGCTTGTTTTATTGTAAAAAGCCAAATCAATACGGTTGCTTCCCTTGTCAGGCACCACCTCTGTATCAAAGAAAATTATATCGTTGTGACTGGTGAAATTGTACTGATACAAAGCTGAAATTGCGTTTGCCTCTTGTGCTTTACTGGTTTCACAGTTCATCTTTATCTCTTCATAATCGGAATAAAAATTAAAATCTGGTTTTGTCTCTTTAATTTCACTTTCTGTAAGATAGTGAATTTTGGTTTGTTTTTCACCTTTCGTATATTTGTGCGGAACTTTAGCATAACTGTTATGAGTAGTGAAACGTTTTTGTGGTCGATACTCAAAAATTCCACCGCTTTTATAATAAAAACTCACAAATCAACCCCGAATTGCAGGTAAAACCTCTCCTTTTTTTATATCAGGAAGCAATTTCTTCTGAAATAGAGGTTCTTCCTTTAATTTATCGATTGCGTTGAAATTTCTCATAAACTCTGCCATAATAACTACCTCTTTCTTGAAAATAATCAAATATTTCTGTTTTTTACTACTTTACCACTTTTGGGGCTTCCAGTCAAGAAGAAAGGAAAGTGAACTGGCTGTTTCTTCTCCCTTGCCGTGATGGATGATGAATCTACGGCTACTGTCATTTATTCCATTGGAAACGAAGATGGTACACCTTATTTGATTTCTGATGATGTACCTTTAGATTGTATGTACTTGTACGAGGGAGAACATTTTTCTTCTGGTGCGAATTTTGATAATAACAGTTCCTATGGAAGTATTTCTTATTTCCTGAGTATGCTCAGACGATGGCACGATTCAATTAGTTGAAATCATCAGTTCGGAAGGAAAAATCCCTAAGAATACAGTTTGTACTGCCTATTTTGGAAAGATTGGGTATTAGAACAATGATGATACGGAGCGAACCATACTACTTAGTAGATTTGGCGATTGATTTCCGTTTCAAATACACAGATATTTCCGAAAAATTCACAAAAAACAAGAAAATAGTCTGGGAAAATGAAACCATTGACATAACAAGTGTCAGCATTTCTCCTTTTAGTGTATGAGTTGATTTCACGTTTGACAACGAAGTAACAGGGATGAACTGTGGAACGCAGAATTATTGTCAGAACAACGTCAATTACAAGAAAAACTTGAGTATTTGAGCGAAAATCAAGAAGAACAAAGAGAAGACTTGGGAAACTCTTATTTAAACTAGAAACAACAATTTTTGGCAATAACCTTTTTTATTACAGAGTGCCTTACTTTGTCACTCATGCCAAAGGCACTGTGATTGATTGTGATTTCAGTGGTGCTGGTCATAGAGGAAAAGAAACAACTAATGTATTCAAATAAAATCCTTATTTTTAAGGATAAAAATTAATTTTCAGAAGATAAGCAAAAGTCAAAAAACTAATTTTAAAATGAGTGAATACAAATACTGAAAATGAATCATATTCACTCATTTTTTTAAATGTTTCGTTAACAACCCTTTCCTTGAAATGGGAGTTATTATATTGGTGATTATTGATATTTATACATTTTTATATTTATTCTCTTTCCTCCCCACGCAGAGGAACAGGCTTGTAAGTTCAGTTACTCATAATATTTAGGGCAACCAAATAAAACAGATGTTATTGTACCGTTTTCAAAGGTAACACCAATAGACTTTTCCACACTTACATAACTACCTTGATCCTCAATAAAATCTCCTGATAAGAGGTGCAATTCTGTTACTTTCAGTGAAAATACATCAATGTCACCCACAACGACAGGGATATCGCCAAAAGTTTCGACCGCTTGAAAATTATTATTACTATCGTAAAAAACATGAAATAGTTTACAATCATCGGCGGTGTTTTTGCTGAATTTACTCTTTTTGAACTCTGTATACTCAGAACTCAGTTCACTTCTCACCTTTTCTCTATCTGTGCCAAAGGGAACACCATTCACGGCTTTTATTGGCTCAACACTCATTTTATTCATTAAATTTTCCCCTCACTTTCTAACTTGTCCAAGTATTTTTCCATATCTGCTATCTCAGAATCATATTTGTCCCCAAATTTCTCTCGAATATCATCAATATCCATTTGCACAGCTTCACGGAATTTACCTTCTTTAATCAGTTCTGCTTGTTGCTCACGATATTCCCTTGCTTCCAAGGAATTCCCACAGCTTGCCGTTTGGCGATGGTCAGCTTTCTCCATCACAATGGCAGGGCCGTCACCACGAGATAATTCACTGATGCTATCAGCTGGCATATGATGAACTTCTTGAGTAGTTCCATCACTTTCTTTCAATTTTTCACGATAATTACTATCTGATGATACATTTTCTTTGGGTTTTACTTCAATAGAATCTGGTGTTTTTCTAATATCCATATCGGATAGCGGATTTAATTTTTCGCCAAACTTCTGTTCAGAGTTATCTAAATCATTTTTAAAGGAATCGAGGTCATTTGCTGGATTATCCAAGTTATTTGTTGGTTTATCCAAGTCATTTGTTGGCTTATTCAAGTCATTTACTGGTTTTAATAGCTCATTTTCTAAGCTGCCCTTAAAATTTTCCATAATTCCCCTTACCTCAGTGCAGATAATTCATTTATTTTATTCAAAACTACCTCATAGTTACGATTGCGCAAAGTTTGTTCTTCTAGGATTTGGATTACAATTTCTTTTTGGAGAGAATAGTCATAACCTGAAAGAGAAGGCACTGTGTTTCGTGAAATTTCTTCCAAGCATTTTTCACCATCTATAGAGGAAGAGACATTATGAAAAGTTTTAGGGTCAACAAACAATTCATAAAAAAGCTTGCTTTTGCTTGCTGTTCCAGTTTGTACGTCAAAAAAAGCTTTCTTGATTGACACTTTTAAGTCCGATTCCACGAAAAACTCTGGAGTTTTCATATCTTTTTCTATCTGATTCATCAATACCATCTTAATTATAACTGCTTTCATGTCAATTTCTTCTACATCTGCAATAGGATATTTATATTTTAAGATGTTACCATTTTTATCTATGTCTGCTGAAAATCTATCTACTTGGCACAATACTGGCTCCAACCAATTATTCTGAAACACTGCAGCCACCCCTGTTTTCAGACGAGATAATTCCACAATTTGTTCATCGTTCAGATTTGCTGATTTACCAACTAGTTCACGATCTGATTCATCAGGTAATTTCATAATAATTTTCGTGTTGGTATTGCGAATTACAGACATATCCAACATATGAGGTGATTGATCGGCTATAATAAAACCTTCCCCATAGGTACGCATTTCTGCAATGGCGTTAGAGAGCATTTCTACTGATTTTCCAAGCAGATTAGCACTTTCACTCACTTGCTCGGTAGAGGTACGTTTTAGCAAGTTGTGTGCTTCTTCTAATACAGTCACGTGGTGCAGTTTTGCATTTTCATAATCTGATACCATATAATATTCTGACAATTTCATCACTAACAAGCCCATAATCAGTGCTTTAGTCTCTATGGAACCTACTCGACTTAGGTCTACCACAACATTTTCTTCAAATAGTTCTTCATCTGTTAGGTCATTTTGGGTGAAAATCATGCCGTTTATTCCGTTAGTCAAAGAGCGAATGCGTGTAGAAAGAGCACCGATGTAATCTCCTTTGTTATCAGATGAATACTCACTTTCGTGCATAACAACAGAAATTTGGTCAAGGACGTCTGCAAACGTGGGGAACAAGTTTTCAGGAATCGTATTGATAGACTTTTTCAAATCCCACCCTGCTGATTCATAGGCACGTTCCATTGCCTCTTTCAAAATAGCTGGCATTGCCGCATACATGGGCCAACAAACATTGAAAATATCGACTAAACGGTCCAAATGCTCTAAAATATGGATTTTTTCAGAAAATTTGAAAGGATTGATGCGAAGCATGGGAGTCAGATTAGGATTCGTTCCATAAACTTTGACATCTTCCCTTGTTCCAAACACGTTTTTATATTCTCCTTTAGTTGGCTCAATCACTAAAAATTTCTTTTTTTCTTGTGTTAGCTTGTCCAATAAAGTATAAATGGTATTTGATTTTCCAGAGCCTGTGGAACCTGTGATGAAAGTGTGTTTGGTTAATTCTTCCATGGATAAGAAAATCCCCTGCTCTTGCACCTCTTGGTACATATGGTATCCATTCCCTAGCCGTAAATCAAAATTTAATTTATCTAACCCATGGGCTTCACGGCCAAATTGTACACAATTTACCACTGGCAGACCTTGGAGAGACTTTCGTGGGAAAGAAATCACATGGGATAATTCATTGGTTCCTACATAGGCAGTGGGTGTCACAATCGTGTTTTCTTGTTGATTTCCAGTGAGAAACAGCGGATGTGTAAAATGGCTTAAGTATTTACATATCTCTGGAAAAACATCATTATCTTTATTATCTCGTGACCACTCTTGAATGGAAGAAGATTCTACAAAAGATTCTTCTCCTTGGGTCAGAGAACGCAAGAAATTCGCCACATTTTTGCTGGTTGTCCCATCATTTGCAACTACATAAGTGGAAAATTTCCACAAACCATTTCCCTGATTTTCATTGATTCGTACCATGGTCTTTTCCAATTTATTCATGACGTTGCTGACTAATTGGGATTTGTAAGTATAAGTTGTGGCATGGCTACTACCAATGGAAAGACTTTCATTTCTGCCAGTGGTATCCGTATTACCATGGGTATCGGTATGGATTTTCCCTTTACTATATCCGTAACCAGCTGAAAGACCACCAAAAAGAGAAAACGCTTTACTGATACCTGCTGAGGCACCAATGCCAAAAAATCCAACACTTCCTCCGATATTACGCCCAATAGTGTTAGCTCCTCCCACATTGATTCCTAAATTCACAGAGTGGGTTTTGCTGATAGCATCACTGATGCTTGTTGAATTTGAAAGAGAGGACATCTCACCTTCTGTTTTGTTTTCATTTTCTCCCAGTTGAAACTGGTAACTGACATAGGGGGAAATAGCTGTTGCCATGTCCTCGAACCCAGATATCAGTTCTTTAGCATTCTCTTGTGATAATGACTCAGCTAAAAAAACAACAGTGTATTCTTCATCTTTACTTTTGGGCAAAACACCATTGAGAAGTTTGTCCAAACCTTGGCTGATATAATCTTCTGATTTTTCAGAAGGCATATTTACCAAAACAGCTATAGAGCCCGCATTTTGAAAATCAAACACCTCGTTTGAGTAATCTGTATCATCCGCATTATTATCATCTAGTTTTTTTGATTGAGAACCTGAAAAATTTCCATTTATGGACTTCTGTAACAAATCAAGGTTGTTTTTACTATCCTCATTTCGGTCATCCCCAATATTTTTCACCACAAAATACATTTTGGTCGCAGTAACAGATTTCTTTACCACCAAAGCCAAAGAGTGGTCGCCGTCTGCAAATAAACTAAGGACATTTTTGAAGCAATCTGCAATTTTCTGCTTTTTATCATAAACCCAACGAGTGACCTCTAAAGAGCGAATATTAGAAGGATACGTTATTTGTTCGTCAGCGTTAACTGTTTCCTCAAAGGGTAATGGCACAAAATCTGTGGTTAATTTGTTCAAATAAGCCTTATCTAAGGTATATTCAATTTTGCCTAAATTTTCAAACAATAATTCTTTTTCTGGTAGCTGATGATTTGACATAAATTTCTCCTTTTTTATCTGGTAGTATATAGTGTCTTACAGGAATGTTCTTCAATCCTTATTTCATAAACTTAGAAATTAGAAACAAAATGACGATAACCCCCGCAAATAACCCCAAGGTTCCTATGGCACTTTTTTGAATTGACTTTCCTGAAACTTTTTCTGCCACTTGGTCTAAATAAAGAAGATAATCTTCGTTAAAACTTTCTGCAACCACGGCATAAATCAGGGTTTCTAAATATTCCTCTGTCCAATGAGAAGGATCTGTTTTCTCTGAAAAAGAGGTGCCAATAAAACTTGCTTTGATTTCTGGGTGCGAAACCAACTCTGGGATGTCCTTTGCTGTTAATTTTCTTTTTTTAATGTCCATGGCAATGGTGTTTCGCTTCACCTTACCTGCAACAATATAATTTTCCCATGGAATCATCTTAAATCTCCTTCCAAATTTCCTGATCCAGCTCAGATTTTAGTCCTGTAAGTTCCCGAGCTACTGCATTTATTTTTTTCTCGAAGGCTTCCATTTCTTCTTTGCTAAAGTTCATAGCGTGTATTTGTTTGGAAAAGGTGTCAAGTTCCTTAACAAAATCTATTTTTATTTGGTCAATCATTTCACTTAGTGATACAACATAATAATTTTTATAGGTGTCTGATATTTGGGTCATATCTTCAAAAACTTGTTCTTTCACAGATTCTTTTAGTCTTTCTACATTCAAAAAAATAAGACCGCTACATTTATCAATGATTGCCTCGAATGGTTTCGTTTCACAACTAAATTTTACTGGAGGTAGGGTTATTCTCTTGAAATACCCCTTTGCACTCTCGCTTAACTCGCCATGAACAGCGATTGCTTTTTGCAAATCATCAATAAACTTTTTTTGCAAAGATTTTAGCTCAGAATTGGCTTTAGAAATGAAATTATCTGTGTACTTTTTATACTGCGTTACGATAATTTCTTTGATTTTTTTTGTATCGTTTTCTCTTTTTGTTCGTAGTCCTAAAAACTTTCTGAAATAGGTATCAATTTCATCCAAAGTAGAGTTGACCAAAGTTGCCTTGGACTGTTCTTTACTTAATCCTAGCACTTTTATCATAGAGTCATCTAATTTATTTTCACAAGGGAGATATTTTAGACGAGTTTTTTCTATTTCATTTTGCAAAGTATTTTGAAGCAATGAAATATCTTTTTCTAATGTTTCAATCGCTTTTTTTGCATCCATTTTTAGTGTGTTTGACTTGTGATTCATGTTATTAAGTACAGTTTCTACACTATCAATGATTGCGTAAGTTTTTACAGCTACAGCGTATTTCTCTCCATATTCAATAATATTATCTTCTAATGCAAAGATTCCAGTTGAAATTTCCATTACTTTCATCGGATCATTATTTTCATGAGCTTCCCTTAATTTATGGTCAGATTTCCCCTTCATAAAATCTGTAGAAATCTCAGAGCTACCTCGGCGATTTTGTAGATAATATCGGTTTCGTTCTTTATCTATTTTTTGATACTTTTCATAATTATCTTCATAGTCATCTTTTTCCTCTTCAGTCGCAATTCCACTTTTATTCATTTTTGCGATAAGAGCATATTTAGCCGATAAAAAATAAAGTTTTTTGTCTTTTAATGGTATTTCACCCACAATTTCATTATTTTTATTTTTGTGGATAATCGTTCTCTCATGGAAAGAAGTTCGATCTTTTTCACCTATGGTGTCGGAAGAATTTACAATAAATAAAGATCGATCTATATCTATGCTTGTCTTAGCACTATTATGATCTGCTTCCTGTAGATATTCCAAAAGTGCTCGGTTTCCACTGCCTTCTAACTTATTTGGTGCGATGACGTAAATTAAAATGGAATGAGTTTGTGATTTTAATGCTTCCACCAAAGTATCCTTGTGTGCATCTTCATCACTATCGCTACCTGGGGTATCATAAATTGTAAATTGAAGAGAATCATTGTCTAAAGGTATGGGATATTTCAAAATGATTGTTTTTCCCACACTAGGCTGTTCGTTTAAAACATCAAGAACTCTTTGAATTTGTTGATGACAAAATAATGATCTGCCTGTCACTATTGTTTCTTGAATTGCTTTTCGTGCCTCTGTTTCTCTTGGACCATGCACAATTTCTAAAGTCTTTTTCTGCTCATCCAAGATGATTTTTGCTGGCTCTTCATCCATTTCAAAAGTAATACTAATAGGGTCTCCTTGCTGCGGACTAGAAATTTCGAACATTTTTGCTGTTTTTGATTCAATACTTTCAGGCAAAACACGTGCGCCTAAAACAGCATTGATTAAGGTTGATTTTCCAGCACTGTATACCCCTGCGAAACAGAGATTTACGTTGTTACTTTGAAGGCTTTCAATTTTTTCTTGAATGTTTTTTATTTCCTCCTTCAAATCTACTTGAAAAGAATTAGTTAACTCTCGTACTTTTTCGTCTTGAGAAGCAGTCGGGGAAAAATTCTTTTCATGCATCTCAAGTGCAATCAGGGATTTCACTCCCATTTCTTTGACCATTTCATAGGTGATGTTCATATCTGGTAGTTCAGCCAAAAGTGTTGCCGTAATGTGACATTTTTTCTTGTTTTTGTTGTAATACTCTAACATTTGCTTGAAATCCTCATAATCTGATTTAGTACAAATTAATTTTATGCTTACTTCTCTTTCTCCGTCATAAGCAGATGCAATATCATCAAAAAATTGATTTCCTTGATCCTGCAAAATAAAATTCCCACTGTTTGCTACATATTTATGGAGGACACTGTCTTGTTTAATTTCTTTTTTTACTTCTTTTTGAATCCGATGAAATTCAATTTCTTTTTTTGCTGGGTGATATTTAATCTGTAGATAGTTATTGCTCATAATTTCGCCTTCCTTATCCTTAATATAAAAATTTGCTTCTCTTAGCATATCACATTTCGACAGATTTTGCAAGAAAAATTTACCAGACCAAGAAGGTCAATGTCTGTCCCTCTTGTGCAATTACGACAAAACTCTCACTGTATCCCCTTGACTCCTCCCCAAATATCAATCCCATTTCCATAAACCTCAACTTTTAACTTAAAAATGCCACCCACCTCCGACAATACCTGTGCCGTGGGCAGTCGATCTAAAACTGCCTCCACAGACTGTCCGTGATATTCAAAATGCACCGTTCGCAAGGCTCCAGAAAACATAAACTGAACCCGATTTCTAAACTCAACATCACTAAATCTCTCCGAATAGGGCACATGAAATCTCTCACCAAAACCTTTATAAGCAGAAATCCGATTAATACGAAAGACAGTGGGATAATCCTCCCTATCATCTGACATAAAGGCAATGAGATAGAAGTAATACGCTGAAAACATCACGGCAACGGTTTTATTTGATGTGCAAGGCCACTTTTACTAATGTCCTCACCTTTTTTAAAAATTTCGTACATCCTCACAGTACCTTTTTTTAAATTTCAAAAACTTTTCAAAAACTTTTCAAAAACCCCAGTATCTGTCCTTCATCTCTGTTATAATAAAAGTATAGATGTGTTAAATCTATCAAAACTTTATTAGGAGGAAGGTAATTATGAAACAAGCAAACAACAATCTGACAGAATTGGTCTTTGTTATCGACAAAAGTGGCTCTATGGAAGGTTTGGAGAAGGACACCATCGGTGGCTTCAATGCCATGTTGAAAGAACAACAAGCAGAGGTCGGGGAAGCTTATGTGACCACCGTGTTATTTTCTAGCAATTATACTCTACTTCATGATAGAATCAACATCAAGGGAGTAGAACCCCTCACTGAAAACGATTATCAAGTGGGGGGAGGAACAGCACTTTTGGATGCAGTGGGAATGGCAATGCACAAAATTCGCAAAGTCCAGAAACAAACAGCAGCTGAATATCAAGCAGACAATGTACTTTTTGTCATTATTACAGATGGAGAGGAAAATTCCAGCCGACAATATACCGCTGAACGTGTGAAAAAAAGAATTGCACGTCAACAAGAAAAATACGGATGGAAATTTATGTTCTTCGGAGCAAATATGGATGCGGTTCAAGAGGCTGAAAACATTGGAATAGATGCAAAACTTGCCATCAGTTACAGTGCTGATTCCGTGGGTACTGCGTCTAGCTTCAATCAAATGTCCCAAGTTTCTAGTGCTGTTCGATCAGGAAGTTTTTCTGATTTTATCTGATTTTTCGTCCTATAGGAGAAAGGTGGCTATCTAATGAATACTTATGTGATGTCGGATATTCATGGGCAATATGAAGCATATCTGGATATTTTAGAACAAATATCATTTGAAAACTTCTCGAAACGAGATAAGCTGTATATTTTAGGTGATGTCATTGACCGTGGTTTGGACAGCATTAAAATATTACAGCACATTAAAAGTAATCAAGACAAAATCAGTTTGCTTATGGGAAATCACGAACTAATGATGGTGGAAAGTTACCCTTTTCCTAAAATGAAATTATTATACAGTGAAAAGGCAAAATTATGGACAAGAAATGGCGGTGAAACTACCTATGCTGAATTTAGTGAGTTGTCACGAAATGAACAAGGTGAGATTCTTGATTTTTTAAGGAATTTGCCATATCACAAGATCATTCAAGTGAACAATCAAAAATACTACCTTGTCCACGCTATGCCGTATCACGGAAAGACCTCCTCATCCAGTAATGGCATTCTTTCCATGTCAAAAAGAAAGCAAATGCTGTGGGGGATGTTTGAAAGCTATGAAAATAAGAATGTCACAGTCTTGTTTGGCCATCGCTGTGTGGCTCTTTATGACCCTAAATTTCGAGACAACTTAGAGATACCAGAACATTTTGAAATTTATCAAGAGGATAATTATATTGCAGTAGACTGTGGCTGTGCATATCGGAATAAATTAAGTAGATTAGGATGTATACGTCTTCAAGATGGGGCGAAATTTTATGGAAAGCTAAAGAATTTTTCTGATTCTGTCTATTGGTGAGAAAGGAATACTTATGAAACTAAAAATACCTCCCTGTAAAAAATGCCTCTATAAATTAGGAATCGTTCAGACATTCGTTGACCCTTGCCCTACTTGTAAAATGAATGGCTATAATATGTTAGATTTTTTCAGCCCTACTGTATTCCGTGGCGGTGAATCAGAAGAAATAAACTTGAAGGAGTTTGATTATGGCAAATAAAATTGCGAAAGGTATGAGAAAACAAGTCAGGAAATTAAATCGTTTCACCATAAAAGTGGCAAACTCCCCCCAAATCTAGCAGTTGCTGTTAAAAAGAAATATATAAAGCATGAAGTTGAGGCAGTGGAAGATAACAACTTCTTTGTAGATTTTATGTAACCTATGCCCAGTGATCATTTGGTTGTGAACAGAGGTCCTTTTGACCATCACGGCATTTTTATGGGAAATAGTCAGGTGATACACTTAGCAAGCGATAGAAATGTACACATTGACACAATCGAAGATTTCGTCGGTCAAGGCAAAGCGAGAAGAAGAAAAAGCAGAAATAGCTCTGCAAATGACACAGCAGAAGAAATACTTCGCAGTGCTATGACTTGTATTGAGAGAAAAGATAAGGAATTTAAGTCATGGGAACACTTTGCCAACTGGTGTCGACGAGGAGAAAAATGCTGAGATTATTTTGTATCTAAGCTTAAACATTGGGAGATTGCATTTTAGTTATTTTTAAATAAGCAGATTTGATACAACAAATGCTGCAAAGAGCACCCACCCTATCCCCTACTTGCCATCCACTAATCCCTATCATTCCTCTTTTTACTTAATCCCTTCCCAAAACCCACTCAGCAGACAACTCCCAACACAAATACGCAGACCTTTTCTCTGCCAGTTCATAATTCTACTTGCGAAAATCCGCTTTCATCTTCAAATTATGCTTATTTCTATCCAAACTATTGTGAAACTTCTGATAGACTCTCTGACTTTTTAAAAGCAGAGGGTCTTTTTCTATTTTAGCCTGATTTTTCCGACTAGCACCAATTTTACTACAATGCTTCGTTGCACCCCACAAATAACGGTCACAATATTTGGAATCCACTCGCCCCACTGGTACAAAGAAAAATCCACAATGCTTGCACATATGAAAAGTGTAATTATTCGTGACTAAATGAAGTGATTCATAACGAATTAGTCATTAATGTTATGAATCACACGCATTTTAAGAATATCTAGTTGCTTTTCTAGGAGCAAATGACCAATCTGAAAGGAACCTAACTTGGGGGATAATCGAGTAGTTGAGGGTGCAAACACTTTTTCAAAAGAATGATTGGTGTAATACGATTTCTTCCCAAGTTTTTCATTCAGAGAGTCTAGGACAAAAAGCTTGTGAATGGGTTTCAATTCCCCTAGATTGTCTAGATTGCCAGATAGAAACTCCAGTTCTGTTGTCGGTTTTCCTTACTTCATCGTTATATCTGTGAGAAGTGAGCAAGAAACCACCTCAATTATATCGTGGAACTTCTTTAAAGTACAGTAAGGCTCTACACTGCATTCAATCTCTGCTGGAAAATAAATTATTTTTTATTTTTGTCCACTCGGTGGTCACTTCTTCTTTGCTATCTCCAAGAAACTGGTTCAATTTTAAGGCAATACCTCAAAATTCAAAAATGGGAATTATGAGGTATTGCCTTAACAACAATCTTCCCGAAAGGACAGTCCTTCAACGCACCATCTTCCACTCTTGTACCAGAAGAAACCACAACTTCCTCTAAGTTTTTGCACTCTGTAAAGGCATCTTGCACCAAAACTTTCACAGAACTGGGAATAGTGATTTTTTTCAGATTAGAACAGTCCCAAAAACCACGTTCGTCGATTTCTAATAGTCCATCAGGCAGAATAATTTCTTGAAATTTAGCTTCAATAAAAGCTTTACAACTAATTCTTTTCACATGAGCAGGCACGACACAAACAGTGTTCGCCTTAGTAAAATCGAAAAAAATGTTGTTTATGATGACAAACCCATTTTCATCTGCAAGTAACGGGGCATATTTGAATGCCCCTTTGCCAATATCAGTAATATTCTCGTGCAAGTTTACTTCCTTCAAATCAGAACAGCCATAAAAGGCGAAATTCGGAATTTTCTTCACCTGAGGTGGGATCGTGATGGATTGAATCCCACTTCTGAAAAATATGCCATAATCATCGGAAGACTGAAGGGGTCCCACACTGTGCTTTACGCCTTGTTTCAGTTCTTTTAATGATTGTGGTAAAGTGATTTCCTTCAAGTTTTTGCAGTCTGCAAAGGCATAATCATCAATAGAACAAAGTCCTTCTGACAAGGACACGTTTTCTAAGGCAGTGCAATCCGAAAAACAATCCTTGGGGATTTCTTTTATATTGTCTGGGATATGGATAGTTTTTAGAGAGTCACAGAACTGGAAGCACCCAATGCCCATAGATTCCAGAGATTCTGGAAGAATAACTTCCTCTAAAGTTTTAGATCTACAAAAAGTTTCTTTATCCAGATAGCGAATACCTTCCGATAAAACCAGTTTTTTCAGTGGTTCATAGGCTCCATTCATTCTATGAAATGTCCCCAAAATTCTCCTTCCATCTGTAAGAGAACTGGGCATGATTGTTTCCGATTTTTCACCTATATAACGTATGATTTCCAGTCCCTCTTCTAGTTCATTGATCATCCATTTTCGATGAAATTCTCCAAAATTGGAAAGTTCTAATCCAATTTCAACCAGTTGTCGATGCTCTTCGTAAGCTTCTATTTCTTGTGTTGTATAGTTTTCTCCTTTGTAATGAAGAAAGCAAGCGGTAACTAGGGTGTTATTTTCAGCAACACTTGCTTCTAAATAATCATTCAACTCATCCAGTGTTAAGAGAACACCTTCTCTCAGCAAAAAGCTAATTAAACTAGCTTCACCATTTACAAAAATAGTTTCCTTCATGGATATATCCATTGAAACACAATCAATAATCTTCTTTTTATCATTTAAATTCATTGTCGCCCAATTATTTTGAAAATTCAGTAGTATTTTTTGGTTAACATCAAAGAATAAATGCCCTTGCACCCAAACAGATAAAGACATCTCTTCTATTTCATGACAAATATAAAAATTCCACTCATCAAATTGGGCATTTTCGCTGTGGCAAGTCACTTTTCGCAAGGAGCGACAGGGACCTATGCCGTGTACTTCAGCCTTTTTTAAAGAGGCAGGGAGAGTCAATTCTTGGATGGAGTTGCACTCCCAGAAGGCACTTTCTTTGATTAACACCACTGGTTCCCCCTGAAATGTATCAGGAACCACCACTTTTTCTTCTTTTCCAATGTATTTTTTGAGAGCGTACCCATCCTCCATTTTTTCAAATACAAATTGATTTAAAATATCTTTACTCATGTTTATACCTCTTTCTTCTACCTACGAACCTCTTTGCCGTTGCATATTTTTCATTTTCTTGTTTTTTGCTTAACTTATTATACCATACAGACGATATATTTTCTAGAAGTAGTTTAGGATTTGGGAACCATTATAATTACAAGGATTTATTCTCTTTGTACTGTCGCCCCTTTTCAACATCAGCAGTAGGTTTATCTAAGCTTGAATTCCTTCTCATTGACAGAAAACAGGTACCAACCCATGAAATTTCAACCACCTGTTGTTCAATATGACGATTTTTTTTGATAACAAATTTTAAATGTTTCAATTTTGAGGCGATTTTGAAGTATTGCTGCTCATTAAGAAGCATTAAAAATTAGTAAGGATACGTAGTTAAAGTAAGGACTAGCATTGGGATATCATCAGCATCATGTGAAAATATAACCATTTTTAAAAAGTTAACTTTTTTGATATAAATACCTTTTTAACAAGCTGTATTATGTAAATATAGCTTGTTTTTTTATGTCTTTTGTAGATAGACATAGCATGAATTCTGTGATAATATAAACCCGTAGCAAATACAAAACAAATTTTGAAACGAGGTTAGAATGATGAAAACAGTATTAGAAGTACGGATTGACAGTAAGGGTTCTCTGTTTCCCATGCCCAAAAATAAGGAAGGTTTTCTTTTCTTATATGCTTTGGACAAACAACTAACAATGGGGCTTATGCAACGAGACAATACGGAAGCTTACGAAATTTTCGATGTGATGAAAAGCACTTGTATCACAGTAAACACTTTGAATGTGATGAGAAAAAGAGGTGTTTCTTTTGATAATGCCCTTAATTATTGCAAAGTGTGGGCAGATACTCTACCGTGGTGTGATTTATTGTGTTTCAATAAGAAACATGATTATATCTTTAAAAAGGACTTATTTAGCAACTTCTTTATGGAATCATGGGCAAAATCTCAACTACAGCAAAGAGAAGAAGGTATGGAAAAATTATATAATACAATCATAACGACCTATATTACGTCTAAGCCAATCGAAGATCGGTCACCTGACGAAACAATGATCTATCAATATTTGGACTATGCTCTACAAGAGTTAACTGCAAGTTGGGAAGATCTGAATTTGAACTTTATTGCCCCTATTTTCCCAGTTAGTACAAAAGACGAAAGTAAATATGGTTCACGTGATCATGAAGATATCATTACCTTCAACTATCTACCCACTTTTGAACTGACGGCAGTATATGAACAAGAATGTAATGGAATCATTCATGGACACTTTGATAAAAAAGGTAACTTCGAAATTTTGGATTTAGATACTTGCACTTGTGGAGAAGCAGAATTATTGGGTGATGCGCTTGATTTGTTTGCTGATGATGGAGAAAGCAATGATATTTTCGCTGATTTAGAGGACGTATTTTTAGATCTTGAGAACAATGACTCTCTGTTTGAGTATGATGAGGACTTATTTTCAGAAAGTAATACAGACATTTTTGATTCCTCAAATGACTTTACTACATCAGAGGAAGATGAGGAGATTTTTTGCGTCAAAGAAAATCATTTTTTTAACTAGATAGAGGGCAAGGATATGGACGATGATGACGATTATTTTGAGGAAGAGGAAAACAATATGATAAATAATAACATGAATTTCAATAAAAAGAACCCAAAGAGTCAAATCGTTTCCTTTGATAACGACTGTCAATTAATTGATGAAAGAGATGAAGCTGCCATTGCTCTTTACGAAATGTTTGGATCTGATAGCGATGATTTTTTTGAATTTTATGATGAGTTTACAAAAAAAGACACAAGTGAATCAATAGATACAGGTGAAAACACAAGTTTTTTCCACAAAGACAAAGACCAAAACTAACACAGCTACCAAGAAAATAACAAACACTATTTAAGTTAATATGGAGGAATCGTCATGATGAAAACAAAATTAGAAGTAGAACAAAGGGTATTTGTAATGCCCAAAGACAAACAAGGTTACTTTCACCGTTATGGTATTGAAGAGTTCACGCAATTACAAGAGGAGGACATGCAGCGAGTTGTTGCCTCTGTACAGTTTGTAGAAAAGCTGGTGAACATCCTACAAATTCAAAGAAAAACCAGCCTTTCTTGGGAAGAATCTCATGAGTATTGGAACAAATGGAGGGGAAACTTGCCATGGGAGGGCGTTGTTCCTCCTTCTGACTGTGGACGTTCCGTGATCAGTCTAGAGGATCTGCATGATTATTTGGGGGCAGACTTTTTGCCAAACTTGCCACAAACCCATCTTTTCCAACGAGATAAAGCATTGAACCACTTGGGTGAGGCTTTATTTGAGATTTATTTAGAAAAAGAAGAAATTTCCGTGGATATGGCGGACATTGGACACTTATATTTGAAATATGTGGTCTATGCAGTCAGTGATTTATGTCGTTGTTGGGATGAAACTTCCTTGCAATATGTGTCGCCTTTGTACCGCACGGCTTCTTTGGAGGAAGAAAGTTTCGGCGAACTTAGTCAATTTTACTTTGCGAATTTTTGTTATCCTGTAGAAATTGCAGATGTATATTCTCCTGAAACAAAGGAAATGAGCCAAGGGTTTTATAATTTAGAGGGTAATTTCCAGATGAATCCCAGTGATTTTCAACCATGGAGCCTGAAAAACGTCTAGTACAAACGATGGTATTGGGGAGGAAGTGCTTTCCCTTTGTTTGGAATGCTACTTGTATTTTATGGGAATTTGTGCTACGATGGAGGGAAAAAGGGAGGGGATTTTTATGGGAACTATTGGTGATATGACGTTGGAGGAGTTTGTAAATTGGTACCAGGCAGATAATCAGCATAGTCTTCTGACATCAAAAAACCTCAAGAATCTTTATGAAGTATATGCTCTTCTTTATTATTTTGTGGAAAAAACAGACATCACAAAAAAACTTGAAGAGTTGGTAGGCATTACAGAGGGGGCCATTAATCAGGGGTTAAGCAATTTTGCAAATAAACATTCAAGGCAACACCTCACAATCCCTCATTCCCGACTTTAGGAAAAATAAGCCCCTCAAATTCGCAAAAAATCTACCACGGGCACTTCCTTTGGTCGTCGGCAATCCACCAAGGATTACACTCGATTTTTAACTTTTCGAGCGACCTTGGAAGTCCCTTTAGGGAGAACTGATTTTCCTCAAAATTCAAAAATGGGAATTATGAGGTATTGCCTTAAGAAAAAATAGAGCACAGGGCAGAGGTTTTGCAGGTATTACAAAGGGAATTTCTCTTAATATAACCAGAAACACTATAGATAATCTAATAAAAGAATATGTCAAAGATGGCTTGCTCAATGCCGAAGTAATGAAAAAAAACGACTGGTTAAAAAATTTTTAAAATACAGGAGAATCACTATGACTTGTGTACAATGCCGTGAAACACTGCCTGATGGTGCGAAGTTTTGTCTGGAATGTGGTGCAAAGCAAAATATCATCTGTTCTTGCGAGAAGATTCTACCACCTAGTGCAAAATTTTCCTTAGAATGTGGAAAATCTACAGAGCAAAGGACAAAAAGTGATACCAGAGGAAGAGCCCTGTTCCCTAAAACCTGCAATCATGAGAGGGTATTTGATGAAGATGACGAGGAACAGGATTTTAAGTGCCCCCACCCCTCAACAAACCCCAAGAAAACAATCTTTTTGAGATAGAGGATGATGTTCTGATTGCCGTTCTGGATCAAACCTTGGAGACCTATAAAATCCCCGAAGGCGTCACAGAAATCGAGAAAGATGCTTTTACAGATTGCAGTGCTTTGAAAAGAATAGAATTTTGTGCCACAGAAAAACCGAAAATAGCCACCAATGCCTTTACAAATACACCATGTGAGGAAGAAGCCCAGCGACGTGATGCACCAGAATCTGCCCTTTCTATTTACAACGGTTGCCTCACCTCTTTTGCTGATGATAACTATACCCATGTGGTCATCCCCTCCACAGTGACAGAGATCGCATGCGGTGTTTTTGAGTCTTGCGATGGGCTTATTTCCGTCACAGTCCCTTCTTCAGTGACATCAGTGGGGGACAAAGCCTTTGCTTACAGCACATCTCTCCGAGATATTTCCCTTCCTTCTTCTGTGAAAGAACTGGGGGAGGAAGTTTTCAGAATATGGTCAAAAAATTTGAAACAAAGGAATGTATCAAGAAAATGCAAGCTATATTAGCAAATGATGAGGTAATTGGGGGAGGAAAAAGAATTTTCGAAAAAAGACTGTTAGTGGGAAAATGTAATATAGAGTTAAAGTTGTACAGAAATAAGGAGATGGGAATAGGTATCAAACTAGACAAGCCAGCCAAAGTTACCTGTGCAGTGATAGGAACCATAATTCCCCCAGCTATGGCACCAGTCATGGCTGAATTCCCCCCAGATTTGAGAATTTCTAGCTGATATTCCTCAGTGGTGATTTGTCCATTTTTCCATGCCTGATAAGAGGCAATGGATTCAGTAGTGACACCCACCACAGCACCGGCTTTTATCATAGCTCCACCCACATTTTTTCCAGTTGTAACCCATGTTGGCTGTGCCTTTTTTTGCTTGTGTCATTCTATTATTGGTATCTTTGGCAATCTCTTTTCCTGTTTTGTATTGCTCTGTTTTGCAACCTACTTCCTTGACTTCATCTATTTTTTTCAGAATTTGTAACGACAACGGTGTCTCTTGGCGTATTTTTTAATTCAATTTTTCCGTTACTCGTGTAAGCTTTGTGCTGATAGGTTGTTTTCTTGCCTGTTAAAAGGTTTGTTTTCGTCACATCTATTCCTATTTGATTTGATTGGTCACCTGCGTCAAAACGGCAAAGGAGGTTTTCTATTTTTCCTCTCTCTTGTAACATCCAATCCCATTCATACCCCTTAGCTTGGATTATACCATGTCTTAAGTTTTTAACACATGTATCGCCACTTGTTTTGATATAATCTTTTAATGCTTTTGGATTTTTGAACATACCGCTGCTCTCAAAATTTCTATGCAGCCACTGCCACATCTCTACTTCACTGGTGAATTTATTGGCCAAAGTCACCCCACCTATTCCATTTAGGTAGTTTGCGTGTTGCTGAGCATATAAGTCACTGGTATCTTTGACCATATGAAGGACAATATCCTCATCAAATTTCTGGAGTTCTTTGTTCATTGGAAGCACCACTTTCTCTAAAATATTCTTTTTTAGTAGTTCTTGTGATACTATTATATACTAATTGACAAGATATGTCAAGATTCGAAGTTTGCGAAAAAATGACCCCTCACATTTTTGTGAGAGGTCAATTTTATAACTTTTTTTCAGGGTGAATTTCTTAACTTAATGACATTGGCTATAGGCAACATCCCACAAAGTACTTGCTGTTCAATAACAAATTATGTTACGATAAGGCAATCAAAAAGATGGCATTAGTTTTAAGGAAACACCTCATAACAAGGAATAAAAACTACACTGAATCCTCGTTGATTTAATTATATCCACTCTGTCCATGGGATGAGTACGTTCATTCGAGCAAGGAATTCCTTTTTATGCGTTTTTACTTGAGATAATTCGTCTTGCAAATCAGAGAGACTGATTTGGTTGTTCATGATTTCGCCTCTGATATTATTTTACTTCTATTTAACATGATTAGAGTTTTTATTCAAGTTTTTGTGAGGTGTTACCTTAATTGATGTGTGAAGCACACCGTGGTTTATTTTTGTAAGTCGTAGAGAAGATTATTTTCAGAAATAAAGTAACTATCATAAAAAATGATCGAAATTCTGCATAACCTCTCTCATTTGTTCATATCTTGGTACAACTTAAAAAAGGAGTTGTTGCCGTGTGAAAGGGAATATGGAAGAAAGAGGGAAGAATTTGGCGATTTATATCATTGAAAATAAAACAACTGTCAGAAAAGCTGCAGAATACTTCGGAGTGAGTAAGAGCACCGTTCATACAGTTATAAGTATATAGAACGTTTACACCTTGTCGTGAGATAAGGTGTAATTTTTTGTAGAATCATTGGATTATTGTCACGAATTTTGAAAGTGCCCGTTCTGTTAGGTTTTGGATTTTAATATGGATGCGGGGGAACGTATGGAAAGGAGTCTATTCTTCGGAATGGGCTTCTTTTTTTGCATATCTATGAATTTTCACTTATCGAAAAAAACGATAATATTTCCAAGAATCCCAAAATCTGTCCTTCTTCTATGGTATAATAGATATATCAACAAAGGAGGGGATAATATGCTAGATTTTGGAGGAAACAAAAGTTTTCGTTTACTAAGTATGTACGAAATCTTGAACAAAGGAGAGGACATTAGTAAAACTGACCTTGCACAAGAATTTAATGTCAGTGAAAAGACAATCGGACGAGATATTGATGATTTAAGGTCATATCTTGCTGAAACCCATCAATACGAGGACGAAGTGGCAATCAAGTACGACAAAACTAGAAACATCTACAGACTAATTCGATTTCAAAGAGAGTGGTTGACCAATCAGGAGGTTTTAGCCGTTTGTAAAGTTCTTTTGGAAAGTCGTGCTTTTAATAAACGAGAATTGGACGTACTGTTAGAGAAAATGCTCTCTCAAGTGACACCAACTAGCCGTGAACTAGCAGAAAAAATCATAAAAAACGAGCAATTCCACTACACCCCAGTAAGTCATGGAAAAGATTTGATTTCTTCTATTTGGGAACTTTCTAACTTTATTACGCAACAAGAACTGATCGAAATCTCTTACACTAGAATCGATGGTGTGGCTCGAAAACACGAAATAAAACCAGTGGCCGTCATGTTTTCGGAGTATTATTTTTACTTAATCGCCTTTATGGCCGATGATAGAAAGGATTTTCCTACTGTTTTTCGTATAGACCGAATCACAGACTTTAAGGGATTAGGTGAAAAATTTCACGTTCCCTATACGGAGAAATTCAGTGACGGAGAGTTCCGAAATCGAGTGCAATTTATGTACGCAGGTGCCTTACGGACGGTAAACTTTGAGTATCATGGACAGTCTGTGGAGGCTGTGTTGGACAGGCTTCCCACGGCACAGGTCTTGTCAGAAGAGAACGGCGTTTTTACATTAAAAGTTGAGGTTTATGGGAATGGGATTGATATGTGGCTGAGAAGTCAGGGGGAATATGTGAAAATTCTGTAAATTTATGTTGAAGTTAGAGGGAAATTGTGGTAAACTATAATGGACTATGGTTAAGAACACCCACGATTTATGGAGGCTATTCTATGATTAAAATTGAAGTACTGTACAACAGAAGAAGAAAATCCGTTGATATTTACGCAGGGGAAGAGGAATGTACCTTTGAGTATCTTCAAAACAGAGAAATTCCCTCTTGGTTTGAAGCGTATTCCAACGACAAATTTGCTTGGAAAGGACTGCTTCCAGAATTGTCTAACCAATTAGGTATGACAGTTGCGGAGATGGAATTTGATTTTCAAGGGGATGCATCCTCCAAAGCAATCTTTGAGGAGGCTTTGGCAAAGAACAAAGGAAAAACAGCTTCTCCCCAAGAGGAAGCAAAGCAACCAAACAGCCAAGCAAAAGAAGAGGCATTGGAAAATGCTAAAATTTACGAGGAAGCGAATAAATTAGAAGAGGCGAAAGAACAATTTAAAATTGCGGCTGATTTGGGCGATGTGGAAGCTTGTTACCACTATGGTCGTCTGTCTTCAGGGACTGTGGCAGTGAGTTATTACAAAAAAGCGGCAGAAAAGAGCAATGGTTTGGCAATGTCTGCACTGGGAGATTGTTATCGGATTGGAACAGGCACAAGTAAAGACGAAAACTTGGCCTTGGAATGGTATGCAAGAGCCAGTGAGCACAATGTTCCTGAAGCCAATTATCGTATGGGGAAGGGCTATCAAAAAGGTGGCATTCTCCCCCAAAATCCTGTTTTTGCCCAAGGTCACTTTCAAAAAGCGGCAGATTCTGGTCATGAGTTTGCACAAACAGAATTGGGGTTATGTTATTTCAAAGGTTCTGGTGTTGCGACAGATAAAGTAAAAGCAGTAGAATATTGGCAAAAAGCAGTGACACAGAAAATCCCAAAAGCGCAATACTTCCTTGGTCTCTGTTATCTGAAAGGGGAAGGCATAGACAAGAATCAGGAGGTCGCCTTGGTATTATTAGAAGAATCTGCTCAAACTGGATTTCTGATGGCACAACGAAAACTGGGGGAAGTATATCTTGGAGGGAGTAGCCCTGAAAAGGGAATCTTTTGGTTTGAGAAAGCAGCGGAACAAGGAAGTCTTGATTCTAAAATGGAATTGATGAAGTGCTACTTTTCTGGTTTGGGTGTCACTCAAGACTATCAAAAAGCAATCGACTTATATGCAAATTCCTCTAAAGAAGAACTTCGTGCGGAAAAATATGCTGAATCCCACTTTTTGATGGGAGAATGTTACTTTAACGGGTATGCAGTTCTTCAGGACAAAGTAGCAGCAAAGGAATATTACAGTATTTCAGCGGATCTTGGTTTTCTTCCTGCAAATACAAAATTGGGCGAAGTGTATCAGAAAGCCCAAGATGGTGAAAAAGAAAAAGACATCAATAAGTCTGTAGCATGGTACGAAAAAGCAGCACAACAAGGAGATATTAATGCCATGTTGGCTCTTGGGAAACTTTACAAAAAACGAGAAGTGGAAGAACTTGGTAAAAAAGAAAGTTTTAAATTAGCCTATGATTGGTATCTGAAAGCAGGGGAACTAGGAAATGCCGAAGCACAGATGATTCTTGGATTATTTTGGTATGAAGGTTGGGGTGTGGACAAATGGAGTTACGATGAATCTGCAAAGTGGTATGAAAAAGCTGCAAAACAAGGCCATGCAGAAGCTCAATATCATTTGGCTAAATATTTTTATGAGGGTCATGGAGTACCAGAAGATGAGGCTGTTGCTTTTGACTGGTTTATGAAAGCAGCAGATCAAGGACATAAAGGGGCACAAAAAGAAGCTCTCTGGCATATTAAAAAGGGGCGAGGTACTGGCAATGCGCCAGACAAAGACGGAGCAGCGAAGCAGGCAGAAAAATGGTCAAACGAAGAAATGTCTTACGATAACTAAGAAAGAAGGAATGGAAAAATGAGCGATTTCTCTCAATTACAAGCACAAGAATCGGCGCAGTTGGATGATTCTTTACGACTGATTCGTGATGTGGTTTACAAAGATTATTATGGAAATCTGGCTTCTTGCGACCTTGTACCGCTGAAATCTTTTGGCACGAGCATTGGCTTCCCAGATTTACACCACAAAAAACCAGAAGAAATGATGAAACTGCTGAAACTTCGGAAAATTACCTATAAAAAAGACGAAGACGTCTTGGAGAAATTAACCAGTATTTATAATGCCGCACAGGTAGGGAAAAGCCGATTGATTTTTATCATCAATGGTTGGGTGGATAAAGCCACTGAAATTTATATTGGTGCTGTGGGTGGTTTGCTAGAATCTGAAGATGCAATCAAGAGCCTGAAATCTGGCTTACAAGGGAATTTTGCAGGGAGTGAACTGGAATCATTCGATGTGGCCAGCACAAAAACCTTACTGGACAGTGTTTTTTCAGAGATGGAAAGTAACATCACCTCTGTGTCCTCTTTGGGGTCTCGCCGTGACAAAACCAGCACAGAAAACAAAGAATTTCTCCAAGGGATCGAGCATTTGATTGATGCAATGGAGGGGAAAGAATATGTGGGAGTTTTTTTGACACAAGGGGTGTCTAAAGACGAAATCACAGAAATCACCACAAATTATGAGAATCTATACACCACGCTTTCCCAATTTCAAAAAGCAACTTTCACAGAAAATGAAAGCGACACACAGGGAACCTCAGAAACCGACACCACAGGCAGAGCCACAGGGAATAATCGTGGTCGTGGAATAGCAAAAACAGTTGGGCTTAGTTTTGGCTCAAGTTTAGGTGCAGCTTGTATTGGTTCTTTAGGTTTGAGTTTCGGATTATCTGTCAGTCGTACTGCCTCACAAAACTGGGGTTCCTTTGAATCAGACAACAAGAGTAAATCCATTGGTATTTCTACCTCGACCACCAAGGGGACAAGCGCACAATATGAAGTGACGGACAAAAACGTCACTCAATTATTGGAAACCATTGATTTACAACTGGAACGTCTACGAGAAGGGGAAGATTATGGCTTATTCCACACAGGTTCTTACTTTTTGTCCACGAAACCAGAAAATGCCTTGCTTGCTGCCAATACTTACCAATCTTTGCTTAATGGCGAGGGGGTTTCATGTGAACGAAGCGCCATAAATCTTTGGACAAATACTACCTCTCAAACAAAAGTGACAAAACTGAAAGAATACCTAAAACGTGGCTATCACCCCACTTTTTTTCGTCAAACGGGGGAAAACCAAGGGATAACCTGTATGGCAGCCACCTTGGTCACAGGGCTTGCCTTACCCATTCACATGGGATTACCACAAAAATCAATTTCTGGCCTTTCTGTCATTGAACACGCTGATTTTGGACGAAATATCCTGATTAAAAACCGAGAAAAGAAAGAATTATTTACTTTAGGGCAATTTTATCACATGGGTAGAGGAAATGGTTTGCAAGTGGAATTAGACAAAAATGAATTGACAAAACACTGCTTTATCACAGGTTCTACAGGCTCTGGTAAATCCAATACCGTCTATTCCATGTTGGATAAGCTTCTGGAAGAAAACGTGAAATTCATGGTGATTGAACCTGCAAAAGGGGAGTACAAAAAGGTATTTGGTGGCCGTTCTGACGTGGAAGTCTACGGCACAAATCCCTACAAAGTTCCCAATTTGCTACAAATTAATCCTTTTTCTTTCCCCGTGGAGGACACTCACGTGTTAGAGCATATTGACCGTTTGGTGGAAGTGTTTAACGCTTGTTGGCCGATGTATGCCGCTATGCCTGCGATTTTGAAGGAAGCGGTGGAGAAATCTTACCTGAAATGTGGTTGGAATTTAAGTACTTCTTTGGGGAGCGACAAATTCCCCACCTTTGATATTTTGTTAGAAACCCTGCCAGAAGTGGTGGAAAGCTCTCAATACTCCAAAGATACCAGTAGTGATTACAAGGGTGCCTTGGTGACTCGTGTGCGTTCGCTCACTACAGGGATTTTTGGGCAAATTTTCAAGAAAGACCTTGACAACGAGAAATTATTCAACGAAAATGTGATCATTGACCTGAGTCGAGTGGGTTCTCAAGAAACAAAAGCCTTGATTATGGGGATTTTGGTGCTGAAACTGCAAGAATCCCGTATGTCGGAAGACACAGGTAGTGATGAAAAATTGCGTCACGTCACAGTCTTGGAAGAGGCGCATAATTTGCTAAAACGCACTTCCAGTGAACAAAGCCAAGAGGGGTCGAATCTCCAAGGAAAATCTGTGGAAATGCTTGCCAATGCCATTGCAGAAATGCGTACTTATGGGGAAGGATTCATCATTGCAGACCAGTCCCCTGGGCTGTTGGATATGTCTGTCATTCGCAACACAAACACGAAAATTATCATGCGTTTACCTGACGAAGAGGATCGCAAATTGGTGGGAAAAGCGGCGGCACTGAATGACGACCAAATTATTGAGCTGGCAAAATTAGAATGTGGTGTGGCGGCAGTGTCGGAAAGTGGCTGGTTGGAGCCTGTACTGTGCCAGGTTGACTTGTTTGACAAAGATAAAAAGAAACCCATGTCACAGAAGAAATACCAGTGGGTTGACGTGGAAACAGTGGCTGTTCGGAAGTTTTTAGACTGTGCATTTTGTGGGGAATCCTATGATTTGTCCAGTGAGGAAGTGGATTCTGTGAAAAAATGGATGAATAACGCAAGTATTGACGACGATTTAAAAGAGGAAGCACTGAAGGCGTTATATCAAGTGATCCGTCAAGAAAAATTGGAAAAGTACGAACATTTACCTATTTCCGCATGTTTGATGAATGAATATTTGCTTCCTTTGTATCTGCAAGACAAGACAAAAGATGAAGTATTGGAAAATATTATTCAGTATTTGAATTTGGAGAAAACTGCTCGTTTGTACACTCAATTGAAGGAGAATGTTGATGACGTATATGAAAATATTCACTTGATGTTTCCTCCATTAGAAAATTCTAGTCAAATGAATCATGGTGAGGCGGTGAAATAATGGGAGAGATTAGCCAAAATCCTGAAAAGGAAAAAGAAAAAGAGCAACCCGAAAAAGAAAATTTTGATGATAAAGCAAAAAAATCTTTCTGGAGTAACTTAATTCAAAAAGAAATAGAGAATGCGATTAATCCACTTGCTCGGTTTACAAAGAATAAAGAGAATGACAGAAAGGAAAATGTCCCTCCAACTAAAGAAGAAATGTTGGATAAATTGTTTCGAGACCCAATAGCGGACGAGGTAGCGGAAAAACCTGAAAAAAGTGAAAAAGATGACTTAAACTCCAGAGATAATAACCTTGAAAAGAGTAATGTGGGTATTTCCAATGACAAAACTGCAGCGAACAGCTCATATAAAGAAGGAGACCTTATTTGTAAAACAGACGACAACGGAAAAACTTATCAAAAAGGGAAGGATCTTCTACCTAATGAAACCTATGTCCTTAATGGCTACAAATATAAGACAGATAAGCAAGGTAGGGTGAGTTCAGCAAAGGGTGATGTAACAAAAGAGAAAATAAATGATGATAAACGAAAAAATCTGCCCGATAAAATGGATGATATTGGGAAAGGGGACCAAAGAGAAACGGACCAACGTGGCCATATTATCGGCGATAAATTAGGTGGTGACAATACTCTGGGTAATTTGATTCCTCAAGATGCCAAGCTAAATAATGGAAAATATAAGAGTATGGAAGAAAAACTAAAAAAAGCTACACAAGACGGAAAAGATGTGAGTGTGGACATTAAGATAAGGTACGATGATAAAACAAGAAGACCCAGCGAAATCAGGGTGGTTACCACCATCAATGGTGAGAAAACTTCGTATAAATTTAAAAATGAAGGAGAAAAATAAAATGGCACAAGATTTGTTTCAAGAAATTTATCGTGAAATTTCAGGGTATTTCCCACAAACGTATGAAAAAATCGTGTTTTTTACATGTCACAGTGAATCTCATTGTCGTATGGAGTTTTTTGTGATTTTTAGTGAAACGCAGTGGGTTAAATGTTATAATTTACAAGGTGTTGAAGATGAAGATTTAATGGATAGTTTTGACAAAATAAATCTTTTAATTGATTCAGTAAAAGAAAGTGAACCAGTCATGAACAGTTGGGACATGTTAACCATTACTTTCCAAGAAACAGGTGAATTCTCTAGTGAATATGAATATATTGACGAAAACTTTGATGAGTATAGTCATGAAGTAATCTGGAGATATAAGTATTTAAAAGAAATCCCCCTTAAAGAAAATGCTATTGCGCACAAAATTGTCACAGAGTATATCAAAAAAAGCTAAAATAAAACATCACCTCTTTTTTTAACGGAGATGATATTTTTACAAATTCATCAGCCCCCCAATATCTGTCCATCATCCCTGTTATAATAAGACTGTAGATAAAACTCTATAGTCTTATTTTTTTGTTAGAATAAAGAAAATAAGACTCCCTCTTCGCTGAATTATTAAAACAGAAAGAAAAGGAGTGACACTATGGCAAATACTACTTGGCTTGATGATATTGAATTTAGTGTGTATCAATCATTAAATCGTTTTATGGATGTTGTTTTGGAATCAATGGGCGAGCAGTTGGAATGCGAAACTCAAAAACGGATTTGTTCCGTCTTTCAAACAAATTTTAGAAGTGTGGATAGGTGGTGCAACGGATATTACAAATTTAACAAGTGTTTTGAAAAAGAACTGGAAATTCACCGTCAAAAACACTTGGTGGAGCATCCAAAAGGATACAGTATCACCCTAGATAATAGGTTAATCCGTAAAATTGAGGGTTTTCCCTATGGAGAAAAGAAAAACAGCAGAAGTGGAACTTTAGCGCAAATACAGTATGAAATCAAATCTGACGGCATGGTGGACTCTGGAACACTAAGACATTGCAAAAAACTGCTTCTTCATTACAATGATAGCGTGATTAAATTTGTAATTGCCCACGAATTCGGGCATATCGTCTCTGCTACTGGTGAAACTGCAGGTGAGTCTATAAAACACGGCAAAGTATACTTCAGCAACGAAGCGAAAGCGGATGCCATTGCGGTGTTATTGACGGCTATTGCTGCACAGGAATATATCGAAATTCTGCCAAAAATACGAGGAAAAACCTATAAAAATCTGGATACATTAGCAGATATGACTTTGATGGCATTGAGACTTTTAGGGGTGACTTTTCTTGAATAGACGAAATATGACGAGATATGTTAGATTACTAGTCTGTTTTATTGATTAAGCTGTCATTTCAATTAGAAATGACAGCTTTTTATTAAAAAAGAAGAATTTCAACTTACAGAGAGAAAAAAATATGTTACTTTCGCATATTACCTTGATTTAAATCCAAATTTGCTATATACTAAAAAGGAAAAAAATAACCTACCAAGGTAGATTATTTAACACACAGCGTGCTGTCACCAAAGTGACGATTTGAGTAAACTCTTATTTGAACTCATGGTGTCATCTTGTAGGGTAACACAAGACATTTAAAGTATAACAGAAAGAGAAGGGTTTGTCAAGTATGAAAAAAGAATTCGATGAATATTATTTAGGCCTAGATATTGGGACTGAATCCGTAGGATGGGCGGCAACCACTGAAAATTACGAACTATTATCTCTGAATCGAAAAGACTTATGGGGGGCGCATCTCTTTGAAGAAGCGCAGTCTGCGGTTGAAAGACGCACTCAACGCAGCGCAAGGCGTCGTCGTGCTCGTGAAGTGGCACGACTTGTACTACTTCGCTCGTTTTTTTTCGAAGAAATCGAGAAACTAGATTCCTCTTTTTATATCAGACTGAAGGACAGTTCTTTTTGCGAAGAGGACAAAGAAGGAAAATACGCTCTTTTCCAAGATGACACCTATACAGATGTAGAATATCATAAAGAATTTCCTACCATTTATCATCTACGGCAGGAATTATTAACCAGTAAGTCCTCTAAAGACCCTCGTTTGGTCTATTTAGCAATTCACCATATCTTAAAACACCGTGGACATTTTATTTTCGAAGGACAAGATTTTTCAGAAGTCACAGACTTTACGAACTCTTTTACTCACTTAGTTGATTTATGGGAAGAATTTGGTATACAGTTTGATTGCGCTGACGAAAAATCAATAGAAGCTCTGCTCAAAAAAGAGAACGCTACGAAAACAGACAAAAAGAATGGACTCTTCCCGCTCTTATTTGGAAATATTAAAATAAAAGGGCATAAACAAGAAGAATCTATCACAAATTTACTGTCTGGTGGAAATTGTAACTTGGCCGACCTATTCGACGATCCATCCTTAGCAGAATCAGACTATTCTAAAATCTCTTTTTCTGATGGCATTGATGACAAACTTGATGGGCTCACAGATTTATTGGAAGAAAAAACTCCCTTGCTACTTTCCATCAAAGCTGTCTATGATTGGTCTGTTTTGGTGAAGATTCTCGGGGATTCTTCCTATTTATCTACGGCTAAAGTGAAATCTTATGAGGAACATGGTAAAGATTTAGCCACGTTAAAAGCAATGTTAAACAAGTACGCTGACGTTTCGCTGAAAAAGAAAATACTGAAAGATGAAAAGGTAGAAAACAATTATGTTTCTTTTCTGGGTAGAGGTAAAAAAATCTGCACACAAGGCGATTTTAATAAGTTTCTATTAAAACATTGCAAAGAATTCCCACTTGAAACTGAGGAGGAAACAACATTTCTGAAAAAATTGGAGGAAAGAAGTGCAATTCCACGACAAGTAACCAAAGATAATGGGGTGATTCCCTACCAAATTCATCTGCTAGAACTGAAAAAAATCTTAGAAAATGCAGAAAACTATTTGCCGTTCTTACAAGAAAAAGACGAATCAGGTTTGTCAATTTCAGAAAAAATTATCTCCATTTTTACCTTCCGTATTCCTTATTTTGTAGGTCCTTTGAATAAAAATGGTAGTGAAAATGCCTGGATTGTGAAAAAAGAATCTGCACCTGTGGGCGAGAAAATCACACCATGGAACTTCAATCAAATTGTGGATTTAGAGCAAAGTGCAGACGCATTTATCACAAGAATGACCAATCAATGTACTTATTTAGTGGGAGAACAATGCTCTGTCCTGCCCAAAGAGTCGATTTTATACAGTAAATATAATATTTTAAATCAGCTGAACAATTTGCGTGTGGAGGGAGAACTTCTCTCTGTGGAGGTGAAGCAGAAACTATTCCACCATTTTTATATGGAGCGAAGCAGTACAAAAAAACTAAGTTTTAAGCAGCTTACGACTTACTTCAAAAATGCAGGTATTTACCCTGATTGTCAGGAAAAGTCCTTCAGTGGAGTAGATGGTGAAATTCTTGGTTCTTTCCAAGCATATCACAAATTCAAAACAATTTTTTCTGGAGATTTGCCTTCTATGGAGATTTTAGAAGCAATTATTCGTGATATTGTGATTTTAGGGGAAAGTAAACACTTATTAGAAAACAGGTTGACTATTCAATATGGGTTTTCTCCAGAGGTGGTTTCTAAAATAAAACGGCTTTCTTTTACAGGCTGGGGGAATTTTTCTCGGCAGTTTTTGACAGAAATTTACCACACTGATCCAAGCACAGGGGAATGTTTCACCATTTTAGAGGCACTTTATGAGACAGATTCTAATTTGATGCAGTTGCTTTCCTCTAATTACAATTTCAAAGAGCAAATTGATTTGTGGAACGAAGAACATGGTACTCATATCCAGAAATTAAGTGCAGAAATTTTGAAAGATTTGTACGTTTCTCCTGCCATTCGTCGCAGTATTTGGCGTACATTGATGATAACTCAAGAAGTCGTTAAGATAACTGGACACCCACCCACTAAAATCTTCGTGGAAACAGCAAGAGACTTTAGTGGCGACAAAAAAGGAAAACGCACAGTTAGTCGTAAAAATCAGTTGTTGGAGTGGTATAAAGAAGCAAAAATGGTAAATGACGACTTGTATTACTCCTTAATGGCCGAGGAAGAAAGCGCTTTGCAAGATAGACGATTATATTTGTACTATGCTCAGCTTGGACGTTGCATGTACAGTAATACACCGATTAACCTTAGAGAATTAGAATCTGGCTATGATTTGGATCATATTTACCCTCAATCTAAAGTAAAAGATGACAGTTTACAAAATAACATGGTATTGGTGAAGCGAACAACAAATGCCATCAAAGATAACACTTATCCCATTCCAGAGGAGTGTTTAGGAAAAGGAAGTTCTGATTTTTGGAGACAGTTAAAAGAAAAGAAGTTCATCACCACAGAAAAATACAACCGCTTGACACGTCGTTCTGATTTTTCTTTGGACGAGCTGAGTGGATTCATCAATCGTCAACTGGTAGAAACACGGCAATCTTCTAAGGCTGTGGCTAGTATTCTGCAAAAACTCTACCCAGATACTACCGTTGTCTATGTAAAAGCAGCCAATGTAACTACCTTTCGAAAGAAAATAAAGTTCTTGAAATCACGAAAAGTCAATATGTTCCACCATGCTCACGATGCTTATTTAAATATTGTGGTGGGGAATGTGTATCACGAAAAATTCACCAGTAATCCTCTTCACTATCTGAAAAAGAATCCAAAATACACTGTAAATCCAGAAAGAATCTTTGACTATACCTTAGAACGTGGTGGAAAAGTGATTTGGAATACCAACGATGGTACTTCGATTGCCAAAGTTAAGAAGCAACTACAGAAAAATTCTGTGCTATATACTCGCTATGCCTTCACATCGCAAGGTGGATTTTATGACCAAAATCCAGTGATAAAAAATCACGGACAACTGCCAATCAAAACATCTGACCCACGTTTTTCCTTATTGACAGAAGAGGGTGGCTTTAAATATGGGGGGTATAATAGCGTAAAAGGTGCTTACTTTTGCTTTGTGGAGCATACTGTGAAAAAGAAAAAAGTACGCAGTATTGAGTATGTATCCATTTTGGAAAACAGTTGTATCTCCAGCAAGGAGGATTTATTGCAATACTGCAAGACTTTCTTGAAACTAGAAGAGCCCCGCATTTTAATCTCGAAAATAAAAATCAATAGCTTATTTAAAGTAGATGGATTTTTGATGCATTTATCGGGGCGTTCCAGTGGTGGTAAACAGCTTTCCTTCAAGGGTGCAATACCCCTTATTGTTCATCCAAAGGACTATGAGTATATTCGTCAAGTGGAAAAATATCACGAAAAAAATATGGAGCGTAGTCGTGCCAATCAAGGGCCTTCCCCTCTGTCGTCACTTTCATTACTAAAAGCAGAGGAGAATTTGCGTATTTATGATATCATCAGCTACAAATTGAAAAGCACCCTTTACAGTAGAATGCTTTCAGCGCAAATACCAAAATTTGAACAGGGACGTGAGAAATTTGATGAACTAACGTTACCTGAACAATGTCAGTTTATTTACCAAGCTGTAGCACTATTTGGTACGGCATCTAGTGGAAAGGATTTGACACTAATAGGTGGTGGAAAAAATGATGGAAAAATACTGATATCTAAAAATATTTCTGAAAAGAGTAAGGTTTCCCTCATCAACCAATCCGTCACAGGGATTTTTAGTCAAGAAATTGACCTTAATGACCCTAATCTTAGCTTATGAGTTGGAGAATCGTCAAAATTGAGCAACGTGCTAAGTTAGATTTCTCCATGAATATGATGGTGGTGCGGGGCTTAGAAACCACACGCATTCATTTATCGGAAATATCTGTGCTTCTCATTGAAAATACCTCTGTTTCTCTCACAGCAGCATTGATGGTGGAACTGGTGAAGCGAAAAATAAAGGTAATTTTCTGCGATGAAGAGCATAACCCCTCTTTTGAAACCACGCCTTACTATGGCAGTCACGATACTTCCCTTCGTCTTAAGCAGCAAATTGCTTGGGACGAGGGGCAGAAAGGGCTGATTTGGACGGAAATTGTGGGATCCAAAATCCAAAAGCAGAAAGAACTGTTAGAACATTTTAGTTTAGAGCAAAGTCATATACTGGAAGTCTACGAGAAAGAAGTAGAATTTCGTGACAGTACAAATCGTGAGGCACACGCAGCAAAAGTCTACTTTAACGCATTGTTTGGACTAGATTTTGCACGATCTAAACCCTGTGTTACCAATGCTGCCTTAAATTATGGCTACAGTATGTTACTCTCTGGTTTTAATCGTGAGATTGTCAGCAGCGGTTATGTGACTCAACTAGGATTATTTCATGATAATCGCTTTAACACTTATAATTTAGCCTGTGATTTCATGGAGTCCTTTCGTCCTTTGGTGGATTATATTGTAAAAACAGAAAACTTTCAGGTATTTGAACGAGAGGAGAAAAATAAAATGATCAATGTGCTTAATATGGAGGTTATGATGGATGGAAAACGGCATTATGTGAATAATGCCATTGGGCGATACAGCAAAAGCATTTTTGATAGCTTGGAAGAAAAAGACCTTTCCTTGATGAAGTGTTATGCCTATGAGTTTTAGATTTATGCGTGTGATTGTTATGTTTGATTTGCCCTCTACCTCCTCAGGTGAACAGCGAGAATATCGGAAATTTCGGAGACATTTGATGAAAACAGGCTTTATGATGGTGCAAGAATCTGTTTATTCTAAGCTTGCCCTCAATCCTTCGGCTGCTCACGCAGTGGAAGGAAATTTGAAGAAAAACAAGCCCCCTGATGGTCTTGTGATGGTGTTGACTGTGACAGAAAAACAATATAATAGTATGGAAATTATCGTGGGAGAAAAGCAACGAGAACTCCTTGATACTACAGATCGGTTTGTGTGCTTATGATACGACTTGCATGGTCGCTATTAGGCGAGCCTGTTGACCTATCCACTGCCTATGCCAGAGTATTTGTTCTAGAAGGTCCCACTGGCTTGCGACGTTTTCATGAGGCTTTGGAAAAGGAGCAACAAAAAGAAGAGAGTGGACTTTTTTTATCAAAAGATTATGATGCCCTACCCTTTGTGAAATCTGTTATGGTGGTAGAACAGGTCATGTCTGTGAATCCCAACCAGAAGAAAGTATTAAGCAAACTATACGAAAACTTAGAGAAAACAGCGATGGATGAGGATTTTTATTTGTTAACAGGAGAAATACAAGCTTCTTTGTTGCAGTATGTAGACAAATTACTGAGTAGTTCTCCTTTGGCTCTCACTGTGGGAGAATTAGAACTCTCTTCCTTGCTGAAAAGCATGGATGTGCAGATAGATGTGAAAAACATTTCTCTGTTAGAGCGAATTTGTTATTTTATGGATGTGGTCTGCGATGTACTAAAACAGGAGATTTTCCTCTTTTTTCATTTAAAAAGCTATTTGGAAGAGGAGGAACTAGCTCATTTATATCAACATTGTCGTTATCGTAACTATATCTTATTGCTAGTGGAAAGTCAGTCAAAGCCTAAGTTAGCCCATGAAGAAATTACGATAATTGACAAAGATTTATGCAGAATTACTTGATTTTTCGCTCTGTTTATGGTATACTAAAGAAGATGATATTAGTTCCCTATTTGATGACAGCGTTGTGGTGGCGTTTCCATTTCCTTCCAGATTTGAGGTTTGAGAATGGTGTCATCTTATAGGGTAATCAAACAAGTTCGAGGGGAACGACGGGGAGCCCAGCGTTTGAGAATGGTGTCATCTTATAGGGTAATCAAACTTGATAAACGCAAAGAACCAAGGAATCCCAGTTTGAGAATGGTGTCATCTTATAGGGTAATCAAACCCACAGAAATCAACTAAAAGCTGACCTAACGTTTGAGAATGGTGTCATCTTATAGGGTAATCAAACAAACTATACTGCTTTATTACTGTTCCTTTAGTTTGAGAATGGTGTCATCTTATAGGGTAATCAAACTTCACAGTGACGTTCAGCATCATCAATAGCGTTTGAGAATGGTGTCATCTTATAGGGTAATCAAACAGGAGAAGAGTTTAGTTAAGAGTGTACCTGTGTTTGAGAATGGTGTCATCTTATAGGGTAATCAAACTACAACACCAACTTGTTAGTCAATCCAACTGTTTGAGAATGGTGTCATCTTATAGGGTAATCAAACATTTGATAGTTATTTGCG
>JAWXUL010000006.1:0-133123 GCA_044432725.1 Eubacteriales bacterium
ATTGGACGGGTTTTGGAGAAAATAAAGACTGAAGTTCCAAATGCATTGGTGATTTTCACTTCAGATCATGGAGATATGCTAGGCGCACATCGCTTACAAATGAAAAATGCAACAGCTTATAAAGAAGTTGCGAATATTCCTCTCCTGATAAAGCTAGGAAATAATGACAAACATGGGGGAGCAGCGTTGACAGAACCTGCCTCACATATTGATATTGTTCCCACAATTTTAGATTATATGGGAGTTCCCGTGCCTAAAATTTTGGAAGGGAAGAGTATTCTTCCCCAAATTAAAGACATTTCTGTGAAAATAAACGAAGTCGTTTTTACAGAGTTTACACGTTATGAAGTGGACCACGATGGTTTTGGTGGATTACAAATGATGAGAGCGGCAATTTCAGAAAATTATAAGTTAGTGGTAAATCTTTTAGACTCAGATGAGTTTTATGACCTGGAAAATGATCCATATGAAGTGAATAATCTGATTTCAGACGAGACTTTTTCAGTTGAACGCAATCAACTCCATGATGCAATTTTAGAAAACATGAACAAAACCAGAGATTTATACCGTGGCTATCAATGGGCTTGCCGTCCTTGGAGAAAAGAAAAGTTGCCCACTTGGGAAAACGATGGTTTCACTCGACAAAGAGAAAATGAAGAGTATGAAAGCCGCCAACTGGACTATGATACAGGGTTACCTATGGTGGAAGCCATCAGAAATAAGGCTCTATTAGACAAGAAAACAGCACAATAATCAGAGAAAAGAGAGAGTTTATGGAATTTATTTTATTTGGCGTCGCTCTTCTCGCCACAACCATCGGCGCCATGAGTGGTATGGGTGGTGGGATCATCATCAAACCTGTGATGGATGCCATCAGTGGCATGGATGTTACAGTCATCAATTTTATGTCAAGTTGCACTGTTCTAGCTATGGCAATGATGAGTATGTACCGAGGCAGAAAAGATGAAATAGAAGTTCATATGCCAACTTGTATTTCCTTGGCATTAGGTGCTTGTATAGGGGGTGTCGTTGGAAAACTTATTTTTGATTTAATACCTGAAAATCAGGCGTATATTCAGTCGATTATCCTTCTATGGTTAAATATATTCATCTACATCTACACAAAATTCAAATCTAGAATCAAAACGCTCCACGTGAAAAACTATGTACTTTCAGCAATGATCGGCTGTGCACTGGGTGCAATGTCTGCTTTTTTAGGAATAGGTGGTGGCCCTATCAACATTGCAGTTTTATACTTTTTCTTTTCCACCGCCTCAAAAGTAACAGTCAGAATGTCCATATTTGTCATTTTGCTCTCTCAAATTTCCAATTTAATCACCGTATTCCTTTCAGGGGTGCCCAGTGGAGTGAATTATTTTGCCTTAGTTCTGATGATTGTGGGCGGATGTTCTGGCGCTGTGCTAGGTGGAACGATTTCAAAAAAACTAACAGAAATACAAATAGATGATTTTTTCACCGATGTTGTGGTGGCAATCATCATTCTGAATGCCTACAATGTTGGCGTTTTAGGAGGATAAAGGAGAAAAATGAAATCTCTCTCTATTATGATAAAACCTGCCTCATCTCTTTGCAATATGCGCTGTAAATATTGTTTTTATGCCAATGTGAGCGATTTAAGAGATATCAAAAGTCACGGCATTATGTCTGAAGAAACTGTGGAAATTTTATTGAATAAAGTCTTTGAAACTTTGGATTCAGGGGATCAGTTCACCATTGCCTTTCAAGGTGGGGAACCTACCCTAGCAGGAATAGAATTTTTCCAACACTTTAGTCATGAAGTGGACGCTCATTTAGAACGAAAAAAAGTAAGTGTTCAGTATTCTCTCCAAACGAATGGATTAGAAATTTCGGATGAATTGATAGAATATCTGAAAAGATATCAATATTTAGTAGGGATTTCCATCGATTGTAGCAAAGATTTTCATGATTTAAGTCGAGTTGATGGAAGGGGAAATGGAACATTTTCTCGGATATTGAAAACCAAAGAGAAATTTATAAAAGCAGAAATCCCTCATAACGTTCTCTGTGTTTTGACAAACCCAATGGGAAAACATCCAGAAAAAGTCTGGAATTTTTTAAAGAAATATAAAATAGACTTTGTGCAGTTTATTCCTTGCTTAGGGGACTTGCAGGGAGGAAATGATACAAAACTGCCTTTGGAAAGTAAGGTGTTTTCTGATTTTTACACAGGATTACTGCCCTTATGGTTTCAATCGTTGAAAGAGAAACGTTATATCAGTATTCGTTTTTTTGATGATTTATTCCACTTGTTGTTACACCGACAAGTGAATTCTTGTGGATTTACTGGACAATGCGGGATACAACTAGTAGTGGAGGGGGATGGCTCGGTATATCCTTGCGATTTTTATGTATTAGATCAATGGAAACTGGGTGACTTTCATCATCATTCCTTGGCAGAAATGCAAAACTCTATCATAGGACAAAATTTTTTGGAAAGAAAAACAACTCAGACTTCTGGTTGCAAAGAGTGCGAATTCCAAAATTTTTGTGGTGGAGGTTGTGAAAGAATGGCAAAAGAAATGTATTCTTTCGGGGGATTTTGTGGGTATCAAGACTTTTTGAGAAAAAATAAAATGCTGATTGAAGAGATTGCAGCCTATTTGTCACAAACACAAGGCTAACACGAAAGATAAGAACCACTTACTGTTTATAATGACAGTAAGTGGTTTTGTTTGCTTAATAACCTTTGGAAATAATTAGTTTCGTACGAGCTCTTGTCATTGCCATATATAATCTACATGCAATAAACTCTGTCAGCTTTTTTTCTGTGATGATTTTACTTTTATAATAACGTTCCGAGTTTTCTATTCTATCAACAGAATAAAGGAAAACTGTATCAAACTCTAAGCCCTTTACCCCTTGAATGGGGATAATACTGATACCTTTACCCTCTTGAGGATAATCGTTCCCTTGGAGAATGGAACAAGGTATATTTGAGTTTTGTTCAATGTAATCTTTAACCCCGTTACAGTCACTGATACTGGCACAAATTACCCCAAAAAGATACTCATGTTTCTGTGTTTGGCAATAATTTTTTGTTTCGATCAGAACTTGCTCTAACAATGCTTCTTTCGAGGCGCATTTTGGAATTTCCACTGGTAACTCACCGGATAATGTATGCTCTCTCACCGTATCACGAAGTTCTTTTCCTGTCATTTTCAAGAAATATTGGTGTGAATAATTCAGAATTTCTTCTGTTGTACGGCAATTCACTTTTACTGTCTCAGATCGACCAGCCACTTCAATGCCCTGCGCTTTGAAACTCAAATGTTTAAAGATTTTTTGATTTTCATCATATAACATCATAAAGTTGTCTTTTATCTCAATGGCTAAGGAATAAATGGCTCGTAATTTTACATCATGTAAATCTTGTGCTTCGTCAAGGATGATACTATGATACCGAAAATCTTCTAATTTCCCTTCCTTTACCAGCGAAGGTACTTCACGAGCCACATAAGAAACTGGAATTTGATTAGTTTCCTCCAAATGATCCTGAATAAACTGCACATAATGCCATAATGTCCTCTTTTGCTCTTCGGAAAGGATACTGTCAGAGGGATACATCTCACTGGAGATGTATTCTTCTAATGTCCGAACTCCTGGGTTGAAGATATTGTCTAAAATTTCATTGTTCACATCTTGCCGTGATTTTGTGTCACGGGGGTTCTTCTCGTTGACCAAGGGGAGTTTTTCTACTGCCTCTTCTGGGTATTTGCCATATAGCTCAGCGAGAAGTTTATCTAAATCTGTATCATTTAATTCTTTCTTATCTGGTAGGGTAGAGAGACAAATTTGATGAAGTATGGCGTCTACAGACTGTACATCCACATTATTTTCGATGTTTTTCACTTCAGTCAAGGCGAAAATTCTCTCTTCGATATATTTGCTTAATTTTCTGCTATAAGTACAAAATAAAATCTTCTTATTTTGCTCTTTGGTATAAACTGATTTTGCCAGATGCAAGGCACGATAAATACCGATAATGGTTTTTCCTGTCCCAGAACCACCTTCGATTTTACAGGGACCGTTATAGACCTTAGAGACGTATTGTCTTTGTGCATCATTTAACAACACTTCCCAAGGTGAGAATCCATGAAAAAGTTCTTCTTTCTGTGGAATTGCACTGGACTCTAAGAGTTGTTGATAGTCACGTACGACTTCTTCATAAGATATTCCACCGATTAAATCCACCAAAAAGGATTTTTGTGGTTCCGGCACAAGTCCTGTCATGGTTAAGGCATGATCTTCTGTTTGTATAATTTCCTGAAATAAGCCAACAATGAAATCTTCCCCCAGACCAAGTCGTTGTAAGTCGCTTCGTCTTAAGCCTTGGTTTGCAAAATAATTTTTAGACATGGTATCACATTCCTCTACTAGATTTACAGTACTTTCTGGCTGTACTCGCTCACACTCCGGTAAATAAGGAATTCGCTCATTCTCAGCAAAAGGTGGCTTTGTACATTTTTCAATGGAACGGTACATTTCATCATGGTTTTTATCTGACATATAGAAAGTAATTTCTACTGGTGTGAGGGACGTGTTTTTGAATGCTAAGATACGAAGACCATTTCCCCCATCTGCATAAAAAATATCTATTTTACCCTCTTTCCAAAGAGTATTTTTTAAAGCATGGGTTTGTACACTGCTAGGATTTGTGATATATTGCTCAATTTTCCGCTCAAATTTCTCTTGATTCATGGTTTTGAAAGTCATTGCGTTCCTTAGACTGTTCGACTCAATGAAATAATGATACATTGTTGTCCCCTTTCACTTTTTACGTATTTATGAGATTTTGAATCCCACAAGTATAATACCACAATAGTAGTAATTTGTCAAAATAAAGTAATTATGGCAATATCTTTGTCCATTCGCAGAAATAGTGCTGTTTCCAGGGAAGGAAACCACTCCTTCAGAAAGGGACCAACTCTCATACGTGAAGCAATCGTCATCACTCATAAACAAAACATTATTACCCTGAAAACTCTACGTAAGAGGAAACAGATAATGAATACGCATCCCCTATGGGATCAAAGGGCTTCCTTTTGTCCCATAAACGTTGTAATGAGAGAGTAAGCTGTGTGGAATACCAAAAATCGATGGCAGTGCCATTGGTGAATTTTTAGTGAATCTGTTGTTTATTTTTCTTAAAAGGCTTCCAACGATGGAAGGGATTTGGAAATGAGGGATTACACCGATTACCCTAAAAGAATCTTTTTGTAGAGTATTGACAAATTTGTCAAAATGCTGTAGAATTATACTATAAGTTTATAATCATTGTGAAGCATATGTAGCCCATAATAGACTGATAACCTTGGTCTTTAATATTTGATATACTTTCCCAGATTGTGTAATTACTGCAATAAGTAGCAACAAACTAATCTAAGTTGGATAGTAACTTAAGACAAATCATGTCTGCTTTTGTGGCTATTCAATATATAGCATTTTTGGTGATTTTACGTGACTCTAAACGTATTCTTCATGAGTCATTAGGTCCGATAAAAGGAATTTATAATGATATACATGAAGAATCCTCTCAAGAATCTTTGTTTATAGGGGAATTTTTTTCATAAAGGATTGGTGAATAGAGGTTAGAGGCTTTTGAAAGGAAGTTATTTATGGCATTTAAATTAAATGATGACCTTAGGACAGGTAATAACCAAATTGACGAAGAGCACGCAGAATTACTTCGGATCATAAACGAATTTATCAGTTCATCCAGCAAAGGGCAAGAAAAACAAACACAAGAAACATTAAAATTCTTGGTAGATTATGTAAAAACTCATTTTTCTCATGAGGAAGTACTACAGAAACAAAGTAACTATCCTAATTATCCTAAACATACAAAAATTCACAGACATCTTGAAACAGCTGTTCTAAATGCATACAAAGAGTTTGAAAAAGTCGGCTTTTCCTACCAACTTTCTGCTGTGGTTATTGTTCGTTTAGGTGGCTGTATTATGGCACATATTTTGTCAGATGATAAAGAATTAGCCAAATTTTTAGATCAAAACAAGTGAGAAATACATCATTATTATACTTTACAGAGAAATACAAGATGAAACCTACATCTAACACAGTATCACAGTAACGTTGTACCCTTCAGAAATGATATGTCTAGTCATAGGGGCTTTTATGAAAAAAATTTAAACCACGATATTTCAGAGGAATTCCCCCTGATTATCGTGGATTTTTCATATTTTCGCAAATATTAACTTTGTAGTTTAAAGATGTTATTTCTAGGTTTGAATTAGTTCAAGCCTTATTGCGTCTAAAAAAAACCCTCACAATCCCTCATTCCCGGCTTTAGGAAAAATATGAAAATTGTAATGATAAGGTAGTGACTAAAAAGGAAATTGACGCCCCATGAGATGAGACGTCAATTTATTACATGATTTTATTTCATCATAGTTTTTTTCTGTAATATTTCTGCAAAATGGGGTGGTTCAAAGTGGAGGACTTTTTTATTTTGCTGAAATCCAGTGAAACTAGGCGTTCCCCATTAAGGCAGAACGTAAGGAGCCAGAGGAATCTGTGCTTACTTGTGCCATGAGTTCACGAGTGAATCTATCTTGTGCCCACATAGCTTCTCGATACTCCTCTTGTGGGATATCATCATCTTCGTTCCAAAAACTTTCTAAAGCGAAAAGATCTTCTTCCAGTTTTTCTAGCAAGTCTAAACTTCCTGTTGCTTTCCATCTTTCTCTTACTTCGTCTATCACAGCTTGCAGAGAGTCCACATAATTTTCTTTGGAAAAAAGTGAACCAGAACCCAGTCTTTGCAAAAAGGATTCAGGACTACCTGTGAGATGTTGGGCAAGAAGCACCGATTCCATCATACTTGCGCTGCTTGGGTCGATACCTTTGAGATTGATTGTCCCTTCCCATGCTTCTTTTGTTTCCCAATGTTCAAACCTAACATTCATAATGGGGTTTTCTGGGGTAGAATTTTCTGCATATTCAAAGAGAAAGTCATAACCATTATGAGAAATTCCCAAAATAGTCCCATCTTCGTTGGCAATATATGCCACATCGCCACGATTTTCAACAAAATCTAACTCTGGGAATTTTTCTTGAAAAAAAGAAAAGTCAGGAAATTCACCTGTGTTATGGACAGTGTAAGAAGAGCCGGGTTGAAGTCCGCTGAAAATACTCTCCTGTTTTTCAACTTCTAGGGAAAAACTAAAGTCGCTGGTATTTTCTGGCGTTGGAGTAGCTTTGGGCTGATAGCTCAAGCCCCCAGTCAGATTACTTGAAATATTCATCTTACTCTACCTCCTTATCCATGAACCACGATTCTTCTGGCTCTATCTCTTCCGAATCCACTGCTATGGCTTTATCTACCTTTTCCAACAGTGCATCAAATTGTTCCTGTTCTTCTTCCTTTTCCTTCACCATTTCAAAACGAGCACGCCAATCAGTGCTCTCAATGAGGGTATTCAGTTGGTTTTTCAGGTCATTTAAGACAGAATCTTCTTTTGTTTGTCCCATAAGAACAGTGTCCCTTGGAACAACATTGGTTTCTCCTTGGGTTTTTGATGGATTATCCACTGTTTTTAATATAGCTTGTGAAGAGTTCATGGAGGCATTGTACGGCGTGCCAGTGTAGGCGAGCATTTCATTCAGGGCAGACTGACAGTCCTTGGCAGCTTGCCACTCTCCTTCCTCTTGAAGTCGTACCACTTCAGATTCAAGGATTTGAACATAGTTTTGTTCTACACGCTGGTCAGTTTCGCTAGGAATATGCACATTCAGTTTTAAATGTTGCCTTAGTGTGTCCATTTCAATGGCAGAAGCATTGTTTAAGTCAATATTTTTCACATTGATTTGTCCTGTCCAGTTGTAGTCCATGCCCAAGTATGGATCGGCATAGCCCTTGAAAAAACTGCTGACATTGTACACAGGATTTGCAGAAGAATAGTGCTCACTACGGACAAAACTTCCACCACTTTCCCCCACAATCGTGATGTTGTAACCGCCATCGTGGAGAACTTCGTTGCCGTTTTCATCGTAAAAACAAGAGCGTGTGGTGGCAGAACAGGCATCAGACATTTGTGCTGCAAATTCTGAACTTTCAGTCCCAGTTGCTTTGTTTTGTTGAGAAGACGAGGGATAATAATTGCTTGTTTGTACATTTTGATTGATTAACATGATTGTTTCTCCTTCTAATTAACATAATTGGGGTATTGCTACCCTTTGTTTCGCTGATTACCACAACAACGAAACAGAAAAAGCAGAAGAAATGAAGCTCACAATCCTCCAAATTTTTCTTTTCTCACAGATTGGAGCAGACAATCTAATGAGAACCTCTAAAATTGGGATATTGTAGCAAGAAATATTTTAACACAATAATTATATCATAATGGAAGAGGGGTGTCAAATATTTTTTTAGTTAGTTTTAAGAAATAACGTTTTTTTCGGGGAAACCATAAATGAATCGGTCGCACTGTTTTAACGTCCAGAGGCGACCGATAGGGGTGTGGGGGGATTTAGTTGCTAGGAAATAACTTAATATTTATCATGGAAATCGCAAAGAGTGTAAAGAAGTTCTGTAAAAGAATCATCGCCTTCCACTGTATCCAACATTACATATTTCGCATGATAACCAAGGTTATAAAGTCCCATATTCACGGTAAGTTCCACTGGGGATTTGTAATGGACTTCCGTGAAATTATCAATCAGTGTGGATAATATTTGTTCTAAGTAAGCGTTTGTCAGAATCACTTTATTGCTATGAATTTCCCTTAGTTCTGCCCAAATCAAACCTAAATCTTCTCTAGTCAGGTCACCCATAATGTCTATGGGGCTTATTTCCAGTGAAACTGTTCCATAAGTGACTGTACTTTTCTGAAAGCCTTTCTCTTCTTCCCAACCTGTTCTATCCCCCTCATTAGAAGAGTAGCCCTCGGTTTCGCCCATGACGGATTCCCCCATGGTATAACGAATTTCAGGATAATACAAGGAAAATAACTCACGGCTTAAGGAGTTCACCTCATCCGAAACCTGTAATGCAATAAAATTGTCCATAGAGTATTCCGTTTTTTCACTGTCTGGTAACAATTCATAAGTCATGAAAACCGAACATGATTCGCCCCATATTGCATAATGGGGAAGTAACATTTCTTCCTGTGCTTTTATCAATTCTTCGGATATTTCGTCTAAAAATACATATTTCAAAAAGCTATCAACGGTAAAACTAGCAAATGCTGTGTCATACTTTAAGGTAGCTTTGTTTGTTGCAAAGCCCACAATCAACACCGCCATCAAAATCCCAGTCAGTCCACTGACCCAAAGTTTTGTTTTCTTCATCTGTATAATATTTTTCACTCTGCCTTTCGTATCATTTTCACTAAAAGCAAGAGGGGTTAGGCGAGTTCTTCTGCCAGTGAATTTTAATAGTGCCGTGGCATAATCTCCACGTTCTCCAAGGGATTTCTCACGCAAAACACCCTCGTCACAGGAAGTTTCCATATCTTTTTCCGATAAATAATAAGAAATCCACGCCAAAGGGTTAAACCAGTGTAAGGTTAGTGCCACAAAAGAAAGTAGTCTTGTCACATGGTCAAATCTTTTTAGGTGCAATCTCTCGTGCGCAAGAATGAGAGGGATTTCTTCCTCGTTTATGGTAGATGGTAGATGGATTTTTGGAGAAATCACCCCAAAAACAAAGGGAGACCTGATATCATCAGCGAAAAACACTCCTTTATCTACTTCTTTTGAGAGCCTCAATTTCTTTTTTAATCGTAGTAAGGAAACACTTGTTACCAATAACATTACTATAATGCCAAAAATCCAAAGTAGTTGAGCCACATAAGTGTAATTATGGTTATTTTCTACTTCTGCTGAGTGTACAGTGGGCAAATTTTCACTTAAATCTGGGCTGACACCTTGCACGTTGGTGGGGATTTCTCCTTGTATCTCTATTTTTTCGGTGATGAACGAATTTGTGGTGATAGGTTTTTCTTCTTTGGGGAGCAAACTCAATGCTGATTCCAAGGAAAAGGGGCAAAGAAGTCGAAAAAGCACCACAGAACACAAGCAAGTGAAAAAATGAGACCACAAACGATACACCACCCGTGCCAAAATGACTTTGGTGGAAATGGATTCCAAGCAAAATGAGATAGCAGATTTGGTCGTATATAATCATTATTTTGGGTGATATCAAGGAACAATGGAAGAGCAAGAGGAATGGTTAGACGATTTTCATGCTAAGTTCCAGAAAAACCACTTTGTTTATCTGAATGTGGAGTGGAAGCAGTGTTACAATATCATACAGATACCCCTCGCTGTAAAGATTATTCACAGGAGTATCAGGCTGTTTTTCATCAGCACATGGCAGAAATTTTTCAGGAATGACCTTTTTTGTGAAAGATAAATTGAAATCAGTCCTTGAAAAACCAGAAGGACTTGACTTGATAGAGGAACTTCTCATTTCAGCTGGATTAACGTCAAATCCTAAGAAAATGAAAATGGATATCAAATAAAAATAGAAAATATCATTAAAATGGCAGGTGTTTCTTAGCTGAAAATAGTATTTATAGTATAAACTACAAATTACAAAAATAAAAAGATAGTCTTGCGCCAAAGAAGGTAATGCATTAATTTTGAAAACAAACAGGAGAAACTAAAGTTAAAAATGATAAAAAGAAAGAGAACTTCCTTTAAGTTCTCTTTCTTTTTCTTTATAAAAAGACAGGGAATCACCATTTGAACTGCTTGGGCACTTGTCAATGGCCACAGGCTTTAATTATTTCCATTCATCCAATGAAAGCCTTCTTCCCCTACTTTAAAAAATTCTTCACCATTTTCGCCATTGAGTTTAATATTTGTGATGGCAACACCATTCTTTATTGTTTCAAGATGGATTGAGGTAACAGAGGGATTGGCTGAATAATTAAAAGTTTTTAGAACCACTTTCGAGCCATGATATTGGACGTTATAGCAATCCACAGGGCATGAAAGGGTAATTCCCATGGTTTCTTCTCCTACTTGATTAATACAGGTGATTCTGCAATCTGTTTCTCTCAGATTTAGTCGAGTTGGAGTGAAATTTGAGGGGTGTTTCTTGTTATCATAGAGGACAAGTGCAGCCATTGCCATAGTCGTGGCGCAGAGAACAGATGATGCGATCAGTAGAATTTTTGTACTTTTATTCATTTTCATTCCTCCATTAAAGTGGGTTTTTTACTTCGTGCTTTTCATTGCTTAAAAATCCAAATGCGAACATGTCAGTGCCAGCATTTAAGGTCATCGCAGGACCCGCCTCTACCACATACTCAATTTCTGGATATGCCTCTTTTAATAAAGTTAAGATAGTAGGATGATTTCCGTTTGTACAGAAGACAGGGCTGTTGTCTTGTTTCCGTTCTTCTACATATTTGCCCAGTTGTTTTAAAACTTGTTTTTCCCCTCTTGCCTTGTTGACTAAGGTGAATTTCCCTTCTTTCACCCGAAGAATAGGCTTGATATTCAGAAGAGACCCTACAAAAGCAGAGGAAGTGTTGATTCTGCCGGATTTTCGTGGCAAATCCATTGACATCGCCACGTAGTAAGCTTCTACATGATTGAACCAATCCACCAAATAAGTCTCGATCTCCTCATAGACTGCATCAGAGCTGGAAGCTTGATACATTTTCGCTGCCTCTATGACAGGGTAACTGTATGCAGAGGTGGTAATATTCGAATTAAAGATTTTAATTTCTAGCTTGGTATCTGGATAATTAGACAGGAGCATCTCTCTGGCTTGTATGGCATTTTGCAGAGTGCAGGACAACATATGCCCCAAGCAGACCACAATCAGCATGTCATAGGAGCCAGAAATGGCGTGGCGTTCAAAGCTATCATACCATTCTTGGATGTTGACAGCCACAGAGGTTGGAATTTTAGGGCTAGTTTCCAGAATTTTATTAAATTCTTCAATGGAAATATCCACTCTATCCTGATATAAACGGCCCTCATGTATAATTCCCAGAGGAAGTACCTCTAAGTCATATTCGTTGATGACTTCATTTGAGAAATCACCTGATGAATCTACTACGAATTTAATTTTTTTCAAAATATATTCCTCCATTTTTATTACGCACAAATCTTTCAATTCGTTTTTATTGTATCCGATTCCTCATCAAAAAGAAAGGCGTCTCTTAGAAAGTCTCACTCTATTTTAAGCTATTTTTTTGTGTTTGTCAAGGGGATTGTCACTGGCAAGGAAAGTTATAGCACCTACGAGAGGCTAATACCATAAATTTTGAATCGTTAGAAAAAGTATTTTTGCTATTTTTGAATTTTCAGGAAAATCAGTGTTCCCGAAAGAGACTTCAAAGGTCGCTGAAAAAGTTAAAAATCGAGGGTAATCCTTGGTGGATAGCAGACGCTCCAAAGGAAGTGCCCGTGGTAGATTTTTAGTGAATTTCAGGGGCTTATTTTTCAAAAAGTCTAGTACTACAGTTCCTCATCTTCCTTCTCAAATTCTTTTAGTTGCTCATCCATCTTACCTGATTGTATGAGTTCTACCATGACTTTGACGATGGCAGGGTCGAACTGGGTGCCACTAAATTTTTCAAGTTCTGAAATGGCATAGTCCAAAGTCATCTTTTTACGATAGACACGAGAGGAATACATGGCATCAAAGGCATCTGCCACACAAATCATCCGTGCGATCAGGGGGATTTCCTCTCCTTTTAGTCCAGCTGAATACCCCTTTCCGTCATAACGCTCGTGGTGATATTCAGCTCCAATCACAAGGTCAGACCGCCCTGCAATCCCTTTCAAAATATCTCCGCCTCGGATTGCATGGGTTTTCATCAGCTCAAATTCTGCATCGTCAAGACGAGCGGGCTTATTCAGTACAGAGTCAGGGATACTTATTTTTCCAACGTCATGTAGCAGTGCCACAACATGTGCAGAGTCAATCTCTTCTTCGGAAAAATTCAGTGCCTCTGCAATGCACTTGGTATAAAAAGCAACACGCTTACTGTGTCCATTGGTATAGCAATCTTTGGCGTCAATGACGTTGGACAACACGGTCACAGTATCGTGAAACATTTTTGCAAGTTCCTTTTGCTTTTCCTGATTTTTCTTTTCTCTTTGTTTGTAAATATGACGAATGAAAAGGACAGCAGCACTGATGAACAGCAAAAGGAGCATACACTGTGTCACTGGATTTTCCATGAAACTATGCTCTTTTTCAATGATATAACTGACAGATTTCAGTTCTTCCCCTGTGCGATTATCTGTCAGCAGTATACAAAACTCATAAGTACCACCAGGTAAGTTGGTATAGGTAGGGTCGGTGTAATTACTGTAACTTTCTGTGTGCATATAGGCGTCAAAACCTTTTAACTGATAGGACACATAATAATCTTGTAGGGCATAGGTGGGAATGAAAATATCAAATTCTATGAAATCCGCTGTGCTAGGGAGGATATACTTATTTTCCTCTGTGGGATAAGTTTCTTCACCATTGCTTGAAATCCGAGGTAGTTCCACAGGAGGGATGTAATCTAGCTTGATGGCATCCACATTCATATCAAATGCCGTTAGATTTTGATATCCACAGATATAGAGAATCCCCTCTTCAATGATGCCGAAAGAGTTTGCAACAGCGTTGGAATAGAGCCCGTTCAGGTGATTGAATAATTGGATATCAAGTTCGCTGCCTGTGTCTAAACTTGCCATCATACTCTCATGACTGACAACAAAAATCCCGATACTACAAAGGACAATCATGTCATCTCCGAAAAACATCAAGTCGAAATTGTTACCATAAGGGAAGTTTTGAATGGTACGCAATTCACTTGTGACACCATCATAAAATGCAATGGAGTTGCCTGTCACAATCCACATCCCACCATTGATGGGGTCAGCTTCAGTCCTTAGAATGATATCTGAATATAAGCCAGCATTTCGAGAAATCCACTCAACCACTTCGCCATCTTCAATGACATAGACCCCTGCTCCGTCAGTTCCTGCAAAAATACGACCATCAAGGGACTCTGATAAGGTTAGAATTTCCAGACTTTGTAAGCCGTCCTCGCTTCCAAAGTAGTCGATGACGATATCATCTTCCACCACATAGATGCCATCTCCTGTGGCAACCCAGATTTTCCCGTCGCTTGCTGTCATGGTAGAGCGAATGCGGGAATAGTTAATCCCCACATCTTGGTTAAAAATCTTCACCTCTTCAGTCTTAGGGGTATATTTGATCAGTGCATCCTCGGTATAGCTAGAAAACCATAGGTTTCCCTCTTCATCTTTTCGTACACATCTAAAATATTCACCACGATAGCGTTGGGTAAAATCATTTTCAATCACAGCTAGGTCACTTTGGCGAATAATATCAATCCCACTGGAGGAGGCAATGTAAAAATACCCATCTAATAACTCCACTGCATTAAATTGCACCACATTTGAAAGATTTGCAGAAATATTCTGAAACATACTGATATTTAGTTTCATAACCCCAGATTTGCTAGAAGCAATCCAAAAATTTCCTTCAAAGTCTTCAATGATGGTCTCGCAAGATTGACTATCCGTGAGATAGTCCAGATGAACCATGGTGCCTTGTTCGATATAGCCAACCCCAGAGTCTGCACAAATCCAAATGCGATTCTGACTGTCCACTTTCAGGGAATTGATATACTTCAAGCCCTCGGTGTGTATCTGTTCAAAGCTACCTTCCATGCCTTGGGATAAGTCAGAGTTTATTTTGATGATATAATCCCCACTTGTCCCAATGAAAAAGGAATCTTCCACGGGCAAGACAGAGAGAGGGAGCTCGTAATCCCATTCTTCCACAGGCAAAAAGTACTCCAGTTGGGTACCGTTTAATTCAAAGAGGTCCCCTGCCTTGGTGATGCCGATGGTGCGCTGACCGTCATAGGTTAACAGTTCAGAAACAAAAACATCTTCCAACTCTTCTGCTGTGTTCACTTCAAAGGTGAAATCAGGGGTAATGCTATACATACCAAGTGCTGTCCCTACCAAGATGGTCCCGTCATTCAGTTCACTGATCGATCGTGTGGAGAAAGAGGGGAGGTCTTGGGTTTCACTTAAATAGTGAAATTCGTTACCCGCATACATGACAACACCATTGTTGTTGGTGCCAATCCAAAGACGATCTTGACTGTCAATGTAAAGACAAAGCACCGAGGTAAGTCCCAAGGTATCTTTGTAGGAGATGAAGTCTTTCCCATCATAGCGAATCAGGCTACTGTAACTGGCAATCCATATGGTTCCGTCACTGGTTTGCACAATGTCATTTGCCTCAGAGGTAGGCAGACCGTTAAAAGTATCGTAAAGCAAGTCAAAATAATTTTCCTTTTCCACTGCAAGAGACACTGTTCCAAGGGAAAAAGCGAGGGTCAGCACACAAAGTACTTGGAAGGCGGTTCTTTTTATGATAGTAAACATAATTTTTCCTTTCGTTACAGCGAAATTGCTGTATTCTTCTCTGTTTATGTGAAACTAAGTTGATGTTACAAGTCAGCGTTCCTATCATGATAGGGCAAGTAATATGACTGTCCGACTCAGACTTTTAAATTATACAATACTTTCTAAAAAAATGCAATAATTTACAGTAAAATACGTTTTATTTTTCTATCGTTTTATTTCACTATGATTTTATTTCTCTGTGCTAAGGCAAGAAGACATCATTCCCCTTTTCAAATTGATTTCTGACAAAAAAGAAGTCCTGAATCCTTGTCGGATTCAGGACTGTTTCAAAGAAAAAAGTTTAGGTAATACTTTCTTTCTTGCGATTTATGGGCTTGGTGAAGTAATTTCTATATAATTCAGTAAAATCTGAGCCACTTGCCCACGCAAAGCCTCTCCTTGAGGATCTAGCTTGTTGTCAAACAAGCCTGCAATCAAGCCTTCCTCCACTGCCCAACACAATGGATCATATGCCCAGTCTGTGACATCGTTGCTGTCTGTGAAGGACAGGGGTTTGTTCTCTGTCACAGGTGCATCTTGGATATTTTTGTGAAAAGCATAGAGAATCACTGCTAATTCTTCTCGATTAATGGCTTTTTCAGGGCGATAGGTTCCGTCGTGATAGCCTGCTACCACATTGTTCGCCTCTGCCCAAGCAATCGGCATAGCGTAGTACATATGACTTGGTACATCAGAGAAAGAGGACAGCTGTGATACTGGCTCACCTTCTGCCAGATTATAAAGTATTTGTGCTAACATCCCTCTGGTAATGGAGCTTTCTGGTGAAAATTCCCCATATCCTGTCCCTGTCATCAAGCCTAAATAGCAGATTTCATAGACCACGTCATAGTACCAACTAGAAAGACGCACATCACCAAAGTAGCCTGTGGGAATGTTTTCTGTGACGATTGGAAGAAAGACCACTTCCACTGTCACTTTACTGATGGGCTGAATGAAAGAATAGGTTCCATCTTCGTTGAGGGTGACTTGAACTAGATTGTTGTTGCCATCCAACACAATCATGGAATCCAGAGTATAGCCCTCCTCTGGGCTTAGGGTAATGGTGACAGTTTTTCCACTTGTGGCACGTTCTGGTGAGATGGTAACAGTGCCACCTGTACTGACCTCTAAGACAGGGGTGGAGGTAGAACTACTAGAACTGTTAGAACTACTCGAACTACTAGAACTGTTAGAACTACTAGAATGATTGGAAGAATTTTCTTCAGGGACAGAGGGGGAAGGACTTGCTGTACTGCCATTGTTGCTTCCATTATTTTCGGTAGAAGGTGCAGTGATGGTACGATCTGCCACAGCTACCCCATAGGTAGAGAATTTTTTGGTATGGATGGTGAGATAAATCCCCTCTACCTCGATATACTCTCCATCATTGTTTTTTGTCGTATAAATTTTGTGGATTTCGTCCCCATGTTGACGATAAACTGCGTAACCACCTTTATTTTGCAAGTCTTCGGGTAATTCTATGACCACTTCTAATAATGTGTTCGTATTTTCAATGACATCTGTTTTATCTTCTGTTCCAGTCGAAATCACTGAATTCAATGAAATATCCATCCACAGGACCATTTCTTCGTTGGATTCTATTTCTGCTTTTATTTCTTCTTGCTCTTTGGTGTCAACTGTTTCAGAAATTTCCAAAGTAACAGCCACTGTTTCCCCTGCTGCAAGGACGATGCTGTTTGCGACTAATTCCACACCACCAACAGCCAAAACTTCACTGCCGACTGGCAAAGTCACGTGGGAATCTCGTCCTACCTCTGGCATAACAACGGTTTCGATGGTGTTTTTTGTCAAATTCACCAAAATAGTTTGAATGATGACATCGGTTCCACTTGTTTTTGCTTCTAGATTATAAATGCCTTCTGGCACGTCGTAAAGCGTAAAGTTACCATCAAAGTTGGTGGAAGTGTTTCCTTTATCTTCATTTTTTTGATACAAGGTTACATCTACATCAGCAAGTGCGCTTCCGTCGCTGTTGGTAATCTTGCCAGTAATATCGTAAATGTCCAGAACAATGATTTGGCTTTCTGTCTCTACTTCGTCATAATAGATCGTGATCCTGTGAGTTCCGGCCAGTAAAAGTCCTGTGATAGAATCTGCGCCACTCCCTAAATCAGCCCACCAATCTCCAGTGGACAGCAGTATCTCTGTCCCATCTCGCTGAGTGACTGTTACCTCATAATCATTTGGGTCGAAGGAATCTTGTACTGTGTAGAAATTGTCTGCACCACTAGACAGTGTCACAGAGAGAGTAGCAGGAAGGGTACCTGTATAAGCATCTAATCTGTCGCTTAAACTAGGATCTTCTCCATGGATTTTGTCTTTTTCGATTTGGCTTAATCCCTGATACCAGTCCTCTACAGCACGAATTTCATCATAGCTTGCAGGATTTTTACTGTCCAAATTGTCAAGTTTATTTTCGAAAATCTCTGTGGTGGTGAAGATGGTGAAGATCCAACTGGGGTCACTCAAATGCACTGCACCGTAGGTGTCATTTTCTGTCACCTCTATGGTCACGCTATAAGTACCTTCCTCACTGGGAGGGAGGTTCGATGTGGCATAGCTTGTGCTACCTGTGCCTGTGTAATACAGGGTATAACTTGGGACAGGTGTCACTGCTGTAGCAAAGGTCACTTCTTTTGGATTTCCATCATATTCCAAGGAAGAGGGGGGAGAAAAGTCGAAATCATCTGGAGTGAGAAGGATCAGTATTGCTTGAAAAACAGGATAACCACTGTTTTGGATTGGAATGATTTTCCAGTTCGAAAAGTCCATTCCAACAGAAGCTGTGACCCAATCACTCAAAGCAGAGAGCAAGTCTTCTGCTGTGCTAATCACCTTTGCCCCAGTGTCAGATGGAGAGCCACTGCTGTTGTCACCAATGGCGTTAGTTGCAGAGGCGTTTGACCAGAAATTGTTTGCGATGGTACTTGTAGAGGACATAATTCCCACAATGCCACCTACTTTAGCACTGGTGCTAGTACTGACCACCCCAATGTTATAACAGTTTTCTATCTTGGCAGATGGACCTATCGTCCCAGCAATCCCACCAGCTGAGGGAGCATAACCTGTACCATTAGATATGATAGTTGCTGTATTATAGGAATTATAAATCGAGCCATTGCTATATCCAGCGATACCACCCGAATGAGTTGTTCCAGTAATATTACCAGATACAGAGCAAGAATGAATGGTACCATAATTGTTTTCAGCGATACCACCTGCAGTTGTTCCAGCTGGTACAGACACATTGGTTAGAGATAGATTTTTCACGATACCAGCTGTATCAATGTACCCGAACAGCCCCGTATAATAGCTTCTGGTCACGGTTAGATTATCTATCGTATAACCATTTCCGTCAAAAGTACCTTTAAAAGGGCCACTTGCAGTGTAAGGACTGTTCCCGATGGCTGTCCAGTCGGGGATAGACCCTAGGTCAAGATTGTTCATTAATTTATAGTGCATTGCACCATAACTTACCTTGTCACCATTTACAGTAATCTCCTTTAAATTAGTATAGAACGCCAGCTCTTCCAAGTGTTCCACAGTATAAATGAGATAAGGATTGCTGGCTGTTCCGTCTCCACCGCCAAAGGTAGCAGGGGCATATCCCAGAGCAAAAGCAGTGCCGTTTACATAAACAGAATAAAGTGGATCATCCGAGAAGAAGTTGTCAACTGTTGCATAGTCAGTTGCCCCACTTGAGGTAAAGTCTCCAACCGTTCCACCAGCGTTGGTAACGCCAATACGAGAATTTTCGTGCAAAGTACCAGTGATATTCAGTTTCGAATCACTAGCAAATTGCACATTATTCACAGTGCCATCTGACAGTTGATTGTCTTGAATATATACCTCTCCAGATAGGTTTAAAGTGCTTCGATCAAGGTATACCCCTCCACCATATCGACCTGCTGTGTTTCCTGTGATAGCACCACCAGACATTTCCATCGTGCTGTTGTAGACTAGGACACCGCCACCATCGCCAGTGACAATGTTGTTGGAAATTTCCCCATCAGATAGTTCAAAGTCACCTCGATAAACTAACACACCACCACCATCGCCTGTGTTCGCAGTAGTGTTTTCTACTTTATTATTGGTAATGACACCACCAGTCATGATAAATCGACTGCTTGAATCTACAAACACACCTCCACTATAGATACTAGAGGTGTTATGGCTGATAAGAGCATCATCAGACATGGTAAAGTTGCTCCCTTTCAGATAAACCCCACCACCATCTTCAGTGGCTTCGTTGCTTGAAATTTCCCCACTTGACATGTTGAAAGTGCTTAAGTTCAGATAAACCCCGCCACCATCTTGTGTGGCTACGTTGCTTGAAATTCTCCCTTTTTTCATGGTGAAAGTACTTCTGTACATGGTAACTCCACCACCAGACACTGCTGTGTTCTGGGAAATTACCCCATTGTTCATGTCGAAAGAACTAGATTCCTCTCCTTTGACACCTCCTCCTTCACTGCTTGAACTATTTCCTGTAATCGTACCACCCTCTAAGATGACGCTGTTTTTGCTTGAAATTTGCACCCCACCACTTTCAGTCCCAGTGCCACTACCTCCTGTGATGGTACCTGTGCCTGCACCACTACTGTCTTGAATGGTAAGGGTTAACATCCCTGAAGTAGCGATTTGTATCATGGTATCATTCGTATACCTTTGGAGAGTATAACTATTCAGATCCAGTTGGGCTGTACTTGGAAAATACGAAGATACGTTTTTAAATTCCACAGAACTATTTAAGTTTACATCTTGATTTAAGTAATACTTTGATCCTGTAAAAGTTCCCCCATCAGTCAATTCGCTCCAACTAGAAAAATCAGTTGCCTGTACGGGTAAAACCAGTTGCACCATCATGATAAGTGCCAGATATTTTGCAAAGATTTTTTTTAACATGAATTTTCCTCCCAAAAATTAATTTTTATGAGTCTTATTTACATAACAATTTGCCATCCCCACAGCCAACCAAAAATAAGGGGCAGTAAGGATCATAGAGATTCCAAAGAATCCCTGTATCTGGTAAAAAATCACCACTGCCCCTGAAAGAAGGACAGGAAATTTTTGTCTATTTTGCCAGAGAGAAATAAGGGTCTGTACGACTATGCCCAGATAAGCCAGAAGTGCGAAGATACCTTGGTTCACCCAAATATTCAGCCATTCGTTGTGTGCCACATCTATATAGACGATACTGGGCAAATATATTTCACCATTTTTGATAGAATAGAAAAAAAGATCTCGCATACCTAAGGTGTCTGCCCCTCCACCCAGCCATGGGTTTTCCAGAATCAAATCCCAAACACCTCGCCAGATAAACAAGCGACCAGTGCCAAAGCCATCTTCGCCTCTTCCATGAAGTATTTCGTGGATTTGGAACAATACCCCAGAAGAAAAGGGAACAAAATATAAGATAGCAAGGAGCAAAATGAGAAATCCAGCAACAAGGAGATATAACTCTTTGTGAAAGGAATGTGTCAAAGGTAGTTTTTTCTGCAAGGGGCTGTACATCAAGGTGAAATAGGTGATTATGAGGAAAATAGAAATCATCAATACCATGGAGATGATGGTGGGATGGGAAAAATGGGGGACCACGCCCACACCAGCACCAATCCCACAGATTCCGCAAACCAAGAACCAACGAAGAAACATTTTTACATTCTCTACTGTCAATGGCAATAAAAGTAATAATCCCAAGGCAATGGCAAGGATACTTGAACTGGAACCAAGGGCAAAGGCAGATATCACAGCGAGAAAAAGGGGAATGGTGGCGAGATAAATATTTTTTCCTGTGCAACGAATGAGGGTCACCCCAAACACTGCCACCCAACTGCACAATACCACTGCGCAAAGATTCACGTTGCCGATGGTACTCCAATAGGTTCCACTGTAAAAAACATTACTGTGGAAATAGTGATAAGGTTCTGGGAAGAGAGTCAGGGGATTTCCCCCCAAAAGCTGAATCCAACCAAAAATACAAAATAAGCAAGCAGAAAGACCACAGATCCACAGGTGAAGTTCTTTGGGACGGTAGTACAAAGCCACCAATCCACAACATAAGCCATATATCCACAGGCTTAGCACCCCTTCCTGACGAAATTTCCCAAAAAATGTGCCATCATAGGGAGAGCAAAGGGCTGAAATCGTGGTAAAGCACAAATAAGCGAAAATCAAGGAATGTAAGGGATAGTTCTTCCAGAGTTTCTTGGGTGTACATTTCTTGACTCCAGCGAGTATCCCTGATAAGCCCAGATATTCACATTGTATCACCAAGGAAATAAGGACATATCCACCACAAAGGCAGAGAAAAAGTCCGTATTTCATAGAGATAATGTTCACATATCCCTCCTGTGGCACAGCAAAAAGAAACAAAGTCAGAAGCAATAGGACATAGCCCTCGGTAATCCTTTCTTGGATTTTCAGAGAACTAGGCTTCTTTTTTTGTGCAAAGGCAACACCTACTTTCATCTTTTTATTTTAGCACATAGAATTATCCTTGTGGGACGATTGGGGCGAATGGTTGGTTATTAATGGTGAATGGTAGTTTATAACCAGAATTTACTATTTCATATAGGTACATTGATTGAAATAGTATATGATTTTTTTCACCTTTGTGATACTTTTATCATAGGATTTCTGATGTATTACTTTAAAATCCAGCAAAAAATTTACGGTCTGACTCTGTTAAAACCTCGGATTCCAGAAAAAAACCTCAAGTATGGATTGAATACCATACTTGAGGTGATTGCATAATGTAAGGGAAGCCCTTGTCATTTCCATTTTGAAGAAGGTTGGAGAGAGCTTACCTTTGTTGTTTAGGTGTTTTTAGAGGTCCCCTGTATTCCCATTGAGTTTCTCAATTAATTCTGGATAAGTACTGCCATCTTCTGGGTACATCTTTACGGTTACTTTGGTCTGAATGGAAAATTCCTCTGAGTTAGAGACAAAAGGTTCATTCAAGGATTTTTCAATTCTTAATCTACAATCAGAGAGATTTTGAGAGGTACCACAGGAGCTTAAAAACAGGAGAAAACTAGAATCTTCTTTGGCACAAAGAAAATCATGTTGTCGTACTTGTTTTTTGATTCTACCTGCCACTTCATCGAAAAATCCGCTGATGTAATCGTCACTGACAATATGAATATTTTTCAGATGAATCAACATAAGAGCATGGTTTTTACTAGGGATTTCTGTGCTGATTAGTTGCGTTACTTTTTGCTGGAACATCGCATAGTTTAGTAGGTTACTTGCCTTATCCAAAGAGGTGTTATCCACGGAATCTGTAAGTAAAAATCCATTTCTTCCAGTTTCTTTTACTTTATAAAGGACTTTGTCTGCATTTTTATACAGCATTTCGTATTCCACAGAATCCTCGAAGATAAATCCACCAATGCTGAGGGTGGCTGGTATTCCTGTTTCATTTTCAGCCATGGACTTTAGAAATTCTGTTGCTTCTTTTTCCAGTTCTTCTTTGTTGATCTTTCCCTCGATGAGTAAGGCAAATTCGTCTCCACCCACTCTAGCATAAAAGCCTTTTGACTGCCTAAGCCCCACCATGTGCTGAGCCACTTGCTGAATAATTTTATCCCCTGTGCTGTGTCCATAGTTGTCATTGACATCCTTAAAAAAGTCAATATCCACCAGAATTAAGACACCAGATGATATTTTAGACAGTTTATTCTCTACATATTCACGGAAATATCCGGTGTTATAAAGTTTTGTCAAACCATCACGGCGAGATAACTCACGGAATTTTTTCGATGTTCCATAGACAGAATAGATGATAAAGGCAGAGATGATAATCAGCACCATATTGATTTCAAAGGCATACTCGCTGAACAAATCCATATAACTTACTTCTGGTTTCACAGAGGTGTGGTTATAGACAATTTCATCCACTGAATAGCTATCTAAGAAAAGAATTGCCCGATTTAACACGCCTATGACACTGACATCCATGTGATTTCCCACACCTAAAGTCATTTCATTAAGCACATTACTGACGGATTGCACGGTTAAATTGTCATAAGAATAAAGACTTAGATAATAATCAGCAATATAAGGGTCACAAATGACAGAAACATCTTTGTTATTGGACACAGAATCCAGTGCTTCTTTCATATCCCAAACCATGGTCAGTTCTTCGCTTTGAAAAAAGGGAATGGTACCAGAGACATAGTGATACATAGGCAGTAGATTTTCACCACTATTTTCGTTTTTGATCCAATAAACACCCCCAGAAATATATGGAGAGGTGAGAGTAACATCTAAACTATGTGCTAATTTGTAGTTATTGGATAATGAGCCAACTATGTCAATTTCTTGGCTGTCGATGGCGTGGGAAATTTCTGGTAAGGAGTCATACCAAAAGACTTCATAGGGAATACCGACTATTTTTTCCAGTTTGGTCAAAATATCAATGGTGATTCCATCAGCTTCTCCCTTATCATTGATATATTGATAAGGGGGAATGTCTCGTAATAATCCGATTTTGATAGAGTCAATCTCTGCTAAGAATTCTTTTTCATACTCACTGACGATAAAATTACCCTGATAGCTTGTCCCGAAATAGGTGTCCAATAGTCTCTGGTGAATCGCAGGTTCCACAGTTTCTATTCTTCTGATTGCTTCGTCTAGGTCTGCAATCAGCTGTGTGTTCCCTTTTGTGGAAGCGAAATAAAAAGGAATCCGTTGTACTGTCGTCAAGTAGTTTAGATACTCAGAATGAGAGGACATATCTAAATTGATGATGGTATCCACTTCTTCGTTGAGGATAAGTTCAATCATTTCACCATGACTTTGCACATAAACAGGCTCGACGATGATGTTCATGTGTTCTGCCATTTGAAAGAACAGGTCATTGAGTTCAGTGTAATACTCTACCAAGCCAACCTTGAGATTTTCTTGTAAAAAGTAATTATCTTGAGAAATCGTGTTATCATTCCGTGCAGAATAATAGCAGTAGCGATAAACGCCGTAATTTTGTTCCCCTGTTTCGAAGTTTGCAATATTGGGGGAGGTGGCAGAATAGGGACCTACTAAGTCCAAGTCTCCAGAGAGCATCATTTCTTCTGCCTTCATGAGAGAAGCACTGACAGAGCCCTCTTCTATCACGACAAATTCATATTCCCAGTTGGTGTGTTGTGCCACGTTCATCAAATAGTCATAGTTATAACCGGAGTAATCTCCATTATCTTCAATGATGTAAAATCCATACATTTCTGGTAAGAAGGCAACACGGACAGTTTGACTAGCAGTCTGGGCTTCTGCCTGTTGTGTGCTGCCAATCAGTGTAAAAATCAATAGTAAGCTTAGTAGCGTGTATAATTTTCTCATTTTAAATTACTTTCCCTCGTTTTCATACTTTTTAAATTTATTCTATTCTTTTTCCAATTTGATATATTTCAAGAAAAACTCGTCATTGGGGATAGGGCGAGAATATAAATACCCTTGCCCAAGATGGCAATGTGCTGCACGTAAAAAATCAGCTTGTTCTTCTGTTTCGATTCCCTCTGCTAAGGTGTGGGTATCATCTAAATCATTACACATGGCAAGCATATATTGTACGATCGTAGCGTTTTTAGGGTTTGTTGTGATATGATCGACTAAACTTTTGTCAATTTTAATCTCATCTACGGTCAAGGTGGCAAGTGTGACAATGTTAGAGTAAGCACAGCCAAAATCGTCCAAGGAGAGTTTGAATCCCTTATCCTTAAATTCCTCTACCAGAGACGAAGCCACTTCGTTTTCAACCAAACCAATACGTTCTGTCACTTCGATGATGATGAGCTCGTGGGGGATTTTGTATTCATCTAGAATACCACTGATGGTGTCGACAATGCCATGCTCCATCAAGGTGACACGGCTTAAATTCACAGAAATAGGGATGGCTCGATCTAGGTGCAACCACTCTAGTAGAATCAAACAGGATTTCCGTATGACAAAAAGGTCAACGTGACGAATGATGGAGTTTTTCTCGTAGAAGGGAATAAAATGATCAGGGAAAATCATTTTTTGCTTCTTTTTATCAAATCTACGAATCAAAGCCTCTGCCCCCACCACTTCTTGGGTTTCCAGGTTGATTTGAGGTTGTAGATAGACCAGAAATTCATCTTCTGCGATGGCTTGGAATAAATCTTGCAAAATAGCATTGGAAACCTCTTTATCTTCACGGAAAGTGCTAGAATAAAATGCTTGTTTGTTAATCACCATGACAGTATCAGCTACTTTAATCAGTTCTGAAACGGTGTAACTTCCAGTTGCCCAGCTATGCCCCAAAGAAAAAGTGGATTCGTGATGTTCTGCTTTTAGTTTTACTTGTAAATTGTTGACTTTTTCTTCAAAATTTGCCTTGTCACAGTCTTCCAAAAATCCAACAAATTCATCTCCACTGATGCGATAAAAGACACCGGGAAAGTACTCACGCAACACAATGGCTGTTTGCTTGATTTGTAAGTCACCCATTTCAAAGCCTAAGTACTCGTTGGTTTTTCTTAAACCATTCAAGTTCACAAAGACAACTCCTAAACTTTTAGGACGGTTTTCGTGAATTTCTGTTAATTTCTCGGAATATTTGCTGCGATTGTAAAACCCTGTCAACAGGTCTGTTTCAGAAAGTTTTTTCAAAGTTCTGGAAGTGCTTAATTCATGGAATCGTTCCACAATAAAAAGGGAAATTGTTTTCAGCAATCGGTCGTCAAAGAATGGCTTCTTACGGTTGCTCACACCCATAATCCCTAAGAGGGTGCCATCTTCGTTCCAAAGTTTGTTCAATGTGATATTTTGAATGTTGTGTTTTGTGAACATTCTCACTTCTTCACTGCCTGCCTGTTCCAGTTCTGACATATTATCTATGTTAATGATGCCTTCATTGCTTTGAATCCACTCTAAAAATTCATTCATCTTACTGGTATCGTTGATGGTGGGTAGGCTTGCTTTCGTATCCTTGGCACACCAAGCAAAGGTTTGAGAAAGATTCAAATCTTTTTTATCTAACTCATAAACGAAAGCCACCTCGCTGGCGTAAAATTCACCAAGTAATTTTAAAAGACTTTGAATGGAATTTTCTTTGTCAGGGATTGCCAGTGCTGTTAAGCATTTTTTCAAGGAGTCCTCGAAGCTGATGTCGCTGTCCCCTTGTAAGTTATCTTGTGCTGTGAGGAACAATTTCCCCATAAGAAGTCGTGTGCCATGTAGCTCCACCACACTGGTATGGGAACGAAGAATGGTGTCGTTGGAAAGACATTTCACGTTTTCAACAACGTCCTCCCCTCTCATGGCTCGTTCCTTGGTGTCGTTACCACAGTAGTCCAAATAGTTTGACAAGATTTCTTGGTTTTTCTTCCCTCTGTAATCTTCAAAAATTTGGAATCTCCGTTCCATTGCTTGGTTGATAAATATTAGTTCATCGCTTGCTAAATCTGAAAAATAAACCAGATTTGAACAATCGTTGGAAATCATCTGCAAATAGTTGTATAATTCCATCAATTTATACCTTCTTTCTGTGTTAGCAACAGCTTGACATATAGCCAAAAATCACCAGAATAATTATACCATAGCATGGAAGAAAAGTCTAGTGTTTCCAGAAAAATGTGGTAAAAAATAAAAGGGCTACAACTGAGAAAACCAGTCGTAACCCTTGGCGTTATATTCTTATTACTGTGCAAAGAAATTCAATCTGAAATTTTGAAAGTTTGTTATAAAATGTGCTTTCAAAGTGTGCTCAAAGAGTCTTATTTACTCTTATTGGTAAATGTACACTCAATTTCTTCTAATGTATCTTCAGGATCCACTAATAAGCAAAAAATTCTGTTATCATCCTTATCTAAGAGAGGTTTTGCTGTCTTATGAGAAAAATACAGTACCTTATTATCACCATTTGCCGTTTGTACAGGTACATTAATGATACCACTGACAGAATTTTGTACTGTCTGAATCACATTGTTCATATAGTCGTCTTTCTCTTGTGCATGAATTATATTTTGAAAATGATTATCATACTCCTGACCAAAGGTTTCTTTAGAGGTAGCAAAAGCTGTATAAAAAAGTTCATTTGCACTACGAATTAAGAAATCTACTTCTGTAGTACCGACACATTCCATCATAAAAGCAGGTCGTTTCATGTGATTGAGGAAAATATTTAAAAAATGAGATCGCTGATCTTCTTTTATTTTGACAATAAGTAGAATGGATTCTTTGGAGTCTTTCCCATAAATAAATTCAAGGCTACAGGGCAATGTCTCTCGTTTTTGAGTTGTAATAAAACAATCATCTAACACTTTGTACCCTGTGAAATTCTCTAAGATCATAAAAATTTGAATACCCATTTCTTTGGTGAAAATCTTAAAAAAATCAAATTTGTTTGTATATTCAGCAAATAAATCGTTTGCAATGGTATTGCCTGCTACAGGTAACCCCTTTTCTGCATCTATTAAAAAAATGGGATGACCTGTATTTACGGTTTCATCAATTAACTCGATAATTTCTTTCATTATTCTTTCCTCCATCAAAAAACTAGGGATAAAAGCCATCCATCGTACCTTTATCTCTTTTTGAAACTCTATCTAAGTGATTTGATCTTACTTTCTTGAGATAGGACTCTTTTGCTGATTTGTACTATCTTTGTCACATTTTTAAAATCTTTTGTGCCATTGAAAAAGATTTTTGAAAGGATAGCACAACAGAAAATCTGTTGCATTATCCTTTCATCCTATAAAAAAGCGTATCTATAAAAAGAGAATTTGCTTATTTTTTATCTTGAAATACTGGAAAAGGCGAACCGATAGGCAAAATAACCTTTCCATATTGGGTGTTCAATACTGCAGCCGCTGAGCCATAGAAGGATAACATTGCAATCCCCAGTTCAGCATAGGCAGCTAGAAGATGCATGGGATGTTCCATTATCCCTAAAGAACTGGTAAATAGCCCTAAAAAAAGGAAATCGATGAGAACAAAAATGGCAAAGAGAACTTTATTGGTTGCCATAGCCCCTACAGTCATGTAACAAGTAAAGATGAAATAGCCCAAAAAGGCAACACCTAACTGATGTGGGTCTGCGTTTGCTTGCATGGTTTCACCGAACACACCGTTTTGTACCAGCCAAGTACTTGCCACACCATACCAGAAAAAAGCATAGGCACCGAAGGCGGTAGCACCAAAGGTATTGTTGAGTTTCGCATCAGAGATGGAGGCATACAGTTGGGCGGAAGCTCCCAGAAAAATTGCCCAGGGAATCACCAAAGCAGTACCTTCTGTTAGACCTAATTTTTGGGAGGAAGCCACCAAGGTGACGATGGCAAGACCGAAGAGCCCAAGGGGAGTTGGATTTGCAAGTGGGGGGACTTGGGGGGCTGGTTGTTGTTGTTTGACAGACATATTTTTTACCTCTTTTTCTTTTTGAGATCAAAAAAAGGCGACACACAGTGGAATAAGTCTTTTTCGGATTCTCTTGCTATCGTAACCATGAACACACAGTTGCACCATTTCTGCACGAGGGCGCTATCCAGCATGGTTCAGAATTTACTACATTATATTACAAATTTCCACATTTGTCAAGGGGATGAGGATTTAGAAGAATGTTTCTCAAGGGAAATTACCCTCTTATCATCCTTGGCTTTTTCTACAAAAAGATCAACAAATAAGTAGTATTTGGAATTTTTCAAACGTTTGAATCTTTTTCATAATAATAGCCATCTAAAAAACTTTTTTTCGATACCTGTAAATGTTTCACAGCTTCCACAGATAAGGTATTTGAAATCATTTCAAGTCGTTCAACTAGCTTATTTTTACCTTTTTCTTTCACTTCTTGCCTTAAATGAAACAGGTCATCAAGATAATTTTCGAAACATTTATCTAAATTTTCAAAAAAATACATCATACTTTCTTCGGTATATAATGTCTTTGCCATTTCTTCTAAATGGCAAGTTTCCTCGAGCAGAAAACCGATTGCGACAAACTGTCCCAATAAATAGCTCAGTTCTAAATTTTCCTCTTTACTCATTTTGACACCACGCATTTTAAAGATGTTTCATAGGACAGCCTCGTGACATTAATTTTGCGACTTCATCCTAGATATAATAGATAATATCATTCTTCCTTCAAAAAAGAAACTGCCTACCTAGCCTTTTTCCTGAATCAACTCTATGGGAATTTCTAGGTGTTCCTCTCGATGTTTCGACCATATTTCGTGCCAAGCACCATCCGGTTTGATGGAAGCATGGTGGAATCCCATCAGCTTCATTTTTTCTGCTTCACTCATCACCTCGTCCACAAAGGATTTTCCCTTGATATTACCGATATCCGTACACAATTGACGAATATATCCCATAGAGGAATAGTGGTCGTGGATTTCCAGCACCATGGGACCTTGTTCCCATGCTTGAAAAATACCGTCATGAAGGGGCAAACCAATATGCTGTAATGCTTCTTTTTGCAACAAATACAACATAATTTGTAAATCATCGTGATTCACAGGTTTTTCGTCGATGGTGCATTTTGTAATAATGTATTTTGCCAAATCCATCACAGGCGAAATCATACCACCATCTTGATATAATTCTTTCATTTTATTTGCTATTTCCTGTTTTTTAGGTAAATGTTCCATTTTTTTACTCCTTTAATTTGGATACCATTATTTGTCTTTGATTATACCACAAAGTGAGGAGGAAAACAACACATAATACAAAAAATTCCAGAACGAATTAAGGCAATACCGCATAATTGCCCTTTTGAATTAAGAGGCAAATATTTTACGAAAAGGGGGCATCTTGAAAAAATTTAACGTCGCGGGATTATGACTGTTGCTGTTACGCACCCCAATTCGGGTGCATCCCTTCAACAACTTGGCACCAATCCATCCACCAATAAAATCCACTCAGTGGAATGGAATAACTCAAAAATAGCAAATCATCTGCCTCCACTTTTTCAACAAAATCAATTAAGTTCAAAGATGGAAATCCCTCTGTATTAAAGTACCTTGGCTCAACTGCTATGATTCTATCATAATAAGGTAGAAGATGTGGCAGAATGGCATGTCCATAGGAATCTCTGACCAAAACTAAGGTTTTACCATTTCCAACTTCTGTTTGAATATCTAGTATGGCAGCATCCCCACCGAGAAACACATGATAAAGGGAATCTTCTAAATTATAATCTGGTTGTACAAGATCAATTTCTGTCCCATCTGTCATTTCTGCTGTGTGGTATAGCGTTGCTGTAGATGGCATATTAGGTATAAAATACTCCACAACATCTGGGTAATTCTCCAAACTGTTTGTAAACATGGTAGAAACAGAATGCAAACTACCTAAAAAATCCTCTCGATAGCCATAAGTATAATCATCAGGTAACAGAGCTGTGACTCCTGTTGCCTCTAAAAATGCTTCACAGGCATAATATGCCCCTCTTGTGGTCCAATGATGATCTGTTCTAAAGAAAATATATTCCTCTAAATGGGCAGAAAAAACAGGGAATAAGTCAATGGTGCCAATCTGGTCAGAGAGCAAGGAGCTCATATAGACAAAGCCATCTTCCTGAGAGTCCAGAGAATTTTGGATGCTGTTTGGTAGATAGAACTCTGCGCTATTGGGGACAAACATAAAATATGTGTCTACTTCTGGCAAGGCATCCCCATAGGCATTTAAAATATGAGCGTATTGAGCGAGTCTTTCTGGCGTATATTCGTACAACTCTATGGAACTATTACTTGTAATATAGTTAAAAGAATCGATATACGCAATATCCTCTGCATAAGGAATAAAGAAATCGCTGTTCCCATACCATGTTAAATCAGGTTCTGGCTCTGGTACGGGTTCTTCCACTGGTGGCAATTCTGATGGTTGTTCTTCCATTTCTGGAGAGATCACTGGCGGGATGATTTCATCTTTTGGCGTATCTTTTTGATAAAGGATTCCACTAAAAAAAGAAACAAGATTACTAGGAATGTTCAATGAATAAAGAAAATTGATCATTTGGTTGCAAGCAATCAATTCTGTGCGATAGGGAAACTGATCCTGATAATAAACTTCATAGTCAGCTGTAAATTCACTATTCACCAGAGTCTGAAAGGTTGGGCTTACCTTTTGCGCTAAATTTCTGTTTTCTTCCATACTAAGTACCTCATCTGAATCAAGGACGCTGAGTAAGCCTAGCGCAAAAAAGGGAAGTAAAAACAGTACTATTGCGATTAATTTCAATCGTTTGTGCATAAAAAACTCCTTCTTTAAAATTTGAAGTATAAAAAAACGTTATAGGTATCGGATAAAAGAGAGACAATGGAAAGGAAGGTAAGTGCTGCTGTAAAGGAAATTTGAACAAAGTATCCATAGAAATTATTTTTTGTTTTCTGTATGAAATGGCAAAAAAGAGGCGTAGAACAAAGAAAACAAAGGAGAATAAAGAAACTTTTTTGGAAAATAAGAAGTAGGGATAGGTAGTCAAAGACAGGACGGTCAGAAAATCCAAACAAAATCTGAAAAAACTCAAACATTGACATAAGATGATGAAAGTTCATCGTCTCTTGATTTAGTTTTAGAATCTCGTCAAAGGAAAAAATTCCCCACCCTATCATAACAAAAAGAAAAGTACCAAGCCAACGAAGAAAAACAGGGACACGACTTCTTATTTCAGCAAGGAAATACTTTTCCAAAATAAGCAAAACGCCAAAATATCTCCCCCATATAATAAAGTTCCAATTCGCCCCATGCCATAGACCTGTCAAAAACCATACCACAGCAATATTACGAATTTGATGCTCTCGGTTACCTTTTAAAGGGATATAGACATAATCCCTAAAGAAATTACCCAAAGATATATGCCATCTTCGCCAAAAATCTGTAATTGATAAGGAAAAGTAGGGATACGAAAAGTTTTCTGGATATCGAAAACCAAAAATTCTCCCCAAACCAATCGCCATATCAGAATAGCCAGAAAAGTCAAAATAAATGAAATAGGTGTACATTAAAAGCCCTAACCAACCCTGAGATACCGTGATTTTTGACAAATTGCCTACCAATACATCGGAATAAACTTGGTATGCATAGTTTGCTAACAGAACTTTTTTCCCCAAACCACAAATAAAGCGAAATGCACCTTCGTAAAAGTCGTCCACTGTGGTACTTCGGAGATCGAACATGGTATCGATATCTCCATACCGAACAATTGGACCGGCCACTAATTGGGGAAACATGGAAACATAAAGTTGGAAGGAAAGATAAGACTTTTGTACAGAAACCTTATTTCGATAAACATCTATTGTGTAAGATAAGGTTTGAAATGTGTAAAAAGATATACCAATGGGCAAAGAAAAGGAGTGGGTCGGAAAAAAATCCCCCAAAAAGAGATTTAAATTTTCTGCCAAAAAATTACCATACTTAAAAAATCCAAGTACAAATAGATTGATGGAAATGGACATGATTAATGCCAATTTACTTTGCCACTGGCCACGAAAGTGATTTATGATTTTACCATGGAGGAAGTCCATACCGCCACTAAAAAGTAAAAGAATCACCCAAATTGGCTCTCCCCATGCATAAAAAAACAAAGAAGCAAGCAAAAGTATCAGATTTTTTCCTTTGATAGAAGGTACAAGAAAATAAAATATAATTACTGTGGGAAAAAATAAAAAAAGAAAGACAAGACTGGAAAAGACCATGGATACACTCCTTGAGAACGAAAATATGTTAGGCAATCCAACATTTTAAATAAATATCTCACAAACTCCTTGAAATTTCACCACAGGCACTTCCTGTGGTCCAACGCAATCCACAAGATGACGTTCAAATTTTTATTTCGTTGAAACCAAGGGGAATCACTTAAATAGGAGATTTTGGGGTAATTGACAAATTATTGTATCATAAAAAAAGAAGGAAATCAATAGACATGAGGAAAAATATTCGGATATTTTGTCAGATTTAGGAGAATAAATGGAGTTTTCTAGGAGATGTTGGTAAAAATTACAAAATTTCTTATTGGGAGAAAATACAGAAAATTACAGTGAAGGATCCCTAAGGCGACGCTTCATCCTTTCAATTTTCTTAAAACCCTTAAAATTCAATAAAACCTATTGACAGTAACGGTGATGCGTGATAGGATAAAATATTAAATTTTACAAACTACTATAGTGAAATGCACAATAAAGGAGTAAAAAATGCTTGACAAACCATTAATGAATTTATTTCCAGAAAGTAAAAGGGAAATTTCGGCAAATGTTTTTTATCAGTGGATAGGGCTACTTTTGAATATTTTTATAACATTCGCAATTAGCTCTATCATTTTTTTCTATTATGACGAAGGCGTTTTCAAAGAAACATCTATTGCACCCATCACTTTGATATCTGCCATTCTTTTTATCGCACTTCCTTTAAAGTATTTCGTTACCATAAAAGCAGGAGAAAAAGCATTTCTATCCTCTGCTTCGATTAAGGCAATATTAAGGGAGAAAATCTATCAAAAAATGGTAAAACTGGGAGGAGTGACTCCCAAAGATTCAAGTATGGGAGAAGTTTTGCAAGTTTTAGTAGAAGGTGTGGAACAACTAGAATTATACTTTTCTGGATATGTTCCCCAACTTTTCTACAGCTTGCTAGCACCACTGACTTTATTTATCGTGGTAGCTCCCATTGATTTCCAAGTTGCAGGTGTTTTATTTTTATGTGTTCCTTTCATTCCCATTGCTATTGTTGTAGTCCAAAAATTAGCAAAAAAGTTATTTTACAAATACTGGGGAGAATACACTTCCTTGGGTGACCTATTTTTAGAGAATCTTCACGGTCTAAGCACATTGAAAATTTACGATGCTGACCAAAAAGAAGCTGAAGATATGCACACTTCTGCTGAAAATTTTCGTAAAATAACCATGTCAGTCCTAAAGTCACAACTTAATTCTATCATTGTTATGGATGTTGTCGCCTACGGTGGTGCTGCATTGGGCATGATACTAGCAAGTTTACATCTATCCACAGGAAAAATAAACCCTTGGGAAGCGACAATTATTATCTTACTCTCTGCTGAATTTTTTCTACCAATGAGACGTTTAGGGGCTTTTTTTCATGTTTCCATGAATGGTATGGCAGCAAGTAAAAAGATTTTTCGTCTTTTAGAGGCAGAAGTACCACAACAAGGCACAGAACTTTTGAACAATCCAAAAGGAAAAATCGCTTTTGAAAACGTGATATTTTACTATGAAAAATCTGGCGATCAATCTTTTGCGACTAAAAATATCAATGTTACAGTAGAACAAGGACAGCTTATTTCTCTGGTTGGAAAAAGTGGTTCTGGTAAATCTACCCTTGCTAAGTTACTCAGAAAAGAGTTTTGTTATGATCAAGGGAGAATCACCATTGGAGGACAAGAAATCACCAATGTTAATGCTGAAAACTTAAATAAAAGCATCAGCTATATCCCTTATCAGTCTTATATTTTTTCTGGAACAGTCCGAGAAAATATGAAACTTGCAAAAAGTAATGCCAGTGATACGGAAATCTCTGCTGTATTAAACCAAGTCAATCTAAATGATTTTTTAGAGGGTCATTCAGGACTTGATACTTATATTTTAGCAGGTGGCTCAAATTTATCAGGAGGTCAAAAACAACGACTGGCAATGGCTATGGCGATTTTAAGAGAGAGTGATATTTATATATTTGACGAAGCCACTTCTCAAGTGGACAGCGAAAGTGAAGAGATTATGATAGAGCAAATTTATAAGTTGGCAAAAAAATCAGCTGTGATTATGATTAGCCATTCCTTGAAAAATTGCGTTGATTCTCATTGTATTTATGTCTTAAATCAAGGGGAATGCGTTGAATTTGGAAGCCACAGTCAGCTCATTGAGGTAAAAGGTGATTATGCTGCACTTTGGAAAACACAGGAGGATTTGTTACATTATGAAAAATAGGACTCAAAAAACATTCTTATTTTCTCTGTTGGGTTTCGCTAAACATCAGAAAATGCCTCTCTTTGGAGCAATTACATTGGGCACACTAGGTCACTTCACAGCAATCGCAATACCATCTTTAGCAGCAGTTTCCTTATGTATTACTTTGGGATTTTATCCAAACTTGGCGTTATCAAAGATCCTAGTTCTCATAGGAATCTGTGGTATTTTGCGGGGAGTCTTACACTATGGGGAACAGTGGCTGAATCATTATCTCGCATTTCACATACTAGCTGATATTCGAGATGAAATTTTTGATGTACTTCGAAAACTAGCTCCTGCTAAATTGGAAGGTCGGGACAAAGGGGATTTAATCAACTTAATTACCTCTGACATTGAAAAAATGGAGGTCTTTTTCGCACATACTCTGTCCCCAGTTGGCATTGCATTTTTTGTGAATGTGAGTATTTCTCTTGTTTTTTTCACGATAGATTGGAAACTTGGCTGTACTGGACTTTTCCTTTATTTGATGGTTGCAGTTTTAATTCCTTATGTGACAATGAAACTTTCTGGGGATGTTGCTTTGAACTTTCGTGATAAATCTTCTGATCTGAGTTCCTTTACATTAGAAAGCATTCAAGGAATGAAAGAATTGCTCCAATACGAGAAAACAGGGGAAAGACTAGAGCAGGCAAGAATCAAAAACAAAGAGTTAGAAGATTTCGGAAAGAAAATCAACAAAAATACAAGCAAAACCTCTGCAGTGACTTATACCATTTTAATGATGGCACATCTCTCTTTTTTACTGGTTGGCAGTCGTTTGGTGAAGACAGACACTTTGTCATTCGACGTATTTTTAGTGACTCAAGTGTTATTTATGAGCTCTTTCGGCCCAGTCCTTGCTTTGGCGAATCTAGGAAGCACTTTACAAGGAACCTTTGCTTCTGGAAAACGTGTCCTGGCACTGGGGAATGAGTTACCACAGGTAGCAGAAGTCCATGAAGGAAAAAATATAGAGTTTCACGGCGCAACTGCAGAAAATGTAAACTTTTCCTATGATTCCGTACCTGTTTTGAAGGGACTTTCTTTAAAAATACCAGAGAATAAAATCATTGGGATACAAGGTGCTTCGGGCTGCGGAAAATCCACTTTCCTCCGATTACTTATGCGATTTTGGGATGTAGACACAGGAGAAATATCTCTTTCTGGAGAAAATATCAAAGACATCAACACAAGTAATCTACGTTCGCAAGAAAGTTTTGTCACCCAAGAAACTCATCTTTTTTCAAGAAGTATTGGCGAAAATATTTTAATTGCAAATCCAACTGCCACAAAAGAAGAAGTGGAAATTGCCTGTGAAAAGGCTTCGATTCACGAGTTTATCCTAAGTTTAGAAGAGGGGTATGACACGCAAGTTGGACATTTGGGGAGTCGCTTATCTGGTGGTGAACGTCAAAGAATTGGTCTGGCTCGAGCATTTTTGCATAATGCACCCCTTCTTCTCTTAGATGAACCCACATCAAATCTTGACTCCTTAAACGAAGGTGCGATTTTACAGTCAATTTATCAGGAAAGTTTAGATAAAACAGTGGTTTTGGTGTCACATAGATTGACAACTTTGTCACAATCGGATCTATTGGTGCAAATGGAAGAGGGGAAAGTTCTGCTGAAAGAAAGCAAGAGTTTGGAGTGAAGTTTTTGTGAATGATAATAATAAAAAACAATCAAAAGGCATATTCAAAGTGCTGTACATTGTCTGTGGATGTATCGCTTTAGGACTCGGTGCATTAGGTGCCATACTTCCCATGTTGCCTACTTTTCCATTTCTCCTGTTATCTCTTTTTTGTTTTGGGAAGTCTTCGGATAAATTAACAAATTGGCTTATTTCAACGAAATTATACGAGGATAACTTAAAGTCTTGGATCGAGAAAAAAGGGATGAGTAAAGAGGCAAAGCTTCGAATTTGTACGACTGTGACTTGTATTATGGCTTTTAGCTTTTTGATGATGAAAAATGTTCCAGTGGGTAGAATGGCTTTACTCATCGTATGGTTAGTTCATATCATCTTTTTTCTCTTCTTTGTGAAAAATGAGAAATGATGCCATATATTGCCCTTATATTTCCCTCAAAAGAAACACCAGCAGGATTCACACGAATTCTGCTGGTGTTTGTGTATTTTTCCTTATATTCATTGTGGGGGATTAGGGAAGACAGGGAGAGATTTATGATTGATTCTCTTTTGGAATCCATTTTTCAGACTTATAGTACCAATATCCCACCGGTACAGAGACAGAAGGGGCAATCATACAGGCAAGATAGACTCCCGTTATCCCCATAGAGGACTCTAAAACCAGCGCCAGAAAGAGGCGTACAATGATACAATTCAAAAAAGAGTTTCCCATCACGAAATAAGTGTGTTTCGCAGCCACTGCCAGTGCATGAAAGCTCATAAAACCAGCATAAAAGATTTGGGCTAAAATTTCTATTCGTAAATTTGTCACAGCAGACAGTGCCACTTCCCCTTCGTCAATGAAGAAGGAAACGAGAAAAGGTGCTGTCAGCTGGACAAAGGTAATTAAAATTACAGCCACAGAAAGGGTTATTTTCAGGCAAGATTTTAACACTTCTCTGGCTCTTTCAATCTCTTTTGCCCCTAAATTTTGTGCAATCATGGTACCTGTGGCACCTGTAAAGGCAGCGATGAAAAGTTGACAAAACTCCTTTATTTTGTTTGAAATACCATTGCCAGCAGAGACATCTTCCCCGTATTGATTTACCAAAAATGCCACCACAAGCCAAGAAATACTGGCAATGGACCACTGGAGAACCATGGGGAAACCAACTTGAAAGATTTCTTTTGCTCGTTCTGGGTAAAAGGCAAAAGTTTCTTTCCCAAAACCATATTCTTCTCTATGTTTCAAAAGATATGTTAAAGCCAAAAGGAAAGAAATACCTTGGGAAATGACTGTGGCAAGGGCTGCACCTTCCACCCCAAAAGGACTTACCAAAAGCAAATCTAAAAAAATATTTGTGGTGGCAGAGCAAGCGATAAAATATAAGGTCACTTTAGAGTTTCCATAGCCACGAAAAATCGCACTGAGGGCATTGTAACCAAAGATAAAGCACATGCCCAAAGCAGAAATACGAAAATAAACGGTTGCTTCTGTCAAAGCTGGTGCGTCAATAAATTTCATGATTTCCTCTGCAAAAAAATGAAAAAACAATCCAGAGACCAAGCCTAAGGAAAGACTAAAAATCAAAAGGGTGGCTGCTGTTTTTTGGCTAATTTCTTTTTTATTTTGTCCGAAATATCTCCCAATTAAAACATTTCCTCCCACAGTAAATCCAATGGCAATTTGTGTCATTAAATTCATCATCAGGGAGGCGTTATTCACCCCTGAAACCCCTGTTCCACCCACGTTTTTTCCAACGATCATCATGTCCACAATACTGTAAACAGACTGAAGGAGACTGGTCAGAACCATGGGTAAGGCGAAGAAAAACAATGTTTTTAATACATTACCCTTTGTCAAATCTTTTTGCATAAAAACCACCTAACTTAAAAAATAATAGCTGACTTGTCAGCTATTATAGCATCTTGAATCAGAAATAATGACTTTGTCATTATTTCTGATTCAATCTTGCTCAATCGTCAAATTGACCGTGATTTTTTAAAAAAATCACGGAGATTGAAAGCTAAATTTTCAATCAAAAAGATTAAGCCTTGTGGCTTAATCTTTTTTCAAGTTGCTATATCAAATCTCTGATACTTATTTCTGATACATACTCTATTTTTAGGAATAGCAGATTTTTTCCCAATATGACACTTTCTCTTTTTACTTTTCGGATCTGTTTCTTTAGAGTTCATCATGATAAATAGTCGCAACATCTTTTCCCAGTTCTTTAGATTTGTACAGTGCTTTATCAGCATTTTGGTACAATTCTTCATATAATTTACCATGTTCAGGGAATAAGGCGATGCCAATGCTGGCTTTGACCTTACATCTTTTCTCTCCTAGGGTGAAATCTCTACGGAGAGAATGCAAAATAGCTTCAGCTCTTTCTTGAACAGCTTCACGAGAAGGGGCGAATTGAAAGAAAACCACAAATTCGTCTCCACCGACTCTGCCTAATCTGTCCTGAGAACGAATACAGTTCATGATTCTCTTGCTCGTAGCTTCTAGTAAAAAGTCTCCGAAAGCATGTCCCATGGTATCATTTACTCTTTTGAAATCATCCAAATCAAGAAAAAGTAGTGCAAATTTGTCATTTGACACAGCTCTTTCTAAGTTGTGTTCCACTAACTCACAAAAAGACTGTTTATTGAGAGCAGTGGTCAGGGCATCATAATTGGCTCTTGTTTCAATTTCCACATATTTTTGGATATTTTCTGACTTACCTACCACTTGTACTGGCTTACCATTATTATCAAACACAGGGCTTGCTTGCAACCTGTATTTTTCGAATACGCCCCCTGTGAATTGCAGAAGCACGTCATAACCCCCTGATTCGCCGCTCATCAGACGATAAACAAAGGCAAGGTAACCTTCTAAGTTATCTGGGTGAATCAATCTTTTTTCTCGCATACATTCGGGGAAGTTTTCCATTTCAGGTTGTAAATCAATAAATTTAGAAATATCACCACGATGTACAAGGGTACGGCTAGCAATGTCGATACGAAAGAGTAAATCTTTTGAAAACTGTTGCATAATGTCAAAATATTGCTGGTCATATTCGATTTTTTTCATTAAATCACTTTGCTTTTTGGCACTAATCAACACACCATAAAGTTTGCCATCGAAAGACGCTTTAAAAGAGTTAAAACGGAATAATTGAAAAAAACCATCTTCTTTCCCGATTTCCACTTCGATATCCACATCACATTCGCCATTCAAATCCAGTTGATGGTTGACTGTTTGTAGAAAACCTAATTGTTTTTCTTTTTGTAAGAGAGAAAGGAAGGAAGCCTGATTTTTCTGCTGAAATTCTTCTTTTGAAATTTGGACACATTGATAACAACGTGGGTTTCCGTAAGTAGCAGTCAAATTCTCGTTGTGCTCTAGGACAAAGATGGGGTTATCAAAAAGCTCCACAAGTTCTTTTATTTGCAAATCTTGTTCTTGGCAGTTTTCTTTTATGACCAGAAAAAGAAGGGATTCATCTACTTTACAAAGTTCGATGTGACAGGGAAATTCTTCCCCTGTTGTTTTCTTTGATTTGATGTTATTTAAAGTGCTAGCGCCATAAACTTTTAGATTTTCGATGACAGAATATAAAGATTCTCCCTCTAGGTTGGGGGAGAAAAGGGACGATAACTGAGGATATCGTCCTGATGTTTGGTAAAAAGAACGAGCTAGTTTGTTTCCATCTAAAATTTCACGGGTGTTATAATCAATCAGCAGATAAGCGTAAATATTACCATCCACTATATTTTTTTGAACTGTAAGCATGTGAATCCCCCTTAAAATTATATTTTTAATAGTATAGCATATCTTGATGAAAATCTCAAGTGTTTTGATTAAATTAGAAAGAATATTTTCTTTTCCCTGGGCTTAATACCAATATTTCCCCCTTTCTGTTTTGAATTATAATAAAAATGGGTCTTTATGAAAGGCAAGCTTCTTGCTAAAGCTTTGTGTATTTTCCAACGTTTTAGATGCTAGAGGAACTTAGTTCAGTAAAAAGAAGAAGTGGAATTTTTTTAGGCTTAAAAAATCAGAACAGTTTGTAAATTTTTTGATATTACCATAAAAAGTTGACAATAGCTTAGAAGCTGTGCTATAATACCATAGGTACCTATTGAAACGGACAGATTGGAGAAAATTATGAGTAACATTTATGAAAACATCACAGAACTTGTGGGGAAAACCCCTCTCATTGCGTTGTCACGCTTGGGACAATCAGAAGGCTGTCAAAGCCGAGTTCTGGTGAAATTAGAGAGCTTTAACCCAAGCGGCTCAGTGAAAGACAGAGCTGCACTCTCTATGGTGGTAGCAGCAGAGGAACAGGGCTTGCTGCAAGCAGGTGGGGCGATTGTGGAGCCAACCAGTGGGAACACAGGCATTGCCTTGGCAAGTATTGCCGCTTCCAGAGGCTATGATATCACGCTTACTATGCCTGAAACGATGAGCATAGAGCGACGTAAACTTCTTGCAGCATATGGTGCGAAAATTGTGCTAACATCTGGGGCATTGGGCATGAAAGGTGCCATTGCAGAGGCAGAAAAACTTGCAAAAGAAGAGGGCATGTTATTATTAGGACAATTTCAAAACAAAGCAAACCCCCAAGGACATTATAACACCACAGGGGAAGAAATTTGGGCAGATTGTGATGGAGATATTGACATTTTAGTCTCTGGCGTGGGGACAGGTGGTACCATTACAGGGACAGGGCTCTTTTTAAAAGAAAAAAAGCCAAGTATCCAAGTGGTCGCTGTGGAGCCAGAGGAATCTCCTGTTTTGTCTGGAGGCAATCCTGGTCCTCACGGACTGATGGGGATTGGGGCAGGATTTGTACCAGAGGTGCTGGATACTTTTGCTTATGATCAAGTGGCACAAGTGAATAAAGCCCAAGCATATGAAATGGCAAGAAAACTAGCACAACAAGAGGGCATTTTAGCTGGTATCACCTCTGGTGCTGCGTTGTATCAAGGAATTGCTATGGCAAAAGAACAAGCTGGAAAGACAATCGTGGTGATTTTGCCGGATACAGGGGAGAGATATTTATCCACAGAGCTCTTTCTGTAACCCTAAAGATTAAGTTTAGAAAGTGATATAAAAAAGCCTTCTTTTTAAAAGAGGGCTTTTTTTTCGTGTAAAGAGGCACATTTCTCCTCTTCTGTCATAGTATGACTTGGAAGTAAAACATCAGTTTTTTCTACCAAATTATCTTTAGGAGGTCATTTTTATGCCTGAAAATATCACAACTATCACCGGAGAAGAGAATCGTTGTTTTCGTGAATCTGCTTGTATCCACTCTAAAAAAATCTATGATTCCTGTAAAGACAAAGACTGTTTAGAGGACTTGCGGGTCTATCTCACCACTGCATCTCAAGATATTTTAGACACAGCCTTAACTGTCAAGGCAAAATCAGCAGAACTTGTATTTTCCACCATGGATGTAGAACCAGTTAGTTTTAACCGAGGTTGTTATACAGTGGATGTACGTTTTTACTATCAAATCATCGCCGACGCCTTTGTTGGTGCCTTACGACCAGTAGAAATAACAGGGATTTCTGTCTTTGACAAACGGGTGATTCTATTTGGTGGAGATACAAGCTCGAAAACTTTTTCCTCTCGTCCCATTTTTCAAGATATTTTCACCAATGGCACTTTGCCAACGGCTTATATGGAAGCAGTTGATCCAATTATTTTAGGGATTAAAATGAAAGATCGCCCTGACCACCGAAGTACAGATTGTTGTTGCTTTGATTTGCCAGAGCCTGTGAAAGCAGTGTTAGAAGATGATATCAGCAGTAGCTGTGAAGGGCGTCGCTTGTTGGTTTCATTGGGTCAATTTTCGATTATTCGCTTGGAAAGAGACACCCAACTTGCCATTCCAGTTTATGATTACTGTATGCCTGAAAAAGAATGTAATTGTGGAGATGTACCACAGCCAGAAGATCCATGCACCTTATTCCGTCAGGTGAATTTCCCTGTAGATGAGTTCTTCCCCCCTGATGGAGCCTGTAGCACCAGTCACTGTCCCAGAGAGACTTGTGACGAAACTTTTTAGTCCAACTTCAGTAGCAGTTTAACATTGCTTTCCTTCTTTTTGTGGGAAAAGGGCTATGGCTCTTTTCTCACAAATTTTTGTTTTTAGTACTGTGATTCGAGACGGATATCCACTCTGACCATGGGAGAAGAACGTTTATTTGAGCAAAAAATTCCTGTCAAATATGATAATTCGTCTTATTGAAGGGAGAGGATGATTTACTTGTTCATAAGTTTACCTAGTTCTTATCATGCTTCTATTATAAGAAAAATGGATTTTTTATTCAAATATCTGGAAGTCTTTGCAGTAAAAAGGACGAATTGAAGGGCAAAAGTAAAAGGGCGAAAGATTCAATTTTTTGTCTTTGTTATGGAATTTCTCTCCTGTCAAAAAAATACTGTAAAAGACTTGTAAATCAGAAGAAATTATGATATAATTATGTTGTTTTATGTGATGATGTCCATATTAGTTTTTTGAAGGAGCAGCAAATAGATGAAAAAATTTATGTCTGGATTACTGTCAGTTTTGATGGTAGCACAAATCGCAACTGTCCCTGTGGCTGTGGCAATGGAAGAAGAGGATTCCTCTTTGGTGGTGGCACAAGAAAAATCCATCCCCATGACAGAACTTGACCCTGATTTGGTCATTGAGGTAGAGGATGAAAGTACCACTGTCCCCATGACCCCACTTAACCCTAGTTTGGTGATCGAGAACGCTTCCATCCCCATGACAGCACTTGACCCTAGTTTGGTGATCGAGAACGCTTCCATCCCCATGACCCCACTTGACCCTAGTTTGGTGATCGAGAACGCTTCCATCCCCATGACCCCCATTGACCCTGATTTGGTGATTGAAAACAAGCCTGAATCCGCTGAATCAGAAGCCACCGCAATTTCAGACAGCATCGTAACAATTAGTGAAGATGATGTAGATTGGATTCAAAGTGTTAAAAAGAGTGATGATGGTACTGAGTATGTTTATGATGCAACCATTACTTTCGATACAGCGACAGGTACCATTACAGATGCTACGAGCAATATATCCAGTGTGGACATCCCCTCTAAAATTACGGTTGGTGATGAAGAGTATCCTGTCACGTCCATCGGTTCCTGGGCCTTTGGGCAACATCCTGAACTCACTTCCATTGTTATCCCAGAAGGTGTCACGACTTTGGGGTATGTTTCATTCCACGAATGTCCTAAGTTAAGCAAGGTGGTGTTACCAACCACTCTTACACTTGTAGAAAATAAAACCAGTGGTGTGTTTATGCATTGTCCTCTCCTGAAAACAGCAGGACCTGCAGACGATGGGAACGACTATAATTATGTGTTACCAAATCCAAAAACTACAAATTTGCCAGATGCAACAGTATTAGGCAACTCATTGTTTGGTAGAAATCAGTACTTGGAAAGTGTTGTGATTCCTGAGGGAGTTGTCACGATTGACAACAATATATTTAGTGGTTGTACTGGCTTGACTTCTGTTTCACTTCCTGAGAGCCTTCGCACAATAGGTGACGGCGCTTTTTACGAGTGTTTCGCTCTGGAAGAACTTTACATTCCTGAAGGAGTTACCTTTCTTGGAAGTGGTTGCTTTTATGGGTGTATCGCTCTAGAAAAATTATACATTCCTAGTACACTAAAAGGGCATATAGGCGAACAACCTTTTGGCTATTACAGCTCCCTTTCTTCCATGGGTCCCATTGGCAGCAATGCAGTTCTTATTTACAATATGCCTGATACCATTCCCGAACGGGCGTTTACTAATTTTTGGGAGTTGGAAGAAATTATCATTCCTACAAACGTCACAACCATTGAAGATAGTGCCTTTTGGGGTTGTAATGGCATCACCGATGTCTATTATATGGGGTCTAAATTGGAGTGGGAATATATTACGATTCAGGACGACAACAGCGACTTAACAGAAGCTCGAATCCATTATAATTACCAACTGGTGGATGGTGCGAGTACTGTAAAATTCATGCTTATTGGGGGTGCTTTCCCAGTAGAACCTAGCGAAGAAGGAGGGGGAATTACCTACAGCCAAGATGATTTAGAATTAGAAACAGATAGACATGGTTATTTTGAAGAATTACCAGTGCCTGTGAAAGGTGGGTATGAGTTCCTTTATTGGAGAAATTCCAGTGGAGAACAGTTCACCGAAGGTAGTCAGTTTACTAGTGACCAAACAGTGTACGCAGTATGGGCTGAATGCGAACATTTTGAGGTAACCTTTGATTATGGGCAAGATAACCAAATTGAAACACTGAAAACAAATAAAGATAAAACACTTTATTGGTTGGCAGAAGAAGGTGTGCGAGTTGGTCATATCTTTGAAAATTGGCAAACTGAAGTAAATGGTGCATGGGTAGAAGTAACGACAGACTATGTATTTACCCAAGATACCATTGTATACCCTAACTGGAAAGCAGCAAACGAGGTAGAACTTGGTTTAGTGGACATGGGTGAAATTGTTCTTAAAGAGAATGAATATACAATTTTCATTACACAGAATGGAGTACAACCTTGCGATGGTGCCACTGTTACAATCGGTGGAAAATCTGTTACTGTGACAGATTCCATAACTGTATTAACCATGCCTGAAACGCCTGGTACTTTGGGCATTACCATTGAAAAGGATAAGTTTTTCTCTATAGATGAACCTTATTTCACGCCAGAAGCTGGAAAAGCTTACTTCTATGCTTTGGAATCTCTCGATAAAAGTATTTCCTTTCCTCTCGTCTCAGCAACCTTAGTACAAGAAGGCATAAAGTACAATTTTCTAACAGATACACCAACGTTCTTTGCATCAAATAGTACTTTCATAAAAAATGATTCCCTACTGTTTGATGTAACAGCGCTTAGTGCTGCGTCACTGGATATTGTAAATTACAAGGTCACCCAAGGATCTACTACCCTTGCTAGCTATTCTCCCTCAGACGATGCTCCCAGTGACTTCAAATTGGATGTACAACGCATGGACACAGGAGGATTGATGGTAAAAGGCTTAAAAGCGAACCAACGCGTTTATTTAACTGCTACAGATGCGCAAGGAAATTCTGAAACAGAAGAGCTAAGTTTACAAATAGATTCTGCTTATGTAATAGGAGGTGACCTTTCTCTTGCATACATGGACGGAGTAAGTGCACCGACGGAAGAGGCTGTTGATGATAAAGATACCCAAACTTTTTTAAAGGATTTATGGTTTAAAGATGGGCAGTTAAAAATTGATTCTGATCTACTTCCAGTCTCTTTTTTCTACGATGAAGGTGACGGCATTTACCGATATATCTTGAATGGAGATCAAATTGAAAAAAAAGTATATGAAGACTATAAAAATGTATTCAAATCAAAAACTGCCACTAGAACCATGTTTGGTTTGGAGTCAGGCAATCTAGAAGAACAGATTTTAAATTTTGATAAATACACCGACTTAAGAAATCAACTTCAAAGTCCACCGACAGAGTTTACCGTGGGAGGAATTAGTGCAACCTTAGATGGAAGTGGCTATTTGCAATATAACACCAAGAATGTTGAAAGTGATGGTGAAGCTGCACTATTTGTAATGGGTTCTGTAACTTCCTCAATCTATAGAAACGCAGTTTTTGGGGGTGTGCCTGTCACAATAAAGGGCACGGGAACATTAGGCTTAGAATTGCGTGTTACTGCAGAGTTTGATAAGTTTGGAAATGCTGGGTACGATAATCTCTTCAACACCTCCTTCCAAACAGCATTCATTACCTATGTAGCAGACAAGACTAAAGCACTTGATGTTTCCATTATACCGCAAGTGTACATCGGAATTCTGGGTGGGATTGGTGCAACAGTAAATTCTAATTCCACCATGATCGGGGGATATGGTGATGCTAATCTGTATCTTTATTGTCCTGCTGATCCTGTGGGCCTGGACTCTGTCACAATCTTAGCGGATGCTGGCATAGCAGGAGCCTTTCTTGGCGAAGAAATAAAATTATCTTTAATTTCTACGCAAGGCGAAAAAACATTATGGGAAAGATCTCCAAGCAAAACTCGCGCTCACACTCTTTCCACCACGGCGGCAAACGATATGGCACGTGTTGCTTCCCCTGATGTCACTGCAGTAAAAGAATATTCCCTGAATTATACTCAGCCAAAATTGGTCACAGTAAATAATAAAAAATATCTATTCTGGCTTGATGATGCTGGGGAACAGCGTACAGATTTAAATTGTTCCACTATTTTCTATGCAACCAGCAACGATGGAGTGATTTGGTCTGAACCAGAGCAGTTATTTGGTGAATCTGAGAATGATTTTGCTCAATTTAATCTAAGTGTCGCTGTAGAAAATAATAATATTCACCTTGTATGGTTACAAGGCACTGAAATTTTCTTAGATGATATCGATTTGGCAGAGAAAGCGATGAAAACAGAAGCCTATCAAGCTGTGCTTGATACTACCACAATGAAACTTAGCGAGCCAACAAGAATTACTACTAATGACAAATACGAAGGTTTAACAACTTTCTCGGAAGATGGTTCTATGCTTTTATGGCTTGAGAATGATATGTCAAAAGGCATTGAGAGTATTTTTTCTGTGGAAGCAAACAATACGCTATGTTATGCCTATACCAATGATTTAGAGAAGCCAGTTACAGTACTAACTGATGCTAATTTAGGTAGTTGTGTGATTGGTCATTTAGGTTTAGATGAGACCATCGCTTATTTAGAGGTTGATGAGGAAGTAGAGGACAATGAAAGCGGCTCTATTACCACTTTAAAACTGTATGATATTAAATCTGAAACTAGAAAAGAAATGACTTCTGGAGTCATCACGGGCTTAACTTTTGTGAATAATAGCCTTTATTGGATGATAGGGAATCAAATTTATAGCACTACAGATGGTGTCACAGTGACAGAACTTTTAGACGAGGAAGATGGCTATGTCTTACCAACAGATTTCCTAATCTTAGAAGATGATGATAAAACCTATCTTGTCTATGGTGGGGTTTCAGAAGGAGCTGACGAGGGTAGTCCTGTGATGACTATCTATGCCAGTGAAAAAACTGCGACTGGTTGGTCGCCAGCCTATGAATTGTTCCAAACAGACAGCCAAACCATCTATAATTTAAGTGGTTATGTGGAAAATGGGATGTTCCATCTGGCTTACCTAGAAAGAAACGGTGAATATGCTTCAGTCATGGTCACTCATGTTGAACCCCAAAGAGAACTTTCTTTAGACTTTATGTACTATGACTGGGAAGCGATGGAACTTGGGAAACCACTGGAATTATTACTGACTGTCAGCAACGTAGGTGGCGTTCCTTTAGATAATGTTTATGTTTATGTTAACAACGAATTGGAAGATACTTTTAACAAATTAATTCCAATTGGTGGCTCAGAAATGTTGACAAGCTATGGATTTACGTTACCTGCTTCACTAAATGGAGTCACAGAATATGTGGTAAAAGTAGTAGCAAGCCCTGATGATTTAGCTACCACAGAAGGAGTAACCATGTCTGTTGGTTACACAGATTTACAAATGTCTGCTGTTCGTCAAAAAGTAAACTCTAATGAATTTGTAGTATTGAATATGGAGAATCTCACCAATATCCCCACAAATGCTACCTTGAATGTCTATCGAGATAGTTGGGAAGGAGACATTGTTTTTACAAAAGACTTCTCCAATCTATCAAAGAACAGCTCAATCATGCAAGTTCTGGATTTATCTACCATTGAATTGACCTTAGATGCAAGAATTGACAATTTTTACTTTGAAGTAGTTCCCACAACAGCCAGCGAACTATACGAAAGTGATAATAAGGCTTCCGTATATCTTGGCACGAATCGTGAGGTGTTATCTGATGACCTTAGTTTCACCATCACCTACAACGCAAATGGAGGCACTGTTTCTCCAAGTTCAGGCACAACAGACAGCTCTACAGGAAAATTAACCTCTCTCCCCACACCTACCAGAACAGGATACACCTTTAATGGTTGGTACACATCAACCACAGGTGGAACAAAAGTAACCACTTCTACAGAGTTCACAGAAAATACCACAATATACGCACAGTGGACAAAGAATAGCACAGATTCAGGCACTGGCACCCCTGATTCAGGCACTGGCACCCCTGATTCAGGCTCGAATAATAACAACTCTAGCAATTCTGGAAGCAATTCTTCCAGTAACTCAAGCACCTCAACCTCTACAACCACCTACACAAACACCCTCCCCACCTCCGATTATGGTACTATCACCATGACACCCAAAAATCCAAAATCTGGTGATACAGTAAGCTTGGAAATTTCACCTAACGATGGGTACGAGGTTGATGAAGTGATTGTAACAAGCACAAGCACTGGAGCAGAAATTGAGGTGACATTGAATGATGATGGTACTTATTCCTTTACGCAACCCTCTGGAACAGTGTCAATAGAAGTGATTTACAACGAAACAGAAAAATCAAACACCATCATAGACCTCCCTATCATCAACAACATGTCCACAAGTACCTTTAGCGACATAAGAGACGCAAGTGTCTGGTACTATGAACCAGTGAAATTTATCTATGATCGTGGTTTGATGGCAGGAACAAGTGATTCTTTGTTCTCTCCTGAATTGCCAATAAGCCGTGGAATGATCGTGCAAATTCTCTATAGATTAGCAGGTTCCCCCTCAGCAACAGGCACAAATTTCACTGATGTAACATCTACTGACTACTACGCAAACGCCGTGGCTTGGGCAAGTTCTGTGGGTGTGTCTACAGGTACTGGCAACAATCAATTCTCTCCAAACAAAGATATGAGTCGAGAAGAATTAGTTGTTATGTTGTATGCTTACGAGAAAATCTATGGAAATGGTGGATTCACAGACATGTGGTCGTTCCCATTAGACTTCTCTGACAGCAATAACATTACCGATTGGGCATATGAAGCAACAGCTTGGTGTTTTATGAACGGAATTATTGTAGGAAGAGAAGGCAATACCTTTGACCCCAAAGGTTCAGCAAAGCGATGTGAAGTGGCTCAAATTTTGAAAAACTTCATCGAGCTTTATTCCTAAAAATCCATGTGACAATTTAAGCTGCTGAACAAAAAAATCATGTAATAACTTAAAAAGCAAACGGCAACAACTGGGAGTATTAGTTGTTGCCGTTTTGTGTTATAATAAGCTATGTTAAGACAATATACAACACAAGAACATGATACACTGTAACCGCCGAACAAGCAAACCAGTCTCTCTGATTTGCAAGACGAATGATCACAAGTGAAAACGAATCAACAGGAATTCCTTATTGAAACTATGCAAGATTCACCATTTGGTAGGTGGAAATTGGGATAAAATTCTGTACCCTTTACGATAACCTTCAAATAATAAGTAATGGTACTTCCGCACGTTAGTCCGTGAGATGGCTACCTTAATGATGAATATTAAGAATTGCTTTCTATGAGTTCTGCCACTAACAGAACAGCTTTTATATCTTTTTTTTAGCCTAAAAGGACATAGGATTTCTTTAGCTTACATATCATGAAAGGTGAACAAAGGGAAAAATGATTCATAAGTGGTGAAAGGCTTCTGTAAGGAAATCATGGAGATATAACTAAATTAGCAAATAAATAACCAAAAACAAAGGCGCATGTCAGGAACGCTGAATTTTGATTTTAAAATTAGAACTTCCTTCAGAGAAAAAGCCTTTTATTTAAGGAAAAAGGGACTTGTTTTTTTCAGAGAAAAGTGCTATAATTACAGTAATTCAAATTAGGGGAGGTATTTTTATGTTAGCAGTCACATCCAATACAATTACGAGCAAATTACAAGAATATTTTGATAAAGTTTGCGATCAAGCAGAAACGGTGTTTGTGACACGAGAAGAAGAAAAAAACGTTGTCATCATAAGCGAAGATAAATATAATGCCATGTTAAGAGAAATCAATAATGCCAAATTTTTGGAAAAACTGGATTGTTCAGAGCAAGAATTTCAAAATGGAGATGTGATCACAATGACTTTGGAAGAATTAAAGGGTTTAAAAGATGCCTAATGTTTCATTTTCAAAAAAAGCGTTCAGTGATTACAAATATTGGATTGCCAATGACGTTGGCGTGGTCGAGAAAATAAATGCTTTGATCGAAGATATTTCAAGAGAAGGAATCTCTAAAGGAAGGGGCAAACCAGAACCCTTGAAAGGTCGGAAAGAGTGGAGCAGAAGAATTAACAACGAAGACAGATTAGTTTATACTATGGATGCTGAAAAGACAATACAAATACGTTCCTGTAGAGGGCATTACGACTCATAACGTAAGACTTTCTTTTTTAGCTATTGACTTTCTTCATAATTTGTCTAAAGCAATCTTTAGAGAGAAGACCTCACCAGAGAAATGGTTAGAATTTTAAAACTTAAGCAAATAAACAAAAGACGTAACATTCCGAGTTACGTCTTTTTTTTCTAAGCCTAAGTTTAGAAAAATGAGAAATATGTCATTTTATGACACGCTCAAAAAAATCGGAATTATTTTTCCGTTTTCTCTTGACGGAAGCAGAGTTCTTCCCCCCCTGATGGAGCCTGTAGCACCAGCCACTGCCCCAGAGAGACTTGTGATGAAACTTTTTAGTCCAACTTCAGTAGCAGTTTAACATTGCTTTCCTTCTTTTTGTGGGAAAAGGGCTTTGGCTCTTTTCTCACAAATTTTTTGCCATATTAGGGGCTCCTGACGATGAATTTTCCCAAGGTCCCTGTACCTTGCCACTGGAAGATTTACAACATTTTCCAAACCATAAATTCAAACTCTATGAGGGAGAGCAGCTCTCTGACATGGTAAGTTCTGTGGAAGAATTTGGAATACTCCTCCCTCTCATTGTTTGGCAGAAAGAGGACGAGCCCTATACCATTCTCAGTGGTCATAACCGATTTGAAGCAGCGCAATTAGCAGGATTGCAAGAAGTTCCTGTCATCATCAAAGAAGATTTAACTGAGGAAGAGGATACCCTTATTGTCACAGAAACCAATCTTCGGCAACGGTCCTTTGGAGATTTAAGCCATTCAGAACGTGCCTTTTCCTTGGCTCAACACTATGAAGCTATGAAGAAACAAGGCAAGAGAACGGACATTTTAAACGAGCTTTCAGACCTCTTAAACCCAGTGATACCAAGGGTTGAGGGAACTTCGCCCCAAATTGGGGCGAAGTTAAGAACAGATGAAAAAGTGGGTGGAAGTTACGGACTTTCAAAGAACTCCACAGCAAGATACATTCGACTTGCTACACTGAATTTAATGCTCTTGGAACAACTGGATGAAGGAAAACTCCCTATGTCTGCTGCCTATGATTTGTCCTTCATAGAAAATCCAGAAATACAAGAGGCACTAGCAGATGAAATGGAACGTGGTCAAAAGGTAGATATGAAAAAAGCAGAATTACTACGTCAAACCTTTGAAAAAGGAAAACTCACGAAGGAGGTGATGAACGATGTGCTAGAAGGAAAAAAAGTAGCTAAACAGCCAAAAACAAAAGCAGTGTCAATCCCCAAGAGAATCTTTAATACTTATTTCCAACCAGAGCAAAGCAAGGCAGAAATTGAAGAAATCTTGGAAGAAGCACTGGAAATGTACTACAAAAATAGGGAGGAATGTATTTGAGAGATACCACAATTCTGGCAAGCCTTTTCCAAAAGGCTACCAGAACCCTAACCCAAAATGATGAAACGTGGCGAGGATTTCTTGATACTTTCGGCAGATATTACAAGAGAAGTCTCTCTGCCACTGTCCTAATTCATATCCAAAACCCCAATGCCTTATTATTTGGATTGGAAAAAGACTGGAAAGTAGTAGGAAGAAAACTTCACCCAGAAGCACAAAGTATTGCAGTCCTTAACACGGAAGGTACTGAAACACAGATAGAGTATTTCTTTGATATTAGTCAAACCACAGGTTCAAATGTTAGCTACGAAAAGGTGTTAAGAAACCTTTGGAGAGTTGAAGAAGAAAATAAAGCTCCTCTCATGAGCTATTTAAATGATAAATATCATTTGAATCACTTCAGCTTAGAACAGGCCATATGGGAGATCATCAAGGAGAGAGTGAAGAATTACTCTGTACTCAATGTCTTGGACGAACAGCAGACAACGTTGTTAGAAAGTAGCATCTATTATCTTGTGGGAAGCCGTTGCAACTTGAAATTTGGATTACCACATTTTAAAGGCTTACAAAGTTGCCAGTCAGTGGAAAATTTCATCAATATAGGCGAGAATATAGCTGATATTGTAAGACCTCTATTACAAGAAATAGGTCACGAAATCGGTGAAATAGAGAGGAGTAAAGCACATGGACAACCTATACAACCTGAGTGACTGAAAGGGCAAGGATGGGTATTTACACCCAAATCTGGCAATCACGGAGCAAGAATCCCCAAAATTGGTGGGGGATATGGGCAAAATGTGGCTAGAGTACAACAAAGAAAAATACCCTCGGAAAATAACAACACTTATCATGACAGGGAAGCTAGATTTCAAAGTACGAGAGATGGACGAGCGAATGGAGAAAGAGAAGGAAGCCATTATCCAAGCTCTTCTCAAAGTCAAGCCAATGCCAGATACAGCGGATACACTGGAAGAAACAGCACACATGAACCAGCTTTATCAACAAGCCACCGAAATGATTCTAAAAAATTACCTGACTTAAACAACACAACGTCCAATGAGAACCCATCGTTCTCGTTGGACGATTTTTTTATTGTTCCAGAGAGAAAAAAAGGAAAACCACCCTATATTCCTAAGGTAATACCTCATAATTCCCGTTTTCAAATTTCAATAAAAATTGTTTCACAAAAAGTTGAAATTTGAGCGTAATCCTGTGTGGATTGCCGAAAATTTCAGCGAATTTGTGGGACGATTTTTGAAGTAATTTGGAAAGGAGGGATTGTGAGGTGTTGCCTTCAAGAAAAAAACAAGCAAACGACTGCAACTGACAGAAAAATCAATCCTAACAATACAGCCCCATCTTCCTTACCTTTATCAACAGAACTACCCCAACCAGAGGTGGCACCCCAAAAAGCAAATGTAGGTCAAGTAACAACTTATAAATTAAGAGATTTTTTGTCCGAAACTGAAATAAATCATCCAGATTTCAAGGATAAACCAGTGTACCTCTGTGCGAATGAAGAAGGCTTGGTTACGACTATGGCTTTTCGAGAGGCAGAAAAGGAAATCATAGCTTATGATCCACTAATTGCTCAGACTGGGAAAGTTCCAGACTTAGCTGCAATCAATCTTTATGGAGTGGATTATAACCCTGATTTTGTCTTACCTCGCAAGATGAAATTCCTTCACAAAACCACGAGGATTCAAAACATGAGGGTGTACCACCCCAAAAGGAAGAAATTCCTTTACAAAACCATGTGGATTCAAAACAAGAGGGTGTACCACCCCAAAAGGATGAAATTCTACAAGAAGAAGTAAAAACAACAGAATTAGAAGCGTTGGATTTTGCACAATTCAAAATGCCAACTGAATCTGAACAAAATATAGTAGCACACGAAGAAGTGCCTTCTGAAACACATGAACAAGAGGTATTTAAGGAAGAAATTGCTGGAATTCAGGAAAATAATCTAAAAGATATATCAGAAACCAACGAACTTGAATCATTGGATTTCTCACAATTTCATATTCCTAATGAAACACTAGAAAATCTGGTACCAGAGAAAGAAAACGTGATTCAGTCTGTAATAAAAGAACAAACAGAAGAAATGGATGATTTAGAGGAAGAAATGGAGGGACAGGAAGAAAACTTTCTGCAAACCAGCTTTTTTCCTGAAACGCCACCTAAGAGCTTGTTGGACGAAACAACTGACGGCTTTCTACCGTTGGAGATACTTGCTGATCTTAAAACTCCTGAAGAAATTCCTTCGCCTATTCAAGAAGAAAAAGTGGTAGTTTCGCCTGTAAACACAGTAAATGACTTTGAAATTACTGAAGCTAAGACTAGAAGTACTCTGTTTTTTTATAACAATCCAGAATCCATTGACCTTGATTTATCAGAATATGAAGATGGGGAACTCATTGGATATAATGAAAAAGGGGTTCGTTTTAATGTTCAAAAAGACGGAGATTACGTGGCTTTTACAAGCACAACTTCCCTTGGTCCACGTGGTGAAATTTTAGGAACTTCTATGAGCCCAGACGATTATACGGGGTGGACAATATGGCTTGATTCTCAAAAGGATCCAGAAGAAAGGGAGAATAAAACCTCAGCAATTAGTGGTGAGGAACAGGTTAGTATCATAGAGGATGAGATATCTCTGGAACAATATCGAGTGATTCCAAATAATTCACCCCAAAATTATAAATATATGCCAGACCACAAACTCTACTCTGGTGGTGCGAAAACCAAGTTCAAGGCAAATGTGGAGGCGATCAAAACCCTGAAACTTCTGGAAGAAGAACAACGAGAAGCAAGTCCAGAAGAACAAATCACCCTAGCTGGCTTTGTAGGTTGGGGCGGTTTAGCCAATGCTCTCACAGAAAACAAAGCTGGGTGGGAGAAAGAATATGATGAAATCACCCAACTTCTGACTGAAACAGAATTTAAGTCTGCACAAGAAAGTACCTTAACTGCCTATTATACAGAACAAATGGTAGTGGGTAAGATGTATCAGGCACTTGAAAATGCAGGATTCAAGCAAGGATCAATTTTAGACTAAACATCAATTAGATTGATACAATCTCCAATTAACCCTTGTAAAATGTAGTTAAACCAATGAAAAAACCAAGAATTCATGAATGTTTAATGCAGAATATTCAAGAGGCATCGGTTTTAGTTTTTAAGGTATTGTCAGGGTTAGTCAGAGCGGGTTCTAATCTTAAATGTTTTGTAAGAACGTTTGAGATTACCAAGGAACATTTGAGAATACAAGAAATCGTTTGAGATTACATAGGTTTCATTTGAGAATAAAATCCCTCAAGTCCTTGACACCATTGTGAAAATTTGTTACAATAATATAAAATAGTGGAGTAGTATACAAATTTGTCGAAGTTTTCCATTATAAAGCTTAGGAGGTGTTTAGGTGGGAGAATACAGCAGTGGACTTGTTTCTGAATCTTTTTGGTTCTTGGAAATGAAAAATGTGCTAATAGAGAGAAAAAATGGACTAAGTTGGGATGAATTAAAAGAAAAGTGTGTTCACGAGCAATTTTTTGGAAATCAGAAGGAATATAGAGCCAATCGTATTTTTGGTTATTTGAAACGTAGAATTTCTTTTTTAGATGAGCAACTCCTAACTATGTTTTTAACCCAGTCACTGTCCACTCAAAAAACAATTAATCTTATAGCTATAGCTCGTGGAAATCGATTGTTTTATGAGTTTTTATATGACGAATACCGAGAAAAATTACTTCTTGGTAGTGAACAACTGACTGTTGGGGATGTAAATCGCTTTTTTCATCGCAAACAAAATCAAATTGAAGAGATTGCGAAGTGGACGGAACCCACCATAAAAAGATTAAAGGCTGCGTATATGAACTTTTGCATCGAATCGGAAATAGTAGTCATCACAGGAAGTGACAGGCTAATAAAACAACCAGTTCTTAGTATCGACTTAGATGATTATTTAAAAGTACAAGAGCCACAAATGTGGAAAATCTGGAATGGAGTAGGATGATGAAAAAAAGAGATGTGACAATACGCCTAGATGAGTTAGAAAAAATCTTTAACGAAGAAAGTTTTCGAAGAAACAAAGGTCTAGGTAATGAAGTTGGATATCATGTGTTCGATTACAACGAATGTGAAGAATTACAAGTACGTGCCAAAATAACAGAATGGCTCCAAAGGTACACAGGTGACACCGCAACATTCCGTTTAGATGTTTTTGACTTGTATGACATCGTCATTGATTATCTTGAAAAGAAAAACTATATTCAGCAATTTGTAGACTTCGAGAAAGAAGATGGTTTTGAGGAAATCAACATCGCCATTGATGAGATGTTAGGTATGGATGAAGACGACGACGAAAATATGTTGCTTGAGTATATATCCTCTCGAGTCTCGAATCACTCTATCGTATTTTTGGTTGGGATCGGAAAATGCTTTCCTTTTTTACGTTCTCATAAAGTGCTAAATAATATGCACCAGTATATTGACCATGTACCTGTGGTGATGTTCTTTCCCGGTGAATACGATGGTCAATCATTACAAATTTTTTCTAGAGTGAAGGATGACAACTACTACAGGGCTTTTAAGCTGATTGAATAATGCGTTCATTCGTAGCTCTGAACAATATAAGAAACAGTTGAAAGAGGAGTACATCATGATTATAGAATCTATGTTTGAAAAACCCATTAACAGAGCCTACAATGGGGTCATTAAAGTACAGCAGGGTACTGTGGACAATCGTGGGCAGGAATTAGAAGAGTATGTAGTAACGGAAGAATTATTAAAGCATTTTTCCACCTTTTACTCTGCTTATGCAAGCAGTATCAAAGGGAATACGGAAAAAATGGGGGTCTGGATTTCTGGATTTTACGGAAGTGGTAAATCACATTTATTAAAAATTCTCTCTTATCTTTTGAGTAATCAGGTCATTGAAGGAAAAACACCCCTTGACTATTTTCTGGAGGGGAATAAAATTCCAGATGCAGTTTTAGAAGGGGATATGCGACTTGCAACCCAAACCCCTGCTGATGTGATTCTTTTTAATGTGGATTCTAAAAGTTCTACTAATTCCAAGAACAAAAACAATAAAGATGCTATTATGACTGTTTTTCTCAAAGCATTTAATCAGCATTTGGGGTACTTTGGTGGCAATCCACACATTGCTGATTTTGAAAGAAAACTCACTCGTGAAGGAAAATACGAAAGATTTCAAGAAGTATATGAAGAAGTAGCAGGAGAGTCATGGCAAGTGGGAAGAAGAGAGTTCCGTATGTCTCAAAGTTCTGTGGTCGAAGTCTTAGTTTCCATGGGTGAAATGGAACGAGATGTGGCACTGCAAACCTGTAAAAGTTTGACACAGAGCTATGAATTTGATATTGAACAGTTTGCCCATTTACTGGAAGATTATCTTCGCACGAAAGAAAAAAATCACCATATTATCTTTTTAGTGGATGAAATGGGGCAATACATTGGGGATGATAGCAAACTTATGTTAAATCTTCAATCAGTGACTGAACAATTTAGCACCATAGGACAGGGGAAAATCTGGGTAGTGGTGAACAGTCAAGAAAAAATGGATAACTACACCAATTTCAATGTGGACGATTTTTCCAAAATTCAAGGTCGCTTTGATACACGTTTGGCACTTTCTTCCACTAACGCAAATGAGGTGATTGAAAAGAGAATTCTAGCCAAAAATCAAGCAGCACAAACAGCACTGGCTACATTGTATGGTGATAATGAAGTGTTTCTACAATCGCTACTGAAATTCAGTGACGAAGCAGAGAAAAAGCTACCTACTTCTGGAGCAGAATTTGCCATGGTCTACCCCTTTATGCCCTACCACTTCACATTGCTGAAAACAGTTCTGACTGATATTCGTCAACAAGGTATTACAGGACAACACCAATCCGATGGGGAACGCTCCCTCCTTGCCATGTTTAAGGATACCGCAGAATCCATTATGGATCAAAAAATGGGTGCTTTGATTCCCTTTCACCTTTTCTATGACGTCTTAGAGAAATTCGTCAACCATGATTATAGTACTGTGATAGAAGCAGCGAGACGCAACGGCAACATCAACCCTCAAAAAGAAACCAATTGTTTTGCTGCGAATGTACTAAAAATTCTACTTCTTACCAAAAACTCTCGTGTGTTAGAGGGAAGTGTGGAAAATATCACTACTTTGATGGTAGACCATTTGAATATTGACCGTGAGGAATTAAAAGAGAAAGTCACAGTGGCACTGCAACAACTAGAGCGTGAATTTTATGTACTAAAACATGGGGATACTTATCGTTTCCTTTCAAATGAGGAACAAGAAATCTCTCAAACAATCAATAGTATTTCAGTGGATTTGAGCAAAGTGAATCAAAAAATTGCGGGAATTATTTATTCAGAATTGTATACCGAAACTTCAATAGGACACCCTGAAAACTTTATTCCAAGCGCTAAATTCCCTTTCAACCAAAAATTGGACGGTGCTGATTATAAATCTTTGCCAAATGCAGAATTTTCTTTAAATATTTTGACACCCAACTACACAGAGGGGAAAGATGACCAGACTCTGCTCTCTCTTACAAGTCAAGAATATTCAGTAGTGTTGGTACTCCCTGACAAAAGACGTTTTGTGGATGAATTGCGTATGGTTCTGAAAATCGAAGCATTTCTCAGCACTGCAAGAAAAGAAGGGGACCAAATGGCTGCAGTTCGCTATGAAAAATCCAAGGAGATGGCAGAACGTGAGAAAAGTGCCAAGAGTATGTTGAAAGACCTGTTGGAAGAAGCGGTGATTTTCTCACAAGGGAAGATTCTTTCCGTAAAAGGGAAAGATGCCAAGGCGCGTATTTTGGAAGCGTTATCGAAATTGGTGGGGGAACTGTACAATAAGCAAAGCTACATCACAACAAATATCACCAAAGAAGAGGAAGTTTTGAAATTATTACGAGAAAGCAATTCCAATCAAATTGCCATGGTGGGAGCTAACACAAATCAAAATCCACTTGCTTTAGATGAAATGCTCCGCTTTATTGAAAATAACCCTTTGGATGACGATGGGATTCCCTTTAAGTCCGTACTTGACCATTTTGTAAAACAACCTTATGGATTTGGTCGCATCAATACCATGTGGCTTGTGGCTAAACTCTTTAAAATCAGTGATATTACCTTAACCAAAAGCAAAGAAGAGTTAAATGTGCAAACGACCAAGGCAGATGAAATCTTTGAATATCTCAACAGCATCAAGCACCATACTGGCTTAATGTTGAAAAAAAGAGTCAAAGCAGGTGCAAAAGAAAAGAAATCTGTGGCAGAGGTGCTAAAAGAACTCTTCAATCAACAACCTACCAGTAGTGATGATGACGATTTAATCAAAGATTTCCGCACTGGTTGTGAGCGAATGAGCAGGGATATCACAAAATGGAATGACCGATATTACAGCCATGTCGGACCATACCCCGGCAAAGAAATTGTGACAAAAGCCGAGAATTTATTTGAAGCCATGCTGAAAAAGAAAAATCCCACCGACTTCATCCTCTCTGTTCATGAATGGAAAGATGATTTCTTGGATTTGGCAGAGGATTTTGAGGATATTCAAAAATTCTTTAGCACAGAGCAAGTGAAATTGTGGGAAAACAACAACAAACAGCTGAAGATCTATGAAGAAAGTAAGGTCTTCATGACAGAATCTGAAATCACAAAAACAGCGGATGAAATGCTTGCCATTCAAAAAAACACCAGTCCCTTTGGTAAAATCCAAACTTTAAATCAGTTACACCTTACTTACCGAGAGAAATACGCAGATTTACTGGAAGAATTAGCTGTTCCAGTTCTCGAAGAAATTGGAATTCGCAAAAAGAGAGTCCTTGATGCACTGGAAAACTCTTTGTGTGACAATAGCTTAGAGCCTAAAATCCGTGCTTCTTTCGATGATTTAGAACAACAGGTCAAGGCAAGCAACGAAATGGTGAAAGTAATCAGCATGATCCCATTGCAGACAAATAAATTAATGATGGATTTATTGGGAGATATACAGCAAGAACATCTACGTTTAGAGGAAATCCAACAAAAAGAAGCTACAGCAAATACACCTTCAATGCCTGTGGAAACCAGTTCTCCAGATGAAATAGAAGCAGAAACCACAGGACCCAGCGGCGATGGGAATGAAACAACAGAAACAGTGGTCACCAAACAAGTCACCCCCACTCCTGCTCCCGTGGCAAGTAAACCACACAAATTACTCAGTATTCGTAACATCAACAAAAGTAGTAGTTGGTTCATTGAAAATACCGATGATGTGGAGAAATATTTGGACAGCTTACGTGAGGAATTGCTGAAACAGTTGGGTAATCAAGAGAATCACAATGGGATTCAGATAGAATTTTAATAAATGAGGAAAAAATATGAATAAATCAGCAATCAAAAACTTTGCTGTCTGGGCAAGGGAAACTTTGATGAGTGAAATCCGTCTCAAAGCCAATGGATTGGGGATTCATGGAGATAATGTGGCAGAAAAACTGGATTCCTCTACGAAAGATGTGCATTTCTTCGATATTGGTACGGGAACTGTGGTGGAATTGTCTGGGGACACCCTCGCACATCGCAATCAACTAGCAAAACACATTGTGGAAAAAGCGAAACAATCGGACTACCCCACAGCCTATGAATCAGTCATGGAGGAAGTGGCATACACTTGGTTTAATCGACTGGTGGCAATTCGATTTATGGAGGTAAACGACTATTTACCCTCCAAAATCCGTGTCCTATCCAGTGAAACAGTGGGGAAACAAGAGCCAGACCTCGTCACCACCCCTTTTGACGCAGAATTTGACTGGACAGAGTCTGAAAAAGCCGAGGTTCGTCAGCTACAAAATGATGGGGGACAAGACCCACTCTTTCGTTATTTGTTCCGTAAACAATGTGCAGAACTGAACAAAATCCTTCCTAAACTATTTGAACCCACTACAAAGTATATGGATTTATTGCTGAATTTTTCTTATATCTCCCAAGATTCTGTGATTCATCGCTTGGTGCATGACATTCCAGAGGAAGATTTTCGAGAAGCTGTGGAAATTGTGGGGTGGATGTTTCAGTTTTACAATACAGAACCCAAAGCAGTAGTAGACGCAAAAACAAAAAAGGGGGGTAAAGTGAGTAAAGAAGAAATTCCAGCAAAAACTCAGCTGTTTACACCTAGTTGGATTGTGAAATACATGGTGGAAAATTCTTTAGGTCGTATAGTTATTGACACTTGGATAAACGGAGCTTGGCAAAATTCAGAAAAAGAAAAAGCTAAATGTTTGAAAGAAAAGTGGAAATATTATATTGACCAAGCCCCACAGACAGATGAGGTTCAACAGTACCTTACTTTCTGCGATAGTCATGTTGGTTGCAAAGGAGATAGCAACCCTTTTACTACACCTACATTTTTAGATTCTTGCATGGGCAGTGGTCACATCCTAGTCTATGCTTTTGATATTTTTATGGATATTTATAGAATACAAGGATATACTGACCGAGATGCTACACAAAAAATTATGCTTCACAACCTCTACGGCTTGGATATTGACAAACGTGCCTACCAACTTTCTTATTTTGCTCTCATGATGAAAGCAAGAAGTTATGACAGACGATTCCTTACTCGTGGCATTTCTCCCAATGTTTTTTGTCCTAGTCAAGACCTAGACTTGCAAAACTTTGGTTCTTTGTATCAGGTCACAGAACTCCCCCCAGAACCACAGGAAGAAGATTTTGAGCCACTGGATTTATTGACATATACTTTAGAAGAACGCCAACAAGATTGGCAGTATAAATGGGTTTTGGATCAGAAATATGATGTTGTTTGCACCAATCCCCCCTATATGGGAACAAGTATGGCAAACGAAACTTTAAGTAAGTTTGTGAAAGAGGAATTTCCAGATAGTAAAGCTGATTTATTCGCTACTTTTATTGAACGAGATGGTGAACTCGCTAAGCCCAATGGTTTGATTGCCATGGTTACCATGCACGCCTTTATGTTTTTATCTTCTTATGAGAAACTTCGTGAAAAATTGTTAGAAAAAGACATCATAACTATGGCACATTTAGGCGCAAGAGCCTTTGAAGAAATTAGTGGCGAAGCGGTACAAACTGCAGCTTTTGTACTAAAAAACGAAAAAATTAGTGGGTATACCTCAACTTATGACCGTTTAGTTGATTATAACAGTCAAGACGAGAAAGAAAAAGAGTTTTTGACGGGAAATCATCGACACACAGCACAACAAGAAAACTTCTCCAAAATCCCAAGTAGTCCCATTGCTTATTGGGTGAGTGAAAAGATGTTAGGACGTTTTAATGACCAAATCATATCTGACATCTCGAAACCTAGAGCTGGACTAGCTACAGGAGATAATCCTTTTTTTCAAAAATTATGGTATGAAGTTGATATTTTGAATATTGGTTTTGGTATTTTGGATATATCAGAAACAAAAGTAGCACAGTTTAAATGGTATCCTTGTAATAGTGGAGGAGATTTTAGAAAGTGGTCAACTAATGATGAATATGTTGTAAACTGGAAAAATGATGGTTTTGATATACGAAATTTCAAAAATGCTAAAGGAAAACAAGGGTCTCGACCACAAAATACACAATTTTATTTTAAAAAAGGTTTAACTTGGAATAAATTGAGTTCTTCGAGATTTGCTGTCAAATTCAAACAAATTGGTTATATTTATGATGATACTAGTCGTTCTGCTTTTGTAGAAGTAGAAGAAAACTTATTCTATGTAATAGGTTTACTTTGTTCTATAGTTGCTTTCGAATATTTAAAGGCACTAAACCCTACGATGAGTTTTACGAATGGAGACATAGAGAGAATACCTTACAAACTAGATGAAAGACACAAACCCCAAATCGACCAACTTGTCCAACAAAACATCTCCCTCTCCAAAACCGACTGGGATTCTTTTGAAACCTCCTGGGATTTTGAAAAACACCCCTTATTGTCTGGAAACTCCCTGACATCTGCCTTTGAAACATGGGAAACTGACTGCCAAACTCGTTTCGACAGCCTAAAATCCAACGAAGAGGAACTAAACAGACTCTTTATTGAGATTTACGGCTTGCAAGAGGAACTGACCCCAGAGGTGGAGGAAAAGGACGTGACAGTGCGACTTGCCGACCTTCAAAGGGACATAAAAAGCCTGATTTCTTACGCAGTGGGCTGTATTTTTGGTCGCTATTCCTTGGACAGCAAAGGCCTTGCTTTTGCAGGGGGAGACTGGGACGAGAGCAAGTACGAAAAATTTCAACCTGTGAAAAATAACTGTGTGATTATCACGGAAGAGAACTTTTTCCCTGATGATTTGGGGAATTTAGTGGTGAAGTTTTTGGAGACCGTCTATGGTTCTGATACTTTAGAAGAAAATCTAAAATTCATCGCTATGGCTTTGGGTAGCAAAGGTGGAGATCCTATGGATACCCTCCGAAGCTATCTCGTTAAGGATTTTTACAAAGACCACTTGAAAATCTACCAAAAACGTCCTATTTATTGGCTCTATGATGCAGGAAAGAAACACGGATTCAAGGCTCTAGTTTATATGCATCGATTTGATGAGAAAACCACAGCAACAGTGTGCAATCTTTATTTGGAAGACGTGCAACGGGGGTATGAAGAAGCGCTGAAAGATTTACAAATTGCACAGGAAGTGACCACATCCAGTAAAGACATCGCAAAACTGGAGAAAAAACGTGAAGTCATCAACAAAAAAATGGTAGAGCTGAAAGACTATTACAGCAAAATAGACCACATGGGACGGCAAAGAATCACCATTGATTTAGACGATGGAGTGAAAGTCAATTACGAAAAAGTACAAGTAGACAAAAATGGTGTGAAGTATGAAATCTTAAGTAAAATATAGTGGAAAGGAGCGAAAAAATGTCTGAATTTGAAAAAATCACAGGACAGCTAAACAGCATTTTAGATGGTGTGGCACGTCAGATTTTATTCTGGTATGATGCGGAAGGCGAATATGAGGAAGACATCAAAAATCTGGTGTTAGACAATGCACAAGTACATTTTTTAGAAACAGATAACCAGTTTTACACAAAATATCTTTTAGAACGCAGAGAAAAAGAGACTAGTTTTCTCATTTATGCGCCATTTCCTATGCCTCCTTTTGAGGACAACCACCTGTCAGATACTATTTTTTATTCTAAAACCTTTGTGGCAGATAGACCTTCCAATTTAGCTGTGGAATTGGGATTGCCCCAAGAATTAGGCGGTGCTTTTATCCGAGAATATCGCAGTTTTTTTGCTGCCACAGAGCGAATTGAAAAGCTGAAAAAACTGGAAGTCACAGAGATGGAAAAACTTCCTGTGGCTCTGATGGCAGTGACTTGTAAGGTTAAAGTAGCTCAATTTGAGGAAATTTTACGTGCTGTCCTGTTGGAATCGGTGGAGAATATAAAATCGGAGGAATCTTCCGAAAATAAATATCTTCAAAGCCTTCAAAAATACGGACTACAAAGAACTTTCTGGAAATTGTGCAGAGAAATTTTTGGTTTAGCAAAAGAAGGCAGTGACCTTCAAAAATTACTGTATACCTTGTTTTTGACAGCTGTGTCTGCCCAAACAAGACAAGCACTTCCCTCTCGTTATGAACCTTATTTAGCAAAAAATAAGCGAACCATTCTTGCCTTCCTTGAAAGTATGATGAATCACACTGGTTTTTCCTCAGCGTATGAAATTCTTGCCAAAGATTGCTATGAAAAATTAAATTTAGAGGATTATTTCAAAGGACTCCCCATTGATTTGGTTTCTAAGGTTGATTTATTTCCACAAGTGGAAGATTTATTGCAAGAATGGTTGATTGAGCGACTGGAGTTAGGTGAAATATCTGTGAAAGTAGACGATTTAGCAATTCCTGAACTGTGCCAAAACCGTAGACTTACTTTTTTCGGAAGTAAAAACACTCATTCCAATTGTTATGAACTTCTGGATTTTGCCAGTTACCTCATGGGTAATGTCCCAAAACTGAAACCAACTGATTCGGCAGACCAATTGATGGCGCAATATCTTTCTTCCTATTACAAAATGGATCAGATCTATCGACATTTTTATTTGCGATATGATTTGTTAGAAGAGACCACAGCTTTTGAAAAAGTACGTTCTAAAGTAGAAAATATCTACAGTCATCAGTTTTTAAATCCACTTTCTGTGGCTTGGACAGAAGTGTTTATAGAGGCACAGGGAGAAGTGGAGCAAAGAAAACAAGGCGATTTTTTCAAACATTATCTGGAAAAATCCGAGCAAAAAACAGTTGTTATTATTTCGGATGCCTTTCGTTATGAGGTGGGACAGAGCTTATTTGATCATCTAAAGAATGATGAAAAATGTGAGCCTATTTTAGAAGGAATGATTGCGTCTTTTCCTTCTTACACAGAATTAGGGATGTCGGCACTTCTCCCTCATACTTCCTTAGAAATGACTGCAGATTATCATATTTTAGCAGATGGAAAACCTAGAACTAGCACCAAAAGTCGTCTTTCACTTATTCAAGAAAGGGTTGCTAAATCAAAAGCCATTCAGTTTGATGAGGCGAAAACCATGACTGCAACCGCTCTGAAGGATTTCACCTCTTACCAAGATTTGATTTATGTATATCACGATCAAATTGACATGGAGGGGGACAAAGCGAAAGAACACGAGGTGTTTCAGGCTTGTGAAAAGGCTATCGATGAAATTCATTCTTGTATTAAGAAATTCACATCAGCAAACTGTACTCGGTTTCTGGTGACGGCAGACCATGGCTTCTTGTACCAGCGTGATAAATTAGAGGAATCGGATAAAATTGGTGGTGTTTTAGGGACATTTACTGAGGTGCATCGTCGATTTGTCATGTCAGAGCAAGCTGTGGAAACTGCAGGAGTGGTATCCCTTCCACTTCATGCAGGGATTCCACATTCTCCAAAAGAGGACACTCGCATGGCTAGTTACCCAATGGGTGTGGATGTGTTCAAAGCAAATGGTGGTCAGAATTACGTCCACGGAGGGATTTCTCTACAAGAATTAGTGATTCCTGTCTTGCAGGTAAAAACACTCAAGTCAAAAATTGAAACGCAGGTGGTCACTATAACCCCTGTTTCTCTTCCCACAAAAATTACAAATCTCTCTATAAATATTGAATTTATTCAGGAAAATCCTGTGAGTGATGTTTTTAAAGAAGCAACCTATCTCATTTACTTCAAAACAGGCTCTGGCGAGGAAATATCAAATAAAATAAGCCATGTAGCAAATAATATGATGGCTGATGGCACTAAAAGACGTTTTTCTTTGAAATTCAACTTCAAAGAGCAAGAATATTTCAGAAATAAACATTATTTGTTTGTGGTGCATGATAAAACAAATGAAAAAGATGTACTAGTCAAAGAAGTTTCTATCGACTTGGCATTTACAGATGACTATAATTGGTAAGGAGTAAGACTTATGGATTGTGAAAACCCAGTAACTGTATTAAATCAGAAACTAAGACAATATTTTGATGGGAAAATTGTCCGAAAAGATTTAACAAAATCTATTAAAGAAGGGGCGAGTGTCCCTGTGTATGTTTTGGAGTTTCTTTTGGGACAATACTGTAATTCCGATGACGAGAAAATTATTCAGGAAGGTGTCGTTACTGTAAAAAAAATTCTGGCTGAGAATTTTGTGCGGCCCGATGAAGCTCAAAAGATATTATCTTTGCTCCGTGAGCGAGGAAATTATACAGTGATTGACCGCATCACGGCAAAACTAAACACAAAACTGGACCGTTATGAAGCAGAGTTTTCTAACTTAGGAATTAAAGGAGTGGAAATTTCTAATACCTATGTGAAAGAATATGATCGCTTGCTTTGTGGTGGTATCTGGTGTATTCTTCAACTTGATTACTATTTTGATGAAGAAGATAAAACAAGTAGTCCTGTGGGTATCCGAAAAGTGACACCGATACAAATGCCGCATATTGATTTACAAGAAATCAAAGATTTAAGGCAGAATTTTTCCAAAGAAGAGTGGATGACTTTATTACTACGTTCTACAGGCATGGAATCAGATAAATTTACGGAACGTGAAAAATGGTTGCTTCTTGCTCGGATGATTCCTCTGGTAGAAAATAACTATAACCTATGTGAGTTGGGTCCCAGAAGTACAGGAAAATCACATATTTTCAAGGAAATTTCCCCCAATAGTATCTTAGTCTCAGGGGGGCAAACCACAGTTGCTAATTTGTTTTATAACATGAGTAACCGAACCATGGGCTTAGTTGGTTTGTGGGATTGTGTTGCCTTTGATGAAGTGGCTGGTATCACCTTCAAGGATAAAGATGGCATTCAAATTATGAAAGATTATATGGCATCAGGTTCTTTCGCACGAGGAAAAGAAGAAAAAGCCTCCACAGCTTCCATGGTTTTTGTTGGGAATATCAATCAATCTGTAGAAAATCTTCTGAAAACATCACACTTATTTGCTCCCTTTCCAGAGGCAATGGCATATGATACTGCGTTCTTAGATAGAATTCATTCCTATGTTGCAGGATGGGAAATCCCCAAATATCGTCCTGACTTTTTCACAGGGGAATACGCCTTTATTTCTGACTATTTGGCTGAATTTATGAAGGAGATGCGTAAATCTCAATTCGGAGATTCAGCAGATAAATTCTTCAAATTTGGCTCCAATCTTAACCAACGTGACACCATCGCTGTACGAAAATCCGTCTCTGGATTCACCAAATTACTTTATCCTGATGGAAATTATTCCAAGGAGGAAATGGAAGAAATTGTTTGTTACTCTATGGAACTACGTCGAAGGGTAAAAGAACAAATGAAAAAAATCGGAGGTATGGAATTTTACGACGTAAATTTCTCTTTTGTAGACAATGAAACCTTTGATGAAAAATATGTGCCTGTCCCTGAGCAAGGTGGTGGGAAATTAATTCCAGAAGGTATCGGTAGTAGTGGCACAGTTTACACAGTTAGCAAAGGAAAAACAGGAATGGTGGGTGTATTCCGATTGGAAACCCAAGTGAATTCTGGCAATGGAAAGTTCGAGAAAACTGGTTTAGGAACAGACCGAGAGGTGAAAGAAGCCACAAATACTGCATTTCACTATTTAAAAGCGAATGCAGGAAGTATTAGTCGAGAAGTTTCTACCACAACGAAAGATTATCTTGTGAACTATACAGACTTGAATGGATTGGGGATGACGCAATTTTTGACGCTCCCCACAGTGATTGCACTTTGCTCTGCTGCACTACAAAAGCCCCCCATTCCAAGTCTAGCCATTTTGGGAGATATGAGTATTTCAGGTAGTTTGACAAAAGTGGAGGAATTAGCACCTGTTTTGCAAGTGTGCTTAGATAGTGGGGTGAAAAAGATTCTGCTACCCATTACTTCGGCACCTGACTTAGGGATGGTTCCTGCAGAATTAATGGGTGCATTTAGTATTATTTTCTATAATACACCCACCGAAGCAGTCTTTAAGGCGTTAGGTGTCGAGTAAATTCAATTGAAAAAATTGATAACTTCTTTGTTCAATAATGGTATTGCTATCCCTCCCCACATAGGGTAATATAGTCACTGCAAATACCCATTAATGAAAAAGGAGGCATACCATGAACAATTACACACTTATCGCTGATTTGTACTACCATATTGTTGAGGACATGAGCAATAAACCTAAAAAAAGAACAAACAAAGAAAATAGACTAATGTCTTATGAAACTGTCCAAACATTGGAAGCCCTGTTAAACGCAGAAGGGAAGGCAGTGTCACACAAACTGCTAGACCAATGGATGGACTTAGAAGTAGCAAGGAACGAAGAATCGTTCACCCTTGGCTGACCCACTGGAGCAAAGTTAATGAGGGAAATATTGGAAACGGACAGCACCTTGTCATAAGGTACTGTCCGTTATTTTTGCCATACATTGCGTATATGCAGTGTGTGGTTTTTTTTACATATCTTTACAAAACTAAATTGAGGGAGTCGCTATTAACACCTAAATCGTTTAATTTGTCAAGCAAGTCAACATTTTTAATTACCCAGTGTGTGGAGTTTAACTCGTTTCCTATAAAATCTAAGGCATTACTAGCATCTTGTATCATCTGCTGAGGCAAGTATGCTGTAATTTTAGGTTTAAATGTAATCTCAATTGAGTTAATTTTGATATGCTTAACAAAGCCAATTCCTACTTTTGGTCAACATCGGCACGGCCTTGGTGTTTATTTTCATTAGCAAATATACAAGGAAAAGTTTTTAATTGATCAATTATTAGTTGCTGTACGGAAAAATTTTCGATTTCATTATAAGGGCTTCCACTATGCTTGATGAATCTTCGATGAATCTTCTTAGTGGGATTGGAAATTTTGCTGTTTCGTCTAATTTGATAGAATTACTAACGAACAAAATATAATAATTCCTACATAAATTAGAAGACCCCCATGGTACAGCGAATTTGCTGTCTGGAGTACTGATGTTGTAAGTTACAGTGCTGAAATTGTTTTGAGTATTAATATTCGCTGTTTCAATTTGTTTGGCAAAAATATTCTTTTCACCAGTTTGATTTACGACATCCACATCTCTGCTGAGTTCTTCTTTGTTCTCTTTTTCCACGGTGTTCCTCCATTTATAAATTTAATACACCCACATTATTGATTACATAATTTTTTTCACCTGTCTGATTCAACACAAAGCAATTGTTATTAATTTGTGTTGAGTTATTTGGGTTATCCGAGTTATCGTATGACTCTTCTTTTGTAGAGTTGTTCTTATTAGTACTATTTTTTGATTCATTTTGCATTAAATCGCTCGCTATCGTGGTTTGGTGCTGCTCTAGTGGAGGTGTCTTTTCCATCGCACTAATAACATCTACAGTTTTATTACAGGTTTTCAACAAATCCAGTTGTATATCTCTGATACTTTCCCCTAAGTTTCCTTTATACAAACGAGGAGGTCCACCTCTTTTATTTGAATAAGTTTTCACACTTGGCCATAAAACAGAGTAAGTTTCAGCACCATCTACATTGTCTACTTGTAGGGCGTAGTGCCATACACCTAATAAAATGCTGCAAAATTAAAGGTGACCATTTTCTTAATGTCTTCTTTTTTTACTGTCTGCCCATCTCTTTCAATATAGAATTCTTGTGAATCTAGGATTGTTTCATCTCTTTCTATCAAATCTAAAAGTTCTTTCACTAAATCAGTGCATTTTTCTTCAAAATCGAGCGATAAAGAAACAAATGACTCCATGCTATTTAACATTTTTTCATAGTTCTCTTTCAAATTTTTTGTAAACTTTCGTTTTGTGTCATCTTCTAAAAAAGGAAAGAACACACTTTTTGCATTTTTAAATGTTTTGTAACTATTTATAGCTGTTCCAAATGAACTTGAATTTTGTTTATCAAATCCACACCAAGTGGGTTGCAAAATTTGTATAAGACGTACCATTACATCACTCTCAGATAATTTATCTGTTTCTCCACAGGCAGGTTTTCTAGGTTGCGTTCTAAATTTTCTAGCCTTTAAAACTAATCCAAAAAATACACCGCCAGTAAGCCTATATTTTAGATTTTTTTTCATAAATCACCTTTATTCATTAACTAATTCAATGCATATTTACTTTTTTTATTAACTCAAATAAGCCTAATAACCAAAAAAGCCATTGACGAATAACTCTATTAAGTTCATTCTGAGTACAGAACAGAGAGGAATTCATCGAGATTGTATCCCTTTAGACAGTATACCACATTTTAACTAGGGGTGCAACACTATTTGAGACTGATTTCATCTTGTTCTGTGTAAAAGGGCTTTTGCCCACTAATTAATGTCTTGTCGGGGGCCCCCGAAAAGGTGGAAATACGAAAAAGAATCCAGCAGAAATTCTGCAATTGCGATCTTTAACTGTATTCATCTGCTTTTTCATGCCCTTTTATGTATTTAAGTCGGTGAATTTGTTTTTCGTCGGCATCTTTTTTTGTTTTTCCGCCTTTCAAAGCAAGCAGAAAGAGGAAAAATATGAAACAAAACGAAAAAAATAATGGAGAAAACAAGATTTTTATTAAGCAAATAAAAAAATGGGTAGTTGTTGATAGTGACTTTTTTGAGGCTTACATGAAGGATACTAATAACTATCGCTACAGAGAGCAGTATCATGGTAGATGCAAGTGTCCAAAAGGTGAATTTTGGCGTTGTGACACCGAATGTTATACTTGTAAACACCGCATAACTGGCAAGGAACTCTCTCTTGATTACGAATTTGAGAATTCTGAGGGAGATTCTTTCTCATTACTTAATTCATTGGTGGATGAAAAAGCAGATTTACAAACAATTATTGAAAATACAGAATTATTAGAAAAATTAACGGAGGAATTAGAAAAACTCAATAAAAGACAATGAGCAGTCTGGGAACAAAAAATGTCAGACCATACACTTCGTGAAATTGCAACAACTATTGGTATCAGCAAAAGTACAGCAGGAACTGATTATGAAAAAGCAATCGATTATTTAAAAAAGGCATTAAAGGTGTATCGGTGAAATTTTAAGAAGACTATTTATGAAACTGTACAAAAGCCACAGTTCCCCCATTAGAAAGTAGAGGAAGAAATTTTTTCTTTTGGGGGAATGGTAATATTTCAAAAATCACTGGACAAAACCATAATCTACCCCCGTTTAGATAGTAGGGGTACTTCATGGTAAGGACTGCAGAGAATTTTTGAAAATATTTTCTCAAATGGCTGGACAAAGTCACATTTCATCCCCATTTATAAAGTAGGGGTAACAGAACCCCTGAGAGGAGGTGACAATATGTATCAACAAACCGCAAGCTATCATGAAGAACTGGTCGGCACTTTAAATGCTATTAGCATCGTGGCAACAAGACTGGCCAAAAACCTCTTAGCACTCGACAGTCAGCAATCACAACCACCTCAGCAACACTGCCGTTGTAGTCAGTGTCAAAACTTAATCGAAAGGAGAAAAATCTATGACTCAGCAAGAAATACTACTTAGTGTGATGGAGAAATTACAGGCATTGATGGAAAGCACACAACTATTAGTAAATTTTCTAGATTCCCAGACAAGTCCGCCCCTTGAACCCGCAGAACAAAAGAACCCGCCACATTCAGAAGAAGGCGAGTCACCTACGTCTGTCACCTTTGAACAACTCCGTGGAGCAATGGCTGGCAAGAGCCAACAAGGGAAAAAGGCAGAGGTGAAAGCCTTGCTTACCAAATATGGTGTGGAAAAACTGTCAGATCTTCCTATGGAAGCCTATTCAAAAGTGATGGCTGAAGTGGAGGCTCTCGAATGACACACGCCACACTCCCCCCTAGTAGTTCTGAACGTTGGTTGAACTGCACTCCATCTGTACGATTTGAGTCCCTATTCCACAGTGGCATTAACATTGCAGCTGCTGAGGGCACAGCTGCTCATAATCTAGCCGAGCACAAATTGAGAAAGGCACTTGGAATGGTGTCCAAACGTCCTATGTCAGAGTTTGACTGTCGTGAAATGGAAGAATATACGGATGAATACGTGTCCTACATTATGGAAAAACTGGAAATTCTCAAGCAAACAAAGAAAGATGTTCTCGTTTTAATCGAGGAACGTCTGGATATTTCAGCTTATGTTCCGTTTTGTTATGGTACAGGAGATTGCTTGCTCATAGCTGATGGTGTTATAAATGTCATTGACCTGAAATATGGTCGTGGCGTGTTGGTAGATGCAGAACACAACTCTCAGATGATGCTTTATGCTCTCGGTGCTTTGGAAACTTACGATATGCTTTACAGTATTGAGGAAGTGACCATGACCATCTACCAACCTCGGAAAAACAACATCAGTTCATGGACAATCACCACAAATGAACTACGGCACTGGGCAGAAAATGAAGTTAAACCAAAGGCCGCACTTGCTATTGAGGGTGAGGGAGACTATTGCACTGGAAAGTGGTGTTTTTATTGCAAGGCGGCCCCAAAATGTCGTGCCAGAGCAGAGGAAAACCTGAAACTAGCACAGTTGGAGTTTAAGCCACCTCCTCTTCTCACAGATGCTGAAATAGAAGAAATAATGCCTCTATTGCCTGCCCTGCAAAAATGGGCAAGCGACCTCTCTACCTACGCAAATTCTGCTGCTATTAACCAAGGCAAGGAGTGGCATGGTTTTAAGTTGGTGGAAGGTCGGAGTGTTCGTAAATACTCTGATGAACAATCTGTCATTAACACTGCAAAGGAAAATGGCTATCACGATATTTTCAAAGAGAGCCTGATTTCCTTGACGGAAATGGAAAAAGCTTATGGGTAAGCAGCAATTCACTGAAATTCTTGGTGATTTGATAATCAAACCCAAAGGTAAACTGACCCTTGTCCCCAATAGTGACAAAAGACAAGAAATTATAGTAAACAATGCAAAAAAAGATTTTATGGAGGTACAAAATAATGAATCTTAATACAAAAGTTGTAACAGGCCCCAACACTAGAATTGTTTTCCCTCACCTTTTTGATAAAAATCCTATGAATGACAACTATGGTGCGAAATTTATCTTCTCTAAAAAAGATAAAACTGGAATTGAAATGCTTAAGAATGGAATATTAGCAGCTTATCAGCAAGGAGCTACTAAACTAAAAGGAAATGGTAACAGTATTCCACCACTTGAGACTTTGCGTAGTGTGTTGAGAGACGGGGATCTGGAGAAACCAGACGACCCACTTTATGCGAATTGCTACTTCCTGAATGCAAATTCCACCATTCCGCCTGGTATTGTGGACGCAAATTGCAACCCTATTCTGGATCGTACGCAAGTTTACTCTGGTTGCTATGGACGTGTGAGCCTTAGTTTTTTCGCCTACTCCACAGCTGGAGCGAAAGGCATCGCTGCTGGACTTAATCATGTACAAATCCTCCGTGATGGTGAACCTCTTGGTGGTAGATCCACTGCTGCCTCCGATTTCTCTGGCTTGACTAACACCTGTGATGAAGATGATTTTCTTTCTTAATTTTTAATTTTATCTGACGCAACACTCTGATGGGTGGTGGACTTCGGTTTGCCGCCCATCTTCTGAAAGGAACTGTATATGAAAAAAATATCCATAGATATCGAAACTATCTCAGCTATAGATCTAAAATTCAGTGGCGTTTACCGCTATGCCGAGGACGATTCCTTTGAAATTCTGCTGTTTGCCTATTCTGTGGACGAGGGCGAGGTTTATCTGATAGACCTCGCCCATGGGGAGAAAATCCCCGTAGACATCATCAAAGCCTTATCGGATAACTCAGTAGAAAAATGGGCATTCAATGCTCAATTTGAACGTGTGTGTCTGTCAAACCACTTAGGACAATGGTTGTCCCCAAAAGGGTGGCACTGTTCCATGGTTTGGTCGGCTACTTTGGGTTTGCCTCTGTCCTTAGATTCGGTAGGGGCAGTCCTTGGTTTAGACAAGCAAAAATTCTCCACAGGAAAGGCACTCATCAATTATTTCTGTAAACCCTGTTCTCCCACCAAAACCAATGGAGGAAGAATACGCAATCTACCACAACATGACACAGTAAAGTGGCAACAGTTTAAAGATTATAACGTCCGTGATGTCGAAACAGAGCAAGAAGTCCAGAGAAAACTGGAAAAATTCCCCGCTCCCCCAGAGATTTGGGCGGAATACTGGCTCGACCAACAAATCAATGACCTCGGCATTGCCATCGACCAAGAGTTTGTCAGGCAAGCCATCGCAACCCATGAGCAATGTAAAACACAGCTGACAGCAAGAATGGTAGAACTAACAGGACTAGAAAATCCAAATTCTATTCAGCAACTCTCTGGATGGCTGAATGAAAATGGCCTGGAAATGACCAGTTTAGATAAAAAATCTGTGGAACAGGCGCTGAAAATGGCAGAACCTCTTATTGCCGAAGTCCTGCGTTTACGCCAACAATTATCAAAGTCCTCTGTGAAGAAATACACGGCAATGGAGAATTGTGTGTGCAAAGATAGTCGCGCACATGGGATGTTTCAGTTTTATGGAGCGAATCGTACAGGGCGATGGGCTGGCAGACTGGTGCAGTTACAAAATCTGGCTCAAAACCACATGACAGACCTATGTGAGTCCCGCTCCCTTGTGAGAACAGGTGATTTTGAAAGTGTGTCGATGCTTTATGATAATATCCCAGTGACCTTATCAGAACTCATACGCACAGCCTTTGTGCCTAGAGATGGGAGTACCTTTCTAGTAGCAGACTTCTCCGCCATTGAAGCAAGAGTCATCGCATGGCTCGCAGGTGAGAATTGGCGAATGAAAGTCTTTGCTGAGGGTGGAGACATCTATTGTGCTTCGGCAAGCCAGATGTTTAATGTCCCAGTGGAGAAGCATGGGCAAAACAGCCACCTCCGACAAAAAGGGAAGCAGGCGGAACTTGCCTGTGGCTATGGTGGCTCCATTGGAGCATTGGAGTCTATGGGGGCCTTGGACTACGGCATGAAAGAAGAGGAACTCCAACCTCTCGTCTACGCATGGAGAGATGCAAACCCCAATATCACCAAACTGTGGTGGGACGTGGACAAAGCTGCTAAGGACTGTGTGAAACTGCGAGCCACTACCCAAACCCACGGCATTAAGTTCTCCTATAAAAGCGGCTTTATGTTCATCACCCTGCCCTCTGGCAGAAAACTGGCTTATGTCAGACCCAGAATCGGTGAGAATAAGTTCGGTGGGGAGTGTGTCACTTATGAAGGCGTGGGCGAAAACAAGAAATGGCTCCGTCTGGATAGTTATGGTCCCAAGTTCGTGGAGAATATTGTTCAAGCCATCGCCCGTGACCTTTTGATGTATGCCATTGGCAATCTATCCCACTGTCGCATTGTGGCTCACGTCCATGATGAAATCATTATTGAATCAGAAGACGGCATCACCCTTGATATGGTCTGCCAGAAGATGGGGGATCAACCACCTTGGGCGAAAGGTCTACTCTTAGGGGCTGACGGCTATGAATGTTTATTTTACAAGAAAGATTGAGGTGCTTACATGAAAATTGTTTATATCTGCAGTCCCTTCCGAGGGGACACTGTAAGCAACATCACAAATGCCCAGCAGCCCAGGCTGTCCTCTCTTGCCCCTTCGGGGCAATTCACCTTAAGATACAGTCGATTTGCTGTGGAGCAAGGGGTTCTTCCAATCGCACCCCACTTGCTCTTTCCACAGTTTATGGACAAGGTGAATTTTTGCGAAGCAAAAAGAGAGGGTGCCCTGGGGCATGATGATAACCCTGATGAACGGAATCAGGCAATGGAGTTCAACCAGACACTTCTACATCTCTGTCAGGAGGTATGGGTCTTTGGCAATTCTAACACCATGGGCATGGCTTTCGCGATTGCCTTTGCGAAGAAAGCTGGCATTTTCCTAAAATACTTTGATGAAAATTGTCAGGAAATAAAAAAATAAGGAGGTCACTTTATGAAGATTTCCCTTGGTAATAGCCGAATGGACAAAAAATGGAAAAATGCAGAAATGACGTGGGAAGAATTGAAAAATCGCATGAGAACTACGAAAATCACAAGTGAAACAGTAGATGAGTTTACAAAACTCCCCAAAGGGCAACAGGACACAATCAAAGATGTGGGTGGCTTTGTAGGAGGTCACATCAAAGATGGTAGACGGAAAAAGGGGAACATCCTCTGTCGTTCCTTGCTTGCTCTGGATATGGACTACGCAACATCTGGTATTTGGGAAGAAATCACATTATTTCAGGACTTCCAGTGCTGTATTTACTCCACCCACAAACACACTCCTGACAATCCTCGCCTACGCTTGCTGATACCCCTTTCTCGTGAGATTTCTGAAGAGGAATATGGTGCTGTAGGGAGGATGGTGGCACAGGATATTGGCATTGACCTTTTTGATGACACCACCTACGAGGCAGCACGGCTGATGTACTGGCCTTCCACTTCTTCTGATGGGGAATTTCTCTTTGAAGAAATTGATGGATATCTTCTCGACCCTGATAAAATTCTTGCTCTATACACTGATTGGAAAGATGTCAGCACTTGGCCTGTTTCCTCTCGTCAGAGCAAGATTATCCAAAATGATGTAAAAAAACAAATAGACCCTTTGACTAAAGAAGGAGTAGTTGGGATATTTTGTCGCACTTTCTCGGTGCAGGAGGCCATGGATGCATTTTTAGGGGATGTCTATTCTCCCTCTGCCATGGAAGGTCGGTATGACTACGATTTGGCAGATAGCTCAGCAGGGGTGGTGGTTTATGAAGATAAATTCATCTACAGCCATCATGCCTCGGACCCTGCCAATGGTCAGCTTCTCAATGCTTTTGATGTGGTGCGGGTGCATAAATTTGACCCAGATGACGAAAAAAAATCATTCCATGAAATGTGTGATTTTGCAATGAGTATAGATGCTGTGAAACAGGCTACCATTGAGGAAAAAAGAACACTTGCAGCAATGGATTTTTCCGTTGGAGAGGACTGGCAGACAAAACTGCGGTACATGAAAAAGGGTAACGCTCTGGAGAACTCTGTGTGGAACTTAATGCTTATCCTGAACAATGACCCTGCCTTTCAGAATATCGCATTCAATGAACTGGTGGGGCGAGTGGAAGTCACAGGAGAAGTGCCGTGGACTAGGCCTACTGACAATCGGTTCTGGCGAGATGCAGACACGGCGCAGATGAAGGCTCACATTGACATTCACTATGCCACCTTTTCTAGTCGAAATCACGATGTTGCTTTTACCAAAATGGTGGAGGACAGACGTTTTCACCCTCTTAGAGAATGGCTTGATAGTCTGCCAGAGTGGGACGGTGTCACACGACTTGAAAACTTATACATTGATTTTCTTGGGGCGAATAACACAAGTTACGTCAAGGCTGCCACGAGAAAAAGCTTTGTGGCGGCGGTTGCCCGCATTTACGAGCCGGGCATTAAATTTGATTCGGTTACTGTGCTAGTAGGTCCTCAAGGCTGTGGGAAGTCCACCATCTTTGCCAAAATGGGTGGCATTTATTATTCAGATAGTCTATGCTTGACTGATATGAAGGACAAGGCAAGTGCTGAGAAATTACAAGGCTACTGGCTCTTAGAACTAGGCGAACTAGCAGGACTGAAGAAAACGGACATTGAGGTGGTGAAAGCCTTTTTAAGCCGTACTGATGATATTTACAGACCTTCTTATGGCAGGACTGTAGAAAGCCATCCACGGCAGTGTATCCTTGTAGGTACTACCAACTCTGAAACTGGTTTCTTGCGCGACATTACAGGTAATCGGAGATTTTGGCCAGTGAAGGTAATGGGAGACTCCCCACGGAAATCATTGGGATATCACCGAGCCTGAACGTGAGCAAATGTGGGCAGAGGCGATTCACCTATATCAGGAAAAAGAGCCATTATACCTGTCTGTGGAGGAAACCAGTGAGGCTCTGGAAGAACAAATCGAAGCCATGGAAACAGACGACAGACAAGGCATGGTAGAGGTATATTTGAACACCCCATTGCCTGAAAACTGGGATATCATGTCTGTTTATGAACGCAGGAATTACCTCAATGGTGACGATTTTGGAATCAGTGATGATACTGAAACCTATCTGCGAGACATTGTGTGTAACATGGAAATTTGGGTTGAGTGCTTTGGCAAAGATGGTTCCTCTATGAAATCCGCTGATTCCTTTGCCATTGCTGCCATCATCAAAAAGGTCAAGGGGTGGACGAAGCCTGAAGAGAAGGACAACACTCGCAAACAATTCTCTATTTATGGTAGACAAAGGTTTTATAAACGCACCTCAGATCCAGCGGAGAATCCCTAAAACAAGGGACAGTAGTTGACTGTCCAGTGGTTGACCCTAAAACAGTCCCCAAACAAGACAGGTCAACTTTATATTAATTTTGAAAAAAACACAAAAAATCATAACATTCCATGACTAGGTACACCCTATTAGGACAAGTGGACAAGAATATTATATATATAAGGTATTATAAAAGAAAGGTGTGTGCGTATGTGGATACGCACGAACGCACACACGTAGAGAACGTATAGGTTGTTGGCCCGTTTTTTCTTGGTTGTCCGTCCCAGTTATGGAAGGTTCAAAAAATTAAGGAGCGAAAAAATGCAAGGATATTATACACGTTGTCAAATGAGATTAGAAGAAATTGGTGCCCCAACGGAAAACTGGGACTGTTCTCATGTCATTGACCAAGAAAGAGATGGTTTTGTTTGTGAACTTTGTGGCTGTGAGAAAGTACGATTTATCCATGTGATGGAGCATAGAGATTATCCAGATCAGTTATCAGTGGGGTGCATTTGTGCAGGCACCATGGAGGGGAATCTTCTAGCTGCCAAAGAACGTGATAAAAAAATGAAGAATCGAGCCAAACGAAAAGAGAATTTCCAAAATCACATTTGGAAAAAAGAGCGCAATGGGATTCACACAAGAACCTATCAAGGGAAAAAGCTTGCAATTTGTGCTAACAAAGGTGTATATGAATGTTGGGGTTCACAAATGCCAATCATGAAAAGCAATGTTAATTTTAAGGAAACACTTGTAAAAATATTTGATATTGTAGACCCTGAAGCGGATGTAATGAAATGAGAGAAAGCCAAATCGAACAAAAGCTAGTGCAGGCAGTAAAAGCCCGAGGTGGCATAGCGCTGAAATTTACCTCCCCCAGTTTTGATGGAATGCCTGACCGATTGCTACTCTTCCCAAAAGGAAGGGTAGCTTGGGTGGAAGTCAAAGCAACGGGCAAAAAACTAAGACCTCTGCAAGTCAAACGGAAACGGCAACTGGAACAGTTAGGCTTCCGTTGTTTTGTCCTCGACAGTGTGGAGCAGATAGGAGAAATACTTGATGAAATTCTACCCCCATGATTATCAACAATATGCCATCGACTTTATTCTGGAGAATCCTGTAGCAGCAATCCTCTTGGAAATGGGATTAGGGAAAAGTGTGATCACGTTGACAGCAATCCATGAACTATGCCTGAACTACTTTGACGTGGCAAAAGTTCTGGTGATTGCCCCACTACGAGTAGCTACCTCTACATGGCCAACGGAAATCCAGAAGTGGGAGCATTTGGAAGGACTGACCTATTCGGTTGTCACAGGTACACCCATCGAAAGACAACAGGCACTTTGGAAACCCGCCCATATTTACATCATCAATCGTGAGAACGTGGATTGGCTTATAAACAAGAGCGGTATTCCTTTCGACTTCGACATGATAGTCATTGATGAATTATCTTCCTTCAAAGCACAGTCCTCCAAACGATTTAAAAGCCTACTGACAGTTAGACCCAAAGTGAAAAGAATCGTGGGATTGACAGGCACTCCCTCCAGTAATGGCTTGCTCGATCTCTGGTCTCAGTTCCGCCTTCTGGATTTAGGGGAAAGACTCCATCGTTTCATTGGCCATTATCGTGACGAGTTCTTCCAACCAGATAAACGCAATGGGGCAATCGTCTTTAGCTATAAGCCTAAACAGGGGGCAGAAGAACAAATCTATGAGCGAATTTCTGACATCACCATCTCTATGAAGGCTTGTGATTTTCTACAAATGCCCGAATGTGTAATGAATAGAGTGGAAGTGAGACTGAGCAGAAAAGAAGAAGATATCTATGATGAATTGAAAGATGATATGCTAGTCGAAATAGAAGATAGGGAAGTTGATGCCGTGAATGCAGCTACCCTTTCTAACAAGCTACTCCAAATGGCAAATGGCTGTGTGTATGATGAAATGAAAGATTCTCACCACCTCCACGATAGGAAACTTGATGCCTTGGCGGATTTAATCGAAGGAGCAAACGGAAAACCTGTTCTGGTGGCATATTGGTTTCAACACGATGGGCAGCGAATCCGTGAGAAGTTTCCAGATGTGAGGGAGATAAAAACACCCTCTGACATTAGCCAGTGGAATGATGGCAAAGTTCCCATGGCAATGATTCACCCCGCCAGTGCAGGACATGGCTTGAATCTCCAGAGTGGTGGTAGCACTTTGATTTGGTTTTCTTTGACGTGGTCTTTGGAGTTGTACCAACAGACAAATGCTCGTCTGTGGAGACAGGGACAGAATTATGCGGTGGTGATTCACCACATCATCTCCAAAGGCACCATTGACGAAGATGTGATGAAAGCACTGACACGAAAAGAAAAAGTACAAGCAGAGTTAATCGAAGCGGTGAAAGCACGGCTCGAAAGAGAATAGGAGGAACTTATGACAGCAAAAGAATATCTATTGCAGGCACAGCGTCTGGATATGCAAATTAACACAAAGTTGGAACAAATCGAATCCCTTACGGATCTAGCGACCAACTGTACCTCTGTGATTAACGATATGCCCCGACACTCTGGTGGAGGGAAATCTCGTACCGAGGATATTATTGTAAAAGTGGATACCCTCCAACAGGAGTTGAAAGAGTCTGCTGAGAAGCTGATTGACCTGAAATGTGAAATCATGGGTGTGATTAAACAGGTAGAAATCGTGGAGCGACAAATCCTATTGGAGAAACGATACTTATGTTTTAGTTCGTGGGAGCAGATTTCTGCGGATATGAATTTCAGCCAAAGACACACCCACCGCACTCACCAGATGGCATTAAAAGAAATTGATAAGATTTTGAAAGATGGCACTAAATGTCATTGAATGTCCTAACCCTCCTGTGATATGATTAGAGTGGAAAAATTGAAGGGAGGTGGTGACAGTGCCACGCTTACCAAAGCGAGCCTGTTCCCACCCCGGATGTCCCCAACTGACAGAAGGTCGATTCTGTGAGGAACACCAGAAGCAAGAGAACAGACGTTACGAGAAATATGACAGGGACCTTGCCACTAGAAAACGATACGGCAATGCTTGGAGAAAAATCCGTGAAAGCTATGTGGCACAGCACCCTCTCTGCGAGATGTGTCAGAAAGAAGGTCGGCTGACGGCTGTGGAGGAAGTCCATCACATCTTGCCACTGGCACGAGGTGGCACACATGACCATAGTAACTTGATGCAGCCCAGGCTACCCTCTCTTGCCTTCGACAATTCACCTTGTCCCTGTGCAAATCGTGTCACTCGAAAACCTCAGCAAACGATGGTGACCGATGGGGGAAACAAGACTAAGGCTGTGTATTGCCCCCTCGGAGAGTAGGGGGGAACACGGGGGGATTAGTCCCCCCGTGAGGGCGGTTCGGATGATTTTATTAACCTTATTTCTCCACAACGAACCGAAATTTTCGCTCCGCAGAGTGAAAATAGCCCCCTAAGGGGGCATAAAATCTCTAAAATGAAATAAAAATACAACGGTGCGGGGGTCACACGCAGGTCAACGCAATATCAAAACAGGGTATAGGAAACTATGCTCTGTTTTTTTGCCTATTTATTCAGAAACGAGGTGATTTTAATGGCAGGAAACCACAATAGTGGTGGTGTGAGAGTGGGAGCGGGAAGAAAGAGAAAACCCATCGCAGAAAAGATTGCCGATGGGGAGCGGGGGCAACGTAACATGACGGTCATGCAGTTTGATGACCTTCCAAACTTGGAGGGATTGCCCATGCCGAAGCCAAATGAAATTTTATCGGATACCCAAAGAGATGGGTCTGTACTGCAAGCCACGAAATTATATGAATCCACATGGAAATGGTTGGAGGAGCGGGGCTGTGCTGCGTTGATTTCCCCTCAACTTCTGGACAGATATGCCATGGCAACAGCAAGATGGATTCACTGCGAGGAAACCATTTCTTCCACTGGCTATCTGGCAAAGCACCCCACCACGGGAAATGCGATTCAAAGTCCTTATGTTGCAATGAGCCAGAATTATATGGCACAGGCTAATCGGCTGTGGACAGAGATTTTCGCCATCGTTCGTGAGAACAGTATGGGTGATTATTCAGGAATAAACCCGCAAGAGGACGTGATGGAACGGCTGATGCAAGGTGAATTGTCCCGAAGGGGCAAGAGAGGGCACCCTGGGGTGCGTGGGGGAAAGTAGGATTTTTATATGATAATTGAAAAAAAGAAGGTTGTAGACCTGATACCTGCGGACTACAACCAAAGAAAAGACCTGAAAGAGGGAGACCCTGAATTTGAAAAGCTGAAACGCTCCATCGAGCAATTCGGCTATGTGGATTTGGTGATTTTCAATAAGTCCACGGGAACAGTGGTGGGAGGTCACCAACGGCTGAAAGTTCTGGAAAAGCTAGGTTTTGAGGAAATCGACTGCGTTGTGGTGGATATGGGACTTGAACAAGAAAAGGCCCTCAACGTGGCGCTGAACAAAATCAGTGGTGATTGGGATAAGGAGAAACTCGCCTTGTTAATCACCGATTTGGAGGGGAGCGACTTTGATGTGTCCCTTACTGGTTTTGATGTGGCAGAATTGGAGGATTTATTCAAAGACAGCTTGCAAGAGGGGGTGTCTGACGATGATTTCAACGTGGAAGAGGAACTGAAACAGCCTACCACCACAAAAATGGGAGATATTTGGTTCTTAGGCACTCACAAATTGATTTGTGGGGATAGTACCAAAGCTGAAACTTACACTTCTCTTATGTTAGACCAAAAAGCCAATCTGGTGGTGACGGACCCTCCATACAACGTCAACTATGAGGGGTCGGCGGGCAAAATCAAGAATGATAACATGGATAATTCCTCTTTTTATCAGTTTTTACTAGATGCCTACACCAATATGGCAGAATCTATGGCAGACGATGGGAGCATTTATGTATTTCATGCAGATACCGAGGGTTTGAACTTCAGAAAGGCATTTGCTGACGCGGGATTTTATCTTTCTGGTACTTGTATCTGGAAAAAAACAGTCCTTAGTTTTAGGTCGCTCCCCTTATCAGTGGCAGCATGAGCCCGTGTTGTTCGGTTGGAAGAAAAAAGGAAAACATCAGTGGTACACTGGTCGGAAAGAATCCACCATCTGGGAATTTGACAAACCTAAGAAAAATGGGGAGCACCCCACCATGAAACCCATTCCTCTCATTGCTTACCCCATTCTCAATTCCAGTTTGAGCAACTGCATTGTTCTCGACCCCTTTGGAGGAAGTGGCTCGACAATGATGGCTTGCGAGCAAACCAAACGGATTTGTCGCACCATAGAATTGGACGAAAAATTTTGTGATGTGATTGTGAAAAGGTACATTGAACAGGTGGGGACAGCCGATGGGGTGACAGTGCAACGTGATGGGCTGACCTATCAATTTTCGGAGGTGGAAGTAAAAGAAGAGTAGTCCGGTTTTTACCAGTACTACTCTCAAAGTGGTGTATCTTAAAAGTCGTGACATACACCTGTAGAAATGCCATTATTGTTCAAAATAGTGATGATTTCGTCTACGAGCAAAAAATCATCTGGGTCAATTTCTTGTTTCTGAAACAGTTCTTGGATTTCATTTAAGACAGAAACTGCTTTATTATCCACCATTGCTTCATAATCTGGGGTATTCTCGCTTAAATAATCAAAAATATATTTTCCCAGTGCTTGATGTATTAATTCTTCCTTAATTGTCATACTATTTTCTCCTTTGTCTTGTTCACAGGACGTTATTCTTTCGATATTAGGATACAATAGTTTTGTCCGATTGTCAAGACAAAAGGAGATATTATGAAGAAAAATAAATCTAAGGAGCAATTAAACCTTATTGGTGAAAATATTGCCCTTGCTCGCAAAAAAGCAAAAATGAGCCAGCAAAAACTTTCGGAATTACTAGAATTAGAGCCTGTTTATGTGTGTCGAGGTTCTATTTCACGAATTGAGCATGGAGAACGAGCAATCACTGATATTGAAATTAAGGCAATCGCAAAAATCCTAAAGTGTAGTCCCAACGATTTATTTGGTTGGGAGAATGATGGATAAACCCAGTCTGACTGATGTAGTTAGGCTGGGTTTTGTCATGCCCAAATACAAAATACATCTCTTGTGTACTACTCACAAAGAAAAGACGAATCATTGGACTACTTTTTCACTAAAATCCGTCTTTTTCAGCACAGATTAGCTTGCTTATACTACAGTTCAATGGTAATATGTAGCACAAGCCAAAGGAAAACGGCAAAATTTGAAAAGGGGGACGGTGTACCCCAGGGCATCTTCTCTTGCCCTGCGGGCAATTCACCTAGACTATTTATGGAAGTACGTTTTAACTTAAATGGTGCTGAACGCAAAAAACTGGTACGTGTGATGGGTGAAATTTTGGAGGTCAAGCCAAAATATCTGGCAATGCCAACCACCAACTTTATGGTGGACTACTTTTTGGTGGATAAAGAGGGAACAGTCAGCTTCCCTGATGATTCCAACCGAGAAGACAAGGTGAATTGCCGTCAGGCAAGAGAGGGTACCCTGGGGTATGTGGAATACCTTTTTGAATATCTCGCAGAAGAGGGCTACCTCCCAAGCGATGGAGCTTTTGAATTACCAGAGCTTGAAACAGAGGTACTTTTGGAGGAACAGGAGGTAGAAGAGCCAGAGGATTTCGCCGTGGGCTTGGTGATTGAACTCCCACAGGAGCAATTCACCGAGAAAAGTCTACTGAATCTCCAGAATCTCCTCCAAGCGAAAGGGACTTTGATTAAAAAGGCTCTGGGAGTGCCAGACCTCCCCATTGTAGTGGACAAGGTGAATTGCGAAGCAAGAGAGGGCAGCCTGGGCTGTGAGGAAAAGGTTTACTTCCCTTGGTTTCCTTTTGGGGTGACGGAGGAGCAACTGAGTACGGACTGCATGTTCATCACCCTGATTTGCCAAATGGCACAATATCAAAAGCGAATCAGAGTCAAAGAGAGACTTGTGACCAACGAAAAATACACCTTTCGATGTTTCCTCCTGCGATTGGGATTCATTGGGGAGTCTTGTAAGACAGAAGGTCAAATCCTGCTCCAGAACTTTCATGGCTCATCGGCTTTTCGAGGGCGAGAATACCTTTTGAAACTGTACAAAGGGACAGAAATTTTTTGTACCTTCACAGCCCCCACACCTACCAAAGCAGAGGAAATTGCCCTCCAACTTGCCCAAGAAAACGAGAGCGAATACTGCGAATTAAGTGAGGTGGTCTAAAATGGAATATATCCCCAAAGAAATGTTGGACATTCTCAGAGCCGAACATCCCACTGGCTGTCGAGTGAAACTTGTGAAAATGGATGATTGCCAAGCCCCTCCGAAAGGAACAGAGGGAACAGTCCTCGGAGTGGACGATATTGGTAGCATTAAAGTGGCATGGGATTCTGGTGGTCACCTCAGTGTGGTCTATGGAGAAGACCGATGCATTCGGCTCGACCCAGTACACCCCAGGGTGCCCTCTCTTGCCCCCTAAAGGGGGCAATTCACCTTGACAACCATCTGCTATCGACAAAAGACCCAATGGGAATCAAGGGAAGAGGCAAAGGAGTTCTTCCTTCAAGGACTTTTTGAAACAATGGGTGCTGAACATGAGAGATATGCCAAAATCTACTATGAATTGGTGCAAGGGAAGTCTGTAGCCACTGATGAGGAATGAGCACCCCTACCAAGTGGCAATCTCCTGCAAACGAAGGCAAGGGAATCACTAGATAGTGTACCTTTGTCAGAAATACACATATTTAAGCACTAAACATTGTGTACATTATGCTCTGAATTGACTTGCTATACTCCCCTTATGATGGTAATATGAAAATACGAAAAGGAACACGAAAAACAAAAAAACAACCATCAAAAAGGAGAAAAGAATATGTTTACAACACAATTTGGAATCGAAATCGAAATGACGGGGATTACCCGCAAGGAAGCCGCCCAAGCAATCGGGGATTACCTCGGCGGGCGAGTGAGCAACATTGGAGGGAGCTACGGAACCTACCACATCACAAACGAAGTAGACGGACAAAAGAGTGAAATCTGGAAGGTTATGTAGAAGCAGCATTCGCCCCCAAAAGAAACAAGGAGGGCAAACGGACAACGCAAGCCGAGAATACAGCGCCCCAGTGGTCAGCCCAATCCTTACCTACGAGCAAGAGGAGGTGAATTTTTGCGAAGCAAAAAGAGAGGCTACCCTGGGGTGCATTGAGGACTTGCAAGAGATTGTTCGGCATTTGAGAAAGGCAGGGGCCTTCACCAACAGCGGTTGCGGAATCCACATTCACTGCGACGGAGCAGGGCACACACCCCAAACAATCCGAAACTTCATCAACATTGTGGCAAGCAAGAACGACCTTTTTTACAAAGCACTTCAAATTGACCCACAACGAGCTCGCTTTTGCAAAAAGATGGACAGCGACTTGGTTGGAAAGATGAACATGAAAAAGCCCACCACCTTGAAAAAAATCGAGGACATTTGGTACGAGGGCTACCAAGGGGCAAGAGCCACCCACTACCACAACAGCAGATACCACTTTTTGAACCTCCACAGCTTTTTCAACGGATGCGGAACAGTTGAACTCAGAGGATTCAACAGCATCCTCCACGCAGGCAAGATTCGAAGCTACCTAGCACCCCAGGGTACCTTCTCTTGCCTATCGGCAATTCACCTTGTCCTTGCCTTGGCCCTCAACAACCAAGCACTCACCCAAAAATCGGCAAGCAGCAAAAAAACCCAAATCGAAAAGGTCAAATTCGCAATGAGAACCTGAGCTCAACCCAATTTGGATTTATGGAGAAGAGTTCAAAAATTGCAGAGTTATGGGAACCCAAAAAGTCCCCAGACTTTTTGGGAGAGGAGGAGCAACGAAATGTAGTGACACCCAACGAAAGGAGGGGGGAACGGAATGAAGTTTGCGACGACGACGCAGCCCACCTTGACGGCTCAGCGGCTTGGAGATTTGGAAACCCTAACGGCTAACCTACATAGGCAACCACCCCCACAGCGGGGGTGGGAAAGGGAATGGCAAAAAAGGGGGCAACACAGCCCCCAACGTAGCGAGAGAAAAAATACTGGGGGCGAGTACCCCACGGCAAAACCAACGGCAACGTGGGGCAACGTGTCCCCAAATGCGAAAAGGCAACTGGTGGCAACCCCCGGTGGGGCAACCCCAGAGCCAGTGGTGGCAACCCCCGGAGGGGCAACCCCCAGAAGCCAGTGGTGGCAACCCCTCGGTGGGGCAAACCCAAGCCATCGGTGGCAACGTGTTCCCCAACGTGGCGAGGGAAAAACCTCTGGTGCAAACTCCCCCAAGGGAAAGCCAAGCCAACGTGGGGCAACACAGCCCCTAGCAATCGGTGGCAACAGCCCATCAGCAAGCCACAGCCATTCCCATGCCATATTGTGTGCAAAAGTCACACAAACACAGTGGAATCATTGTGTACTATATAACTTCAAATTAGCTTGCTATCCTCCCTCTTTGATGGTAATATGACACTACCTTAAGCAAAGGAAACAAAAAACGAGGAGGACAACACCATGATGAGGTGAATTGGCGACAGCCAAGAGAGAACACCCTGGGGTGCCAAACAAGAACACGCACGTTACACAAGCCCAGCTTACCTCAGCAAGTACAGCACGAGCTGACCTTGCCATCAAGATGGCACTGAACAACCACAACCGAGGGAAAGCAAAATCCTGATATTGGAGGACGGCAATTTGGTCGTAGCCCCAAACAAGGTGGCAAACAAGCTGATTGCACTAGGCTACGAGAAAATGCATGACTAACTTTCGGACATTTAAAATTCAGGAGGAAAAACCAATGAAAAAACGAATTTATCTAGCCTACGGCTCGAATATGAACCTGCCACAAATGGCAATGCGGTGTACCCCAGGGCATCCCTCTCTTGCTCCTTCGTCGCAATTCACCTTGACCCAACAGCAAAAACTATGGGGTCAACAGTAGTAGATGGTTACCAACTTTTATTTAGGGGCAACCCACGGAGTGCCGTTGCCACCATTGAACCTAGCGAGGGGGCGAAAGTGCCAGCCCTCCTTTGGGAAATCAAAGCCAAAGACGAGGTGGCACTGGACAAATACGAAGGCTACCCCTTCTTTTACGAGAAAGAAACCTTAGAAGTGGAACTGGATGGCAAAAAAGTCAAGGCAATGGTCTACATTATGACCGAAGGGCACCGATTGGGTTCGCCAAACTGCCATTATTACAGCACCATCTTGGAAGGCTACCAATCAGCAGGCTTCGACCCCCAGATCCTCAAAGAGGGGGTGGCGAAAAGTGGTGGCAAATTTGAATGAAACCATTAAAAACCAGATTCTAGCACTGCGAAGCGAGGGGCAAAGCAATATGTTTGATGTTCCAGATTGAATTTTTGGCAAATCCTCGCAAATGACCACAAGGTCATGAACTGCTGGTTATTTGGAGGAAAACAAAGAGGAATATTTGAATTTCATCTTGTACCCCAGGGTGTCCTCTCTTTTTGCTACGCAAAAATTCACCTTAAAAGGTGATTAAAAAGTGAAAAAATCCACAGCGAAAAGTCAATGCCTATATGGTATTGGCTTTTTCTTATGCCAAAATGGAGGTGACCCATGCAAAAACTTAAAAAGTATAAACCCACTCAATTTATGGGAAAGAAATCTGTGTATGACCAAGAAAAAGCTGACTATGCCGTGAATTTCATTGAGTGCCTCTGCCACACCAAGGGAACGTGGTCTGGAAAACCCTTTGACCTGATTGATTGGCAAGAACAGATTATCCGTGACCTCTTCGGAATTGTAAAACCAGACGGATACCGACAATTTAACACGGCTTATGTTGAAATACCCAAAAAAATGGGCAAATCTGAACTTGCCGCTGCCGTTGCACTCCTTTTAACCTGTGGTGATTTCGAGGAACGTGCCGAAGTCTACGGAGCAGCCGCAGACCGACAGCAAGCAACCATCGTCTTTGATGTGGCAGCAGATATGGTGCGAATGTGTCCTGCTTTGAACAAAAGAGTGAAAATTCTCACATCTCAAAAGAGGATAGTTTACCTCCCCACCAACAGTTTCTACCAAGTTTTGTCGGCAGAAGCCTATTCCAAGCACGGATTCAACATTCATGGGGTGGTTTTTGATGAATGACTCACCATCCAAAAAACTCTTTGCAGCCCAGGCTGTTCTCTCTTTTTGCTACGCAAAAATTCACCTTAATGTTATGACCAAAGGCTCTGGTGATGCACGGACACAGCCACTGTACTTCCTCATCACCACGGCAGGGACGGACACACATTCTATCTGCTACGAAACCCACCAAAAAGCAAAGGATATTCTGGAGGGGCGAAAAAAGGACAGCACTTTCTACCCTGTGATTTATGGGGCAGACGAGAGTGACGATTGGACTTCCCCTAAAACGTGGAAAAAAGCCAACCCCTCACTGGGAATTACTGTTGGGATTGACAAGGTAAAAGTGGCCTGTGAATCAGCAAGGCAGAACCCTGCAGAAGAGAACGCATTCCGTCAACTTCGGCTCAACCAGTGGGTGAAACAATCTATTCGATGGATGCCTATGGAGAAATGGGATGCCTGTTCTTTCAAAGTCAGTGAGGAATCTTTGGAGGGGCGTGTCTGCTACGGAGGTCTGGATTTATCTTCCACCACCGACATCACCGCCTTTGTGTTGGTGTTTCCTCCAGAGGACGAAGAGGACAAATATGTGGTGCTACCTTATTTCTGGGTGCCAGAGGACACTTTGGATTTGCGTGTAAAACGTGACCACGTCCCCTATGATGTGTGGGAAAAGCAAGAATTTCTCCAGACCACCGAGGGAAATGTGGTGCATTACGGCTTCATCGAGCAATTCATTGAGGATTTGGGTTTGAAATACAATATCCGTGAAATCGCCTTTGACCGATGGGGCGCTGTCCAAATGGTGCAGAACTTGGAGGGCATGGGCTTCACTGTGGTGCCTTTCGGTCAGGGTTTCAAAGATATGTCCCCTCCCACTAAGGAATTGATGAAACTCACCTTGGAACAGAAAATTGCCCATGGAGTGCAGCCAGTTCTTGCGATGGAATATGGATAATATTTTCATTCGTACCGACCCTTCAGGCAATATCAAGGCTGACAAGGAGAAATCCACAGAGAAAATTGACGGTGCCATCGCAACCATTATGGCACTAGACCGTGCCATTCGCTGTGGTGGGGACAAGGTGAATTGGCGAAGCCAAGAGAAGGTGCCCTGGGGTACAGTGGGCTTAGTGTATATGATGACAGAGGTTTGTTGTTCATATAAAATAATGCTTGCGGTTCGCTTGCGATTGTGTTATACTAACCACAAGGAGGCGATGAATATGGCTAAAACATCTAATGTATTTGCACGAGTAGAACCTGATGTGAAAGAACAAGCGGAGGTAATTTTAACTGAACTGGGGATTCCTATGTCAAATGCGGTATCCATGTTTCTAAAACAAGTAATATTACAACGTGGCATACCTTTTGAAATGAAATTACCAGTTAAAACACCTCTTTCTTTAGAAAACCTGACCTTAGAACAACTTGATTTTGAATTGCAAAAAGGATTTGATGAAATCGAAGAAGGAAAAGGATATTCTCTGGAAAGTGTCAGGGAAGAAATGAAACGAGATTATGGTCTATGAGTGTTGAAATTATTATCTCTCCATCAGCGAAAGCAGATATTCGGGATATTTATGAGTATATTTCTTTTGAATTGGCTGTACCTCATGCTGCAAAACGTATCACCAATCAGATTTTAAATCGGATTTCATTACTGAGAGATAACCCAGAAATGTTTCCAATTTATCCTGAAGAACCCCTGTATAGCAAAGAAATTCGCTTTTTCCCTGTAGAAAAATATCTTGTCTTTTACAAATTTAATAAAAATAAAGTAAAAGTTGGTCGTATTATCTATGGCGGAAGAAGTATTCCAAAGCAAATAACTAACACAATTGACTTTGAATAAATCCATGAAGCATCTATCATCAAAGATAGGTGCTTTTTTGTACCCATTTTTAAGGAGATTATGATATGAACTTATTTCAAGGACTGTTTAAAGCGAGAGCACCCCAGGGCATTCTCTCTCGCCTGACGGCGATTCACCTTAATACTCCCCAAAATGCCACGTCAGGGAGTGCTTATCGCTTTTTAATGGGTGGAACAACTAGCAGGGAAGCCTGTGACGGAACGCTCGGCAATGCAAATGACAGCCGTCTATTCTTGTGTCCGTGTGCTTGCCGAAGCCGTGGCAGGCTTGCCCTTGCATTTATACACTTTTACCCCAGAGGGTGGAAAAGCAGCCCAGGCTGTTCTCTCTTGCCATGGGCAATTCACCTTAAAAAAGCCATAAACCACCCTTTATACAATCTTTTACACAGCGAACCCAACAATGAAATGACTTCTTTTGTCTTTCGTGAGACACTCATGACCCACCTTTTATTGTGGGACAATGCTTACGCACAGATTATTCGCAACGGCAAAGGAGAAATTATCGCACTTTACCCCCTTATGCCAAACCGAATGACTGTGAATCGTGACGGACAAGGGAATTTAATATATAGCTACCACACTTCGTAGAAGCATCCTAGTTGATTATTCCTAATTTTTCTGCATATTCGCAAGCTGATTCGTCATCTTGGAATATTTCATCATATTTACCGCGCAAATTTGCTATATTATCCGTTGTATCAGAAAGAACGTGTTGCATAAATTCTTTAAAATCAGGATTTTCGGTAACAAGTCTATCTATTGTTTGAAAATCCAGAGTTTGGCTTGATTTTGACGAAAAAATTATGTCACTTTGACTTATGTTTTTCGGATTTAGTTGGATTATACCTATTCCAAAAGCATTATTTAATCTTTGTAGTTCTTCAATGAATTCAGAATCTTTTTCTAGGTGTAATGTCACCAAATAACCTTCGTTAGCCCAACTAGAATTAGAAACAGCTTGAAAATAACTCTCTCTTAAATTTGTATAATTAAGATTTATCTTTAATTCAAAAGAAAATAATTTATATGGATTTGAATCAACTCTAGAATATAAAGTAAGTGTTTCAGGAGTATAATCTTTAAAAGGGAAATAAATTCCTACGATGTCTGGGTGTATCCATTGATTTTTTCCTTTAAAACCTTTAGTTGACTTTTCGTGATATATAGTTGTTGTTACACATTTAAATAAAGGTGACATCGCAACAAATGTACTTAATAAGATATGGAGTTCTCTTTCTGAAAAGGATTTTTTTTGTTCATCTTCGGTGGTATTTTCTATTAATTCTGTTGTTTCTGAATTTGTATCATCCAATAAACAATGTACTGGATATTCATGATGCTTTAAAAAATATTTCTTTGGCATATCAGTAGTTCTATCAAAAATCGTCTTCTGATTATCTCTAACATCCATTCCAAGTATAGCACTCAAGGTTGCTTGAGGTGTTTTTCCAGAAGAATTTAGTTTGTCATCTAGGTGATTTACCACTGCATAATTCCAAATCTCAGGAACTGTTGCGTATTTGTTTAGAGCAGACAGAACCTCTTCTGCTAAAACCTTGAATGTGTACCCCATCTTATCTCCTCCAACTTTAACTATTAATATATATTGTACATCAATTATATCATTTGTCAAGAGGTTTTTATGAATAAAGATTATTTTGGGAAATTCACAAAATGAACTACGAAACGTGGATGAATGTCCATTCTGCTATGGAAAAAGGCTTTGTGGACGGCATTCTGGAGGGGCGAAACACAGAAAACACTGGATTCCCTCAAGTTTCTGACACCTACAAAAAAGTGGAGGTCACCAACTCTTTCATGGAAAAAGTAGCGAAAAAGTGTGTCATTCCACCACAGCCCACCCCTACGGCAGATACCCCAAAAGAACGTAGCATTTCCGATTTACATCAACGGCTAGACCTAATAGCATCAAGAATGTAATTCGACGAGTCGAATTACCAAACATCAGCTTGCTGATGTTTGCAAAATCGTAACTTGTTACGATTTTGATTCTTTCTTGCTCAATAAACTTTTTGTCAGAGATTTTCATAGAAAATCTCTGTGTTGAAAGCAAAGCTTTCAACCAAAATATCTATAAGATATTTTGAAAAAAGTTATTATCAAAAAACACATTTAATGGAGGATTTTACTATGACAATTTTAGAATTACGAGAAAAACGCAACAAAGTCTGGGAAGGTGCAAAGGCATTTCTGGACACCCATCGCAGTGAAAATGGCACTCTTTCTGCTGAAGATGACGGTGTGTACTGCAAAATGGAACAGGATATCGAGGATTTGGGACGTGAAATCACTCGCATGGAAAAAGCAGAGGCCTTTGAGAAACAACTTGCACAACCTTTGACCAATCCACTCACTGGTACACCTCAAAACAGCCAACTGGACGAAAAAACAGGTCGCAAATCTCAAGAATACATTTCCAACTTCTGGAACGTCATGCGAAACAAAGCACCTCTGCCATCGGTGATGAATGCACTGCAAATCGGCACTGATTCCGAGGGTGGTTATCTGGTACCTGACGAATTTGAAAACACATTGGTGGAAGCCTTGACAGAAGAGAACATCTTCCGAACTCTGGCGAAAACAATCCAAACCTCCAGTGGGGACCGTAAAATTCCAGTGGTGGCGAGCAAAGGGACAGCAAATTGGATTGACGAAGAGGGTGCATTCACCGAAAGTGATGATGTGTTTAACCAAGTTTCCATTGGTGCGTATAAACTGGGAACAATGATTAAAGTGTCCGAAGAACTTCTCAATGACAGTGTTTTTGACCTTGAAAACTATATTTCAAAGGAATTCGCTCGTAGAATCGGAGCGAAAGAAGAGGAAGCCTTCTTCATCGGTGACGGCAAAGGGAAACCACTGGGTGTTCTGGCTGACGTAGGTGGTGCTAAAACTGGTGTCACCGCGGCCTCTGCAACGGCAATCACCTCTGATGAAATCATTGACCTTTTCTACTCTTTGAAAGCACCTTATCGGAAAAATGCTGTGTTTATTTTGAACGATTCTACCATCAAAACACTGCGAAAATTGAAAGACAATAACGGGCAATATTTGTGGCAACCATCTCTGGTGGCAGGGACCCCTGACACCCTCTTGGGGAAAGTGATTAAAACTTCCACCTATATGCCAGCCGTGACGGCAGGGGCAAAGTCCATCGCTTTTGGTGATTTCAAACATTATTGGATTGCAGATCGTCAAGGTCGCTCTTTCAAACGGCTCAATGAACTCTACGCAGCAACGGGTCAAGTGGGATTCCTAGGTTCTCAACAAGGTGAATTGCCGAAGGCAAGAGAGGGCACCCTGGGGTGCGTGTGGACGGACGTTTGATTTTAAGCGAATCTATCCAAGTTTTGGCACAAAAAGCTGGCTCTTCTTCCAGTTCTTCTTAACATGGGAACGGGAGATGAATTGGAGGGTGTGCCTCTCTACAAAAAATGGTCACTGAACTTTAGTCTATTATTTCTCTTTGGATTTCCATATTCATATCAGTATCTGAGTAAATTTTCTGGTTAATAAACCTACAAACAGTAAAAGAGGTGGTGCAGTCTTTGATTTCCTGAAAATTTTCTGTGAAGCGATTGGTAACAAAAGAGGAAAAAACACCTGATGGCACTGAAATTGTCTCGTTTTTCACTGATTTTCCCACCTCTAAAATGAGATACGCTTTGATTTCCTTTCCTTTTTGACCGACTTTGCGAAATAAAATCCCTTCTTCCACTGAGGTAGAAGCCGAAAATAGTATTTCTTGCTTTTGAATCAGTTCACTTCGTAATTTTTCGAAATCTGCCAAGCGAAAACAATCAAAAGGAAAGTCAATATTAATAAAGTGACGTTTCTTTAAGGTTTTCTCATAAACATCATTGGTTTGGATGATGTTCTCTGTTTCTTGAAGGTGAATTGCCATACTCTCCATGAGATTTAACTGATGTTGAACCTTTTCCTGTTTTAATTTCGCTATTTCTATTCCTTTGTTTAATATGGTTTCAAGGTTGAGAGAGCCGTTTTCATCAAAATGCTCCTTGAACTCTTTCAGGGGAATGTCCATATCCACACAGATAGAAATAAAATCTAAAAGAAATAATTGCCTGTGTGTATAATAGCGATAGTTAGTATTTACGTTGATGTGTGCTGGTTTAAGTATCCCCAGTTTTTCATAATAACGTAGTGAACCTACACTTAAACCAGTTAATTTACACACTTCTCCCACAGAAATATATTGTTCCATAAACTTCTCCTTTTTTGAAAATAATACTTGACTCGACTACAGTAGTTGGGTGTATACTGTGATTGTAGCATAAAAAAACGTAGTTTGTCAAGGTCTTTCTGAAGTGAAACAAAGGAAAAACATTGACTTACAAATAGAAAAATGAACGGAGTATGAATAATATGGAAAAAGATTACAATAAAAAAAGAGAAGAAGGCATTGATTCAGACGAAAACAATTGTTATGGAACAGATTCCATTTTCAGTTTGTTTCTAAAAGTAGTCTTACCTTCTATCATAGCAATGCTTGTCACTGGGATACAAGGTGTCATAGATGGCTTGTTTTTGGGGAATTACATTGGCGATAGTGCCATGGCAAGTGCCACAATTGCTTCCCCTTTTTTGCAAATTCTCATGGGAATCACCATGGTTATCAGCATTGGTGGCACGGCTTTTATCAGTAGAACTTTGGGTGTCAATGATCTGCCCAAAGCACAGGATATTTTTAAGTCTTGTTTTGTGGCATTATCAGCCAGTTCCATCTGCATCATACTGTCTGCATGGTTTTATAGTGAACAGTTTGCCGTTTTATTTGGTGCCAGTGACACATTGTTGCAAGGAGCCAGTGACTATATTCGTGTGATTGGTTTGTTTTCACCTTTTGTGATGTTTTATGTGTTATTTGCCTTTACAAATCGAGTCATAGGTAAACCACACTTATTATTCTTAGCAAGTATTGCTTGTGTCGTGGCAAATATTACGCTGAATTATCTGTTTATCGCAGTTTTAGAGCTTGGTATGACAGGGGCAGGACTTGCCACAGGACTTTCTTACTCCTTGGGGTTTCTAATCAATATAAAACCATTGTTCTCTAAAAAGACTGATGTTAATGTCTTTAAGGGAAAATTTCACTGGAATTTGCTTGGCACTCTCCTGTATAACGGTTCTTCTGAGGGAATTACATCTATTTCCACAGCAATTAGCATCTGGGTTTTTAACCTGACTTTCATGCATTATTACGGTGATTCAGGTGTGGCTTCCTTTACCATTGTGAATTATATTTCTCAATTTACCACCACATTACTCTTTGGTATGGCTGATGGTGTGACACCCATTGTCGCCTATCACTATGGTGCTAATTTAAGGGAAAGAATTATGAAAATTATGAAAGTTGCTCTGTTGGGGAATTTCTTTGTGGGATTATTCGTTTGCTTCTCTGTCCAAATCTGGGGTGAAACACTCATTGAAATGTTTGCAGATGGAAACACAGAACTGATTTCCATGACCCAATCAGGGGCTAAAATATATGCACTTGCTTTCCTACTTTCAGGATTTAATATCCTTATTTCTGCTTATTTTACTGCGAAAGGCGATGCACTAAACTCTGTAATTGTGTCTTCTAGCCGTGGACTTGTCTTTATTTTAATTGGAATTTTCACTTTGCCACATCTCTTCAATGTCACAGGAGTGTGGTTGGTTGTTCCTTTTGCCGAAGTGGTAACACTAGGAATTAGTCTGTTTTTGCTTTCTAAACAGAGTAAAACGGAAGAAGAACAGAGCCGAAAAGTCATTGCTTCATAAAATCAATCAACTACAATCTTTTAAGCCTTTACTGTTTTTTGGTCGGTAAAGGCTTTTCTATCCCCTTTTCAAGACACATACACAGCGAGAACCTCACCCAAACCACTACAATATATAGTACTATTCTAAGTCCTCGAATAATCATAACTATACACTAAAAAACACTAAGGCACAATAAAAGAGAACACATACCTCTTACTGTACCTTATTTTTAGTACGAAATGTCCTTATCACATGGTTTTAAATAAAGTACCCAAATATTCAATCCTTGCCAATGGTGAAATCTCAAAGGCAGCAATATGATGCCTTGCAGAGAGAAATCGTGGCAAGGTCACAGAGCCTAGAAAGTTTGACCAGACAAGCCAATGAATCCTCTACGGCTCTCCAAAAATTGACGGCAACAGGTGAGAATCTGAAATCCATGGGGGATTCCATTGAATCTGTGGGAACTAAAATCGCTCCTATTTCTGCCGCCGTCACAGCTTTGGGTGTTGGTGCAGTGGCTACGGCCGCGAATTTCGAGAGTGCAACGCACCCCAGGGTGGCTTCTCTTTTGCTACGCAAAATTCACCTCCTCGCAAGTGCAAGCGACCATGGGAATCACATCGGATAATATGACCGTACTAAATGGCGAATCCGTCAACACCATGGACGCGCTTTCCAATTTGGCGAAAACCATGGGGAGCGAAACGGCCTATTCTGCAAGCGAATGTTCGGAAGCCTTGAACTATCTGGCTTTGGCGGGATATGACACCCAACAAATGTGCGACACCCTGCCCACAGTGTTGAACTTGGCGGCGGCAGGAGGAATTGACCTTGCCAGTGCTTCGGATATGGTGACGGACGCTATGTCTGCACTGGGCATGGAAGTGTCGCAAGCTGATGTGATGGTAGACCAAATGGCAAAGACCGCTTCTAAAACCAACACTTCCGTAGACCAGTTGGGGGCTGGCATTCTCACAGTGGGTGCCACGGCAAAAACCATGGCAGGTGGCACTGCAGAACTAAACACGGCTCTGGGGATTTTAGCAAACAATGGTATCAAAGGCTCGGAGGGCGGTACGGCACTGCGAAATGTGATTCTTTCCCTCCAAACACCAACAGACCAAGCAAGAGCAACCATGGAGCAATTAGGGGTTGCCGTTTATGATTCCGAGGGTAAAATGCGTGGAATGAATGACATTCTAGGCGATTTGAACACTTCTATGGACGGCATGACCTCAAGGTGAATTTTTGCGAAGCAAAAAGAGAGGACAGCCTGGGCTACTGCTGAAAAATCCAATATTATTGGTACCATTTTCAATAAAACAGACCTCGCCGCCGTGAATTCTCTCCTAGACAACACGGGGGATTCGTGGGATAATTTGCAACTTTCCATCACGGAAAGTGGTGGTGCCGCCGCACAAATGGCTGACACGCAACTGGACAATCTCCAAGGGCAACTCACCATCTTGAAATCTGCTCTGGAGGGGCTCGCCATCTCTTTGGGTGAAATTTTACTTCCCATGGTGAAAAATATGGCAACTTCCATTCAAGGTTTCGTGGATTGGCTCAATTCTATGGAGGTCACAACCCAAAGAGTGATTGTTGGGGTGGGATTGTTCGTGGCGGCACTGGGACCTGTGCTGATTATTGTGGGGAATATCATCTCGGCAATCGGCTCAATTATGACGGTACTCCCTGCCTTAGGTACAGCCATTACCGCCGTGAAAACTGCCTTTGCAGCACTGAACCTGACCATGCTCGCAAACCCCATCGGCTTAATTATCGCAGCGATTTCTGCTTTGGTGGCCGCCTTTTTGTATCTCTGGAATACCAATGAGGACTTTCGTCAATTCTGGATTTCTCTCTGGGAGAACATCAAAGCCGTGGCGATTGCAGTTTGGGAAGCACTTGGGGTATTTTTTCAGGCGACTTGGGAGGGGATTTGCTCCGTTGGTAGCACCATTTTCACAGGACTGAAAGACACACTCTCTGCCATCTGGGAACTAATAAAAATTATCTTTGAAACGGCGCTGACCCTGATTTCGGCACTGATTACCCTCCATTTTGAGGTCTATAAAACCATTATTCAGACAGTTTTCACAGTGATTTCCACCATTATCACCACGGCATGGGAGGTCATTAAAACTGTCTTTGAAACGGCACTCACTGTTATTGCTACCATTTTGACCACTCAATTTAATGTGTACAAGACCATTATTGAAACGATTCTGGCGCTTATTAAAGCTATTTTCACAGGAAACTGGGACGATATTAAAAATATCATTTCAAATGCCACCGAAAGTATCAAAAGTACCATTTCTACTGGATGGGAAACCATTAAATCTGTGTTCTCTACGGCACTTTCTACCATTTCTTCTGGACTTACCTCAGCTTTTTCTGGAATGCTGTCGGGTGTGACTTCTGGGATTTTTAACATCACATCAGCAATCTCCAATGGACTGGACACTGGGGTAAATTACATCAAAAATCTAATCATACAAGCCCCAACGTGGGGAAAAGACCTGATTTCTGGCATGGTCAACGGCATAAAGGACAGCATTGGAGCCGTAACCTCTGCTGTGAAAGATGTGGCTGACACAATCTGGGAGTATCTACATTTTTCTGTGCCAGAAGTGGGACCCCTGACAGACTACGAAACGTGGATGCCTGATTTTATGGAAGGTCTGGCAAAGGGAATCAATGGGAGCAAATCTCTTGTGACAAATGCAGTGGACGGACTAGCCACAGATATGGTGCTGAACCCAAAGGCAAAAGACACAGATTTTGGAGGAACCACCGATGGGGGAAGTTCCTCTATCTTGGATATGTCGGCGCTGACTTCGGCAATCACCACAGCAATGGAAAAAATGGGTGGTGACACTGTGATTCCTGTGTATTTGGGAGGAACTTTGATTGATGAAGTGGTGATAAATGCCACGCATATGCATACGACGGATTTTAAGGCGAAACTCTGCCACGATACCCCCAAGAAAGGTCTGTGGAATGTGTCTTTTCATTTGAAAGAATATTAGGGGAGGTGATGTTTTATGTACCCAGCACCCCAGGGTGGCTTCTCTCGCCTTCTTTCAGAGGACTTTTTAAGAGAAATCCAAGAAAACAATCGTCAATACTACTGGACAGGGAGCATGAAAACCACTCAAAACATGGTGTATGAGTTCACAAGCGAGCAAATCATCAAGGGAAGTGGCTACATCACACGGCAATGCTCTGGCTCTTCGGAAATAGAAATAGGGACCGTGTATGCTTCGGAATTGGGGATCACTTTGCTCCTTGATGTTGACCGATACACTCTGGATAATGCTGAAATCAAGATGTTTTTCCATCTCGTTCTTGCCGATGGCTCGGAAGAGATAGTTCCCATGGGTATTTTTGAAGTCAGTGAAGCCAATAGGCATATTAAAACCTTAGAATTAAAGGCTTATGACTATATGCTCCGATTTGACGAAACTTTGACAGTTACTTCCTCCACTGGCACGGCTTATGACTATTTGAACCTTGCCTGCACGGAATGTAAGGTGGAAATGAATCAAAGATTAAATAATTCTTTAAGTATAAGGGTTTATATCTGAAACAGGTAAATTAGTTGCTATAGCAGTCGGCCAATGAGCCATCACCACTATATCAGGCTTTACTTCTTCGATTTTATCTAGTACATCTTTCTTGTTGAGCTTCTGTCGAATATCAAAAAAATGAAGCTCTGAGAATTGTGGTGCTAAAAAACTCGCCATGGGCATAGCGAATGAATCTCTCAAAAATAAGAGTTTCTTTTTTTTAGAGCCCAGATTTATTATTTGGGTATAGCACCCTTCAACCAATGAATATGTTCCATAAGGATTCATATAGTGATAAGCCCAATCTAAATGATGAGGAAACAAAAAAATTTCTTTTGCTCCACCTCTTTTTTTGAATTTTTTAGTCGGAACAGAGAACGTATATTCATCTTCTGATTTTGGTAATATTAATTCGAAATCATCTAATCCAGCATATAATATCCCGCACTTTTTCCCCCAAGCACCTAGCATTATATCAGGATAATAACTTATATTATAATTATTCAAATTGAGTTTTTCCCAATCAAAAGAAAAAGAAAAGCGCGTCGCTAATTCTTCACATAGACGTTTTACTGCGTAAAAAGCAGTTCTTGTGGTCCAATGATTGTCTGTTCTGTAAAAGCTATCTTGAAACACAATTTTCTTTTCTATCATCACTTTTCTATAATCTAAAGTGGGAACACCTTTTTCTTCTAAACTAGAAACAATTTGATTTGCAGAAAGATTGGAACTGTTCTGTAATCCATTGGAAAAAGTTTCATTCAGATGGGAAATTTTGTTAGGTAACTGCATATAGAGGAAGGAAATTTGTTGTTTCTGTAAAAAGTTCGCAAATTTACTGATGTTCTCCACGACTCTATCAACATTCTTTGGAGCAGAACAGCATTCAGTATATATAAGTTGAGAGCCATATTCACCCAAGCGATGGATACCACAGTAATCATTTCGATTTAAGTACTCTGTCAAGTGGATATCTTGGATATCCTCATAATCTGAAATCTCAAAAAAATCAATATTACTTTTGTCTTTTTTTAATAAGATGTGGTTTTTTTCAACCAATAAATTTTCTCCACTTTGATAAGATTTCCGGTAAGATTCTAGTTGTTGAACGATAATTTTTGCTTCAATTGGCATATCTTCTGGTCTTTTAATTGAAAATGTATCGTTATTTTCTCCTCGCAGCATACCAGTGTATCGTTTTACATTTGCTTGAAATTCAGGTGGAGATTCCGAGAACAATGAAGTCTCATTATTTACCATATCAAAATATTTTTGGATATTTAAAACTTTTTCTTTTGATAATTTTTTAAGTATTTGTTTTTCTATATCATGCCCATATAACTTCGAAGTAATCAGTATCTTCGCATCAGGATATTTTGTATAAACTTCCTCAAAAGAACCAACTAAAATTCCCTTGATATATGTTCCTTGTTTTTCTTTTGAGTTATCACAAATTCCAACAGGAAAAGGTAATTCATTTTTGGTGAAATATTCTAACAGTTTAACACAAATTGCACCACTTCCAAAGAAGAATAACTTCCCCTCACACTTACATAGGTTAGTTATATCTTCTTGTAGTTTTTTTGCTACTTCGTATTTCATATATTTTCTCCCGTTTTTTATTTTTCTTCTCCCATTTAAAAAAAGTATTGCTACAATAAAGGGTTTTCTAAAAATCGTGCTTTTATATCTAAAGACTGAACATTTTAAACGTTTTAGATATTTTTATTGTAACAAAAATAAAGTAGAACCCTTTTCTAAAATGGAAGTTTTTCTTTGTGTACTTGTTCATTATAATATATATTACAGAAATAAACCTTAAAAAAACTCATCACCACGAAATTTTTTTTTACAACTTCGATACCACCAATCATTGCTTATATTTGTTTTCAGCAACTTCCAACAAAACTCTCGACGATGGCACGTTTCAGGTGGTTAAAATTGAATTCGGAACGTGGAAAGTCACCAGTTACACGGCTACTGATACCACTGGGGTGGTTATTGGGACAAATAGAAGCAACAGACATGCCATTGCCCATTGTGGATATCTGTTGGTGCGTGGGAGTGCTAGCCCATATCACTTATACAAACTTGAAATTGGGAATTGGGCAAATGTTGAGCAATTTCATATGAAAGGAATTACAACATTAACTGGCTCAGCAAATTTTGTGTTAAATGGGCGAGTCTATTACGAATCCACGACTTCTCAATTTGCTATTGCCAATTTGGTCAGCAATGAAATCATGCAAACAGAGCATAACTATAGTTCCACATCAGCTTACGGGGGATATGTGCATTTGCATTATCCTATTATTGGTTTGCCTGCAACCCTGTTACAGGTCTATCTGGCTAGTAATGGAGGTGAAACCTCAACTTTTCTCCACCCTGCCCATTACCTTGCAACCATCAATAATTTAGGAGAAACAGTAACGAAAACGGCAGATAAAACAATGAAAATCACTTATCTCATTGAAGAACAGTGAGAAAGGGGGGGATGTAAAAATGAAAACAATGACAGAAGTGGCACATTCTATGTCAGTAGTACTAGGAGGATTTATGGGATGGTTTTTGGGAGGGTATGATGGTTTCCTTCACGCACTTTTACTCTTTGTGGTGATTGACTATATTACAGGTGTTATGGTTGCCATCGTAAAGAAAACGCTGTCCAGTGAGGTAGGGTTTAAGGGTATCTTCCGTAAAATGATGATTTTTGGTATGGTGGGGATTGCTCATGTGGTAGATTCCCAAATTATCGGCAACGGAAGTGTACTTCGCACAGCTACTATCTTTTTCTACGCATCCAACGAAGGTATCTCTATTTTGGAAAATGCCACACTGTTGGAATTGCCAGTTCCTGAAAAATTAAAGGACGTTTTGGCACAACTGAAAGATGAAAAAACACAGGATTCAAAGGAGGACGAATAATATGAGTAAAATTAAAATTTGTTTAGATGCAGGGCATTCTGGCGCTACTTACAACCAATCTACAGAAATCCCTGCCTACTATGAGAGTGAAATGGCTTGGAAATTGCAAAACCACCTGAAAACCCAACTAGAACAGCGAGGTTTTGAGGTGATTTTGGCACGAACAAACCAAAGCGATAATCCAGATGTGTACACCTGTGGCACGAAAGCGAAAGGCTGCGATTGTTTCCTTTCCCTCCACAGCAATGCTTGTGGGACAGAATCCGTGGACTATTCTGTGGTTTATCGTGCTTATGACAATTTGAATGGGGCAAATGAAATCGCATTGAAACTTGCCATTACCATCGGTGAATTGATGGGAAATACACAAACAGGGAGAACTTCCACTAGAAAAACGGATTCTGGCACCGAATATTACGGGGTGATGAGAGGAGCAAGAGCCGTGGATTGTCCTCTATATTTGCTCTTGGAACACAGTTTCCACACCAATAAAAACGCAAGTCTGTGGCTGTTAGACGATGGGAATTTGCAGAAACTGGCTGTGTTGGAAGCAGACATTCTTGCCGAATACTATGGAATCTCTGCCACCGACACCACAGTGGACACGGACAATTTCACCCCTATTATGGGGACGGCAAAGGTTTCATCGAAGCAAATGAAAAGCTATCTGCTCTCCGTCAATGCCTCTGCAATGGAGTATTTGGAACTTGCTGATATTTTCCTAAAAGAAGGAGAGGTTGAGGGTGTCCGTGGTGATATTGCCTTTGCTCAAGCACTCTTGGAAACAGGCAACTTCAAGTTCGGAGGGGACGTTTCTCCTGAGCAGAACAATTTCAGCGGTCTGGGGGCAACGGGCAATGGCGTGGCAGGAAACAGCTTTGACACCAAGGAACTGGGAGCGAGGGCACAAATTCAGCACTTGAAAGCCTATGCCTGCACCGAAGATTTGTACCAAGTCTGTGTGGATACCCGTTTCAAATATGTGGAACGTGGTGTTGCTCCTTTTGTGGAGTGGCTTGGGATTCAGGAGAATCCAGAGGGGAAAGGATGGGCAAGTGGTGCTGACTATGGCACCAAAATCCTGACCATCATGGAGAAAATGTCTGCCATTGAAGTAAAAGAGGAAGAGGAAATTCCAGAGTGGCAGAAAGAAGCCGTGGACTGGGCTGTCATGGGCGGTATTATGGCAGGTGACGACAAAGGCAACTATCTGCTCGATAAGGCTCTCACCCGTGGGGAGTTTGTTGTGATGTTGCATGGGTATCATAAAAAATACCAATCTTAATAAATAGCGAGAGGAAATCAACGCCCACAGAGTGTAAAAACTTTGTGGGTGTTATTTTTTTATTTTTTCTGGACAAAACACTAGTTCATCTCCATTTAAGAATAGGGGTAAAAAGCACCCTATTCTGAGGAGGTAATATTATGACAGATTTTGAAAAGAAAGAAGTCCAGAGATTGAGGGCTGAGGGGCTTGGTTACACGAAAGTGGCTCAAACGTTAAACATATCAGAAAACACAGTAAAATCCTACTGTAGACGAAATAATCTGGGTATTTCTGAAAAGATAGAGGAAGAATTCGCTGTTGACATTGCCAATTGCAAATTTTGTGGCAAAGAACTCCATCAACACGAAAAGCAAAAGAAACGGAAATTCTGCAATGAAAGTTGTCGCACAAAGTATTGGACAAAAAATCAGGAGAAAATCAATAGGAAGTCAGCTGTCACTGAAAAATGCTTTGTTTGTGGGATTGATTTCACTGACTATGTAAAAAACAAACGGAAATATTGTAGTCGAAAATGCTATCAAGTGGCACGATATAAAGGGGGTGCGTCAGATGAGTCCTGAGAATTTACAAAACGAATTGATGTATCAATCCACTATGGCACTGGCTCGAAAAATGCTGACTAATGCTTTAATCACAAGGGAAGAGTATGGTGTGATTGATACAACATTTTTAAAGAAATACAATCCGATTTTGGGTAGTTTATGTACAAAAACTACTTGATTTATTTCCAATTTAGAGGCAATATGGTAATGGGAGGAGGGACGTTATGGCGAAAATAACGAAAATTGAATCCACTGTCCCAACCATCGCAATGCGAAAAGTGGCGGCTTATGCGAGGGTTTCCACGGATTCAGAGGAACAACAGACCAGTTATGATGCACAGGTTGACCACTACGAAAATTACATCAAAAGTCGTGAGGATTGGGAATTTGTTTCAGTTTACACCGATTCTGGAATAAGTGGAACATCTACGAAACGCAGAGAAGGCTTTAACCAGATGATAACGGATGCACTGGATGGAAAAATATCGCTCATTGTAACAAAATCGGTGTCGAGGTTTGCTAGGAACACAGTGGACAGCCTTACTAATATTCGGAAATTAAAGGCAAAAGGTGTAGAGTGTTATTGTGAGAAAGAAAATATTTGGACTTTTGATGGAAAAGGAGAATTGCTCCTGACCATTATGTCCTCCTTGGCACAGGCAGAAAGTCGTAGTATTTCACAAAACTGCACTTGGGGACAGAGGAAAAGATTCGCCGATGGAAAAGTAACAGTACCTTTTAGCCGATTCTTGGGCTACGACAGAGGGGACGATGGCAACCTTGTGGTCAATGAGAAAGAGGCTGAAATCGTTAAAAAGATTTATGCTTTATTCCTGCAAGGACACACCCCCTACGGCATATCAAAGCTACTGACAGAGGAAGGGATATTAAGTCCCAGTGGCAAGTCGAACTGGGCAACAGGAACTGTGGGGGCGATATTAAAAAATGAAAAATATAAAGGTGATGCCCTTTTACAGAAAAGTTACACAGTAGACTTTCTAACAAAAAAGACAAAAGTAAATGAGGGTGAGATTCCCCAATATTATGTGGAGGGTAACCACGAAGCAATCATCACTCCTGAGATTTTTGAGATAGTTCAGCAGGAGTTTGAACAGCGAAAAAAAGGAAAAAAACAACACAGTGGGGTGCATTACCTTTCTGGAAAAGTTAAATGTGGTAACTGTGGGCATTGGTACGGCTCGAAAACGTGGCATTCCAACAGTAAGTATAAGAGAGTGGTCTGGCAATGTAATCACAAATTCCAAGAAAAAAAATGTAAAAGTCCCCACTTTTCAGAAGGAGAACTACAATCGAAAATCCTTATCGCTGTCAACAAACTCATTGATTTAAAAGAGGACATTGCAGGCGAAATGGTAGAACTGATAAGTGCCACCTTACAAACCGACAAATTAGAGGAAGAACGGGGGAAGGCACACGATGAACTTGTGGTGACTTCTGATTTGATGGAACAGGCAATTCGAGAAAATGCGCAGTGTTCCTTCAACCAATTAGAATACCAGAACAAGTATAATGAATTAGAGAAGAGATTCAACAAGGCAGAGAAAAAACACAAAACATTAACCGAAGAAATCAATAATAAGAAGTCTCAGCAAATTATCATTGAAAAATTTCTGGACTTGTAAAATCCCAAGATCTATGCATTTCAGAATTTGACCTTTCTCTCTGGCATGGTTTGGTGAATTACATCACCGTTTATTCTAAAGATGAGGTCGGTGTAACCTTCAAAAATCAAGTGGAAATCAAAGTCTAGGTAATGTTCCCCATCGCAAGTTTGCGGTGGGGAATGTTTTATTTAAAGGCAAATAATTCAATTTCACAATAGTTTTCACCAAAAAACTTTTTTACACTGCAAAGGTTTATTTACCACTGCAAATATGTAATGATTTAATTTTACCATCGTTGTATCAATAGCTATGCTATCATTTCAATGTAAATCATCTTGACTTTGCGAAAATATGCTGTCTGCAACAGTTTCAACACTTCCAGATTGTCCCCTTCAATGTAGACATTTTCTGTGGTGTCGAAGTTCACAGATTCTTCACGGCAAGGACGAAGTGTGCCGTTGCTCTGCTTTTGCGCCAGTTTCAGGCAATCAGCCTTGCCTTTCCACTCGAATTTGTAAGTTTCAAAGTCATTATCAATATATTCCCCACAAAGAGAGAGGAGCTTGTCAATATCCAATTTTCCCTCTGCAAAGCATTCTGGGAAGATGGATTTTAGTTTTTCTTGGTTGGTTTCCTCTAAATTTAAGGAAGTACCATCTAATTTTAAGTCAGTTTTGTTCATCCTTCTCATTCTCTCTTTCATTCTTCTAGTTCCTCCATTGTTTTAGAAATGATTGTCATTTCTCCAGAATGATAGCGATTCATCAATAATTCCAATTCTTTTTCTTGGTGAGGTGTCACTTTTACATCAAATGGGATACCTTGGTGTTGCACAATTTGACGGAAAAAAATATTGATTGCTGTGGCTGTGTTCATGCCCAAATATTTTAAGATTTCTTCCCCTTCTTGTTTCAATGCGTCGTCAATTCTGACATTAATATGTGCCATGTTTCATTCCTCCTTCAACTATTCTGTTGTTATTGTAACACATATGGTAGTAAAAATCAAGACTTATTTTACCTCCACCACAAACTGTCGAATAACTTTTGCAGTCAAATCTCCAGTTTGTTCTTTTATTTTTTCCTCTAATTCCACATCTAATTCCATCTCACGGAAAAAGAGGGTTTCTTCTAACTTTCTTAATTCAGCTTTTTTCTGGTTCAATTCACGTAGTCGGGTAAGTTTTGCCATGCGATTTGTATTTTTTGACTTCAAATCATTGTCTAATCGCTTCACTTCTATGCGGAAATCTTCTAATTCGTGGGTAAGCTGTGCCTTTTTCTTGGCATATTCCAAACGCAAGAGAGATTCTTCCTCTGTGGTGCTATGATGTTTCTCTAAAAAAGGAGTAACATCAATTTCTCTATCCAAACTATGGTGAGAACGGGAGGACTTCAGCCAAAAAGGGGAACCACTATCCATTTCATAGCCAGTAATAGGAAGAGATAGCAACTTTTGACAAGCTAAATCATCAAAAATCTGCTGATTCTCGGTGCAACCTAGTAAAAGTGGATAATTCGCCAGATGTTCCTTTGGTTTTTGGACGGAAATATTATAAAGAGCAATGGAGCAGGGCAGTAGGGAGGAAAGATGTGATTCCATGAATATCTCCCCACGGTCTGCCACCTCAATCTCACGCAAGACACCTTGTCCTAAAATGCTAGTGAAAGAAATTCGCCCATGTCGAGGTTTGAAGTCTTTCGCCATGCCATATTGTTTTTGACTGATGTACTTTCGATTCTGCGAACCATTGTAATAATAGAATAAAACAGGTAAAGTTTCGTATTTAGTCGCAGTGATGGTGCGTTTTTCTTGGTCGATTTCAAAGAAACAGTCTGTGTTCTTTTGGTTATAGCAATGAAAAAACCATTGTGTCAAATCCCACAATTTCTCGTTCAAGTCCTCAGCTTCTTGCTCAATATAGGAGGGGGTAATTTTTAATTTACTTGCTAGTTCGGGGGTGAAGGTTGTAAACAAAATATCTTCTGCCTGACTGAGAATTACCTTGTTATCAGCTTCATTTTTCAACAATCTTCCTTCAAAGTCTAACTGTAGTTGCTCTTTTGTGGGCAGTTTCAAGGATTTGAAGTCTAATTTATCGGTGAAGCCACCCACTACATTATCTGATACACCAAGAACTCCTTGGGATACAGCGATTCTTTTGTTCACAAGTTCGATTTTCCGTACATCCGATAGGTTACTTACATTCACAAAAGAAAGGGCAATCACATCAAATTGTTGCCCCAATCGGTGGCAACGGTCTATTCTTTGCTCCATTTTTAGGGTGTTGTAGAGTAAATCATACTGAATTAGGAAGGAAACTTCCTCTAGGTTAAACCCTCTGGCTCCGTGGTCACTAGAAATAAGGATTTGACAGTCGTTCTTGAATTGCTGTATCGCTGTGTAATCTGCACTTCCGTTGTAAAGAGCAATCCTGTAGGTTGGACTTAAAATTTTGTGCAAATACTTCTGGGTTTGAACACTTTCTGTAAAAATAACAGCCTTTTCTCTTGCTCTAACCTTTTTTAATGCTTGAAACCCTTGTTCTAGTGCTGTCATGAGAAGTTTTGTTTTTTCGTCCACCTCAATAGATTGTGCCAAGGACAACATTCCCTCTAACTCCACCACTTCTTGATTCTTTTCCTCGCTGTAGGGTATCTCGTCCATTCTGCGTAGAATTCCTGTTAAAGTATGACAAATCGCCCCAGTAGAAGAGGCTAAAGTACCTAGTAACTTCAAGGACAAATCATAAGAATCCATGGTTGGGAAGGCAATTTTATTCTCTTTTGTGCAATAATTTGAAAGCGCTTGATACAATTCTTCCTCTTTTTTCGAAGGCGAAAATTCTAAGGTCATATTTCTACGGTGTGGGATTTTGGCATATTGCCCAGCTTGTTGTCTCAGGGTACGGAAACAGTAAGGACTTATTTTTTGAGATAATTCTGGATAAAGTTCTGGCTTTCGTAGATAACGTGAAAGAAATTCATGTTCAGGGGGCAAAATTGTTTCATCTATAAAATAAAGTAAGCCATACAAATCCATGATATTTTTCTCAATAGGAGTCCCTGTTAAAAGGAGTTTAAAAGAATTTTTGGCGAATGTTTTTAATTGTTTGCCTTGTTTATTCTCCTCTTTGTAAACAGAGGAGAGTGCAGTGGCTTCTTCAAATACCATCAAATCCCAAAATTTACCTTGGAAGAGGTCAATATGTTGGGAAACAAAATCATAAGTGGTCAGAATGGTCAAATCATCCTCTAAAATGGAGCAATCTTTGATAGAAGTAACCACAGCATAAGGGAAAGAGTACATTTCCTCAATAAGCTGTGTCCATTGCACCAGTAAATCACTGTTTGGAATGAGGATAATGGAACGTGATTTTCCTTGATAATAATATTGTGCCACAAGAAGAAGTGTTTCATGGCTCTTGCCCATACCACTTTCATCACACAAAACCACACCTCCCAGATGTGAGGCATTGAGCGCGAAGCCAGCCGCAGCCACTTGAAAGGGATAGACTTTAATGTCTGACGAGGAAAATGCTGGGAGGAATTGACTTGCTGACGTTAAGGATTCCAGTTTGCGAGCACTGTAATAGGCAAAAAAGGGATGTTCAAACATACAACCAACCTCCTAATTTTTAATCATTATACCATAAAAAGACTGTTTCCACAAGAGTTTGTCAATTTTTAGTGTTTTTTAGATGATATGATTAAATATATCATCTAAATAGGAAGCACTTTGACAAAGAAAGGAAAAAAGTGTATAATGTAAGTGATTTTTAACAGAAAGGAAAGGTTAGATTATGCCACACATCAACATCAGCCTGTATCAAGGCAGAACCAAAGAGGAACAAGAAGAAATTTGTAAGAAACTTCACCAAGCCGTGGTGGAAAGTTTGGGTTTCAAGGGAGAAGCAGTGTCCATTTCCCTCACTGAACACGCACCAGAGAATTTTGTTTCTGAGTTGAAGGAAACGATCAAGGATGGGGAATTGTTCGTAACCTCCAAGGCAATTCAATGATTTTCGAGGAAGGATTAAATATATGGAAATTATCATCAATGACTTATTGCAGTTTAAAAAAAAGATTTCCTAAATATTAAGATAATTGTAATTAACTAAAATTTAAGATGGATTGTGGCGATTCCTCGTCTTTGATGAAGCACATCACACCACGCTCTGAATCATATTCATGGACTGACGTTGAAAGCCTTATTTGAGGAAATGGCAAAAAATCGTGGCTTAGACACTAAGGCAGTGGTGATAAGCACAGGAACAAAGGCAGAATTTATCGGAATAGATAGTTCTGATGATGAAAATCAACCATTGATCAAAGCCTATCAAGATGGTGAGGTGCAAATCCTGATCAATGTGAATATTCTCACCGAGGGGGTAGACCTCCCCAAAACACAGACCATTTTTCTCACTCGCCCCACTGTGTCCTCCGTCCTTATGACCTAGATAATTGAAAGGATTTTTTTTACAAAAATTTACTGAAAATCCTTGACTTAAAACTGTAATTATGCTATTCTTAAATAGTAAAATTGGTCGGTAAAAGGATTCAAATTTATCATATTGTTTTAATATAAGCTCATAATAGGGTTGAGCGTTTCTACCAACTACCGTAAACAGTTGATTATTAAAAATTTAAGCAGATTCTGATGTTTTCAGGATGGGCTTGGGTTTTTATGGTCAATTTTGAACGGTAGTTTTTTTATTGGTACATTACATCCTTATTGGTACATTACATCCAATGAAAAACACCAAATTATTCACAAACAAGGAGCGATTTTCATGAAAAAACAACTTCTCGCACAAATCCTTTCCCTCGCCATGATGGTGCAGATGGCAAGCCCTCTTACCATGGCAAAGGAAATTCCACAGGAGGAAAGCATCCAAACTGTGGCGACACTAAGTGATTCTACTGAAAAGGAGATAGCCTCCCTGTCTCTTTATGAGCAATTTTTGCTCTCCCAAAGGGGCACATTTTCAGGTAGCCCAACCCCTTCCTATGGCACGGAGGATTCACCTTTTGTAATCTCCACCGCCGCCCATTTGGTAGAGCTTGCTAACCTTATCAACGATGGGGATGTGACCTACTTCGCCACCGCCTACTACCAGTTGGTAAATGACATCGACCTAACAGGGGTGGAGATGACAGCCATTGGGATAAATGGGACTTACTCCTTCCAAGGCAACTTTGACGGGAATGATAAGGTCATTTCCAACCTGACCATCACCTCGTCTGTTAAAAATCAAGGCTTATTTGGGTATACAAAAAATGCAACCATCACAAACTTAGGGATTGAGCACTGTGACGTGAGCGGAGATGTGTCTGTGGGCGGACTGGTGGGGCTTGCTCAGGCTACCACCATTGAAAACTGCTATACCACAGGGGCAGTTTCTGGGACTGGCAACCTTGTGGGCGGACTTGCGGGGCAGTTGCTCAGTGGCAGCACCATCCAAAACTGCTACTCCACAGCCATAGCCACAGCCGGTACCGCTGGTGGGACTTCCTATGTGGGCGGACTGGTTGGGTGTGCTGATGACAGCACCATTGAAAACAGCTATGCCACTGGGGCAGTTTCTGGGTCTGGCACCAAAGTAGGTGGACTGGTGGGGGGAGCTGGTAACATTAACGGCACCGTCATCATCAAAAACAGCTATGCCACTGGGGCTGTTTCTGGGACTGGTGACAATGTGGGCGGACTGGTGGGGATTGCTGGTGAATATGGCACCACCGCCACCATCCAAAACTCCGTGGCTCTCAATCCCTCTGTCACTGGGACTGGTAGCAATGTCAATCGTGTACTGGGGTTGGATGATGGCACCTCTACAGACCTCTCAGGCAACTACGCATGGAAAGATATGACTGGGGGTACTAGCTCTACAGATGGCACCTCTGTCCATGGTGCTGACCTGACCTACATAGGAACGACATTAGGCAAACAATTTGATGATATTTTCGATGCTGGTGTAGATAACGGTGCTTGGGTCTACACTACAAACGGTCTCCCTACCCTAAAAGACGTAGGCGACAACCAATCTAGCACCCTGCCTTATTTCATCACCACAGAAGTAACTGGCACAATGAACATTACTTCCGTTGCGGAACTGCAAGCCTTGGCGGACTATGTGAACGCTGGTAACAGCACAGCTTCTGATGTTTACACCCTAACAGCCGACCTTGATTTATCAGGGGTCTCAAACTGGACGCCGATTGGGATATATGGCAAAAAATTCACAGGCAAGTTTGACGGTAATGGTTATACCATTTCAAATCTAACCATCTACAAGCCGAAGAGCACTCACCAAGGCTTATTTGGGTATACAAACAACGCAACCATCGACAATGTAAAGCTTGAAAATTGCAATGTTACTGGGTCTAACTATGTCGGCGGACTGGTGGGGTATGCAGAAAATTCCACCACCATCAAAGACTGCTACGTCACAGGAACGGTGACTGGGGGTAGATATGTCGGCGGACTGGTGGGGAATGCTGAAAATTCCACCATCAAAGACTGCTACGTCACAGGGGTGGTGACTGGGAGTAGCGATTGTGTCGGTGGACTGGTGGGGTATGCTTATAATACCACCATCCAAAACAGCTATGCCACAGGGGCGGTCACAGGGGCGGTCACATGGAGTAACGTCGATGTTGGCGGACTGGTGGGGTATGCCAATGGTAACATCACCATCGAAAACTGCTACGCCACTGGTACTATCACAGGGACAGGCGACAATGTAGGCGGACTGGTTGGGGATGCTTATAATTCTATTAGTGGCACCATTAATATCCAAAACAGCTATGCCACAGGGGCTGTCACAGGGACAGGTGACTCTGTTGGCGGACTGGTGGGGCGTGCTTATAATATTGGTAGTGACACCAATATCCAAAACAGCTACGCCACTGGTACTGTCACAGGGACAGGTGACTATGTTGGCGGACTGGTGGGGCGTGCCAATCTTGGCAGTAGCGGCACCCTCAAAATTCAAAATTCCGTGGCACTGAACCTCTCTGTGACTGGGGCTAAAACTACCAATGTCAATCGAGTGGTGGGGGCTACTACTGACTCTGGTTCAGTAACCCTCACAAACAACTACGCATGGAGCGGTATGACGGTGACGGATAGTTCGGGTTCTACCACTGTTTCTGGCGGTGCAGCAAACGACGTAAACGGTGCTGACCTGACTTATACAGTAGGAACAGGAGTATTAAGCCCACAATTTTCTGCTTCTAGCATTTTCTCAAGTGGTAGTGGTTGGACTTACACAGCAAACGGGCTCCCTATCCTAGCTGACGTAGGTGGCACCCAATCCAGTGCTTTGCCAAGCTATATCATAGGTGCCGTTGCAGTACCTCCTAGCAATATTTACACCGTTGCCGATTTGCAGGCTTTGGCGGACTATGTCAATGCTGGGAATACCTGTTTGAATGAAACCTATACCCTAATGAACAACCTTGATTTATCAGGGGTGGCAAACTGGACGGCGATTGGGGACTTTACTAATTCCTTTGAAGGTACTTTTAATGGTGGTGGTTATGTCATTTCAAATTTGACCATCAATGAGCCCAGTACCGTTGACCAAGGCTTATTTGGGGTTGTATATAATGGAACCATCAAAAATTTAGGGATAGAAAATTGTAACGTGACTGGGAAAGACGACGTGGGCGGACTGGTTGGAAGGACTTCCGGTACCATCGGCACCAGCACCAGAGCCACCATCGAAAACTGCTATGTCACAGGAATAGTTTCTGGGACTAAATATGTGGGCGGACTGGTGGGATATGCACAGGAAACCACCATCCAAAATGTCTATACCACAGCGTCAGTTTCTGGGACTGGTAACTCTGTGGGCGGACTGGTGGGGTGGGCGACGGACGCCACCACCATCGCAACCTCCTATGCCACAGGTGCCGTGTCTGGGGATAGGAATGTGGGCGGACTGGTGGGTGATATGGATGATTCTACTTCCACCATCGAAGATTCCGTAGCTTTGAACCCCTATGTCACGGGGACTAGTACTAACGATATCAACCGTGTGGTGGGGGAAAACGATGGAACCCTCACAAACAACTACGCATGGGACGGCATGATTGTCACGAGAAATTCGGTCGTTGTTGATATGGGAATTCTTCCCGAACTCCAAGAAATTAAGACCACTGGTCTTCATGGCGCAGATAGTCCCATCATAAACGGCGCATTCGTGCTAGAAACATCCACGAACGTTTTTGAAAATATCTTTACCACCCTTTCCTTTGATACAAGCATCTGGGTCATTCCAACAACTCCCTTCGCACTTCCTTACCTCAAAACTGTGGGGAGCGATTCCCCAACAATGACCTTGTCGCAGGAATACGCCAACCAAGTGCTTGATGAGTTTACCATTACCTTTGATGTGAATGGCGGTGTTGCGCTCGCCCCCATGACCACCGTAGACGGCAAACTTGCCACCCTCCCCACCCCCACAAAATATGGTTATATCTTCGATGGGTGGTATTTCACTAGTACCTTTGGAATCAAAATAGATACAACGACCCAATTCGTAAATCATGCCACGATCTATGCCAAGTGGATTGGACCACCAACGGCAAGTGATTTTTCTTTCACTGCACCCTCGTCTTTGGTCTATGATGGCACTGGAAAAACAGCGACAGTCACGGCAGACACAAGCCAAAGTCCAGTTGTCACTGGGACTATTACGATAAAGTATTATGATTCCACTGGCACAACCCTAGTGGCAAGCCCCACCAATGTAGGGACGTATGTTGTGAAAATCGACGTGACAGGAGATGCAAACTATGCCCCAGTGACAGGGTTAGAGCTTGGAACATTTTCCATCACAAAAGCCACCTACCCCAACACAAAAACCGCCACAGCCTCAGCAAAATACGGGCAAAGTGGCACAGTGGATTTGTCCACTTGGGGGAATTTAACAGGGGCGATTTTTGGGACAGTTTCTATTTCTGATACTGACAATGTTTTAGTTGGAAATACAGCTACATTAACAGGAAATACTTTGTCCTTTGCTTTTGTGAATGATGATACTCTTGTCGGTAGTGCTGCCACTGTCACCATACCAGTGACCAGCACAAATTATATGAATTTTGACCTTGTTGTTACCTTGTCCCTAACGGATAAAACGGCACAAAATATTTCCTATGCCAGTACCATAGTAGATAAATTTATGGGAGATGCTCCATTCACAAATCCACTCACTCAAAGCATTGTGGACACTTCTGGTGGTGCAGCTATCACTTATACCAGTAGTGATTTAGGCGTTGCCACTGTGGATTCTACAGGAAAAGTGACTTTAGTTCGTGAAGGAACAGTCACCATCACTGCAACAGTCTCTGCAACCAGTGATTATACGGAAGCCAACACGACTTATACGCTAACTGTATTGCCCTCTCCTCCTGTTTCCTTCACTGTGACAACTGGGGTAAGTAGTTACACTGAAAAAGAATTTTTTGACACAACTGGATTCACAATCACAGTCACTTACCAAGATGGCACCACAGAAACTGTGGCATATTTGGGTAATGAGAGCCTGTTTCGCTTCAATCCAGTACTAGGGACAGCACTCACCCCCAGCCATACCACTGTGAAAATCACCTATGAGGGACTCACTTTCAGCTACCCCATCACGGTCACAGCGATTTATGACCTGAATGGTAAGGTGTATGATTCGGATAAAACTACCCTAACCAAGGGTGCAAAGGTCACTCTCTATCAAAACGGCAATCCAGTAGGTACGCCACAAACCACATTAGCAGACGGAGAGTTCTCCTTTTTAGATGTCACTTCAGGGATTTATAATCTGGTGGCGACAAAAAGCGACCTGACCAAAACAGTTCTGGTGATTTTAGACCACAACACAGAGGAGATTATCACCATGCCAAGCGAGGGTGTCAGTTCTGCTGTGACTTTGCCTTCTGGTGGGGATGTCCTTGCTGTAGGTGGCGTGGACGAAGTGGCAGAAGAGGAAGCCGAAAAAGAAAATTTACAAACTGGGGATAAAATTGATGTGAGTTTATCTGTAGAAGTAACCACAGATCCCTTAAATAAAACTGAAATCACTGCCATTTTGGCAGAGGATGACCTGAAAGACGGGGATAATATTACGGTGACTTGGTTAGAAATAGACCTTGAAAAAACTGTTACACCCAGTTCTGGTAGTTCTGTCACAAGTTCTGTCACTGAAACAGATACCCTTTTAGAAATCGTCATAGACCTTCCAGTGGATTCTCAAGGGAAACGTGGCTATGCGATTTATCGAGAGCATGGTGGGGCTGTGGATATTTTATATCTTGGATCCAGTGGTGAGCGGATTGAACTCAGTGCAGACAAAACCACGCTGACTCTCTACGCGCAAAAATTCTCCACCTATGCTCTGGTGGTGTCGGACGTTACCATCACAACCCCTGATTCTGGTAGCACCCCAAGTCCTTCACCTTCTGTTCCAGAGGAAGATGACAATAATTCCGATTCTACAGGAGGAAATTCTACCCCCAGTAGTTCGGTTACTTCCCCTATCTTAAAGGAAAGTGAGAATGGCACGGCAACCATCAGCCCAGAAAGAGTGGCAAATGGAAAAACTGTTACTATCGCAGTGACTCCAGACGAGGGCTATGAACTGGACTTTATTTCTGTTGTAGACGCCAGTAATAACAAGGTGATTGTCAAAGAAAATGCAGACGGTACCTATTCTTTCACCCAACCCATCACAAAAGTGACCATTGAAGTGTTTTTCAAAGAAAGTAAACAAGAATCAGAGGAAGAAAACTCAGAAATTTTCCCAGAACAACTCTTTTATGATGTGAAAACCACAGACTGGTTTTATCCTTACGTGAAATTTGTGCTAGAACATGAGCTTATGGCTGGAATGGGAAGTGATCGATTTGCACCTGAAGATGAAACACTGCGTGGCATGATTGTTACCATGTTATACAGCCATGCCGACAAGCCTATACCCAAAACTGTGATGGTATTTGATGATGTCAAGACCACGGATTATTTCTATTTGCCCTGTGTTTGGGCAAATCAGAACGGCATTGTCGCAGGAATTGGGGATAATTTATTCGCACCTTACAGAGCGGTTACAAGAGAGGAAATCTGTGCCATTTTGTACAAATATGCCCTGTCACAAACGGATTTGGTCACAGGGTATGCCCCTGAATCGTCCTTTTCTGATGGTGATTCTATCAGTTCTTGGGCAAGGGAAGCCGTAAATTGGTGCAACGCAAACAGCATTGTCAGTGGACATTATGGTGGTTATTTTGCACCCAGTGACTCTGCAAAACGCTCTGAAATAGCGACAATGCTGACTAAATTTGTGTTGTTATTAGAAGATTAAGGCAATCTACGAATAAAAGCCACGAACATTTTTGTTCGTGGCTTTTTTGAAGTTAGATTTGCTACAGAAAGGTTTCTTTGTCTTGTCGTATGAATGTATACTTCAACCTGAAAGAAGAAGCATGATAAATATGTTTTAACCTGTCAATCTGAAATTTTTTCCTGTCTTACAAAATAAAAGAGAGAGATTTTGAAACTGAAAAAGCTATGATAATTTGTGTGGATGTTCCTAGCTTTTATTATGACTTTGTATCCAGATAAATTTCCCAAGGAAAAATCAATCGGATTATGACAAAGCACTTTTTTGCCTTGTTTCAAGGCTTGCTCCAAGGTATATGCTGTACCATAAAGTGCAGTAAAAGGCAAAGTATTATGTCAAAAATTCAGTATTTGCAAGGTCACCATACAATTACCCTTTGACAAAGAATGGACTTTATTGTATAATAAAAATAAAATATGTTTTAGACTGGAGAAGTATCTATGAAAAAGACAGGATATCGAAAAACCATTGCGGGGAAGGTTTCACAAAAAATCTTCTTTATTTTAATCTTTTTATGTATCTGTCTTTCTGCAGGGATACAAAATGCTTTTAATCGTGAACTTTCAGCGGCTGAAGTCCTATATATGCAAGAAGTCATCGCTCGTATTTCTGCTGAAGTCAATGGAGAGCTGAATCACTATATAGACGCCACAGTAACCACGGCAAAAAGCCACACAATACAGGACTATTTACTGAACGTAGAAGAGGGAATCCAAGAAGATGATGAAATTTTCTTGGAAAAGGGCAACGCTCTGACTGATTTTCAAAAAATCAAGGGATATGACTACGCCTTAGAGGAAATCCAAGGCATCCACAAAGTGTTAGGCGATTCTGTCCTCTATGTGGTCGTTTGTAGTATCGACCGTGATAATTTTTTCAATAGTGGTTCCTTAGAAGGAAGTGCTGATTTTTCGCTCAAAGATCGTCCCTTTTATGAAGCCTATACAACGCAAAAAACCTACATCACAGACCCTTATGAAGAAGTTTTGACAGGGCTTACCATCATCACCATCGCAGAACCTATTTTTGATGAGAATGGTAGAGTGATTGGCATCTTTTTGATACAACTTTCTTTAGATAATCTGGGAAATATGGTGACAAGCTCTACCTTTGGCGAGACGGGTGCTTCTATGTTGATGGACAGAAACAACAACATCATTGCCTATAATAATCCAGAAGTGGTGGGAATGAATGTGAGTCAATTAAATTTTTCAGGAGATATCACAACCAAAGAGCTAGAAAACCCCACTGGCATTATTGATGAATATGACTTTGGTGGTGCAAAACGGACAGGAGGTATCGTCACCATCAGTGAACTTTCTGGTTGGAAAATTTTGCTTGCTATGGATTCTAGCGAATTTAAGAGCAATATTTCTGTTGTGGCACTTCGCCTTAATTTTGCCTTAGTCCTCTGCGTGATAGGGGCATCCATCGCTTGTGCTGTGATCGTGTATCGAAGTCTTGCCCCCATGAAAAAATTAGGGGAATTTATGGAGGAATTATCACAAGGGAAGTTAGGAGGACAGGTGGACTATGACGAGGAAAATGAAATAGGAAAACTAGCACAACTCATGAATCAAATGGCTACCAATCTGGCTTCTTACATTAATATGGTAGACATAGCTTTGATTAGTTTGGGGAAAGGAGACTTAACCCCTCCTGAAAACGTTGTGTTCCACGGAGATTTCCTGAAGTTAGAAACCTCTCTGAGCACATTTGCAGAACGAATGTCAGCTTCTTTGACAGAAATCAAAGTTTCTATGGAGCAAATGACCCAAGGCTCTGAACAGGTGTCAACAGGGGCGCAACTATTATCAAGTGGTTCTTCCGAGCAAACCAGTTCTGTGGAAGGGTTAAATCATTTAATACAAAGCATCAATGAAAGCATCGTCATTACAGCAAAAAATTCCAGTTCTGTCACCTCTGATGCAGAGCATATTAGCAATAATTTACTGATTAGCAACGAAAAGATGCAGCAATTGGTTATTTCTATCCAAGATATCCGAGCAATGAGTGATGAAGTGAAACGGATTATTAAATCCATTGAAGATGTGGCATTTCAAACTAATATTTTATCTCTTAACGCTTCTGTGGAAGCGGCTCGTGCAGGGACAGCAGGGAGAGGCTTTGCTGTGGTGGCAGATCAAGTTCGCATCCTCTCTGCATCCACAGCCGAAGCAGCAGAGCAAACAACGAAAATCATCAATGACATCGCTAATGCAATCGAAATTGGGACAGAACTGGCACAAACAACCTCGAAAGAGTTACAATCCGTGGTGGACGAGGTGGATGTATTTGTGGGCAATATTTCCAATATTTCTCTCTCGGCACAGGGTCAAGCAGATGCAATCGCTGAAATCAACCAAGGAATAGACGATATCACCAAGGTTGTGACACAAAATAGTGCCATCAGTCAAGAATCAGCTGCCTCTTCTGAAGAACTTTCCTCCCAAGCAACGCAAATTTATGAATTAGTGAATCGCTATAAATTGACGGAAAAAAATAAATTTTCTTAGGGCAATCTCCCACGGAATCTTAGAAATACAAAACCAAGCTGTGAGCTAAAAAATAGTACAACATTATTCTCAAAATACCATTGTGGTTGGTTCTTATGAGCAAGAGGAAAAAGTCATGTATTTCATTATCAACAATCACACTGATGTTACAGTCGAAACAGATTTTCTGACAGGTATTGGTAAAATCACAGGAAATATTAACGATAGAGTGATTGATGGTTACGGCACAAATTGTGCAGAAAATCACGATTTTAGAAAATTATTGTCTGACCTGAATGACTCTTTGTTGGGAAGAATACTTCTTTAAACCTTCAAAATTCTTTTAGTAATCTGAAGTTAAAAAGTCATAAATCACCATATTGCATTGTTAGGAGTGCGTATGGTGATTTTACCCCCTAAAATACAAGTATACTTAATTATCTCACATTTACATCACAAATATTTAACATTGAAAATCGGAATCTCTTTAGATATTTTGTTGAAACTAGAGATGTTTATCGTCCCTAGTTTTTTTATTGGAGGAAGTAATATGAAAAAATATTAAAACTAATTGATGAAACTGTCAACACAGGGCGTCCCATTTTTTTAATAGATGCAGAAAAAGGACTTCCAGTTGCTGGAAACAAAATTGCAAATGATTTGTTTGCCGAAAACACGAATAAGTTTGACTTTTTCAAGATTTTTAATAAAGAAATGAGTATTCAGATTTTTATGATTTAGGAAAATTTCACAGGAGATAAAGTGATAGAAGATTGTAATCTAAAGACGCAAAAACGAGATTTACTTCCTTGTAGTCTTGAATTCACCTATGCGAAAGACTCCAAGGAAGCGATTCTACTTATTGTAAAAATAAAAGAAGACCACCGCCCACACTACTTAAATATTTTGCTCAATCACATGAAAAGACCAGCATTCATGATGGAATGTGCAGGTATATTGGAAGTAGATTTAATCATTCGTAGTGCGAACGATCTCTTTTATCAAGCCTTTGCTTGCACTAAAGAAACCATTGGAAAGCGCTACGATAACCATTTTCAAGAAATGATCCATGCCCAAGGTAGATCGGAATATGTCATTGATATTGTTCAAGGGGTTCAGCGTTCTTTTAGTGGAATCATTGATGTGCCAGTGCAAACGGCTAATGGAGATAAAATGGTCTTGTATTTTTCCCATACGATAGCAAAACCACTCTTAGAAGAAAACGATAATAGAATTTTTTGCTTATTGGTTAATCCAAAAGACACACTAGAAGAAATCGAATGTCCTTTTGAACGTGAATGGTAGTCCATTTTAGCAATTTGATTGTAATAACAAATTGCTAAGAACTATGTTGAATGGGTACGAGATTCCTCATTACCTAATGGTCGTTGAAACATTTCAAGCTGCTGATTTAGAACGCACCTACAATGTAGGTGTGTTTTTTGTTTATTTTTAAAATTGCTTGGGTTTTCTTAAAATCAGTTAAGGTGATTTAAGAAAGAAAATCTATCCCTTAAGAATTCTGTACTTTGTAATAATAGAAGAAGTGATAAAAAAATAACCAATTCACTTGATTTAGTTATATTTAATGACAAAATATTAGATTATATCCATTATAAAGTAAAAAAACTAATTTTTCCTTAAATGATTACTGAAATGTAAGAACTGCGTTAAGTTCATGAAATCATTGCAAAAAAAAAAAAAAACTGGTAATTTTCAACTTTTCTTGCATTATATGTTATTCTATGGTATAATAGCATAGGTAGTTACGGAACTAATCCCCTCTATCTTTTTTCTTGCCTTTGTAGAAATATACAAAAGCAAGCAAAAAGAAGATTTTGTGAAGCGATTAGAAAATATTTTAGCAGAATTGGTCAAGTAAGAACATAAAGTACCTGTGCTCCTTCGTATGAGTGCTTATCTCTTCGAGAAATCGGTAGAATACGATGTCCTGTATCGTCTGGCAGACGAAGAACTATATAAATTGAAAGAAAAGGGTAGAAATGGTTTTTCTGTTTCTTCCTAGAAAAAAGGTAAAAAGTATGAAACAACACAGATTAGCACAATTTTTATCCACCATACTGATGGTGTGCCTGATACCTGTTGCCCCTGTAGAAGCAAGGGAAACAACAGTGAAAGTAGCATTTATTCCAGATGAAGGATTTTTTAATATAGAAACAAATGGGGACTATTCTGGCTATAATTACGAATTTCTTCTGGAAATTGATCAGCATACAGACTGGGAATTTGAGTATGTTATCATAGACGAGGGTTCCAAAAAAGACTCTTATTTACTTGCTGGTGAGATGATACAAGCAGGGGAAGTGGACATCATGGGAACGGTTCACTTGACAGAATATTTTGCAGAGCAATATGAATTTTGTGAGGAATTTTATGGTGTGGCTCGCACAACGATTTGTGCATTAAGTAACAGCACTACTTTGGTACGAGATAATTATTTCGATTTAGATACCATTCATGCTGCCATAGTCAAGGATTCACCCATCAAAGAAGCACATTTCTTTCAAATTATGGAGAGTTACGGTGTTGAACCCCAAGTGACCTATGTAGATGATTACGAGGAATCCATGGAATTGCTCCTGAAGGAAGAAGTGGACGTGATTATGTCCTCTGACATCGAAAGCAGACGGGAAAACTTAGTCACTCTGTCTTTTCAGAATCCTTCCCCCTTTTATTTCGTTTCCACCAAGGGTAATACGGAACTGGTGGCAGAAATTGACGAAGCAATCCGAAAAATAAAAAGTTATGACCCAACCTTGTCCGAGCGACTACAAAATCGTTATTTTGAAAAAGAATTGGCTGGCGATTATGTTCGCTCTGCACTAGAAAACAAGGCTTTGGAAGAGTATGATTACCTGAATGTGGGCTTAGTTAGAAATGTGAAACCCTATTTGTTTGATGAAACGGAAGAAAATCAAGGAATTTCAAAAGAAATGTTAGATTTGCTATCAGAGATTATTGATGTTGAATTCCGTTATGTTTGGGTAGATAGTTACGGGGAACTAACCGAGAAAATAGAAAGTGGAGAAGTGCATCTTAGTGGGGCGGTGCCTTACGATTACGATTTAAGTCAGACCATGGATGTGACCTTATCCAGAGCCTTTTTTTCTTCTGGTGCTGTGAGTGTTGTTCGTGAAGATGACGGTATGGAGGACACAGAATATCATCGCTATTTCATTTACGGAGGTGTTCCTGACATTCCCAGTGAGCAGGTAGAATTATGTAATGATGTTGATAGCTTGCTAGAAGAAATTTCTAAAAATGGTGGAAAAACATTGTTTTGTGACCAAAATATCGCTCAATATACTATCCAAAAATTAGGTCTTGACAATCTTGAAATACAAAATGCAACTGACCTAAATTCTTATATGGCTATCGGCTTATCCAATCAGCTTGACCCTGTGATCTTAGGTCTGATAAACCATGGCATTTTACGTCTTGACCCTAACAAGGTAGATGAAATCGTGTATCGCAACGTAATTGTCAATGATGGTGTGTCCTTTGCAACAGTTTTGGATGAATATGCTGTGTACATTTATGGTTTTATAATTCTTTCCCTTGTTTCTTTTTCCTCGGTGGTTGTTCAGCAAGGGAAAAAATTCAAATTATTATCTCAACAAGATAGAATGACTAAACTTTATAATGCAGGGCATTTTCGTGAGTATGCAGAAAAAACAACGCAAAATCTTGATAGTGGGTGCTTGATTTTAATTGATATTGATTATTTTAAGCAAGTAAATGACACCTACGGACACCAAAAAGGGGATGAAGTCATTCAAGTGGTAGCACAAGCTGTGAAAAGTCACTTCCGTCAAGGAGATATGGTGGCACGGCTTGGGGGAGATGAATTTGTTGTTTTATTAGAAAACCCCTGTAAAAGCGAGGACTTAGAACGAAAATTTCGACATTTATTAGACAGCTTAGAAGAAAATCCAACAGAAATCCCTGTTTCTTTGAGTATCGGTGGATATATTTTCAATGAACCTATCAAATACAAAGAATTATATGATTTAGCTGACAAAAACTTATACAAAGTGAAAGAAAATGGTAGAAATGGGTTTTCTTTTTCTTCCTAGATAAAAGCAGAAGGAACAGTGTTAAACACGGCTGAAAAGGTTGACTAAATATTGGTTCCTTTTGATTTCACAATCTTAAAAAAAAGATATAATTGTAAAGGACATTATAAACTGCAGAGATAACCTGATATGTCAGGAAAAAAGTAAAAAAAGATGAGAGCAAACAAGTAGGAGAAGTGAAAACATGGATGTTAATACAAAATTTGGGTATTTTTTAGAGAATTTAGGAAATCCTTTTATGGTTGGTAGCCTTGTCACAGAGAAAACCTTTTATATCAATAAACAGGCAACAGAACTTTTCGGAATCACCACAGATGATTGTGATTTAGGGAAAGTTTTTGATAAGTCCCCTGAGAGAATACAGTCTTTAATGGTAAAGTCTTTGAAGGAAAATAAGCCTACTTTGGTTTACAATTACACAGCGATTACAAAAGAGAACAAAAAAATCCTAGTTGATTTGCAAGTGGGTTATTTCAACGATGAGAAAACAGAGGTATTCTTAGAAATTATACCACAAAATGACACTCGCATGGCGATGGCGTTGCACCAAATTCAGCATTCAACCCGTGCTGAAGCCATCTTAAATTTTGATGACGATTTGACAATTCTGGAATGTAATGAAGCTTTTTATAAAGTCTTTGAAAGTAATGAAGATACGTGTCAAGCCATCTATTGTAAACAGCTGTCACAAGCCTTTCATGTGGACAGCAGAACCAAGCTTGTGGAAGAAATCCAAGAAAACTTACAAAATAGTCAGCTTTATACAAAGGAATTGACAGTGGAAAACGCAAAAGGGGAAGAACATTGGTATTGTTTAGAACTGCAAAAAAGAGAGCTTGACAATTCTGGTGCAAAACTCATGTGCAGTCTGGTAAATATCGAAAAACAAGTTGAAGCAAAAGAAAAATTCGACATGGTGAACCAATATCTTTCTGCCGTTCAAGAAACCACCGTTGACTTGTTGTATCGTGTAGATATTGCCACCAATACCATGTATTCTTACCATGAGTTTCAAAGTATTACTGACAACGATAGAGTGATCCCAGATTATGTCAATACATTTTTCAGTCTGGACACCATTCACCCTGATGATAAAGAGATTTATCTAAAAGGTTTTCGTGATTTCCATGAAAATGACATTGTTTGTGAAGAACCTATCCGTTTTTCTCTGGGTGGTAGTCCTTATCAATGGTACAAAATCACAGGGAAGAAAATTTTTGACAAAGAGGGCAATTTGACAGAAGTGTTTGGCACTTTGGTGAACGTAGACAACGAAGTCAATATGCAAGAAGAAGTTTCCTCCTTGAACCAGTATTTTGAAGCCTTACAGTCCATTTCTGGTGAATCTTTTTATAGGGTGGACGTAAAAAACAAGATTTTAACCCAAAAAGGACAGGTTGCAGAGGAATTAGGCTTCTTTGAAGTGGTTCAAAACTTCCCAGAATCTGTACTTCATAAAGTCTATCCAGAGGATTTAGAACTGTACAAAACCTTCACCTATAATTCTTTGAAAGGGATTGCTGGGGAAACTCGTGTGAGGGTGCTTACCGCACAAGGGGGTTTTCAGTGGTATGAAATCCTTTGCCAGATTATTCGTGATGAAACAGGTGCAGTTTCCGAAGTTGTGGGGAAAATGAACAATATCCACAAAGAAATGACCATGCAAGATACAGTTTCCACACTTCACAAATATTTTGACGTGTTAAATGAGATTTCTGGAGAATCCTTGTATATTTACGATATAAAAACAGATAATCTTCGACTTGGTAGTTTGATGGAAAAAGAATTGGGACTTCCCACGGAAGTAGGAAATTTCCCTGAATCAGTCATGAAATGGGTACACCCTGATGATGTGGAGTTGTTCAAAATTTTTGACCGAGAAGCCTTAGAAAGTGGAAAAAATAGTTTGGAAGTAAGACTGAAAAATTTGGACGGACAATATCAGTGGTATGAATTACTTTCCGATATCATTTTTGACGATGATGGCAATCAATCTGAAGTTTTTGGCAGAATCAAAAACATTCAGTCAAAACACAAACTAGAAACAGAGGTGGAAGAAGCCAATAACTATTTACTGGTTATGCAAGAGTTGTCCGATGATATTCTTTATCGAATTGACGTAGAAGCACAAACCCTTGTTTACACAACAAAGTCAAAGAGTGGTGAGATTATCACAAATACCTTTGAAAATTACCCTCAATCTACCTTTGATAAAAATTTAATGCACCCAGAAGATGAACAAATCATTCTGGAGCAAACAGACCAATGGCTTTCTGGAAATATGCAACAATACAAACTTCGTATGAAACTTGTCACAGAGGAGTATGAATGGTATTTGGATAGTGCCATCAACATTCGTGATAAAGAGGGAAATGTTACAGAAATCTATGGTAGATTACAGAATATTCACAATGAAACCATGATGAAAAAGGAAGTTGTAGAAGCAAATCAAGAACTTTCTGTCATGAACCAATATTTTACAGCAATGCAAACTTTATCAGGAGAATCCTTGTACACCATTAACGTGGAAACAAAAGTGTTGTGTATTGAGGGAGATGTTGCCCACGAATTAGGAATGAAACCAGTGCATACAGACTATCCAGCCTGTGTCATTGAGCGTATTCACCCTGAGGATGCAGAGAAATATAAAAACTTTTCCAGTAAAAGCTGGTCTGGACTTGATAATTCTGTCAAACTGAGAGCAAGAAATACAGACGGAAGCTATCAATGGTATAGACTGACAACGAGGATTATTCGAGATAACACAGGAAAAGCCATTGAAATTCTCGGTATCATTCGGAATATTCACGCTACAGAAACGATGGAAGCCGAAGTTTCCACCTTAAACCAATATGTCGAAGCCGTGGAATCTCTTTCTGGGGAATCCCTCTACTATGTGGACATGAAAACTCGAATTCTGCGACAAAAAGGCGAAGTGGCAGTGGAATTGGGTGTTCCAGATGAAATCCCCAATTATCCAGAGGGGGCTTATCCTGTCATCCACCCAGAGCATTTAGATAATTTCAAGACGTTTGCCGAAGATACCTTGAACGGCAAGCCTTCTTCCGTTCAATGCAAGGTGATGACAGCCACTGGGGAGTATCAGTGGTATGAAATGATTTCCAAGCATATTTACGATAAAACAGGTGATCTGATGGAGATTTTCGGAAGAATGACAAATATTGAAAGCGATATGAACTTCAAATCCGACTTTTCTCAGTTAAATCAATATTTTTCAGCAATGCAAGATTTGTCAGGAGATGTTCTCTTTCACATTGATATTGAATCCATGACCTTTCACCACAACGATAAAAAAGTAAGTAACTTTGGTATGCCCTATGATATTACTGATTTTGTAAATACTTTCATCGACAAAAATATTATTCACCCTGACTGTCATGTAAGCTATCGAAAAGATATTGATGATATGTTATCAGGGAGAAAAATGGAATATCACGTCCTTTCTCTCACGGAACCTGATGTTTATGAGTGGTATCATGTGCAAGGAAGATTTATCCAAAACGAGCAAGGTAAGCCTGTTGAGATTTTTGGCAAAATGAAAAATGTTCAAGAACAACGTAACTTAGAAGAACGTGCTTACCATGATATGATGACAGGAGCATTGAACAAAGCAACCTTCGAGGAACAGGGGAAAATCATCTTAGATACAGCGAGTTTAGAAGAAAAATACGCACTAATCTTCATTGATTTGGACGATTTCAAGGGAGTAAATGATACTTTGGGACATTCCTATGGGGACGCACTGCTCTCCACCGTAGGAAAACGATTGAAACGTCTTGTCCGTGGAGATGATTTGGTGGGACGTATTGGTGGAGATGAATTTGCTGTTATGCTTCGTAATGTGGATAGTGAAGAATCTGTCTTAGTTCGTACCAATATCATGCTGGAAGCACTGCAAAAAGACTTCTCTTTTGAGAAGCAAGTGATTGGTATTAAGGCAAGCGTTGGTGTATCTGTCTTTCCTCAGCACGGCACAACTTATAAGGATTTGATTGGTAAGGCAGATTTGGCTGTCTATGAATCCAAAAGACGTGGCAAAAACGTGGTGAGTATGTATGCTGAGGAGCTGGAGGAATACTAATAGAAAGGTGAGAACGGCAAGGGCAAGGAAGCCTTGAAACAAGGAGCAAAGGATTTTATTGTCAAGCCGTTCAAACCAGAGAGACTGTTGCAGGCAGTGGAAAATTTACTTGGATGTTAAAAAATTTAATTTTCAATGATTAAAATTGACATAATATTCAAGTTGTGTTAGAATAAACTGTATTCTTTTAGAAAGGAAGTAACTCATGAAAAAAACAAAATTATTACCACTATTTCTAGCATTAGGACTCATCTTCACAGGCTGTAGCAAGGAGGAAACAAATAGCAATGCTTCCTCCAGTGATAACACCCAAGAGGGAAGCAGTCTCTTTGGCAACATCTTAGGTGGTGGAGATAGTTCCACTTCTGCCGATGAAATGCGACTGGAAAATTTCACTGGTAGTATCACACTACAAAACAACAGCGAAGAAAAAGCCGTTGTCCTTGGCTCTCGTTTGGTGACAGGGGACAACATCGAAACTATGATAGAGAGCAATGCCTATGTGGTTCTGGATAAGAGTAAAGTCCTACGAGTGAACGAAACTTCCCAAGTGGAAATTGTCCAAGAGGACAAGCACCTTGACATTTACTTATCCAAAGGGACAGTGTTTTTTAACGTAACATCTACCCTAAGTGCCGACGAAAGCCTTGAATTTCAAACAAATAACGTGGTGACGGGTGTGCGTGGTACTTCTGGAATCATCCACTTTGACCCTGTGGCACAGGTGACACAAATTGTGGTGCTGACTGGCATGGTCACAGGCACAACCACTTCTGAAGAGCAAACTATCGAAGCTGGACAGGTGGCTATCGTGGAAACTCTGCCAGACGGCACGGTGGAAATGACCATCTACGAATTAGAGGAAGATGACCCTCTTTATTACTTCCCAGACCACTTTATTGATGGTATGCAAGGGGATTTGAACTTTGAAGGGGATTCTTTCAACTTGTCAGAACTGGTGAGAGAGCCTAGCGAAGTCAGCATTTCTGGGAAAGTCCTCAGTATCAGTTCAGTCCTTGCCGTGGAAGATGAAAATGGTAAACTCCACACCATCGACAACAGTTCTGGGCAAACTTGGGAGGGTGTGACCCTTGGTGGCATGGTGAATCTGACTTATTCAGGGAATACTGTGACAGCAATCCAGCAAACTGCACAAGGTGGCGATATTGTGGGGGCGTATGTAGATGCTTGGTTTTATGAGGCTTATAACTTCTATGCCGAACCTTTTGGTGAGTGGTATCCAAATACCCCAGAAAAAATAGATTTTTATGAGTTTAGGGAGACTAATTTGACTGTAGCAGAACAAGAAGCCTTTATCATACGAGTAAAAAATGCTTATGCTGTGGAAACGGATAAACGACTTGGAACTTGGGAGGACTTGGAAGCAGAAGCTACTATTTTAGGGTTACCTTTACTTGGCTCAGGGACAGCAGATGGTGATGGATTATATCGCTATGAAGGATTTTTCAACCATTCATTAGAACCTTTAAGTGGTGGAACAGAAGAATATTTTCAAATTGGTATTGTGACCAGCGGCTCATATCAAGTAAGTGGGTTAAGCTTATATATGGTCACTTTAGACCGTAGCACGGGTGTCTATTCTATCGTACAGGGAGTGGGAGCTGGCTAAAAATCAGCGTATGAAATCCAAATAAGCAGAACTCATAACAAAAATTAGCACCATAAGAAAGTGAAATTTCTTATGGTGCTTTCCTTTGCAATCAAAAAAAGGAGTGGAAAGCCATATTGAGAACGAAAAAGAAACCTAACCCTCACCATAACCAACTGAATATCTGTGATTTGAGCAAGTAGTTTAGTTCTTGGACTCCATGTACCATGGTCCCTCATCCTCTTGGTACATAAATGTTTCCTTCCCTTGCATCATGACTGTATATCTTGTGCCACAACCGCCAACTTTGAGAGAGGAAGCACGACAAACGTGCTTTAGGCGGTCAATTTTGTATTCTCACTTCCCAAATAAAGGAAAGAGGGCGATAACAACCTTCAAGATTGACCTTCGTTGTGACTTCCACATAAACTTTTCTACTATGATTTTCCATATTCTCTCCATTCATCAGAACACACCAGTCGGCATGATGATTTCCAAGCCATTCACATCAGGGATTTTTTGATTTTCACAAATACTAGCTGGGATAATGGCATTTTTCCCAAAACGTCTCCGTATGTCCTCAATAGCATCTTCCAAGCGTACCCTTTTCTCTAATGCCTGAAAGTAAGTTCCAAAGGTGAGTTGTATCGGTTGATTATCTTCATCCAGTGAAATTGCCCTAACTGTGACAGAACGAATAGGTGCTTCCCACTCATGGCGGTCCACGAAGAGTGAGTAACATTCTTTGGTGATCACCTGTGCCGATTGCGTGGGCATAAGAATTTGCTTTTGATATTGTCTACTGAAAAGATTGCTATCTTTCACGGAAATAGCAACGCCACAAGCCGTTTTTTTCTAATTCCGTAGCTTTGTTCCTATGCTTTGAGAAAGTGCCAACATTAATTGAAAGACTTCAACTCCAGTTTCAAGGTCAGCGAGCGTGGTGATTCCATGCCCTACAGATTTCACTGGTACTGTGAAATTGATGTCTGCTACTGGGGAGCGATCTAGTCCGTTTGCATAGGCATGAAGCATTGCTCCATTTTTTCCGAAGGTGGGTTGCAAAAATTGGATCAGCTATACTAAGTTGTACAGAAAAAAATCGAACTGTGTGTTATAATAGACAATAAGAAAGAGGTATACACATGGCAGAAAAAGTAAAAAAATACACAGATGAATTCAAAAAGCAA